>JAPPJZ010000044.1:0-99221 GCA_028874365.1 Chloroflexota bacterium | reverse complement strand
CCCCCTCGGGTGCCCGGGCCCTCCCCCCGCCCACGGGCCAAAACCCCCCGGGGGTGCAAACAACCAACGGGGCGGGGGGGGGGGCTATGCCCCCGCGCCGCACGTTGGCCCCAGCTAGAGAGGGGCGCAGAGATCATGGGAACCACACTGCAAGGCCTCAAGCTGGGCACCATGGGGATGGACTACGGCGTGCTCGGCTATCCGAACCCGAACGACATGCTCTTGCCTGGTCGGACCAGCATGCCGCGCACTTGGTACCGCTGTCCCTCGCTGGCCTACATCATCAACCACCCGGCCGGACGCATCCTCTACGACACCGGGATCTCGACCAACTTCGCCGAGGAATGGCTGCCCGAGTGGAAGGCCACGATCGACCTGAGCGAACTCAACGAAGACGTGTTGCTCGAGAACTCGCTCAAGCAGATCGGCCTGGGCCCGGACGACTTCGACTACGTGATCCTCAGTCACTGCCACGCCGACCACGCCGGCGGGCTACGCATCTTCGAGGAGGCCGGCGCTCAGATCGTCCTGCACGAGGATGAGCACCGCTACGCGACCAACATCTGGTCGGCAGACAACTTCTTCGTGCGCAAAGACTGGAACTTTATCTCGCGTCGCAACCCCACGCTGATGTACGGCGACCAGGAGATCTTCGAGGATCTCTGGACGATCAGCCTGCCTGGTCACACGCCAGGTTCGATGGGCGTGCTGGTGCGGCTCGAGACCACCGGTTGGGCGCTCCTGGCCGGCGACGCGGTCAGTACGCATGACGCCTTCGGTCCGCCGCCGATCCCCAACTTCGTCAACACGAGCAACGAAGACTTCCTCAACTCTTGCGGGAAGGTCGAGCAGATCGCGTCTGAACTGGACGCATTCATCTTCCCCGGACACGACGAATCAGGCATGCAGTACTCGCAAGGAGAATTGGCGATCAAACCGGTCGAATTCATGCCCGGCCATACGTACGAGTAATGTGCGCTGACCAACACGATCGGTGCAGCGCAGCAGCCTGGAGGCACCGAGATGACTCACCTGGACACTGACAGTCGCCACACCCGTTGGCGCTGGATGGGAGTGGTCGGTGCCGCCCTGGCTGTACTGGTGCTCGGTTTCGCTCTTGCCGCGTGCGGCGATGACGAGGACGAGCAACCGGCCGCCGCCCAGGCCCAACCGCAGCAAGAGCAGCAAGCACAACCACAGGCGCAGGAACAACAGGCACAACCGCAACCGCAGCCGCAGCCGCAGGCCCAGCAAGAGGAAGCACCCGCGACTGGCGTCGTCCGCATCGGCTCGGTCCAGCCGCTCTCCGGCGGCGGCCTCGCCTTCTACGGCAAATCTGAGGAAGTCGGTTTGCTCCTCGCTGTACAGCAGATCAACGAAGCAGGCGGCTTCGTGGTCGGTGACACGACGTACACGATCGAGGTTGTGGCGCGTGACACTCGCTCCGATGACGCGATCGGCATCGCCGCCGTGCAGGAGCTGATTCGCGACGAGGGCATCAAGATCATTTTTGGACCGATCCCGCACGGAATCGGCTTGGCCGCGTCCGAACTGACGCAACCGGAGAAGGTGCTGCACCTGATGTCCCTCAGCATCCTGACATCCGAGGGCGGCGTGCTCAATCCTGAGACCTCGCAGACCACGCACAAGTGGCTGTTCCAGATTGAGCCCTCGGAGCTCACCCGAAGCACCATTACCGCCGCCGGCGTGCTGGAACTGCTCGGCGCGGAAGAGGGCGACACCTCGGTGATCATCGCCACCGACGATCCTTCCGGACAGTTCCTCGGACGCTTCTACAACGGCGTCCTGACCGCGTTGGGTCAGAAGACGCACCCGGTCGTTTTCTACCCGCCCGGCACCACCGACTTCACTCCGTTCCTGACGCGGCTCAAGGGGCTCGAGCCCGACTGGATGCACAACTGGTACATCGCGGCCGACTCGGTGTTGATTGCCGAACAGGCGCTTGAGCTCGAAGTTGCACGCGGCTACATGGTTTTCGGCGTCGACCCGGGCTGGTGGGAAGAGAACTTCCCCGGTGGGATCGACAATGAAGCCCCAATTGTGCTGGCCTGCATTAACCTCTGCCGCGCAATCCACAGCAGCGAGCGCTCGAAGGCGCACTACGAAGCAGTCAACGAATTCGAGTGCGGCAACCCCGACGGTTGCTCACCGGCTCCGCTGACCGACATCACGCTGTGGCAGTACGACTACGTGTTCATGCTGGTCGAGGCGATGAAGAAGGCCGGCACCGTGGATGACACCACGGCGATCGCCAACGCGTTGGAGGGCATCACCATCGACGGAGTGCTCAGTTCCACGCTGACGATGGACCCCGAGTGGCACCGCGTCGCGCATGGCTACGACACCTGCCGCGTCCAACTCGGAGAGATCAGCTGCACCAACTTCTCGCTCGAGGAGTACGGACCCGAAGCGCTCGGCGTGACCGAAGAGTTCGTACTGGCCAACCAGGAAGGGAGCGAGCAGTAAGTCCACCTTCAGGCTGCTGCGGCGCCGGAAGGCGCGCAGCAGCGGGCATCCTGAGCCCTCGCATGCCGCCTCGCAGCTTGTTGGGCGCCGCGAGGGCTCATTGTCGCAGGCCAGGGATCGCGTCGGCCGTTGACACCACGGCCGTGACCGCAAGTCGGGGAGGCTGAGACGGCGATGGAGATCTTCCTGCAGCAGGTGATCAATGGCCTGTCGATTGGCGCCGTGATCGCTTTGATGGCGCTCGGGGTCACGCTCATCTTCGGCCTCACCGGTCTGGTGATGTTCGCCCACGGCGAGCTCTTGGTGATCGGCGGCTTCCTCGCTTGGTTCGTGACGATCCAGCTCAGCAGCAGCTTCTGGCTGGGCCTGCTCTTCGCTATCGTCGCCGTCGGACTGATCGGCCTGGCCTTGGAGCGTGGAGTCTTCCGGTTCACTTTCGACTCGCCGATCAACGGGTTCATCGTCTCGCTTGGCCTGATCATCGTCTTACAACACTTGTTAGTCGAGCTGTCTCCAGTTGGGGCCAGCATCGTCGACTTGCCGGCGCCGATCACGAAGGTCTTCGACCTGGGCGGCGCGCGGATTCCGGGCACGCGAGTGCTCGTGGTCGGTGCGACGCTGGTCGTCGTCGCTGTCATGCTCTGGGTGATCTATCGCAGCGGCCACGGCCGCGCGTTGCGAGCCAGCGCCATCGATCGCGACACGGCGGCACTGATGGGCATCCCGGTGCGCCGCTACATCATGGTGGTGTTCCTGGTCGGCTCGCTGCTCGCCGGGCTGGGCGGCGCGCTCATGATCGGCCTCTTCCCGATCGACCCGTTCATCGGCGGACGATTCGTGATCAAGGCGTTTGCCGTCGCGTTGGCGGGTGGCCTTGGCAATCCGCTCGGGGCGATCCTCGCGGCATTCGGTCTCGGACTCGCCGAGGCGATGGGTACGCAGTACTTCCAGCCCGAATGGTCTGAGTCCTACGCCTTCATTGTCATGATCATCATCCTGTTGGTCAGGCCGCGAGGTCTGTTGACCGGACTCCAGGGTCCAGCGGCTCGCTAGGACGGTCGCACGAATGCGCAATCGGATGCAAGTGAAGACGTTCGCCAGGAATCAGGTCGCCGGGGCTTTCAGTGGCCCGAGGCGCTGGACAACGGCTGAGCGGATCGTCGTCATCGTCGGCGTCGGCGTGTTCATTCTGCTCATCCCCGAGTTCACCACGTCTCGCCACCTCTTCCTGGCAACGGTCACCGGCACCACGGCGATCGCCGTCTATGGCCTCGCCGTGATCTTCGGCCAGGCCGGAATTCTCTCGCTCGCTCACGCCGGACTGTGGGCGATCGGTGCGTACACCGGGGCGATCTTTTTCCGCGAGTTCGGCTGGTCCTACTGGGCGGTGTTGCCGCTGGGGATCATCTTTGCCTCGATCGCCGCGGCGCTGCTGGCCTATCCCGCCCTGCGCATTCGCGGCCACTTCTTCCTGATTGCGACCTTCGGCTTCGGCGAGCTGGTGCGGATCGTGCTCGAGAACGGCGGCGGCTTCGAGAGTGGACGTCGCCTGGGTCTGATCGTCCAGGGCGGAATGCCCGACTTCTTCGGCATCGGCCTGCAGTCGGCGAACTCGATCTACTACGTCACCGTGGCTTACCTGGTCATCGCGATCTTCGCCGTCTACCTGATTCGCCGGTCCGGCTTCGGCGCGACCATGCGGGCCGTCCGCGAAAACGAGGATCTGTCCGAATCGATCGGCATCCGTATCGCGCGCACCAAGATTCTCGCTTTCACGATGAGCGGGGCGTTTACGGGCGCGGCCGGCGTGCACTACGCCTTCCTGCTCAAGCACATCGAACCGAGTCTGTTCGGCGCGCAGGACGGCATCGAGCTGGCCCTGATGGTGCTGCTGGGCGGCGCGGTCCCGTTGCTCGGCCCGCTGTTGGGTGCGTCAGTGGTGCTCTTCGTGCCCGAGCTGCCCTTCGCCGAGAATCCCAACTTCGTGCAGATCGCGTATGGGCTCGCGTTGATCCTGCTGATCCTGTTGCTGCCGCGCGGCCTCGTTAGTGGGCTGAAGGCGCTCTACGTTGAAGCGCGCGACATCCTGATCCGTCTGTTCGCGTCGGTTCGCGAGCCACCACCGCAGGCGCCCCGCTCCGAGCATCCGTGAGCTGTCTGAGGGGTGGGTCAGGAACCGCCGACGCGTTCGGCTTCCTGTTCAGCCTCATCGGCCTCAGCCGCCTCATCGTCTGCGGGTTCAGGGGGATCGACCTCTGACCCCTCGCCATCGCCGGGTCCCGGCGGCGGACGCAGATACGCGGCCAGCGAGCGCTTGGCGAGTCCGTATAGATCGGCGACGCCCTGCACCAGGCCGTGGGGCAACAGGATGATCACTGCGATCAGCATGGCGCCGAAGACGATCTGTCGCTGGAACGGCGTCAGACCGATACCGATCACATCCAGAATCTCGGGCAAGAAGCCGACGATGATCGCTCCGACCAGCGGACCCATCAGTCGTCGCGATCCGCCCAGCAATACCATCAATGCCAGCTCGACCCCCTCGAACGAATTGAACAGGTCCGGGGCGATGTGGCCCAGCTTGTAGGAGAACAGCGCGCCGGCAACGCCGGCGAAGAGACCGCTGATCCCAAAGGCGAGGATCTTGTACCAGTTGGCCCGGATGCCGACCGAACGAGCCAGCGGTTCGTTTTCGCGGATCGCCCTGAATGTTCTGCCCAACGGCGACAAGACCAGGATCTGGGTCACGATCAGGGTGACGAACAGAAATGCGATCACGAGGTAGTAGAAGGGCGCGAGCTCGAGGTTGATATCAAAGCTCTGTCCGAAAATCTGCCCGACGGGCTCGGTGACATCGAGACCCTGCGCCCCGCCGGTCAGTCCCTTGCGCGCCTCTGCCCCGCCGAGATTCCTCGTCGCGAGCACGAACAGCTCGCACGCTGCAAACGTGACGATGACGAAGTGGTAGCCACTGACCCTGAGCGCGGGGTAGCCCAGCAGCAATGCCGCGGCCATCGCCAACAGCGCGGCCAACGGCAGCACCGCCCAGAAGCCCAAGCCCGCCTGGATGAAGAGGATCGCTGCGGTGTACGCGCCTACGCCCAACAGCGCTGAGTGCGCGATCGAGAGATAGTTTGTCTGGCCGTAGAGAAACCCCAGGCCATAAAGACAAATCGCGAAGATGCCGTACGTGATGGCGACATCGAGAAAGCGGGAGCTGCTGACCAGCACCGGGAACAGCACGATCACCACGACCACTGCAGTCCAAATGATGGTCTGCGCCGGCGTCAGTTCCTGCCGTGCCAGCCGGACGATGCGCCTGGTGGCGGAACGGCCGTGTGTATCCCAAATGTCAGCAATCACAGCGTTGGCCTACACCTTCCTCGATCGCGAAGCGCGCCGCGTCACACGGTCTATTCAGCCACTTTTCATGCGATTGGGCGAGGCTCGGTGTGCATCCAGCCCCGAGTCTGCGACGCTGCTGGTCGCCCCATAGAGAGGCGACCAGCAGCGTGGTGTTGGCACTCAGCCGCCGGAGGTACCGGGCGGCTGGGTGTCGTCCTTCGGCTGCTGCCGATCAGAATCCCGGAGTTCCGGGCGGCGGCTCGTCGGGTGGCGGCGTGAACTGGCACTCGAACTCGAGCTGCCGCGACACGCAAACCTCTGTCCCGTGCGCCACGATGTGGCGACTGTCGAAGTAGAACCCGTCGGCGATTACGCCGTCGTGTCGAACCTCCAGCAGCGCGTCGACCACGGCGTCCGCGTCCGTGAACGTGCCGGCGGCCTGGTAGGCCTTGATCAGCATGTAGTAGTCGTCGTAGGTCAGCAGGCTGACCGACGAGAACGAACGCAGCTCGTTGCCGAACTCCTCGTAGCGGACCCAGTACGCGGCCGCCTGCTCGCGGTCCGTCGCGCCCCAACAGATGGGCACACATGCCATGCCGACCGGCAGGTCGGATTGCAGCTCGCGCTTCTTGTACTCGCCGGGGTCGATTCCGAACATGAAGTAGCCGCTCTTGGCCGCGCCGATCTCAAGCGCTTGAGGAATCGCCTGGATGGCTCGATCGGGGTCGTAGAGGAAGAGCACGATGTCGGGGTCGTGGCCCTTCGCTCGCGAGAACAGCGGCGAGAAGTCGGTCGTCTCCGGGTCCCAGTAGATGATGTCGGGGACGGTCTGACCATTGGCTTCCAGCGCCCGCTTGAAGTACGGGCCCAGGAACTGACCGGTCGCGTCGTTCAACATCAAGATGACCGAGACCTCGGAATCCGGGTCGATCAGGTCGACGGCGCCCTTCATGACGCTGCCACTGCGCTGCCACTCGCGCGTCTCGGTCTGGAAGAGGTAGCGGTTCTCGCCGCCAGGGGCGGTCGCCTCTTCCGTCAGGATCTCTTCCAGCGTGCTCGAACCGGAGAAGTGCAACACCTTGGCCGGCTGCGTCACTTTGGCGCTGGCAATCGCGAAGTCATGCGGCGTGCCGCACATGCAGGCGACGATGCCGACGTCACGGACCAGTTCACGCACGGCAGCGACATGCGCGTTGATGTCACTGCGGTCGTCGCGGAAGTGGATGCGCAGCTTGTGCAGCTTGCCATCAATCAGGAATCCGCCGCCCTCTTCGCAGACGCCCTGATCGATGCAGTACTGGGCGCCGGTATTGATCTCGTGTTCAACCAGCTTGCCCGACGCCTCGTAGGTGTGTCCGAACACCTCGTAGCTGCCCGAGCTCGGCGCAACAACGCCGATGTCAATCCAGATGACTTCTTCTTCCTCCTCCTGTTGCATCGCCTGCTGTTGTTGTTCCTGCTGTTCGGCCGGCGCCTCGGCGGCTGCCTGCTGCTCCTGCTCCTCGTCGTCGCCACAGGCAGCGAAGATCATCGCAACCATGACGACGGAACTCAGGAGAAGCAGCAGCACTCGCTTCCCAGGTAAGTCCGTCCATCTCGTGTTCGTCATGGATGTCGCTCCTTCCGTTCGCCGGGGCGCGTCCAGTTGCGCCGTTGCGACGATCAGCAGCCTGACGTCGGCAGCTCTGGGGCAAGATGAAAATTCCTGCGTGGGATGTCAGTAAGCGTCATGACGAAACGCGTCTTGCGGCTCCGTTAGCTTGACCCGCACTTCACCGGCGAGCGTCCGGCTAGTCGATCGGCACGACAGCGAGAGGACGGCGACCAGATGGATACCTTCCTCCAGCAAGTGGTACTCGGGCTGTCGATTGCCAGCGTGATCGCGCTCATCGCGATTGGAATCACGCTGATCTTCGGACTCACAGGGATCGTCAACTTCGCTCAGGGCGAGATGCTGATGATCGGTGGTTACGCGGTCTGGGCGCTCATTGTGGAGATCGGTCTGGGCGCGGGATTCGGTTGGTATTTCCTTGGCCTGATGCTGGCGATCGCCGTCGTGGGACTGCTCGGTCTCGGGCTGGAACGGGGGTTGTTCCGCTTCACCCTGGAAGAACCGATAAATGGCTTCATCGTCTCTATTGGCCTGATCTTCATCCTCCAGCACGTCGTCGCCGGCATCTGGAACGCTGACGCCGTCGACATTCCCCGCCCGCTCAACGTGGTCTGGGACGTCGGCGATGTCCGAGTGCTCGCCACCCGTGTCTTCGTGATCGGCACGACGCTGGCGCTGTTCGGCGCCACGTTCTACGGGATTCAGCGCACCCGCTGGGGCCGAGCGCTGCGGGCGATCGCCACCGATCGCGACACCGCGTCGTTGATGGGAATTCCCGTCCGTCGTTATGTGATGGGCATTTTCATCGTCGGCAGTGCGATCGCCGGACTCGGTGGCGCCCTGCTGATCTCGTTCTTCCCGGTCTCGCCGTTCGTCGGCGCCAATTTCGTAATCAAGGGGTTCGCCGTGGCCATCATCGGCGGACTGGGCAACGTCACCGGCGCCGTCCTGGCCGCCCTCTTCCTCGGCCTCTTGGAAGCCATGAGCCAGGGTTATTTTGCCCCGGCCTGGACCAACGCCTATGCCTTCGGACTCATGATCCTGATTTTGCTCGTCAGACCCCAGGGTCTGCTGCGCGGCTCGGCGGCGTAATCACTGGCTTCGCTCAATGACGGGTTTCACCCGGAACGACGGATGAGGAGCATGGAATGACAACGACCTCCAGAGAATCGATCAGCGCCGACGGCGCGGAGCAGGTGATCGCCGCAGCCGTTGCCAAGGCCAACGAAATCGGCGTGCCGATGGTGATCGCCGTCGTCGACGAGTCCGCTCGCCTCAAGGCCTTCTTGCGCATGGACGGCTCGTTGCTGGCCAGCGTCGACATCTCTCAGGCGAAGGCGAACACTGCGGTCGGGTTCGGCCTGGCGACCGACCAGTGGTACTCAGTGATCGAGAGCGACCCGCCTTTGCTGCATGGGATCACTGCGATCCCAAACTTCATGATGATCGGCGGCGGCGTACCGCTGGCAGGCGAGGAGGGGATCATCGGCGCGGTCGGGGTCAGCGGAGGCAGCTATCAGCAAGACACGGAAGTGGCCCAGGCCGGAGCGGCGGCGATCGGCTGAATCGAAACTGAGCCCTCAGTCGCCGCCGGCCGCCTCGGCGCCCAGGTACAGCTCGCGCATCAGACCGGTCTCGCGCATCTCGTCCAACAGGCCTTCGGCCGCGATCGAACCGGTCTGCATCAGATATCCGCGTTGTGCCACGGCGAGCGCCAGACTGGCGTTCTGCTCGACGAGCAGCACGGACGCGCCAAACTGCTCACGCAAACCCAGGATGATCGCCTCGAGGTCCTTGACCAGCACCGGCGAGAGACCCAGCGAAGGCTCGTCTAGCAGCATCAGCGTGGGTCGCGCCATCAGACCTCGGGCGATTGCCAGCATCTGCTGCTGACCGCCGCTCAGATCGCTGCCCTGCGAATCGAGGCGCTCGCGCAGGATCGGGAAATACTCGAGTACGCGCTCGAGATCCTCGTCCACCGACTTGCGGTCACTCTGGACGTATGCGCCCAACTCCAGGTTGTCGCGCACGGTCATCCCCTGGAAGATGCGGCGGCCCTCTGGCACCAGACTGATGCCCGCCTTGGCGGCCCGATCTGCCGTCCAACCGGCCAAGTCTTGGTCCTGATACTCGATCCTCCCGCCGGTTGGACGGATCAGCCCAGCGATTGCACTGAGCAGGGTCGACTTGCCGGCCCCGTTCGGTCCCAGAATCGCCACGATCTCACCGGCATCGACATGCAGTTCGATGCCTCGATGGACGCGCGTGCGGCCGTATGCGGTGTGAAGGTCGTTAATCTGCAGCAGCGGCAAGATCTTCCCCCAGATACACTTCGAGCACTTTGGGATCGTTGCGAACCTCCGAGGGGTCGCCCTCGGCGATCTTCTGACCGAAGTCAAGGACGACCAGCCGGTCACAGATGTTCATCATCATGTTCATGTCGTGGTCAATGACCGCGACTGTGACCCCGCGTTCGCGGATTGACTCAATCAATCGACTCAGATCGGCGGTCTCGTTGTCGTTGAGACCAGCCGCCGGCTCATCCGCCATCAGCAACTGAGGGTGACCTCCGATGGCGATGCCCACGCCAAGCCGCCGCAGGTTGCCGAAGCCAAGATTGGTCGCCTTCTCATCAGCGAACTCGCTCAATCCGACGAATTCGATGATCTCTTCCGGGTTGGCCAGCCCTTCGTACTCCTGATCGGCGAGGACAGATCGAGGACGATGCTGACAGGCGATGCCGACGTTGTCGCGGACCGTGAGATCCTCAAATGCCATTGCCTGCTGGAACGTGCGGATGATCCCGCGACCGGCCATCGACTCAGCTGACTTGCCGGTGATGTCCTCACCCATCCAGGTCACGCTGCCGCCTGTCGGCTTATGTACACCGGCGACGACGTTGAACAGCGTCGTCTTGCCGGAACCGTTCGGGCCGATAATGCCGAGAATCTCGCCGTCGTAGATTTCCAGGTCAACCCCGTCCAGCGCGTGCACGCCTCCGAACCACTTGCGCAATCCGCGAACCTCGAGAATCGCCTCCCGCTCTTCCATAAGGACAACCTTCCGCTGGCATCTGGTTGATGCCATCCAAGTCGGGGACAGAGTAGGTGTTGCGAACCCAATTCTCAATCGCGATAATTCCCCAACACGATCGATTGCCTCGGTTGGATCACGTTCGGACGTTCAGGACCCATTCAACGGCAACCGATTCAAGAGAGCCGCGCAAACATTGAGCGGTGACTAGCAGGGACCCGACGATGGCACAGGCGCTACGAAACGGCACGTCAACCGAGCAGCGAGCGGATTGGTTCGGTCGCTCTCGCGCGAACCAGATTCTCTCGCAGATTCCGCCTGACGTGCTCGCCGAGTTGCTGGACAACGCCGCGTTGGTGTTCCTGCGCCGCGGAGACCGACTCGATCGTCTGTTTAGTCGAGGCAGCGTGATCTTCCCGCTCAGCGGCGTGTTCGGAGGGGTATTGGAGACGGAGGACGGCGAGTGCATTCAGCCGGTCTTCGTGGGCTCCGAAGGAGTGATCGGCGGCATGCGCGCGCTCCACGGCATGCCCTTCTTCCTCAGCTTCAAAGTCCGGCTCCCGGGAGAGGCGCTGGTCGTGCCTGCGACGGTCTTGAGACGGATCGCCTCCGAGGCGCCGGCGTTGCGCCTCTCGATGGCCCGAGCCACGGACCGCAGCTACCGACTTGCCGCTCAGCACGCAGTCTGTGCCCGGTTCCACGCGCTCAGCATTCGCTGTTGCGCCTGGCTCTCCCTCATCCACCTACAGACCGAAGACGACATCATCCCGATCACACACGAGGAACTCGCCGAGGTCGTCGGAGCCACCCGACCCGCCGTCAGCGCCGCGCTGTCGCTGTTGACTCAGGAAGGCCTGGTCCATTCGATTCGGCGCGGTGCGATCCGCCTGATCGACCCCAAACGGGTCGCCGAGTATGCCTGCAGCTGCTGGACAACCTCCGGCCCCGCAACCGTCGAGTGGGAGCGGCACGCTGTGCGGCAATAGAAGGCCGGCGCCCAGCCGGCTCAACGCAGGCAAAGCGCTCACCGCCGCAACGGTCCTACAATCGTGGCCGGAACAGAGGGGATTGAACATGAGCACGGTCGGATTCATCCAACGCAGCCTCGAGTTCACGCACGCCGCACTGGTCGACGCCCGCAACGGCACCGACGAGCAATTGCATTTCGTGCCTGACCACGGAAGCCACTCGATCGCCTGGTGCCTCTGGCACACGTCCCGAGTAGAGGACCTGATCATGAGCCGGGTCACCGGGGAGGCACCGGTCTGGAGCGAGGAATGGGCTTCGCGCACGGGGCTTCCATTCGACGGCATCGGGACGAACATGTCCGATGACGAGGCCCAGCGGATTCAGATCACCGACCTCGGCGCACTGGCTGGGTACCAGGATGCCGTCTTCGAGCGCACGGCCGAGTATCTCGCCAACGCCAGCGACGAAGATCTGGAACGGGAAATTCCGGCCCGCGTCGGAACGGAGAGCGTAGGAGAAGCGATCTCGCTGCACATGATGGGCCACTTCAACGGCCACCGCGGCGAGATCAACACCCTCCGAGGCATGCAGGGCATGCCCACCGTCATGGCCGCCCAGGGAACCCACTAGCTCTTAACCGCCCCTGGATCCTGCCACCGCAAGAACGGACGCCGAGCCGCAGTCGTCTCGTCAAGTCGACCGATCGGCGCGGTCACGGGCGCATCGTGGAGCGCGTCTGGATCACGCTCGGCTTCCTCGGCGATCGCAATCAGCGCCTCGGCCAACGCTTCGATCGCCTCGGGCGGTTCGGTCTCCGTTGGCTCAATCATCAACGCTTCCTCGACGATCAATGGGAAATACACCGTCGGAGGGTGGAATCCGTGGTCGATCAACCGCTTCGCGATGTCATACGTACGCACGCCGTTCTGACGGCGCTGACGCGAACCGGAGAACACGACCTCGTGCAGCACCGGCAGGTCGTACGGCAGGTCGTAGTGCCCGTGCAGCAGCACACGCAGGTAGTTGGCGTTGAGCACTGCTTGTCCTGAGACCGCCCGCAGTCCGTCGAGGCCCAGCGCGCGCATGTAGGCATATGCGCGTAGCAGCACTCCCGCATTCCCGTGGAACTGTTGCAGTTGCCCGATGCTCCGCTCCGGAGCGGCGAGCCGAACAACCCCGCCGTCGTCCTCGACGACGATCGGTGTCGGCAGATACGGAGCCAGCTCGTCGTTGCAGCAGACCGGACCGGCGCCGGGTCCGCCGCCGCCGTGCGGTGTGCTGAAGCTCTTGTGCAGGTTCAGGTGGGCGACATCAAACCCCAGGTCGCCGTAGCGCACGCGGCCCATGATCGCGTTCAGGTTGGCGCCGTCGGCGTAGAGATACGCCCCTGCGTCATGAATCAGATCGGCGACCTCTTCGATCCCCCACTCCCACAGTCCCAGCGTGTTCGGCACCGTCACCATCACCCCCGCCACCGTCTCATCCAGCTCACGCTCAATCGTCGCGCGGTCCAACGATCCGTCATCGGCTGTCGGGATGTGCGTCACAGCAAAGCCCGCCATCGCCGCGGTCGCCGGATTCGTTCCGTGGGCCGAGTCGGGAACCAGGATGCGCCGGCGTCGTCCAAGCTCGCCGCGATCCTCCAGCGCAGCCTTGATCATCAGCACACCGGCGAATTCGCCTTGCGCTCCTGCCGCGGGAGCCAGGCTGACCGCCGGCAGACCGGTGATCTCGGCCAGGCCGCGCCGAAGCTCCCACAGCGTCCGCAGCGTGCCTTGCGCTTCCTCTTCCGCAGCCAGTGGGTGAGCGTCCGCAAATCCCGGCAGGAAGGCGATCAGATCGTTGACCTTCGGATTGAACTTCATCGTGCAAGAGCCGAGCGGATACGTGCCGGAGTCGATCCCGTAATTGCGCGCCGAAAGCGCTGTGTAGTAGCGAACCAGCTCCCCCTGGCTCATCTCAGGCAAGCGAACCGAGTCGCGCAGCAAGTGCGAATCGGGAAGCGGCGTCTGTACACCGGACCATGCGGGCACATCGACAGCTCGCCGCCCGCGCGCGCCGCGATCAAAACTCAATCGAGCGCCGAAGTCCTCGTCCCGAGACCCGGGCGCCGTCACACCTCATCTCCGATCGAAGCCAGCGCGTCCACAAGTGCATCAACGTGTCCGTCCGGGGTGGCTTCCGTGACAGCAAAGAGGAGCGAGTCGCGCGCTTCCGGTTCCGCACGGTTCGATACGTCGAGTCCGGCCGTGATGCCCCGCCTCGAAAGTCGAGCGGCCAACTCCCCGGCCGGGACCGGGCCGCGCACGAGGAACTCCTGGAACCACGGTCCGCGCTCCGGAACTTCGTAGCCTGGCAATGCAGCTACGCGCCTCGCAGCGTCGTGAGCTCGCTGGTAACACAGCTCCGCCGACTCTCGCAGGCCGCGCGGTCCCAGCGCCTGCACTGCGATGGTGAAGGCGAGTGCGATGAGCGCCTGCGCGGTCGAGACGTTGGAGGTCGCCCGCTCGCGTCGAATGAACTGCTCCCGCGCCTGCAAGGTGAGGACGTAGCCGGTGCGAGGTTCCTCCCCTGAGTTCTCCGCATTGCGCAGCTCGCGAGTTCGTCCGACGATCCGGCCCGGCATCTGCCGCATGTACGGCAGGCCCGCGGCGAACAGTCCCAGCGACGGACCGCCGAACGCGGGTGCGCCGGCCAGGTCACGACCCTCGCCGGTCACGATGTCGGCGCCGGCGTCGCCCGGCGCTTGCAACAGACCCAGCGCGAACGGGTCGGCGACCGTCACCAGCAGTCCGCCGCGCTCGTGGACCCGCAGCCCGAGCGGTTCGAGATCGACGATTGTGCCGAGGAAGTCCGGCTGTTGCACCACGAGACACGCATGCTCGTCGGTCAGTTCGTCCGCCGACGACAATCGGTCCACATTCAGTCCTGCACCGCCCGCATACGTACCGACGACCTCGGCCGTCCCCGGATGGATCGGTTCGAGCAGAGCGACGGCGGAACGCTTGGTCACCCGCGCAGCCAACAAACAACCCTCCGCGGTGGCGCTCGCGACGTCGTACAGCCCGGTGTTCGAGATATCCATCCCCGTCAGTTCGCAGACGACCGACTGAAACTCGAAGCCCGATTGCAAGGTCCCCTGACTGATCTCCGGCTGGTACGGCGTGTACGCAGTCACGAACTCGGAGCGGCTCGTCAGGTGAGACACGATCGAGGGCACCGAGCGTCGGTAGGCGCCCGCGCCCAGAAAACTGAGGCGAGAGGAAGCGGCGTTCTCCGCGGCCCGCGCGCCGAGCAAGGCGATCAGCTCGGGTTCCGTCAGTGCAGGCGGCAGATCGATGTTCGGATCGCGGAACGCAGCAGGTAGGTCAGCGAAGAGCGCATCCAACTCGTCAACACCGACTCGCGCCAGCATCCGCTTGCGGTCGGCATCGGTGGCTGGAATGTAAGGATGGGGCGACCCGACGGTTGTCGACGAGGGCACCGCTAGTCCTCCGGGATCAGTTCTCGATACGCGTCGGCGTCCAGGAGTCCATCCAGCTCTGATGCGTCAGACAAGCGCACTCGGACGATCCACCCCTCGTCGTACGGAGATTCATTGACCAGTTCCGGACGATCCTCAAGTTCACCGTTCGACCCGATCAGTTCCCCGCTTACCGGCGCGAACAATTCCGCCACCGTCTTGGCCGATTCGATCTCGCCGAACGGTTCCCCTGCGCTCAAGGCCGTGCCATCCGCCGGGAGCTCCAGGTAGACCACGTCGCCCAGCTGCTCCTGGGCGAACTCAGTGATCCCGACCGTCACTTCGTCCGAGTCGTCACCCTCGCGGCGAAGCCATTCGTGGTCGGCCGTGTAGAGCAGGTTCTCGGGTGTCTGGTACTCCATGATCATGAATCCTTCGGCGTTCGATAGAACGGTCGTCGCACCACCTCGACCGGCAGCGCCCGTCCGCGCACGTCGACCTCAAGCATGGTGCCTCGCTTGGCCAGTTCAACCGGCAGGTATGCCAAACCGATCCCAAGCCGCAGGCTCGGGCTGTGTCCCCCGCTCGTGAGTTGCGCCACTACCTCACCGCCCCCCGCCTCCCGCACGTCATAACCCGCCCGGATGACGCCGCGCCCTCGAGCGGCGAGATGGGCAAGTCGGCGAGTCCGCGGACGTGCCTTGGCCTCGACCAGGGCATCGCGGCCGATGAAGGACGCACCGTCATCGAGACTGACGGCGAATCCGAGGCCCGCTTCATACGGATGCGTCGTCGGATCGATGTCGTTCCCGTGCAGCGGCAGCGCAGCCTCCAGACGCAGCGTGTCCCGCGCGCCAAGCCCGCACGGTGTCGCGCCTCCCGACACGAAGGCGTCCCAGAGTTCGCCGGCTGACCCGGCCTCCACGATGCACTCGCCGCCATCCTCGCCGGTGTAGCCGGTGCGCGCGAAAAGAACCGACGTTTCCCGCCAGTCCAACTCCACGCAATCCCGTGGTTCAAGAGCCGCAATCGCTGGCCCGAACAGCCTGCCCAGCAGGACCATCGCCTCAGGACCCTGGACGGCCAGCATCACGGTCTCCTGCGTGACCTCGGAAGCGGCATCGCCCGCGACCATTCGCAGGCGCTCGAAGTCGGCCTCGGCATGCGCGGCGTTGTGAATCACCAACCATCGATCTTCGGGCAGGTGATAGATGAAGATGTCATCCTCGATCCCGCCCTCATCGTTGCAGTAGAGCGAGTAGTGCGCCTTGCCTTCCGGCAGGCTCAGGATGTCGAAGGTCGTCACCGAGCGCAGTTGCTCGGCCGCCCGCGGACTCTCAACCCAGGCCCTGGCGAGGTGCGAGACATCGAAGACTCCGACTCGTTCGCGCACCGCGAGGTGCTCGGCCACGATCCCCTGATACTGCAGCGGCATCTCCCAGCCCGCAAAGGGTGCAAACCGTGCGCCGAGCGCCAGGTGACGCTCTCGTAGTGCCAGCGATGTGAGCATGTCGGGACTCGATTGGACGCTCATCGCTCACACTGTACTCACTGACGCGTACGGTCGGCGAACGCCCGGATCGAAGAAATGTGTCCTGGTTCCGTGGCCGCGCGCCCTTCCCCAGGCCGATGCTCCCTGACAGACGGCCTCATTCGACATCGGTGGCCAACCTGCGGCGACCGTGCGGATGTGACTGCGCGTAAGCACGCCGTTCGGGAGAATGCCCATCGCGCGTTCCCGAAAGAGAACACCACCTGCTGCGTGCGAATGCAATGAGAGGCAAGGGGGACGGGGTGATGAAGCGACTCCTCAAGCTTGGGCTCGGAGCGGCCCTGGCGCTGCTGACCCTGATGGTCCTGGCAGGATGCACCGACGACATCCCGTCGCAGTCGGCACAGCCTGCCACACAGCAGGCGACGGACGGGCCTGCCAGGGGGTCGACTGAAACGGAGAGCAGACCCGAGACAAGCGAGACCGATGACCAGGCCCGGGACCAATCTGCCGCTGCTGCGCCTGAGTCAGAGGAGCAGGACGAGGCAGGCGCGACTGAAGAGGAAACTGACGAATCAGTCGAGGTCGTCGAGGACGAGGATGAAGAACACGCCGAAGCAGAGGCAGCACCCGCGCCCATCTGGAACGCCGATGACCCGCTGCCCTTCGATCCCGACGTAACGATCGGCACGTTGAGCAACGGCCTGACCTACTACATCCGCCAGAACTCGGAGCCACAGGGTCGGGCGCACCTCTCCCTGGTCGTGCGCGCAGGTTCGGTGCTGGAGGAAGAGCAGCAGCGCGGGCTGGCGCACTTCGTTGAGCACATGGCATTCAACGGCACCGAGCGTTTCGAGAAGCAGGAGATCATTGAGTACCTGGAATCGATCGGCAGCGACTTTGGCGCTCACCTGAACGCCTACACGAGTCTCGATGAGACGGTCTACTTCCTCGAAGTGCCCACGGACGATGCCGAGATCATGGAGACCACGTTCCAGATTCTCAGCGACTGGGCCTACGGCATCGCATTCGATCCGGAGGAAGTCGAGCTGGAGCGCGGCGTCGTAATCGAAGAGCGCCGTCTGTTCCAGGGTTTCAACTCGCGCTTCTACAGCAATCTGTATCCGCTGCTGTTCGGCTCCTCGCAATACGCCGAGCGCGATCCGATCGGACTGCTTGAAGTGCTCGAGACGGCGCCGGTCGAAGAGCTTCGCGCCTTCTACGAGCGCTGGTACCGACCGAGTCTGATGGCAGTGGTCGCCGTTGGCGATTTCGACGTCGCAGAGATGGAATCGAAGATCGCCCAGCACTTCGCGCCGCCGCCGGAAGGACAGGCGACTCAGGATCGAGCCGCAGTCGCGGAGGCCGTGGAGCGGCCCTTATTCGAGGTTCCCGGCAATGAGGAGCCGCAGGTGGACGTGTTCACCGACCCTGAGGCGCCCTACACGCAGGTTGTGCTCGTACGCAAGCTGTCGCCGGAGACTGGTCGAGATGTCGCCGCCCTGCAGCGCGGACTGACCAGCCGGCTGGCATTCGCGATGCTCAACGCGCGTTTGTTCGAGCGCGGCCAGGAGGCGGATCCGCCCTACCTGGGTTCATTCGCCGGCGCCAGGCCATTCGTGCTCACGCTCGACATTGAGCAGTTTGCCGTGGCTACCACTCAGGAAGGGGTCGAGCGCGGCGTCACCGCCATGCTGGAGGAGATCCAGCGTGCCGGACAGCACGGCTTCACCGAGTCGGAATTGGAGCGCGAGAAGATCAATCTGCTCAGCGGAGCCGAGCGGCAGTACACGAACCGCGATCAGATTGACTCATCGGAGATCGCGGGATGGTATCGATCTCACTTCCTGAGCGGCGCTCCTGTGACGGGCATCGAGGCGCAATGGGAGCTGTACCAGGCGCTGTTGCCGCAGATCACGCTGGCCGATGTCAACGCTGTCTCCGGAACCTGGACCGCGTCTCGTAACAGCGTGCTCTTGGTACTGGGACCCGAGGGAATCGATCCAAGCGGCGGTGAAGAACTGGAAGCAGTGCTGGCGGCGCAACTCACCACCGCAAACGCGATGGTGGTCGAGCCATACGCGGACGAATCGAGCGACGAACCCCTGATCGCCTCGATTCCAACGCCTGGCAGCATCATCGAAGAAGAGACCATTGAGGTCATTGATGCGGTTCGTTGGACACTGTCCAACGGCATCGTCGTGGTCGCCAAGCAGACCGACTTCAAGGACGACGAGGTGGAGTTCACCGCGTTCAGTCCAGGCGGCACGTCATTGGTCTCGGACGAGGACTACGTCTCGGCGCTGTACGCGGACGATCTCATCGATGGCAGCGGCGTAGGCGTCCATGACAGCGTGGCGCTGGACAAGCTGCTGACCGGCACGCGGGTCTCCGTGGTTCCCTACATCGACTCCTTGCATGAAGGATTACGCGGCAACGCGTCGCCTAAAGATCTTGAGGTGATGTTCCAACTGATTCACCTCTACGTGACCGCGCCACGACTGGATCCTGACTTTTACGCGACCTTTGAAGAACGACTGCGCAGCTCCGCAGAGTTGCGTCCCACGCAGCCGGATGCGGTCCTGTTCGACCGCGTCAACTCGCTGCTCAGTCAGGGTCATTTGCGGGGTCGGCCGTTCAGCCTCGAAGTAGTCGAGGAGTTGAGCATGGAGCGGGCGGAGGCGGTCTACGCCGACCGCTTTGCGGACATCGGCGACGCGCGGTTTGTCTTCGTCGGCGCCTTCGACTGGGATGAATTGCGATCGTTCACAGAGACGTATCTTGCCAGCCTGCCGACCACAGGTCGGGTAGAAGAGTGGGTGAACCACAACGTCGACCCGCCGCCGGGTGTGATTGATGAGTCCGTCCGCAGCGGAATCGAGCAGCGCAGCAACACGGTGTGGGTGTTTGAGGGCGAAGGCGTCTGGAGCCGTGAAGAGGCACTGGCGGTGGAGGTTGCGGGGGAAATGCTGGGAACCCGCCTGCGCGAGCGGATTCGCGAGGCGCTGGGAGGTACGTACAGCATCTCGGTATGGGGACGTCTCAGTTCGATTCCGGATTCCGAGTACCAGGTTGGGATCATCTTCGGCAGCGACCCCGACCGCGTCGAGGAGTTGCTGGGCGAGATCGAAATCGAGTTGGACTGGATCCGCGACGGCGGTGAGCAGAGTTATCTCGACACCGTGAAAGAGCAACTGCGCGTCGCCTACGACGAGAACCTGCGGGAAAACTCGTTCTGGGTCAACCAGATTGAGACCGTACTAATCCGCGGCGAACCGTTCGAGCTGATCACCAGCTACGAAGAACGGGTCGATGCGCTGACGCTCGACCAGGTGGTTGCCGCGGCCGGACGCATCCTGCCCACGAATCGCTGGGTCCGCGTGGCGCTCTATCCCGAGGACGAGTAGCTCCGACGCCGCAGCTCTCACCCTCCTAGACTGCGCCCACGCCACACTGGGCGCAGTCTGCGATATCCCTACGGAGGGCTGAGATGTTCATCGGCTACTTCACCGAACGGCCCTATCAGGACCCGAACTCCGGCTACTTCGGCGCGACCGGCCGCGACATCCAGGACCTCGGTATGAGCAACGACAGCTACGATCCGCGGATTGGCGCTGAGCTCTACAACCGCTACCTGGACGAGAAGCTTTACGCCGAGGAGATGGGCTTCGACGGTCTGATGCTCAACGAGCATCATTCGACGCCATTCTGCATGGGCAGCGTGATGAACGTCGAAGCCGCGATCCTCGCTCGGATCACGAAGCGCGCCAAAATCGTCCTGCTCGGCAACGTCCTGCCGATTTGGGACGACCCGCTCTGGCTGGCCGAGGAACTGGCCGAGATCGACATGATCTCGCGCGGCCGTCTGGTCAGCGGTTGGGTGCGCGGCACCGGTCGCGAGAGCGTAGCGCACAACAGTGCCTCGCCGTTCAACTGGGAGCGCTATCAGGAAGCCCACGACTTCATCGTCAAGGCGTGGACCACGCCGGGACCGTTCCGCTGGGAGGGCGAGCACTTCCAGTACCGCTACGTCAATCCCTGGGCGCGACCGTACTCAGATCCGCATCCGCCGATCTGGATCCCCGGCGTGATGAGCCGCAACACGGTCAAGTGGGCGGCCGAGCGCCGCTACCCCTACATCATGCTCGCGACCGAGATGGAGCCGACGAAGCAGTCGTTCGAGTACTACCGCGAATGCGCGCTCGAGGCCGGCTACGAGGCCGGCACGCAGCACACCGGTTACGTGTTCAAGATCCACGTCGACGAAACCGAGGAGCTGGCCGAAGCCACCGCGCGCAAGTTCCTCCAGGGCCCGAGCAACCCCTTCCTTGAGGGCAACCAGGGCAAGGTCCGACCGTTCCTGCAGTCGCTTCCCGGCCTCACCTCCCGCACCGACGTGCTGCCGACCTCCCAGATTCCCGCGCTCGCCGCTTCTCGGGGGCGGGTCGAACTGCAAAAGGCGCTCGAGCGGCGCAAGCAGGAGCAAGGCGAACCAGAGGAGCAGCCTGAGAAGAAAGACCCGTTCAAGGAGCAGGTCGACAAACAGGCCATCATCCACGGCACGCCGACCACCGTCCTGCCCAAGATTCGCAATATTCTGGAACAGATCCGCCCGGGCGCGATCTTCTTCTGGGACGCCGACGGCTCAATGGACCACGAAGACGCAATGCGCAGTCTCCGCCTGATGGGCGAAGAAGTGCTGCCGGCGGTCCGCGAGATGGGTGCCGAGCTGGCGCTCGAAGGCGCGTTCGAAATCGATCCGACCACCAATGAACGAATCGCGGCCGCCGACTGATCGGCTGTCCCGCAGTCAAGTGCATTCGCGACATCCCCGGCTACTCTGCGGCTGAGGGAGCATGTCATGGGTCAACGCTTGCAGGACAAGGTCGCAGTCATCACCGGAGGGACGAGCGGCATCGGTGCCGCGACGGCGGAG
Organism: Chloroflexota bacterium; assembly: GCA_028874365.1. Classification (GTDB taxonomy): domain Bacteria; phylum Chloroflexota; class Dehalococcoidia; order Bin125; family Bin125; genus Bin125. The sequence continues at coordinate 77,884 of JAPPJZ010000044.1, read as the reverse complement.
CTGTTCGTCGCCGAAGGCGCCAAAGTCGTCCTGACCGGCCGCTCACGGGAAAAAGGATCAGCGCTCGCCGACCAACTCGGCCCAAACGCGATCTACCACGAATCCGACGTCATGAACGAGGCAGACATCAACGCGTCGATCGACCTGGCCGTCGAACGATTCGGTTCGCTCGACATCCTCTTCAACAACGCCGGCGGACCAACCCGCGGGCCGTTCGACTCGATCACCAGCGAGGACATCGACTACGGCGTCCACCTCCTGCTCAGAAGCGCGATGCTGGGCATCCGCTACGCGATCGAACCGATGAAGGCCGCCGGCGGCGGCTCGATCATCAACAACTCGAGCATCGCCGCGATCCGCTATCGCCAGGGCGACCCCTTGTACTCAGCCCTCAAGGCGGCGATGACGCACTACTCCAAGCTGGCCGGGGTCGAACTGGGACGCTACGGGATCCGCGTCAACGTCATCTCCCCGGGCGCGATCGCCACGCCGATCTTCTACGGCGGCTCCGCTCGCGCCAACACGCTCTCCGACGAGGAGAACGCCCGCAAGATGGCCAAGCTCACCTACAACCTGTCCCGCGCCACCCCGATGACCCGCGCCGGCCTCTCGGAGGACATCGCCGAAGCGGCGCTCTACCTGGCCAGCGATGCCGGGCGCTTCGTCAACTCCCACGACCTCGTCGTCGACGGCGGCCGTACCTCCATGTTCAACGAGTGGCACGACGACGACCGTCCGTAACAGGCGCAGTGGGACCCTCACCACAGCCCTCTCCCAGAGGAGACCTGCGCGTAAATTCGCTCCCCCATGCGGAGAGGGTGACGGGATCAGGCGCCGGGGGTCCAGCCGTAGATCTGCTGCAGCGAACCGCCCATCAGCGTCGCCCGCTCCTCGTCGGTCAATGTGTCGGTCTGACGGAACGCCTCAACGCCCTGCTCGAAGGTGAGCAAGTTCGTTGCGCGCGTCCAGTCGGTGCCCCACATGCAACGGTCGAGACCGTAGGTCTCGAAGATCCGGCTCAGCGGCACCCAGATGTCCGGGTACGGAAACGGCTCGTGCGACAGCGTGCAGGCGCCGGAAATCTTGATCGCCACGTGCTCGAACTGCGCCAGGGACAACACACTGTCGAGGTCGGCCCACGGTTCGTCCGGTGGAGGCGGGGCGAACGGCTGCTGCAGACCGAGATGGTCGATCACGAGCTGCGTCTGAGGATGCCGCCGCGCGAGCTCGGCCAACACCGACATCTGGCCCCAGCAGAGCACATTGACCGGTATGCCGGCGCGCGCCCCTGCTTCAAGCACCTGATCGAGACCGGGATGGTCGGCTGACACACCCTCGAAGCTGAGCACGATCCGCGCCCCGACGACGCCAGGACGTTCCGCCCAGGCATCGACCGCTGCGCCAAGGTTCGGCGCGTTGGGATCAAATGGTGCTATCAGCCCGAAACGACCGGGATACTGATCACGGACGCCCTCGCAATAGCTGGAGTCGTAGCCGTAGATCGTGTACGGCGAGATCAACAGCGCGCCGTCGACCCCGACGGAGTCCATCGCCGCGACCATCTCGTCGCCGGTCACCGTCGCCGGACCGGCCAGCACGGAGCGGTAGTTCCCTTCGTCGTTTCGGTCATACGCGTGTACTTGGCAGTCGATCGTTGGCGTGTCCGTCGGCATGGGTGTCCTGCCTGTTCTTCATGGCTGATTGTCGAATCGGAGTCTACGAGAGCACGCGCGCCTGCAAAGACTGCCGCCGTGATACCGTTCCGCCCGACGATGGAGGCCGCAGAATGACGACCGAACCGGACACCTCGACCTGGAAGCAGACGCCCGACGGCATCCCGATTCCACCACCCTCGCCCTACGACGTGCTCTACGAGGCTGTGGATGGCATCGCCCGGATCACGTTGAATCGGCCGCTCGTACTCAACGCGATCAACCGAAACGTGACTCGTCTGCTCGACGCCGCCCTCGACAAAGCCGAAGCCGACGACGATGTGCGCGCCGTCATCCTGACCGGCGCGGGCCGCGCCTTCTCGGCCGGCGGCGACCTCTGGGCCTCGCTCTACCCGGACAACGACCCGGCACCCGACTCAATCGATGTGCAGATGCGGATCTGGTCGTTCCCCAAGCCGGTCATCGCCGCCGTGCGCGGCCACGCCGTCGGCCAGGGCTGCGAACTCGCGGGCGTCTGCGACCTGACGATCGCCTCGGACAACGCCCGCTTCGGCGAGATCCAGATCCGACACGGCTTCGGCATTCCCGTGTTGATCACGCCCTTCCTCACCAACCAGAAGCTGGCCAAGGAAGTGGTGATGCTCGGCGAAGTCATCACCGCCGACGATGCGCACCGCATGGGCCTGGTCAACCGAGTCGTACCCGACGACCAACTCGAAGACGCCGCCAACGAGATGGCGCGCAAGCTCGCCGCCCTCCCGCCCTCGGTCGTGGGGCTCAACAAACGCCTGGTCAACATGGTCTACGAACAGATGGGCCTGATCGACGCGGTCCGCTACCGCGACAACGAAGCGTTGCGCGAGTTGTCGCAGGCAGAGGACGCGGTGGGAATAGGCCGCCAGCGAGTCCGCGAAGAGCAGGGCTGGGCCGCGTTCAAGCGCGAACGCGATCGGGGCTACGAGGAAACAGCCGATTAACCGCGGGCTAGTCCGTGATGTACGTGTGGGTGATCACTTCCCACACGTGGCCGTTCTCGCAGTCGAAGTAGAAGCCACGACCCTGGTGTCGATGGTTGATCTCGCCATCCGTCCGTGAGCCTGGACCGCTGCCGAAGGCGATGCCCTCTTCCTTGACCCGCTGCAGGATCTCGTCGAACTCCTCGTCCGACGCCAGGAAGGCGTAGTGGTTCGAGCCGGGGTTGTCCGAGTGGTCGAAGTCCAGCGTCAGCGTGTCGTTGATCTTGACCGGGGCGAAGTGACCCCAGGTCCCTTCGTACGACAGACCAAACATCCGGGCAATGAACCTCGCCGACCGCTCCTTGTCGTAGGCCGGCACGATGGTGTGATCGAGCTGCAACGGCATGGCGTCCCCTCCAACAGCGCGAAACTCCTGCTGCGTTCAAATCTATCGATTTCGCAACGGGCACCCACCCCCTATTCGGAGCGTGAGACTCGGCCCGGGCTCCAATCCATCTTCATGTAGACATCGCCGCGCTCTAACTCGGACAGCATCTGCTGTAGGCGGCGCTCCTTCGTCTCCGGACGCTTGGCCCGATTGATCCAGCCCAGGTAATCGTTTCGCTGGTAGTCAGGCCGACCGCGATACGCGTCCATCAACCCGCTGTCGATCAATGCGTCTTCCACCACTGACGGCATCGGCTCGATCGGGCGGGAAAGCCGAGACCTTCGTTCAGCCACGGAACCATTCCTCGCTGCTTCAGAGCGGATCCGCCACGCCCGCGTGGACATCCAGCAAAGCGGGAATCGTCTCCGCCGGTCGCCGTCCGAAGCCGCACTCCGTCGCGACGCCAAACTCCGGAACCGCCCGTCTTGCGGCGGCGATGCGCTCCTCAGTGCCATCGACGCCATCGGTCAGATGCACAAGTCCGAGGTAGAGCTCGGTCTCAGCCTGTAGTTGCAGATCGCTGAGCGGGGCGAAGTACCCGTCGTCGTTACGGCCTCGCGGGACGGGCATATGCATCCAATTGACTGACCGCTCGACGCCCGCACACACGCCATTGGCGACCGCCACGACCTTCGTCGTGTCGGCTGGCTCGACGAAGTGTTGATGTTCCACATCGCCGTAGCAAAGGTGATATCCCGTTTCGACACCGACCGGCACGCGATTCCCGAGCCGCACCAGCCGCTCGATGATGTCGGCTACCGGGTCAGACAGGAACGAATGCAGCAATCCTTCGAGGATCGCAAACTCAACCGCCGTATCCCACTGAACCGCCAACTCGTCGTGCGGGATGACATCGAGCATGCCGTCCAACTCTTCGAGCAACTGCTGTTCGTAGGCCTGTTCAACTTCTTCCTGGTCGCGCGGGATGAAGCGGATATGGATGACAGCGAGCGGCGTCGGCAGGCAGACCTGGAAACGTACAGCTGCTCCGATTACGCCTTCGCGCTTCAGGCGCGAGAACACGTCATACGATTCGATGGCCGCCGCCCGATAACCAAGTTCGGGAAACCTGATTTGCTCGGCGGTCACGTCTTCTCGGAGTTGCAACCGCGCTCCGAACGGGCCTGGCCGTTCATCGGCCGACTCGAACTCGGGAACCTCCAGCAAGAGTGGGAATTGCCATTGGATCCAGTTGGTCCGGATTCCGGTCTCGCCGTCCGGCAGACGCCGTAGCCGGTCTCCGACTCTCGCGGAAACTTCGCGGAAGACTGCCTCGCTGTCGGCCAGCGGCACGCTCCCAACCAGGTGCACGCCTCGCGGACGATTCGCCACTGCATCAGCCATATCGAGACTCCTTGACTCTCCCAATTCCAGGACGGTTCAGCCTTCTCCGCCCGTACATCATCACGCTGTCATCGATAGCCTTCAAGTCAGGACTGGAGGACCGCCATGAACGCCACCGTGCGAGTCTGCTCGCTTGAGGAATTGCAGAACGACGGCGTGCGTGTCGTCTCGACCGGTCAGCGCACCGCCGCCGTCTTCTGGCATCGCGATCAGGTCTTCGCCGTCGACAATCGCTGCCCGCACATGGGCTTCCCGCTCAGTCAGGGCACCGTCGCCGACGGCATCCTGACCTGTCACTGGCATCACGCCAAATTCGACCTCTCCGGCGGCTGCGCATTCGACCTCTTCGCCGACGATGTCGCCGCCTTCCGCGCTGAGATTCGCGACGGCGAAGTCTGGCTCGATCCCGAGCCGGTCGAAGAAGAAGCCGTCGCACATTGCACTCGCAAGCTCTCAGAGGGTCTCGAACAGAACCTGCGGCTCGTGGTAGCGAAGTCGGTGATCGGTCTCTGCGAGGCCGGGCGCGAGGACCTGATCCTGGCCGAAGCCGCCCGCTTCGGTGTCAAGAACCGCGCCGCCGGCTGGTCCAGCGGACTCTCGATCCTCACTGCGATGGCCAATGTCCTGCCCCACCTCGATCCCGAGGATCGACCCCGAGCGCTCTACCAGGGCGTCGTCCATGTCGCACGCAGCGTGCAGGGTCAGCCGCCCGACTTCGACATCGCCGCGCTCGACACCGACGAGGATCGGCCGGAGCAGTTCCGCACCTGGTTCCGACGCTTCGCCGAAGTGCGTTCGCGCGACGCCGCCGAGCGCTGCCTGCGCACCGCGGCCGTGGCCGGCCTCGACGAGGCACAGCTCGCCGATTTGCTCTTCTCCGCCTCTACCGACCACACCTTCATGGACGTCGGTCACACGCTCGACTTCGCCAACAAAGCCTGCGAATTGCTCGACTCGGTCGGCTGGGACACCGCGCCGGAAGTACTCAGCTCGGTCATCCCCACGATCACCGGCGCCCAGCGGATGGAAGAGACCTCCGCCTGGCAGCATCCCGTCGACCTGCCCCGACTGCTGGACGAAGCCGGCGAAGCGCTGGATGAGGCGCTGGCCGTCGGCGATGAGCGCAACGAATCCTGGGACGAGCACCGTCCCGTCGCCGAGTCAATCCTCGACGATCCGCCCGACCGCTCCCTGCGTCGCATCGTCGACGCAGCCCGAGCAGGCGCACCGCTCAACGAACTCAGCCTGACCGTCGCCTACGCCGCGGCTCGACGGCCGCTGCATTTCCACATCTCGAACGAGTTCGGCGACTGGAACACGGTCCACCACACCTTCACCTACTGCAACGCCGTCGACCGCGCGATGCAACGCGCACCGTCGCGCGAGTTGGCCCGAGGAATCCTCGACGGCGCAGCCTCCGTCTACCTCGAACGCTTCCTCAATATGCCCAAGCAGCCGCGACCGGAGCCAAACGGCGGCTCGACCTGCTCCGACGACCTGCTGGAGCACTTCGATCGCCAGCAACAGGTCGACGAGACGGGCCAGTCCGTCGCCGACCTGCTCGCCGGAGGTCAGCGCGACGAGGTCGTACGCACGCTCGGCACCGCACTCCTCCGAGAGGACGCCGGCTTCCACTCATTCCAGATCTACGACGCCGCCCTCCGCCTGGTCGAGCGCTTCGAAGACCGCCCCGAGGCCGATGACGTCCTCATCGGAGCCAGCCGATTCCTCACCGCCCACGCACCGACGGTGCGGTCAATGGGCCAGACCTACGAGACAGCGGCGCGCCTCCATCGCGGCGAGGCGCTCCACGCCTAGCGCGTCGCGAGAATTGGGGTCGCTTGCTTCGCGCCAGGACCGGTTCGACGCGCTGCGGATCCTCGTACCGAACTGGTATGATTTACATGCTCGAAGATTCATACGGGAGAGCACGTGCGCATCTCGGAACGCGGCCAGATCACCATCCCCAAGCGTCTGCGCGACCAGTTCGGCCTGGACTGTGATGTCGAGGTGGAAATCACACCAGCCGAGGGTGGTTTGTTGATCAGGAAGCGAACCAGCGCTGAGCATCCAGTTGACCGGGTCGCCGGAATCTTGAATGACGGTGATGACCTCGGTATCCCACTTGAGGACGTGGATGCGTACATCGAAGAGATTCGCGGCCGATGATCACGGCCGTGGACACCAGCGTCCTGTTCGACGTGTTCATCACGCGTGCACCGCAGCATGCCAGGTCTCTCGACGCCCTGCGCGCCGCATACAATGCCGGCGCAATCATCGTGTCCGACATCGTCTACGCGGAACTTGCGCCGCGATTTAGCGACCGATCGATGCTCGACGCCGCATTGCACGACATTCACGCTCGGCTGTCACCTATCGACTCGAACATCGCGTGGATGGCGGGGCTGAAGTGGGCGCAGTATCGACGCGCGGGCGGGCCGAGAACCCGCATCTTGGCCGACTTCCTCATCGGCGCCCACGCCCTCGCATCGGCCGATGCGTTCCTGACAAGAGATCGGGGCTTCTACGGCACGTACTTTCCTGAGCTCGCCACCGGAGCCGAAACCCCTTGAATGTACCCTTGCAGGGTTGGGCGTTTGCTCACGTTCATCGCCTAACGCCTCGCCGGACGAACGAGCCTCGCACTGAGGATGACGGGAGCAGCGCATGGCACTCGATGTTGCAACGGCAACCTTCTACGAGGAGATGATCAAGGGCTCCGATCCCGACGCCAGGGCGATGCACGAGCGCACCCCCGAAGAGGCGCGAGCGTACCGCGCCGAGCTGGCCGCGCTCAATGGCCCGGCGCCGCCAATGGCTCGCGCCGAGGATCACACGATCGAGCAACCTGACGGCAGCTTCGATGTCCGGGTCCTGGTGCCAAACCGTCAGCCGGCTGGCGTGATTGTCTACTACCACGGCGGCGGCTGGGTCGTCGGCTCGATCGACGAGTCCGACACGCTGGGCCGCAAGCTGGCCGAGCGGACATCGTGCGCCGTTGTGCTCGTCGACTACCGCCTCGCTCCGGAGCACCGCTACCCCGTCGCAGTCGATGACTCCTACGCGGCGCTGGAGTGGGCCGCCGAGCACATGACCGACATCGCCGGACGCGACGTCCCGTTGATCGTCGCCGGCGACAGCGCCGGCGGCAATCTGTCGGCGGTGATGGCCCTGCGCGCGCGTGACCGCAACGGCCCTGCGATTGCGATGCAAGTGCTCGTCTATCCCGTCACCGACGCCAACTTCGACCGACCATCGTATCTGGACCCTGAGAATCAGTTGCTGCTCACCCGGGATTCGATGATCTGGTTCTTCGATCACTACATCCCGGATGTCGCGCGGCGCACCGAGCCGGAGGCCTCACCGCTCTACGCCGAGGACCTCAGCGGACTACCACCGGCGGTCGTGCTGACCGCCGAGCACGATCCGCTCCGCGACGAGGGCGAGGAGTACGCCCAGCGGCTCATTGACGCCGGCGTCGATGTCGACCTGCAACGGCACAAGGGCCAGATGCACGCCTTCTTCGCGCTGCTAATGCTGCCCGGCAGCGAGCGCGGCTTCCAGCAGGTCGTCAAGGCCATACGCCGGCACGTCGTGCGCTATGCGCACGCCAACCGGTAGACTCGCGGTAATCGGGTCGCGCCCATTGCCAGAGAAGGCCGTTCCAACAGCCGGAACGGACCGGAGAGAAGAACGAAGATGCCTGACACCACTCACTACGACGCCGTCGTCATCGGAGCCGGCTTTGCCGGGATGTACATGCTCAAGAAGCTGCGCGATGACCTGGGCATGAACATCCAGGTCTACGAGCGCGGCAGCGGCGTCGGCGGCACCTGGTTCTGGAACCGCTACCCCGGCGCACGCTGCGACTCCGAGAGCTACATCTACTGCTTCTCCTTCGACGACGACCTGCTGCAGGAATGGAACTGGAGCGGCAAGTACCCGGAGCAGCCCGAGATCCTCGAGTACCTGAACCACGTCGCCGATCGGTTCGACCTTCGCAGCGGCATACAGTTCAACACCAGCGTCACCGCTGCCCATTTCAACGACGACACCCAGCTCTGGGAGATCGAGACCGATCAGGGCGACCGCGTCACCGCGAACTATGTCGTCACCGCAATCGGTTGCATCTCCACCGGCCAGATTCCCCAGATCCCGGGCCTCGACTCGTTCCAGGGTGACTGGCACCACACCGGCGCCTGGCCCCACGACGGCGTCGACTTCGAGGGCAAGCGCGTCGCCGTGATCGGCACCGGCTCCAGCGGTGTCCAGTCGATCCCGGTGATCGCCCGTGAGTCGAAGCACCTGACCGTCTTCCAGCGCACGCCGCAGTACACCATCCCTGCTCGGCACGAGAATGTTGACCAGGCGTTCCTCAAGGAAGTCAAGGCCAACTACACCGAGATCATGCAACAGTCGAAGGTCTCCTTCGCCGGCTTCCCCGTTGAATTCTCCGAGGAGTCAGCGCTCGAGGTCAGCGATGAGGAACGTCGAGCCAAGTTCGAGGAGCTCTGGGAGCTCGGAGGCTTCCGCTTCCTCTTCCAGTCCTACGGCGACATCGCCGTCGACCGACGCGCCAACGACACCGCCTCGGAATTCATCCGAAGCAAGATCCGCGAGATCGTCAACGACCCGGCAACCGCCGAAAAGTTGCTGCCCCGCGACCACCCCTTCGGCTCCAAGCGCGCGCTGATCGACACCAACTACTTCGACACCTACAACCGAGACAACGTCGACCTGGTTGACATCCGTCACTTCCCTATCGAAGAGATCACGCCGACCGGCCTGCGCACCGCGGACGGGGAAGAGTACGAGTTTGACGTCATCGTCTTCGCCACCGGCTACGACGCAATGACCGGCACCTTCTTCAACATCGACTTCACCGGCCGCAATGGCGTCGCGCTCAGGGAGAAGTGGAGCGAGGGACCGAAGACCTACCTCGGCCTCTCCACGACCGACTTCCCCAACATGTTCATGATCACCGGCCCCGGTTCGCCCTCGGTGCTGAGCAACATGCCGGTCTCGATCGAGCAGCACGTGGAATTCGTCGCCGACTTCATCGAGTATCTGCGCGAGCGCGGCGTCGACACCGTTGACGTCGATCCCGCCGCCGAGGACGACTGGGTCCAGCACGTCAACGACGTCGCCGAGCAGACAATGTACATGCTCGCCGACTCCTGGTACCTCGGCGCCAACATCCCCGGCAAGCCCAGGGTCTTCATGCCCTACGCCGGAGGCGTCGGAGTCTACCGCGAGCGTTGCGAGGAAATCGCCGCCACCGACTACCCCGGCTACATTCAAAGCGAATCCAAAGAGCCCGTCCTGGCCGACTAGGCAACCCTGCAGGCCCGAACGATTCCGAGCCCCGGCCTGACGGCCGGGGCTCGTCGTATCGTCCGTGTGAAATCGGTACAACATAAACTAGTCTAGACTAGTCCAGAAAGGAGAGAGCGATGGCCACTCGGCGGAGGGAGGAATCGGAGCAACACAAGGTCTGGACCATCGCCGAGGCAAAGGCCCGGCTCTCAGAGATCCTGCGTCTGGCCGAAAGCGAAGGGCCACAACGGATCGGTGTCCGCAAGTCGTTTGTGATCATTTCGGAACGCGACTTGAATGAACGTCAGGCTCAGCAGGAGCGCATGCCATTGGGGCGATATCTCTTGGAAGAGATGCCGCGCGGAGCCTATGACCACATTCCGCGCGAAAGAGATAGCAATCGGCCGATTCCGTATGCCGACTGGACCGAGGAACGATGGGCGGAGTTCGACGCCAGCGATCCGGGCGAACCGTGAACGGGCATCTCCTCGATACCAACGTCGTCTCGGAACTGACAAGCGAGAATTCCGCTCCACAAGTCATTGCGTACCTGGACGATCTGGACGAGCACTGGCTATCCTCCGTCGTCGTTCACGAGATGGAATACGGCGTGCAGGTACTCCCTATGGGGCGTCGACGTGAACGAATCTACGCCGCGCACATTCGCCTGCTTGAGACGTACAGTGACCGCATTATCCCGTTGGAGCGACCGGCCGCCGAATGGGCTGCTCAGTTCCGCGTGCAGCTCGAGCGACAAGGACGATCCATCGACCTGGCAGACGCCTTGATCGCCGGAACCGCAATGGCTCATAATCTCGCACTCGTGACACGCAATGTCCGCGACTTTGCGGGGTTGGACATCGAGATCATCAATCCCTGGGAGTACGAGACGAGCTAACGCACCGTCATTCGCTCCACTGCCGCCTCATTCAACTCGATCCCGTACCCCGGCTTGTCGCTCAACACGATGCGCCCGTCCTTTGGAATCACCGACTCCCCGTAGAGCTCGGCCACATCATCGATCGGTCCGGAAAACTCCTCCGAGTACTCGTGCGGCCGCGTCGCGTTCTGCACCGTCGCATAGACGTGCAAGGACGCCATCGAGTTGATCCCCGCCTGCGGGCTGTGCGGCATGACCGGTTTGTTCAGCACCGCCGCCATCTCGAAAATGCGCTTGACCTCGCTCGGGCCACCCGCGTTGAGGATGTCGGGCTGCAGGATGTCGACGTCGCCCAGCAGCACCAGGTGCTCGAACCACCAGCGAAAGGCATCCTGCTCACCAGCCGAGACCGCCACGTCCAGTGCATCGGCAATCTGCTTCAGACCCGGCAGATCATAGTGCGGGATTGGCTCCTCGAAGTGGTCAATGCCAAGCTCTTCAAACCGGCGGCCTTGCTGGATCGCGGTTGAGACCGAGTAGCCGTTGTTTGCGTCGAAGCCCAGGTACTGACCTTCGTCAAGGTATTCGCGAACCAGCTTGAAGATCTGGAAGTCCTTCTCGGGGTCGATGTCCTGCCGCCAGCCGCGCCAGTCCATGCGGATCTTGAACGATTCGTAGCCCTTCTCTTTGCCCTCGCGGACCAATGCCAGCATCTCCTCGGGCTGCATCCGCCAACCCGATCCGGTGCTCCAGTACAGCGGAATCTCGGTCCGCCGAGCCCCGCCCATCAGCGTGTGCACCGGCAGGCCCGTCTCCTTGCCCATCAGATCCCACAGTGCGACATCGACGACACCCACGACCCAGCCGGGCAGTTTGTACATCCGCTCGCCGCGGCCCAGCGCCAGCGTCTCCCAGTGCCGATCGATCAACAATGGGTCTTCGCCCAGCAAGGCTCCCTTGACATCCGTCTCGAGGTAGGCCTGGAACACCGCCGCCTTCGAGCTCAGGTTGTAGTTCCCGCCAGGAGCCTCGGCCCAACCTTCGACACCGGCGTTCGTCACAATCCGCAACAGGCTCTTGCCGATCGTCAGCGGCGTACAGGTGATGTCGGTGATTTGCATGGCGTTGACCTCTCCACGTCAAGAGAGACTAGCGGCGCGTATATTCGCACTATCTGATCCGTGTTCCGGAGGCAAGAACCATGACCCGCCCACTGCTCGACGGCATTCGCGTGCTCGACTTCACCCAGTTTCAGCAGGGCCCATCGGCGACCGTCCTGCTGTCCGATCTCGGCGCCGAGGTCATCAAGGTGGAACGGCTCAAGGTCGGCGACCCGTCGCGTCACGTCGGCCGGCGGGAGGATGGGTTCTCGCAGTACTTCCACACCCATCACCGAGGCAAGCGCAGTATCGCAGTCGATTTGCGCTCGGACGAAGGCAGAGACATCGTCTACGAAGTCGTTAAGCGCGTTGACGTCGTCACCGAGAATTTCAAGCCCGGCGTGATGAATCGACTCGGCCTCGGCTGGGACGACCTCAAACAACAGAATCCGAAGATCGTCTACGCCAGCGCGAGCGGCTTCGGACCAAAGGGCCCCCGAGCCATTGCGACCTCCTGGGCCGCGATCGCCGGGGCCGCAGGCGGCGGCATGTGGCCCAACGGCATGCGCGGCGACAACGGCACGAGGCCCTATGCGAACGTGGCTGCGCCCGATCCCGATCAAACAGGCGGGATGATCTTCGCCTTCGCGATCGCCAGCGCGCTGGTCGCCCGCGAGCGCACCGGCGAGGGTCAACTGGTCCAGACCTCGCTTTACGGCAGCCAGATCTGGGGTCGCGCGCCCGCGATCAACGCCATCGCCAACGGCAGCATCGTTCCGACGGCCAGGAACATGCCGATCTCCAACATGTTCACGCTGCAGGCCCAGGGATCGGACGGCGACTGGCTGTATGTCGGCTACATCACCGACCGCTGGATCCCCATGTGCCGAGCGCTCGAGCGCGAAGACTTGGTCACCGACTCACGCTTCAGCACGCTCGCCGATCGCAACGCCAACCTGGAAGAACTCAGGAGTGAAGTGGCCACGACCATCGCCGCCCGACCGGCCGCCGAATGGCCGCCTCGCTTCGACGAGGAAGAAGTGCCCAGCACCCTGATCCAGGACTACCCGATGGTCGCCGAGGACGTTCAGGCCGCCGCCAACGAGTACATCGTCGAGTACGAGGACGCCCGCTTCGGCACGCTGACCACGGTCGGCTCCCCCATCCGCGCCAACGGCGTCCAGGGCCGGGTCAAGAGCCTCGGGCCGGAACTCGGCCAGGACACCGACGCGCTGCTCCAGGAGATTGGTTGCGCGCCGGAAGCGATTGCCCGGCTACGCGATGCTGGAGTCGTCGGCTGATCGCCAGTCAACAAGGTGTCGATGTCGGCACTTCGTCGATGATGTCGTTGGCCAGCTGCAGTTCGCGGACGTAGCAGATGACCTGGTGAATCTCGTCGATTGACAGGCCTTCGACCGCCGGCATGTTGCCGAAGTCCCAGTGATGCGCTCGCACGCCTCGCGCAACCGCGATCACGAAGCTGGCGTTGCCGTGATGTCCTGGCTCGTAGATCTCGTGAACCAGCGGCGGCCCCTGCGACGTGCCCGACGCGTTCGTTCCATGACACATCGAGCAGTTGGCGGTGAACAGCTTCTGCCCCGCGAGCCCGGCCTCCGAGTGCTCGCCCTCGGTTACCGAGGACGGCGCCGAGTCGTGAGTCTCGTGCGTCTGCGAGGACTCGTACTCTCCATCATCATCGCCGCCGCACGCCACCAATACCGGGATGCAACTCAACAGCGCGACGAGGGCCACCATACGCATGATCCCCGGCTGACCGACAAGCATCGCAATTGCCCCTTGGCGATAACGGTAGCCAACATGGCAAGCCGGCATCGCCACGTCAGAGCGTGGCCAGCCGCTGCTCCACCTCCGACAGCAGCCGCGCGGCGTTCTCGCCCAGCCAGCCTTCCTTGACATGGTCCTTCAGCGGCAGTTCCTGTAGCTCTGACACCGCCCGCTGGTAGGGGATCATATTGTCGGTCGCGAACAGCACCCGATCGCTGAGCAGCGACGTGTTGCCGTAGTGCATCAGCGTCTCCCAGCCCGTTCCCGGCGTGCCGATGTACTTCGGCGCGACGGCCCCGATCTCGATGTAGACGTTGCGGTGCTTCCAGGCGACCGCGACCAACTCGTTGACCCAAGGCCAGCCGCCATGATTGGCGACGATCGTCAGGTCGGGAAAGTCGCACGCGATCTCGTCAAGCACGAGCGGACGGCCGTAGGCGATCGAGCGGTCGTTGGAGAAGTTGATCGACGAGTGAATCGTGACCGGGACGCCGAGCTCCTGGCACTTGGAGTAGACCGGGTAGAAGCGCTTGTCGTTGGCCATCACCCGGTACGAGAACGGCTGCAGGTTGACGCCCTGCGCGCCCCGTTCGCGCACTTCCTGCTCGACGACCGCCGCCATGTTGTCGCCGGCCGCTGGATTGACCGTGACGTAGCCGGTCAGCACGTCGGAATGTCCGGCGACGATTCGATACACGGCGTCGTTCATGGCGCGGTAGTCGCCGGCCGCCCACTCCGCCTGGAGCACGGCGCGGTCGATGCCCGCTTCCGACATCGCGGCGACCATCGCGACGGCGTCAGGACCGCCGCCGCGCTCTCGCGTATAGATTCGGTTGTAGTTGGCCAGGTAGTCGCTGTCGCTGAAGCGCTCGTCGCCGTCGCCTGATGGGTCGGCGTACTCGCGCGGCGGCAGGGTGATCCGGAAGTCGATGATCTCTGGCATTCGATCTCCATTGCTGCTAGGGAATCACACCCGATTGCTTCATTCCGGCGATTTCATCCCAGTCGTAGCCCAGCTCCTCCAGAACCACCTCGGTATGTTCACCTAGCTCCGGAGCGCTGCTGCGCGTCTCGAGCGGCGCACGTTCGAGTTCAAACGGCAGACCGAAGATCTTGAAATCGCCAGCCGTCCGATGCTGCATCGTCCGCACGTAGCCGTTGGCGGCCGCCTGCGGGTCATTGGCGATCTCGACCGAGTCCGCAGCCGGCGCCCACGGGAAATCCCGGGCGTCGAAGATCGCAGCCCAGTGGTCCCTGGGTTCCTCTCCTATTCGCTGCTCAATCACCTCAACCGCTTCTCGAATGTGCTTACGACGCACTGACGCTTCGGCAAAGCGCGGATCCTCGGTCAGGATCGGCTGATCAATCGCCTCGGCGAACGGTCCCCAGAAACGCTCCTCCTGGATCATCGCCAGTTGCATCCACTTGCCGTCCGACGAGCGGTACGAGTTGTAGAGCGGATTGAACGCGCTGTAGCGGTCACCGCGCGGGAAGTTCTCACCGGTCGCCAGCGCGCCCTGGATCGCGAAGCCGTTCGCCCAGATCCCGCCGCCGTAGAGCGAACAGGTGACGAACTGGCCTTCGCCGGTCAGTTCGCGCTGATAGAGCGCCGCGAAGATCGCCGTCGAGAGGTTCATCGCGCTGGGCAGGTCGCCCATCGCGCCGACCAGGCGGATCGGTTCGCTGTCCGGCGGACCCAGGGTCTCCATGAAGCCGCCGCGCGCCCAGTACGCCAGCTCGTCGAACGCCGGCCGATCGATGTCGGGACCCTCGGTGCCGTAACCGGTCGCGTGCGCGTAGATCAGACGCGGATGCTCCGCCTTGATCGATGCATAGTCGATGCCCAACCGTTCGAGCGCGCCGCGGCGCAGGTTGACGATGAACACGTCGGCGTCGGCCAATAGTCGCTTCAACGCGTCGATGCCCTCCGGTGTTCGCACGTTGAGGGCGACGCTGCGCTTGTTGCGGTTGGGAATCTCGAAGACCCAGTCGACGCCGTCATGCAACCGGTGAATCAACCCCCGCATCGGATCGCCCTCGTGAGGCTCGACCTTGACCACCTCGGCGCCCATCTCGCTGAGGATGCAGGCGCTCATCGGCCCGAACAGCCAGGTCGCCATCTCGACGACCTTGAGCCCCTTGAGCAGCGGTCTATCGGTTGGCGATTTGGTAGACACGTACACCCCTCCACCAATAGCGAACAGCGCACATAGGCTAGTGGAGCGCGATAACCTCAAAATGCCCCTACAAGAGGAGAGCGAGCGGTGCATGCCTCTCACCATCGAAAACGAAGAGACCTGCCGACTGCTGATTGAGCTTGGTGAACTCACCAGCGCCTCTCCTGAGGAGGCGCTGGCCACGGCGGTGAACCTCGCGGTTGAACGCGAGCGCGAGATCCAGGCGAAGATTGGACGAGTCAGGGCCCTTGCCTCGAAGGCTCGGGCTCTCGCGGAGGCAAGGGATACCCAGCTGATGACATCTGAAGAGATGAATGACTTCCTCTACGACGACGAGGGATTGCCACATTGATTGTCGATACATCCGTAATCGTTGCGATTCTGCTGGGAGAGCCAGAAGCGGACGAATTCTCAAGAGTCTTGATGACAACGTCGGATTGTCGCATGTCGGTGATGTCGCTGCTGGAGACAACAATCGCGCTCAACAATCGGGGCGGCCCAGATGCCGAAGAACTACTCGAGCCTTTGCTCGCCGAGCTGGACGTGGAGTTCGTGCCTGTCACACTCGATCAGATCCAGGTCGCTCGCCAAGCGTGGCGCCGCTTCGGAAAGAAGAACCACGAAGCGAACCTCAACTTCGGCGACTGCGTCGTCTATGGTCTCGCTGCGACGATTGGCGAACCGCTGTTCTTCAAGGGCGATGACTTTGCGTTGACCGACATCGATCCCGCTTGGCAACGAGGCCTTTGATGAAACGAACGCTTGTGCGGTCGAAGCCACAGCATTGACACCCGACCTGCTGGATCGATTCACGAAGCTCTACCCGTGCCTCTATCACATGGCCGAGTCGGGCAGCTGGGCAAGTGTCCGTGAGCACGGGCTACTGAGCACGTCTGCGCTCCTGGACCTGTTCGAGATTGATGGTCCGAAGCGGCGCGAGATCGAGTCACAGTGGCGTCCGGAGGGCGTGCCAATCAGCCATCCGACCCATGGGACGGCGATGATCCGCGATCAGTGGCCGATGCCACCCGAACACCTGGCCAAGGGATTGGACGGCGTTTCTCCGCAGCAGTGGTACAAGTTTCTCAACCGACGGACGTTCCTCTGGCTCTCTGAGCAGCGCCTGAAGCGCATGCTCAACGCCGCCCCATACCGCAACGCGGCGCACGACGTTCTGACGCTGGATACGCGGGCCTTCATCGGCGAGTATCTGGAGCGGATTAAGGTCTGCCCGATCAACTCGGGGTTCGCCATGCCCATGTTCGGCAAGGTGACCAGCCGCTCATTCGAGACCTTCTAGACCATCGAGCGACGCGCCAGCACTGAAGGCCTGAGCGGCCTCGCCGAACTCACCGTGGACTACGCCGCGCCGGACGCCTGGCGTTTCGTCACATCCGTCGAGTCATGGCGCGGCAAGCAGTGTCTGCGCACGATCTGGCGACCGTGAGTGCCTCGAACGCTCAGCCGACCACGTCCTCGATCTGCCGCATGTGCTCGTTGCGATGAGGCGCACGCTCGATGGCGTAGGTCTTGCCGGAACCTGTGAGTGCGTCGACTTGCTCGGCCGTCAGCGTCTCGAAGACGGCGTCGAGCTGCTGCGCCGCGCTGACCGCCGCTTGCCCGATGGTGTCCGGATCGAACGCGTCGGCGATCGCTTCCAGCGCGGCGTTCGTTGCGAGATCCTCAGCGGGGAACGCTTCGCCACGCCCGAATCGCTGCAAGGCCGCGACCTGCCGGGCGTCCCAGAACGCCAGGTGCGCCAGCGCAAACGCGACCGTCCAGCCGCCGCCGAGCGAGCGCTCCAGATCCGCGTCTCCAAGGCGTGCGACGAGCGACCGCAGCCGCTGGGTCGACTCCGCATTCCGTAACCCACGGTCGTTGGTCGCCGCCACATCGCCTCCGAACTGACGACTCAGGTGCGATCCACCCTAACCCGCCGCCGCCTTGCGTCCTGTCGACGAACGTACAGCCGCGCTCCGAGCAACCCAACCAGCATCGCGCCAACGACGACAACCACCGCAATTGCCGCCAGCCGGTCCTCGGGCGACTCAGCCTCGACGAGACCACCACTGCCCGTATTCGGCAAGCCGATGCCGCCTCCGGTCTGCGCGCCGGCTGCGAACGCGGCCAGGTCCTCGCCGGCAAACTCGACCGGCGCGGTCCGTCCGCAGCGGGCGACATCAACACCGTTCCAGGAGTAGACCACGTACTCGACGCGCTCCTCGAACGGGTAACCGCAGGCCGCCGTGTCCTGCTGCGTGGTCAACGAGATCGTCTCCGCCTCCGGACCCTTCCATATCGTCTCGACATCGAAGTCGACCTTGAGCAAGCCTACTGCATCGGACGGCCCGATCGACGTCACTGTGCCTCGAAAGACCAGTTCCGACTCCGCCAGCGCTTCCGCCGGCGTCCCCGGAGGCGCGCACGAGCAGGCGTAGGTGCTCGCCGGCGTCACAACGAACCAGAGCCCAATCATCGACACGAGCAACAGGATGCGCAAACCCACGACTGACTGCTCCGCGACCGCCAGACCCTCCCGCGCCAACCAACTCAATGTACGCCGCTGCCGATGTTTCGGATCCGTTCCCGATGCGGCGCCAGGACGTTTTACGATCAGCGACAATCGCGAGACGAACCCCAACCAGATTTCGAAACGGCCTCAGCCATGACCGAGTTGCAGAAGATCACGCCACACCTCTGGTACGACCACGACGCCCAGGCAGCAGTCGACCTGTATGTCTCGCTGTTTCCCAACTCCAGGGTCATCAGCACCGAACTGATTCCCTCCGGTCCCGGCGAGGACGGCGCCATCGTGAACTTCGGGTTGGACGGTCAACGCATGACCGCGTTCGACGGTGGGCCGACGTTCAGGTTCACTGAAGCGGTCTCGTTCGTCGTCTCGTGCCAGACCCAGGATGAGATCGACCACTACTGGAACGGTCTTTCCGAGGGCGGAGAGCAGCAACAATGCGGCTGGCTCAAGGACCCCTACGGTCTGTCCTGGCAAATCGTGCCGACCCAACTGTCAGAGCTGATGGAAGCGGCGCCGGTCCCCGTGATGGACGCGCTGCTACGGATGGAGAAGATCGAGATCGAGCCGCTGCGTCGAGCGGCCAGCGATGCGGCCCGCTAGACCGAATACAACAACTTCCCATCCACATACGTCTGCTGCACCACGATGTCGCGAATCGACTCCGGATCGACGAGCGTTGGATCATGACTCAGCACGACCAAATCAGCCCGCTTGCCGACCTCAATCGAACCAACCTCATCGTCGCGGAACATCGCGACCGCCGAGTTGATCGTCTGCGTGCGCAACGCTTCGAGTGCTGAGAGCGTCTCTTCCTCCGCGATGACGTCACCCTCCCGAGAGCGGCGAGCGGTGAGGCCGTACAGCCCAATCAGCGGCTCGACCGGCGCGCAGGGGAAGTCGGAACCGGAGGCCACCGTGACGCCCGCGTCGAGGAACGAGCGGTAGGGCAGCGGCGGGATCGTCAGGCCGGCCTCGGCGATGAAGTCGACGAAGCCCTGCCCGACTGAGTAGAGGAAGGCAGGCTGGTGCGAGATGATCACGCCCAGCGAGGCGGCGCGCTCCATCTGGCCCGGGTCGGCGAAGAAGAAGTGCTCGATCCGGTAGCGGGCGTCGCTGCGAGGGATCTCGCGCTGGACGCGCTCGTAGGTATTGAGCGCCTGCTCGATCGCGCGGTTGCCAAGACAGTGAATCGCCGTCTGCAGCCCGTGCGAGGCCGCGTTGAGCACGAGCTGATCGACCTCGTCCTGGTTGTAGTAGGGCTCGCCGACATCCTCGAACGTGCCGTCGGCGTGGCACTTGCGCAGCGCGTTCGATGGATACACCGGGTCCATGAACAGCTTCACGATCCCCCCACGCAGCCGATCGGAGACGTCGTCCTGCAGGAATGCGCCATTGGCGGCGGCCTCGGGCGCCGCGAAGAAGCCGTTGCCGCCGCGCATCTGGTGGATCACGATCGGCAGCTTGCCGCGGTCGTCCGCGTAGCGGTACATCTCGGCGCTCTCCGGCATCACGACCGCGTCGCCGACGCTGGTCACACCGTGCGAGAGGTGACGCAGCGCGTTCTGCTCTACCAAGTCGGCCACGATCTCCGGACCGAGCGTGTCGATGTGCGCGCGCATCGACGCCTGATGCACGAGATCCGAAGCCCGCTCATAGAGCATCCCTGTCGCCTCGCCACTCTCGTCGCGCAAGATCTGGCCGCCGCGCGGATCGGGCGTTTCGAAGTTGATCCCGGCGATCGACATCGCGGCCGAGTTGGCGTAACTGGCGTGGTAGGAGTAGTCCATCACACAGATCGGATTGTCGGGCGCCACGTCGTCCAGTTCGTCCCGCGTCAGCCAGCCGCCGTTGGCGTGTCGGGCGCTGTAACCGAGCCCCCAGACCCACTGGCCAATGGGAGCGGCTTCCGCCGCGGCGGCGATGGCGTCGAGCACTGCCGGTTTGCCGGCCAGAGGCGGGATCCGGCAATCGACCGAGCGCGGCTCGAACGTCGTCATCGAGAAGTGGTTGTGCGGATCGCAGAAGCCGGGAATCAATGCGCGGCCGCGCAGGTCAACGTGAGTCGCCTCGGGGCCGACTTGCCTCCGTACCTCATCGCTGTCGCCGACCGCGATGATCTTGCCGTCGCGCACGGCGACTCCTGACGCGATTCGATCGAGTCCGTCCATCGTCAGTACCCGACCACCGGTGAACAACTGTTCCATCTCGGCCTCCTCGTAGAACGGACTCTGGATCCGTCAGAGGCTAACGAACCTGCTCCGCGACGCCGTGACTCCCGGTCCAAGGCCGTAGCCTGATGCGGCGGTTCGGTTCCGAGAAGCGAACCGCGCTCGTTCCCGGCGGATGCAAACTCTCGGATTGATTGCCGCTGCCGGAGAGGTACTGGACAGGCGACGGCAGTGGCCAACGACCACATCCGCTGCGAACCGGACGAGCCTGTTCCGCCGCTGCTGACGCTCAACGTTGCCGTTCAGGGCATGGTCCTGATCGTCTCCAACGTGGTCACGTTCGTGGTCATCTTCTCGGCGGCGTTCAACGACGACGGTAGTTACATGGCCTGGGCCATCGTCGGCGCGCTGATCGTGGCCGGCGTCTCCACGGCGCTGCACGCCTCGAAGATTGGCCGCCTGGGACCGGGACACGTCCTCCTGATGGGTTCCGGCGTCCCCTTTCTGGCGGCCTGCGTGCTAGCGGTGGAACAGGGCGGACTGGCGTTGATGTCGAGCCTCGTGATCGCGTCCTCGTTGATCCAGTTCGTCGTGGCCGCTCGCCTCGCCCAGCTACGCCGATTGATCACGCCGGTCGTCTCCGGCGTCGCCTTCATGATGATTGCCCTCTCCGCCATGCCGATTGCGCTCGCACGGCTCAACGACGTCCCCGCGGGCGTCAGCGACGCGGCCGGTCCTGGCGTGGGAGTGGCGACCTTGGCCATCACCGCGCTGCTGATGCTGCTCGGGACCGGACTCTGGCGCCTCTGGGCCCTGCCGATCGCACTGATCGGAGGCTGTGCGATCGCGGTGCCGCTGGGCGTGTACGACATCCAACGAGCGATCGACGCGCCCTGGTTCGACCTGCCCCAGGTCGCCGGCTGGCCCGGATTCGGCTCGGTGCTCGACGAGGATTTCTGGGCCCTGTTGCTGGTCTTCCTCGTCGTCAGCGCGGTCGTCGCGGTCCGCTCCAGCAGCGAGGGAGCAGCGATCCAACAAGCCTCCCGGCGCGAGCCCCGCAGCATCGACTTTCGCGGGGTGCAGCGGACCCTGAATGTGGGCGGGATCGCCATCCTACTCTCCGGGATCGCCGGAACGCCGCCGACGATCGCCTACCTCCCGTCGACCATTTCGCTGTTCCAGTTCACCGGCGTCGCGGCCCGGCGCGTCGGGATCACGATCGGCGTGATGCTGGTCGTGGCCGCCTTGCTGCCCAAGATCGTCGCGATGCTGCTCACGATTCCACGACCCGTCAGCGGCGCGTTGTTGTTGGTGATCATGGGGCTGCTGTTCGTCGAAGGCATGCGCACCGTCTTGCGAGACGGACTCAACCGCCAGCGAGCGGCGATTGTCGGGACCTCGCTCTCGATCGCAGTCGGCCTTCAGAGCCAGAACATCCTGGCCGACGTGATCGGCGGCACCTGGGGAGCGACGCTCGGCAATGGCGTTGTCTTCGGGGTGTCCGCCGCCGTGCTGATGACCGTGGTGCTCGAGCTCGCCGGTTCCCGTCCTCGGCCACGGCGTCTGGAAACTGAACTCGACGTATCGGCCTTGCCCGAGATCGAGGCGTTCCTGCGCAAGCTCGGCGCCGATTTGCGTTGGAACCAGCAATCGATCGACCGTCTGCACGCGGCCGGCGAGGAAACACTTTCAGCCATGCTGAACCTGCGCGACGACTACGAGTCAGACGAGCCGCCCCGGCTCGTGCTGATCGCACGACCCGGCGGTGAATCGGTCGAGCTGGAGTTTCTTGCGCTGTTCTCCGAAGAGAACCTTGAGGACCGCGTCGCATACCTGAGCGAGCAGGCCGAGGAGCCAGACGTAGGCGACATCTCGTTCCGCTTGTTGCGCTTCTATGCGTCGTCGGTGCGGCATCGCAAGTACTACGGTGTTGATATCGTGACGGTCGAGGTCGAGGGTTCGCGATAGTGAATGCGACCCGTTTGTGATCTCATCAGTTCAACACCGGGCAACGAGCCCTGATGCAGCAGAGAGGACTCGCCGAGATGAGTAGCTACCTGGTCATCGACACCGAAGTGATCGACGAGGACGCGTTCTCAGAGTTCGCAGTGAAGATCTACGATGCCGTCATCGCTCGGGGCGGCACGTTCCTGGTGCGAGGCAGCGACCTGGATGTCATTGAGGGCGACTGGACGCCGCAGCGCCTCGTGATCATGAGCTTCGACAGCGACGACGGCGCCGCCGAATTTGTCCGCTCAACCCAGTACACAGCGCTCGATCAGCTTCGCCTGCGGGCGGTGCGATCAAGCGTCGTGGTGGCCGCCGGCTTCAAAGGCTAGAGCACCTGCGCGTTCCTGCTACGACACCCTGAGCTGTCCTCCCGCAACGAACGGGCAATCACACCGAGTACAGCAGCTCCCCACCCGCGAAGGTCCGTTGCACTACGATCTCGCGAGTCCAGATCATGCCGACCAGCCTCGGATCAGAGGCCGGCAGCACCTGCACTGGAACGCAGCCACCGGCTGACGGCGACAGCTGACAAATCACGGGTCGAACGAGATGGCGGCGAACGAGCACATCCGCTACGAACCGGACGAGCCGGCGCCGCGGCTCTTGACGCTCAACGTGGCCTTTCAGGGCGCAGTCCTCGCCGTCACGACCACGGTCACGTTCGTGGTGATTTTCTCTGCGGCCTTCAACGACGATGGCAGCTACGCCGCCTGGGCGATCGTTGGCTCGCTGATCGTCGCCGGGCTCGCCACGGCGCTACACGCGTCGCGGCTGGGTCGAGTCGGGCCGGGCCACCTCCTGATGCTGGGTCCGGGCGTCACCTTTCTTGCCGTCTGCGTGCTCGCCGTCGAAGCGGGCGGCCTGGCGTTGATGTCGAGCCTGGTCGTGGTCTCATCGCTGATCCAGTTCGCCGTCGCCGCCTGGCTGGCGCGCCTGAGGCGCCTGATAACGCCGGTCGTCTCCGGCGCCGCGTTGATGATGATCGCGCTCACGGCGATGCCGATCGCGCTCGAGCGGCTGAACGACGTACCTGAAGGCGCTTCCGACATCGCCGGACCTGCAGTGGGCCTGGCGACCCTGGCTCTGACGGCGTTGCTGATCTTGCGCGGGACCGGCCTCTGGAGCCTCTGGGCGCTGCCGATCGCCACCGTCGGCGGCTGCATCGTGGCGGTAGCGCTCGGTGTCTACGACGTGCAACGAGTTCGGGACGCTGCCTGGATGGATCTGCCCGAGGTCGGCGGCTGGCCCGGCTTCGCCTCGGTCTTGAGCGAGGACTTCTGGGCCTTGCTGCTCGTCTTCCTCATTATCAATCTCGTGCTCTCCGTCCGAGCCAGCGGCGAGAGCGCCACGATTCAGCAGGCCTCCGTGCGCATACCTCGGACCGTCGACTTCCGCGGCGTGCAGCGCACGCTCAACGTCTGCGGTGTGGCCGTGCTGTGCTCCGGACTGGCGGGTACCCCGCCCGCGATCCCCTACACGGCCTCGACGCTCCCCCTGTTCAGCTTCACCGGGGTGGCCTCGCGGCGAGTCGGCATCGTCATGGGCGTCATCCTGGTCGTACTGGCGCTGCTGCCCAAGGCGGTGGCCATGCTGCTCACCATCCCCCGTCCGGTCAGCGGAGCGTTGCTCATGGTGATCATGGGGTTGCTCTTCGCCGAGGGCATGCGCAGCGTGACACGCGAGGGGCTCAACCGGCAGCGCGCGTTCATCGCCGGTCTGCCGCTCGCGGCCTGCTTCGGCCTGCAGAGTCAGACCGGCTTGCTGGACTCCATCGGCGGCGCCTGGGTCGGTGTGCTGAGCAACGGCGTACTCGTCGGCGTGTTGCTCGCGGTCCTGCTGACCCTCGTGCTGGAACTGACCGGCGCGCGGCGTCGGCGGCTGGAGACGGTCCTCGACCTGTCGGCCCTGCCCGACATCGAGGCCTTCCTGCGCAAACTCGGCTCCGGTCTGCGATGGAACCAGGCATCAATCGACCGTCTGCACGCCGCCGGCGAGGAGACCCTCTCGGCGATGATGCAGTTGCGCGAGGACCACGAGGCCGAGCAGCCCCCGCGCGTCGTGCTCAACGCGCGTCCGGGCTCCGGTTCGGTGGAGCTGGAGTTCCTCGCCCTCTTCTCCGAGGAGAACATTGAGGATCGAATCGCGTACATCAGTGAGCAGACCGAGACGCCCGAGGTGAACGATCTCTCGTTCCGCCTGCTCGGCCTCTATGCCAGCGCCGTCCGGCATCGCAAGTACTACGGCATCGACATCGTGACGGTCGAAGTTGAGGGAACGCGCAAATGACTCCGCCCGCCGCAACATCCCCGCCAGTTACCCTACGCAACGGCCGCGCGGGTTCACACGAGAGGAAAGGCTGCCATGAAGGGCTACGTCGTCATCGACAACGAAGTGATCGACCAGGAGGCATTCTCGGAATTCGTCGGACCGGTTGGCGAGGCCCTCGCCGCACACGGCGGCCGCTTCCTCGTGCGGGGCGGCAACGTCGCGGTGCTCGAAGGTGATTGGTCGCCCGAGCGACTCGTGATCATGGAGTTCGACAGCCGTGACGCTGCCGTCGCATTCATCGAGTCCGACGACTTTCGATCTCTCGACGAGCTTCGCCACCGAGCGTTGACGTCACAACTCGTCGTCGTCGACGGCTACGACGGCTGATACAGACCGCAGATTCCGGGCGCCTTCTGAGAGGCCAGGTGACGCCGTGCCAACTGACGTAGACGAACAACGCAGCGGCAATCCTCGCCAGGCACTGCGCGACTACCACCAGATTCAGCAACTGAGCGAATCGCAGGAGGACGCCGCCCGGATCGAGCAGCAGCCGAAACTCGTCAGCCGCTTCTACGACGCCGTCACGCGGTTCTACGAGTTCGGCTGGGGCACCACCTTCCACTTCTCGCCGCGTCGTCCCGGGGAGAACCTCGCCGAGTCTCAACGACGGCACGACCGCGAGATCGGCGAGATCCTGCGTCTCAAACCGGGCATGAAAGTCGCAGACATCGGTTGCGGCGTCGCCGGGCCAATGATCACCATTGCGCAAGCCACCGGCGCCAGCATCACTGGGATCAACTTCAGCCCCTTGCAGATCGCCCGAGGCGAGCGATTCGTAGCCAAGGCGGGCCTCAACGACACCTGCCAGTTCCTCTATGCCAACTTCATGGACGTACCGCTGGAAGATGAGACATTCGACGCCATCTATTCCTTCGAGGCGGTCTGTCACGCCCCCAACAACCTGCTCCTCTTCCAGGAGCTGTACCGCCTGGTCAAGCCCGGCGGCGAGATCGCCATCGTCGATTGGTGCTTCACCGACAAGTTCGACGCCAACGACGCCCGTCATCAGGACCTTCGCAGACGCATCGAGACCAATAACGCGACGCCGGACCTGCTCACCACGGGGCAACAGGTAGAGACCGTTCAACAGGCCGGCTTCGAGATCATCCAGGCGATCGATCAGCAGGCCGAGAACGGCAACCCGCTAACCCCGTGGTACATGGCGCTCCAGGGACGCGATTTCTCGCTGTCTTCATGGGCCCGAACTCCGACTGGACGGCGCTTCACGGAGACAGTGACGAAGTTCCTCGAGCTGCTGCGCATCGTCCCGGCGGGCACCGGCGAGACCGCCACGTTCCTCAACATCGCCGCCGATGCCCTGGTCGAAGCCGGCGAACTGGAAATCTTCACCCCCAGCTTCCTCGTCCACGCCCGCAAACCAACCCCCTAGACCGAGTACAGCAACTCCCCGTCCACGTACGTCTGCTGCACTACGATCTCGCGGATGTAGGTCGAGTCAACGAGCGTCGGATCGTGGCTCAGCACCGCAAGATCGGCGCGCTTCCCGACCTCGACTGAGCCCACCTCGTGGTCGCGGAACATCGCCGCGGCCGAGTTGAGCGTGTACGTGCGCAGCGCCTCCAGCGGATGGATCGCCTCGTCGGCGGCAATCACCGTGCCATCGCGCGACGTTCGCGTGGTCAGTCCATACAGGCCAAGTAGAGGAGGCACCGGCGCACAGGGGAAATCGGACCCTGATGCCACGTGGACGCCAGCATCCAACATCGAGCGATACGGCATCGGAACCGCGTCAATCCCCGGCTGAGCGGTGGCCTGCTCAAAATAGTCGCCAAGCAAATGCAGGAACGGCGGCTGGTGCGAGATCATCACCCCGAGCGACTGCGCACGCTCGATCTGCTCACTCGTGGCGAACATGAAGTGTTCAATCCGGAAGCGGCGATCGTCGCCGGGGGTCTCGCGCAGCGCGCGCTCGAATTCGTTCAACCCCTGTTCCACCGCCCGGTTGCCGATGCAGTGAATCGCCACCTGCAGTCCGTGCGACGCCGCATCGAGCACCAGGTGGTCGACTTCCTCCTGCCCGTAGTACGGCTCGCCGACCGGCTCGGTCGTGCCGTCGGGATGGCAGAGCTCCATTGCTGGAGAGGGCCAGACCGGATCCATGAAGATCTTGACAATCCCGCCGCGCAGGCGGTCGGAGACGTCATCGTCCATGTAGGCGCCGGCAGCAGCGTCCTCGGGCGCCGCGAAGAATCCGGGGCCGCCGCGCATCTGGTGAATCGCGATCGGCAACCGTCCGCGCTCGTCGGTCAGCCGGTAGATCTCCGCGCTCTCGGGCATCACCAGGGCGTCGCCGACGCTCGTGATCCCGTGCGAAAGATGGCGCAGGGCGTTCTGTTCCACCAGTCCGGCCACCACGTCGGGACCGAACGTGTCGATGTACGAACGCATCGTCGCGTGATGAACCGGGTCCATCGCCCGCTCCCAGAGCACGCCGTTCGGCTCCCCGCTGTCGTCGTGCAGGATGTTCCCACCCCGCGGATCGGGCGTGTCGCGGTCGATCCCCACCATCGCCAGCGCAGCCGAGTTGGCGTAGCAGGCGTGATACGACGAATCCATCACACACACCGGGTTGTTCGGAGCGACCTCGTCCAGCTCATCGCGAAACAGCATGTCGTCGGTCACGATGCCCGGTTCGCTCTGCGAGAAGCCCAGCCCCCAGATCCACTGTCCGGCGGGGCTGCCGGACGCGGCCGCCGCGATTGCGTCGAGCACCGCCGACTTGCTCGCCAGTGGCGGCCTGCGGCAGTCGACCGAGCGCGGCTCAAACGTAGTCATCGAGAAGTGATTGTGCGGGTCGCAGAACCCCGGTACAAGTGCGCGACCGCGCAGATCGACGTGAGTGGCATCGGGGCCGACTGCATTGTGAACGTCGGCGCTGTCGCCGACCGCCACGATCCTCCCGTCGCGCACCGCGACACCGGAGGCGATCCGATCCATGGCATCGATCGTCAACACTCGTCCACCGGTGAATAGCAATTCCATGTTCGGCTCCTCCTAGACGCTCTTCGCGCCATCCGAGGCTAACGCTCTCAGCAGGCCGGAGATCCGAGGGCGGCGGCAGCCCTATACTCGCGCCGATTGGCGGCCCTGGAATCCAATGACAACCGAGCGAATCAAGCGAGTCGGCATGTTCGGGACAGGCTGGGGCACGCGCGTCTCTGTGCCCGCCTTCCGCGAAGCCGGCTGGGAGGTGGCCGGGCTCTGGAGCCGCCGCCCCGATCGCGCGACCCACTTTGCCGAGCGACTCGAGATTCCCTACTCGACCGGCGATGCCCAGGCGCTGATCGACCGACCCGAAATCGACGCCGTCGCGATCCACACACCACCGCACATGCACCTCGACCTCTGCCGTGCCGCCTTCGCCGCCGGCAAGCACGTGCTCTGCGACAAACCGTTCGCCACCAACATCCCCGACGCGGAAGCGATGCTCCAGGCAGCCGACGCGTCCGCACTCACGGCAATGGTCAACTACGAGTTCCGTTTCGCACCGCTGCGCCAACAGGTCGAGCGCCTGATCGCCGATGGCGAAATCGGCGACGTCCGACACGTCAGCCTCGACCTGCAGACGACCAACCCGATGCTGGAGTTCGAGCGACCCTGGCGGCTCGATCCCGCGCACGGCGGAGGACTGCTCAACGAACTCGGCTCGCACGCCATCGATCGGCTCAGACAGTGGTTCGGAGACCTGGCCGCCGTATCGGCGCGGATGGCCTCATTTCCTGAGGAGGAATTGGATCCCCAGTTCACCAGCGAAGACCACATCAGCGCCACCTTCGATTTCGTCAACGGCGGCGTCGCGACCCTCTCGATGTCCTGGGTCACCGACCCGCCCCTGGGAATGCGCATCGTCATCGCCGGCTCTGAAGGGACCATCCTGGCGACCTCACCCGGCAGCATGCTCTCGGAGGGAGAAGTATCGTTGGCCCGAGCGGGCGAAGACCGCCTGACCAGGGTCGAGCCGCCGACCGATCAGGCCGAGGTCGGCGCAGGGGGAGCGATCACCGCATCCGCTCGGCTGATCGAGGCGTTCGCCCAGGGCATCGACAGTGGCCACTCACCGTCGCCGAACTTCGTGGACGGATTGCAATCGCAGATCGCGATCGAGGCGATGCGGGAGTCCAACAGAACCGGACGGGCCGTTCGACTCGCCTAGTCGTCGCCGTTTCGCTGTTCCATGCTCACCGAGGTCGGATCCTCGACGCCTTCCTTGATCGGAATCAACTCGCCGTCCGGACGCGGATGATTGGCCCAGTGGCCCGTCGGTTCGCTGCCCCGACAGACGATCGAATTCTCGTTCCATCCGTTGTAGGCGCGCACATCCTTCGACAGGTAACGCATTGCCAGACCGCAGCGCCGACGGTTCGACTCGTTCGGGTCCGAGCCGTGCAGGACCCAGTCGCTGTGTAATGAGATCTGCCCGGCCTTCAACTCCAGTGCCACCGGTGGATCGCCGTGCTGCTCCGGATCTTCAACGGTTTGGTTCAACACGTTGTGCTCGTCGGCATCGCTGTCGCGGAATTCGACCTGCGCCTTGAGGTGCGAGCCGGGAATCACCTGCATCGCCCCATTGCCGACATCCGAGTCGTCGATCGCCAGCCAGGCGGAGACGACCTTGCTGGGCGTGATCGGCCAATAGGACGCGTCCTGGTGCCAACTCACCCGCATTCCGTCGCCGGGCAGCTTGGCGAAGAAGTGGCTGTGTCGCAGGATCACCGTCTCGCCCAGCATGTCCTCCATGATGTCGAGGATCCGGCTGTCGGTGACGATGTCCCACACACCCTGGCAGTGCTTGTGCCAGTTGGTCAGCTCATAGCTGTTCCAGCCCGCCTCAAGCGCTTTAGGCAGCAGCTCATCGAAGTAGCCGCGGATCGACTCGATCTCCGACTGCGAGAAGATGTCAACCGGAAAGACGTAGCCCTTGTCGTTGTACTGCTCAATCTGCGCGGACGTCAGGTGGGTCGGCTCGTCGACGCCCAGGGGAAAGAAACGCAGGTCGCGTTCAAGTTCGGGGTAAGCGTTGCTGCGTTGCGTCATCGGTCAAAGCCCTCACTCCCAGGTCGGCGACCCCATGACCGCCGGATGACCGCCCAGTAACCGCCCAGTAATCGCCCAGCAACCACAATGTACCGAATGCCCGTCTCCGGTCGTCAGCGCTGTGGCCGGATCCGAGCGACCGGCGTCGGGTCGTCCGTCCAACCGGCGCGAAGTGCACCGTTCGCGTTCGCCCCATTGGCGCTCGCCGTTGCTGCCGGTGCTGGTCCCAGCGCACCCTCCGGCACTTCGGGCAAGTCGTGCTCCCCGGTACGCAGCCGTTTCTCCCGCAAGGTCAGGACGGCGAAGAGTGCGATCACCCCGACCCCAACCGAGATCCAGAAGTTGTTGGTGATCGCTACCGCCAGCGCCTCGGGCAGCGTGGTCAGGATCTGGATCAGACCAGCTTCGCCAATCTCCGCCAGCAGACCGGCCCTCGCTTCCTCATTCAAGAGCTGCGTCGGGTCGGCGCGTGCGGCCAGGTCGGCCGGTAGTCGCGCCGCCAACTCGCTCGTCAGACGCCCGGTGACCAGCGCGCCGATCAGCGTGACGCCGATGATCCCGCCGATCTCCTGGAAGAACTGGGTCGCCCCCGAGATCGTGCCCAGCATCCTCTGCGGCAGCGCGTTCTGTGCCGCGGTCATGATTGAGGGGAAGAGCAATCCCAGCCCGCTGCCAAACAGCACCAGCCGCCAGACCACGTCAACGGCGCCCGAGTCGGCGCTGAGCTGCGTCATCAGCCAGGCCCCGACGGCAATCACCACGCTCGCGATGATCGCGAGCATCTTGTACCGACCGGTACGCGACATGACCTGGCCGGCGAGCGAGGCCATGACCACCATCGACACGATCTCGGTGCTGAGCAGCAGGCCCGAGGCCGTTGGCGTGTAACCCAGCACACCCTGCATGAAGTACGCCAGGAAGAACGACACCCCAAACAGGCCACCACCAGTCGCCATCATCACGATCGCCGCCACCCGGAACGTGTGATCGCGGAACAACTCTCCCGGCAGGATCGGTTCCTTGGCGGCACGCTCCGCGGCGATGAAGGCCAGCACTCCGACGATCGAGACCCCGAACAGCACCAGCGTCTTGGTGTCGAGCCACGCCGTCCCCGTCGAGACCAGCGCCAGCGCCAGCATCGCCGGCATCAGCATCAAGAGCATCGCGCCGATGCCCAACCAGTCGATCGCCACCCTGCGCGGCGGCGGCCGCAGCCACGGCATGATGAACGCGATCGACGCGAACGCCAGCGCCGCGAGCGGCAGGATCGACCAGAACACCCAGCGCCAGTTCAACGCATCGACGATCAGCCCGCCCAGCAGCGGACCGACCAGACCTCCGACTCCGAAGACCGCGGCGAAGATGCCCATGTACTTCGCCCGCTCCACCGGCGGAAACAGGTCCCCGGAGATGGAGAACGAGTTACCCATCAGGATCCCACCACCGATGCCCTGCAGCGCGCGGAAACCGATCAGCATCTCCATCGACGTGGCAAAACCGGCCAGCGCGGTCGCCACGGCGAAGATCACCAGTCCCGCCAACAGGAACGGCTTGCGCCCGTACACATCCGACAGCCGACCCGCGATCGCCACTGCCGGCATCGACGTCGCCATGAAGGCCGACTCCATGAACGCAATCAAGTCGAAGCGGCCCAGGTCGGCAGCGAGCACCGGCGTCGCTGTCGCGACGATCGAGTGCTGCACGGCCGACAGGAACATCGCCACGACCGCGCTGCCGAGGATCAGCATCTTGGTGCGATGCGGCAGCGCAAATCCAACCGTCGCGGCAGTTGGAGCGTAAGGATCGGCGTGGCTCATCAGGGAATCCAACGAAACGGCCCCGGCAGGGCCAGGACCATCGCCCACGATATCACCGCAGCGAGTTGCCTACGCGACGAAATGCTCTTTCAGGAAGTCAATCTCAGCACGCCGATAGGCGCCGTCGCCGTCGCTCAGCGCAAGCAGATGCCAGCCCTTCTCCACCGTGAACAACTCCGCCCCCGGAATCTCGCGAGCGGCGTCTTCAGCGTGCCGATACGGCACGTCGCCGTCGTGCGTGCCGTGCACAATCAGCGTGGGACAACGCACCTCGTCGAGCGGCAGTCGATCGATCGCGGCGAACTGCTCCATATCGTTCTCAAATCCGGCGCGCAACAGATCGAAGGGCGCATTCGCAGACAACTCCCGCAGAAGCTCCATCTTGGCGGGGCTGCCGACCACATCGTCCGCGATGCGCGACTGATCCGCCGAGTCGAGCGTGCTCTCAATCTTGAGGAACTGACGCACCGTGAATCGTGGCGCGAACCGCAACAGCAGACCCTGCAGCCAGAACACGAACGAGTTCATCGTCAGCGCAACGGTTAGATCAGAGACCTCCGGCGTGTATCGCTGCGAAATCGCGACCTCGAGCATCAGTGCCCTGGTTCGCTCAGGATGCCGCGCCGCAAACTCAATGCTGCTCGGTCCCCCGCCCGAGATCCCGTAGACGGCGACCTCGTCGATGCCCAGCTCATCCAGCAGCGCCGCCGCCGCGTCCGCCTGTTCGGCAAACGTCCGGCCGCTGGCCAGCGGAGTCCGCAGATATCCCGGCCGCGACGGCGTGATCGTGCCGAAACCCGCTGCCTCCAACGGTGCTCCGATGAAACTCGCGTTGTGGCCCTGCGGCGTGCCGTGCATGATCAGCACATACGGCGCCTCGCCGTGACGAGCGAACTCGACCGGTCCACGCGCCGTCTCGACCACCTCGGACGCAGCGTTCAAGGCCGCAATCGTCGCTCGCCGTCCGCTGCCGAACACCATCACTGCCCTCCCGTCCCGTCCGTCGCTCCGACTCTGAAACGACGTCGATTCTGCCGATCAGTATGGGCAATTGCAATCGAACACGGGCTACTCAAGCGTCGCAACGAGCGGCAGGTGATCGCTCGCCGTCGTCTCAGGCGCATACACATCGACGAACGCGAAATGATCGGTCGTCAACACGTAGTCGATCTGACGCCTAGGTCGGTCCGCCGGGTAGGTGGCCACCGGCGGCTGAACCGTCGACAGCCCGGCCGACCGCAGCAGCCGAAGCTCCTCATGATGCGGCTGGGCGTTGAGATCGCCAAGCAGGATCGTCGGCTGACTCCAGTCGACGCTATCAAGCAACGCCCGCACCTGGGGCAGCCGATGGCGCGACTCACGCTCAATGTGGTGCAGGTGAGTCGCCACAACCTGCACCCGTCGATCACCCAGATCAATCGTGGCCACCATGTACGCGCGGTCGAACAGCAGATCCTCGTTGTTGGGCATCGGTCGATTGACAACATCGAGAATCGGATGCCGGCTCAGAATCGCGTTGCCCCAGTTTGGGTCCGCCGCGGGTCCCCACGCCCAATGCATCCGCAGACGTTGAGCCAACCAGCCGAGCGCATCGACAGACCCGTTCACCACCCAGCCGCGCGGCACTTCTTGCAGCGCAACAACCTCAACCTGCGCCTCCTCGATCGCGAGCGCGATTCCCTCCAGATCGTGCCGGCCGTACAGGTCGAATCCTTGGTGAATGTTGTACGTCGCGACCCGCAACCCATCGCTGTTGGGTGGGTCATCTGGCTCGTTCCAGTTCAGAAACTGATGCAACGGAAGCAAGAGCAGCACGAGTGATGCAACGGCGACGGATCTTGCGCCGGACCAACGAGATGTCGGAATCTCACGCGCCGGCGCCAGCGCGGGCACAGCGATGACGACCGCCGCCGCAACCGGTATCACCCACTGAGGAATCGCTATCTCGATCTCGTAGTGCGCATACCAACCGAACAGCACAATCGGAATCGCCATCAGGCCAAGCGGCAGAATCAACCCACCCGCACGACGACCGTCAGGTCCGCCAAGAGAAGCCATCCACAGGACGGAGATCGCGGTCGGCCCAAGCAGCGCGCCCAGCGCCGCCAGCCAGGCCGGAGGTGTCGGAGCAACCGCCACGATCAGCACTGCCGCCGCAGCGAAGCGCATCCAGCGGAACCGTCCGATACCGGACCGTCCACATCCAACCACGACCCACAGCGCCGCCAGGTTCGCCAGCGTCGTCCAGGCGAACACCGCCGGCAACGACCAGCCGATCAGCGCTGCATGGTGGCCCAGATTCTGGAAGATCAACAGATGCAACGCGATCGCCGGCCCAATCACGAACGCCAACCTCGGCTCCGAGCCGCGATCGGGCACGTCGTCCGAAGAGCGAGCCAACCAGACCACCAATGCGAGCAAAGCAACCGTCAGAGCAACCGTCGTGAGCTGAGGCGCAAGTCCAGGCGCCGAGCCCAGGTCGAGCGTGCCAAACGCACCCTTAATCGCCGTATCCACGGTGAGCCCCACCAGCAGCGCGAACACGCCCGTAGGCCCCACCCGCGACTCATCCTCGAAACCGCGCGCGAACAACAGCGGCATGAACCACAGCCAGACCACTACCCCGGCGATCGCAATCGCCAGTCGAGCATCGACGTCCGACGTAAACTGCTCCGCCAGCCGCAAGAGCGCCAGCGCCCCGGTAAGACCCGCGTACGCCCAACGAGTCCCCAGCACCCGCCGCGCCAGCGGAGCAGCAAACGCCGACGCGAAAATCGCGAAGATCAGGATCGCCAGTTCCGCCGGCGGGACATCCCGAACCTGCCCCAGGTGCACCGAAAGCCCCGACACCAGGCTCCGCAGAAGCTGCAACCCACCAACAACCGCCAGCGCCGAAACCAGCAACCACACCAGGCCAAACCCAGACGCCGAGGCTCTATTCACGCACCACCGAAGGTACCCCGGTCCACGTCGTCACATCGACGCTGCGCCCCGGTTCGAACCGAAACCGGGTCCGCCAACTCCCCGTCCGGCCCCTCTCCCCGAGGGTGAGAGCGTACCCCGCGAAGGGGGGTGACGGCCCCTACACCGAGGTTCCCTTCTGATCCCCTCTCCCTGAGGGAGAGGGTTAGAGCCTGCCCCCGCGAAGGCGGGGGGTGAGGGCCCTTCCGCGTCCCCCAACAATGTCGCCCCCGCGCAGGCGGCGGCCCACGCAGGCCGGAGCCCCAACGTGCTGATTGAAAGTGCCGTCTTCAATCTGCACGACTTTCCGGACTCGAGTCTGTCAAAACGGGCGAATTCGGGCGTGTTGCGGCCGAGAACGGCGAAAACAGGCATGCAGATTGAATGTGGCACTTTCAATCTGTCCCACTTGGAGCTACAACTCGATCCGTCGCTACCCCGACGCCCGCTCCAGGTTGAGACTGAGCAACCGCTCCAGCATCTCCTCGTCGCCGATATCAGCCGGCCAGCCGTAGGCCGCAAAGACCGCAGCATCGAGCGTGCGGTGCAGGTTGTCGAGCCACGTCGGCCGCTGGTTGTAGAGATTGGTCAGCGTGCGCCGCTTCAGTTGCTCCGCGGCCTCCTCATCGACCGGCAGCAGACGCGGCGGCAGCGAAGGGATCACGTCGGCAACCTCGCGGACCCACTCCGGCGGGTTGAGCCAGAGCCGCCGCTTCTCATCCAGCTCCTTGGCTGCCGCGCCGATGGCGTCGCGGTGCTTGTGCTGTTCCGGCGTCAGGGCGTCGTCGTGCGTGTTGAGTGGCCAGGGGAAAGGGAATGTCTCGAAGGTGGTGGTCGGCGTGTAGCGGGGGTCGTTGCCTACTCCGAGCCAGGTGCCCATTCGCAGCGACCAGAGTTCGTGAGCTTGAGAGTGGAGTACGCCGAAGGCGTAGTCGTCTTCTCGGGCGATGACGATCACGACATTGTGCGGGTTGGTTGCCACGTGAAGCCAAACAAATGCCCTGTGCTTCGCAACCATTGAGGTTCCGATGTATCGCTTCAAAGGCGCCAGTGCTTCGCGCATAGCGGGCCGAGCCTCGGCGTGAATCCACCAGCGCTCCCTATAGGCCTTTCGCCTGTTGTTGGATCGCACTGGGTATACATGCTCCCTGACATGTTCGAATGGCACTTCATAACTGGCAGCTTCCGCCTCCGACATGTTGGTGCCGAAGTCGACAATGAACATATCGCGAGGTCGCCGCGTGATGTCCATGCCGTTGATCCAAGGAACGACAACGTCAGCATTCGTCCGACCATTGATGTTAGAAGGGAGCTTTAGCATTTCGCGGCCGAGTTTGCCCGATATCTCGAAGGCCCCTGCCTTTGTGTCACCCATGTACGAGATGCCCACGTTCTCGGGAAGACCCCTGGCATTGGTGAGGTCAAGTCCACCACTTAAGTCCGCGTGGATTGCCCCTACAATCTCGCCGTCCAGCAGGTGAATCTCTTCACTTCCATTGTCCTGAGCCACAATCGATACTCGAACTGCCGCGCCGTCCACGACCCACGGCTGATCAGACCACGCGACAAAGATGTCTCCGCTCTCCTTTACAGCGTCCAAAACTCTGCGATTCGCTCCGCCTCGTATTGAGTTGGTAGCTAGCAGCCCGGCACGTCTTGACGTGCCCGCTGCAATCTGCACGCGTGCCTTTTCGTGCCAGTAGCAAGCCAGATCCGACTCCTGTGCCACCGCCTCGCGCCAGGCTCCAAACAGAGCTTCGACGTAATGGTCTCCCAAGGACAACCTCATCAGTTTGGTCCCCAAGAACGGCGGATTACCGACGATGAACTCGGCATTCGGCCAGGTGGCGGGGATGGGTTTGCCTTCTTCGTCGTAGGCGAGGATGGCGTCCCGGAGTTCGATGTTGTCGAGCGGTTGCAGGACGGGGTCTCGAGGGAAGCCGTAGCCGTGGTCGAGCATCCACTGGATATGGCCGATCCAGATGGCGACGCCGGCCAGTTCTTTGGCGTAGGGGTTGATCTCGATGCCGAGCACGTTGTGCGGGTCGACGCGCGGGAACTCGCCGCTGATGCGCAGCCGCTCGGCGCCCCAGCGGATGGCCTGCTGTTCGAGGTCCTTGAGCAGGCGCAGGGTGACGTACAGGAAGTTACCGGAGCCGCAGGCGGGGTCGAGCACGCGCACGTCGCGCAGGCGCTTGAGGAATCCGCGCCACTCGGCCTCTGCGTCCCGCTCCCATTTGGGCAGGTTGGCGCGACGCAATCCGTCGCGCGTGAGCGGGCTGGGCTGGCGATCCTTCATCAGTTCAGCGACGCATGCCTGCATCGCGGCGAACTCCCGGCGCAGCGGTGTCATCACGACCGGCTCCACGACCATCAGGATCTTCTCGCGGTCGGTGTAGTGCGCGCCAAGCTGTCCGCGCTTGTCCGGGTCGAGCCCGCGCTCGAAGAGGGTGCCGAGGATGGCGGGCTCGACCTGCGACCAGTCGAGATTGGAGGCGTCGGCGACGGTGCGCAATTCGTCGCTGTTGAAGGGCAGCACGGAATCGTCGTCGAACAGTCCGCCGTTGAACCACTCGATCCGCTGGGTGCCGAAGAATCGCCCCGACTCGCGGTCCGACATCAGCCGGAAGAGATCGGCGAGCCCGCTGGTGAAGGCCTCGGGGTCGTCCGTGCGCGATTCGATCAGGTCGGTCATCAGGCGTCGCGGCAGCAGGCCGACATCCTCGGCGAACAGGCAGAACAGCACGCGATTGAGGAAGTGCGCGACCGTCTCGGGCTCGTGTCCGCGCTCCTGCATCGAGCGGGCGAGGTCGGCGAAGCGCGAGGCGGCGGCCTGCGTGACTTCGTCCGGCGTCTGGCGCGGCCGCAGCTCCTCCGGCTCGACCATCACGCCGCGCAGGATGCGCAGCGCCTCCGCAGTCGTATCCCCGCCGCCCGCGAGTCCATCGAGTGTGATCTCGTACACCCGTGGTCGGGTGTTGGTGAAGTTGGTGTGGACCTCGATCCGATCCATGTCGCTGACCACCAGCGCGGGCGGATTCTCGAGGTCCTCGCGGTAGTCGAGCAACTGGCGGTAGGCGGCGGCCAGGTCGGCGCGGTTGCCCTTGTACTCCCAGCCGAAGTGCCCGCGCTTCCACACGTCGGCCCAGCCTTGACCGCCACCCAGCTTCTCGACCCCGGCCTCGAAGGTGTAGGACTCGCCCGAAGGGTCGGCTTCAGCAGGCGTCGGCACGTTGAGCAGCCGGCAGAGGTCGATGAAATGTTCCTGCGAAGAGGCGCTCTCACGCCTGGCGTTCTCCCGCCATTTGGCGGCGAACTCGGCAGCGGACAGCGAACCGCTCATCTCACCGTCGAGCCGCCGACAACTGCCGACGCACCAGCCGCGAATACAGCCCATCCTCCGACGCCAGATCCTCATGCTTCCCAATCTCGACCACCCGACCCTCGTCCAGCACCACGATCTGATCCGCGTCCCTGACCGTCGAGAGCCGGTGCGCGATCACCAGCGTCGTCCGATCCGACATCAGCTCGTCCAGCGCATCCCGGACCAGCCGCTCATTCAGGCCGTCGAGATGAGACGTGGCCTCGTCGAGGATCAGCACCGGCGCATCCTTGAGCAGCGCCCGCCCAATCGCGACGCGCTGACGCTGCCCGCCCGAGAGCTGCGCGCCGCGCTCACCGACCGGTGTGTCGAGCCCTTCCGGTAGGGACTCAACGAAATCCGACAACCCGGCCCGCTCGATCGCCAGCAGCAGTTCGTCCTCAGTCGCATCCGGCTTCGCCACCTGGAGGTTGGCCCGAATCGACGCGTTGAACAGGTACGTGTCCTGCGCGACCAGCGCCACCTGCCCACGTAGCTCATCGAGCCGATACGTGCGCAGGTCCGAGTCCTCCAGCGTGATCTTGCCGTCCTGAGGATCCCAGAAGCGGAGCAGCAAATGAGCAGCCGTCGTCTTGCCCGCGCCCGACGGACCGACCAGCGCCACCGTGCCGCCCGGCTTGAGGTCGAACGAGACCTCATCCAGCGCCGCCCGAGGCGTGTCCTCGTACGTGAACCCGACCGATGCAAACGCGCCCTCGGACACGCCCGCCCCATCCCGGTCGCCGCCGTTCGCCGACGCCCCGGGGCCGTCCAGCACCGCAACCGGCTCGCTATGCACGGCCGTCAGGCGCCTCGTCGCGCCCAGCGTGTCGCCCAGCCGACGCCCGACCTGCGCGAGCTCCGCCACAGGCATGAAGGCGCCCATCGCCAGCAGCGTCAGCAGCGGCGCCAGCGCCGAGTCGATATCACCACGCACGGCCAGCACACCGCCAATCGTCAGCACCGCGAGACCGCCGTAGCCGGTCAGGCCCTCCAACAACGTGCGTTGCGCCGAGATCTGCCGGTTGAATCCGCCCCGGATCGGCATGTACTCCCGCATCAGACCCTCAAACTCGGTCTTGCGCTCCGGCTCGCGCTGGAACGCCGTCACCTCGCGCAGACCCTGCAGCGTGTCGACCATGTGCGCATTAAGCGCGCCAAGGTGGTCGCGCGAGCGAGACCCCAGCCGGTCGACAATCCGCCGCGTAAACAGCGGGCTTAGCCCCGCCAGGATCAGCAGCGGCGCGAGCCCGATGCCCAGCCGCCAGTCGACAACGAACAGCGTGATCAGCGCCGCGCCCGGAATCACCACGCTGACAAACGCATTGGCAATCGTGTGCGCGAAAAAGTATTCGACCGTCTCCACATCCTGAGTCGCCATCGACACGAGGTCGCCCGATCGGCGCCGCAACAGGTACGCCGGCGCGATCTGATCCAGCTTGCGGAACAACGCGATCCGCATATCCGCCAGCAACCGGAACGCCATGTCATGCGAGACCCAGTTCTCCAGGAAGCGGAACAGACCGGTCAGCACCGCCACCACGATCAACAGCGCCGCCAGCAGCGTGATCGACTCCCCGTCCCGCACATTGGCGACCATGAACGCGCCGATCACGCCAACCGCAATCGCGCCAAAGAAGTGCGCCACCCCTGTCCCGAACGACAGGCTGGTCTTGAACCAGTACGGCGCAGCCATCGCCAGCAACCGCGCCGACGTTTCTCGCCAGCCCA
This sequence comes from Chloroflexota bacterium, assembly GCA_028874365.1. GTDB lineage: Bacteria > Chloroflexota > Dehalococcoidia > Bin125 > Bin125 > Bin125. Next base: position 38,241 of record JAPPJZ010000044.1, on the reverse strand, counting down.
TGCCCTCCGCGCGAATGATCGCCTCGGTCGCCCCACCGCCGTAGTCGCGCATCGCCAGCGAACCACTCGCGCCGACCGCCGCCGCCCGCTCCGCCGGCGGAGCATCATCGACGAACCCATCGAGACTCGGATCGGTCATCTGCCCCTGCATCAACCAGTCGTAGACCCCGCCTTCACGCAGCAGCGTCTCGTGGTCGCCGCGCTCGACCAGCCGTCCCTCATCCAACACCAGGATCTCATCGCAGTCGCGCACGCTCGACAGCCGGTGAGCCATGATCAGCGTCGTCCGGCCCTGCATCAGCCGATCCAGCGCCGCCTGGATCGTCGCCTCGTTCTCCGCATCGACGCTCGACAGCGCCTCGTCCAGGATCAGCATCGGCGCATCGCGCAGCAACGCTCGCGCAATCGCGATCCGCTGCCGCTCCCCGCCCGACAGCCGGTGCCCGCGCTCGCCGATCACCGTCCCGTAGCCCTCGGGCAACGAGTTGATGAACCCGTGCGCGTTCGCCGCCTCCGCCGCCGCGCGGATCTCGTCCTCCGTCGCATCGGGCTTCGCGAACCGCAGGTTGGCCAACACCGACCCGTGGAAGAGATACGTGTCCTGCAACACCACCGCCATCTGCGAGCGAATGTCGGCGAAGCGCAACTCGTTGACATCGCGCCCGCCCAGCCGAATCGTCCCCTCCTGCGGCGTGTACAGACGCTGCAGCAGCCAGACCAGCGTCGACTTGCCCGATCCGGAGCGTCCAACCACGCCGATCCGCTTGCCCGGCTCAACGCTAAAGCTGACATCCTCCAACGCCGGCCGACGCCCGGTCGGGTAGCTGAACGTCACGTGCTCAAACTCGATCCGCGGCTCAACCACCTCGGTCGGCGCCGCCTCGGCGTCCGGCGTCAGCGGCTGGGCCTGCTCGATGTCCAGCACGCTCTCCGTCGCCGCCATGCCCAGCAGCCCCTGGTGGAAGAGCTGGCTCAACTCTCGCAGCGGACGGAACACCTCGACCCCCAACATCAGCACCACCAGCAGCTCCGCCAGCTCCATCGCCCCCGACTCGACCCGCAGCGCCCCAACGTACAGCGCCACCGCCGCTCCCACCGTGATCGCCAGGATCGTCAGACCCTGCGCGATCGCATTGTGGAACAGCACGCCCATCGTCGTCCGGAACACCACCTGCGCCCGCTCCGCCAACTCCGCCCCGCGCCGACCACTCTGACCAAACGCCTTCAGCGTCGCCAGACCCTGCACCGAGTCGAGGAAGTCCGCCGCGAACGAGCCGTATGCGTCCCGCCGCCGCAGCGACGCCTCCGCGTTCTTCTGCTTCAGCAACTGCGGCAGCACGAGTGTGACCAGCGCAAAGCCGAAGTAGATCGCCGCCACCGGCAGGTCGAGCCAGCCCATGAAGATGAAAATCCCGATCGGCGCCAGCGCCGCCACGATCAACTGCGGCAGGTACTGCCCGAAAAACGTCTCCAGTTGTTCAACCCCCTCGATCACCCCCACCGTCACATCGCCAGTCCGCTTGCGATCAAAGTGCGACGGCCCCAGCCGCACGACCTGGTCGAATAGCCGTTGCCGCAGCGAGAACTGCACCTGCAGCGCCGTCCCGTTCGCGACCTCTTCCTTCGCGTAGAGGAAGACGGACCGCGCCGCGATCGACGCTGCCGTCGCAATGATCAACGGAACCAGATCACCGAAGCTGTCCCCCTCGAAAATCCGCGCCCCCATCCAACCCAGCAACGCCAGCCGGGCCACCCCCGCCGCCACCGCCAGCAGCCCAACCGATACCGACAACGCAATCCGCCAGCGCACGCCCTGCGTGAACTGCCACAGCTCCCAGGAAAAGGTCATGGTCCGTAATCCTCAAACGCCAGCCGGCTGCACCCAGACAGGATAAGAGCCCCAACCTCAAGTCCCTTCTCTTCGAGCGAGAGGGGGACAACGCGTCCGACGCCACGACCTGCGCCTGCCTATGATCGCCACGGAAAGCCGAGGTGAACGATGCCCGAACCGCTCCAGGGCCTGCGCGTCGTCGAATTCGCGATCGCCATCCAGGGACCGTTGGTCGGCGGATTCCTCGCCGACATGGGCGCCGACGTCGTCAAGGTCGAACCGCCCGGCGGCGACCCTAATCGCTGGCACACCGGCGTCAACTGGACCGCGCCGCCCGAGACACCCGGCGCGCAGTTCCTCTCCGTCTCACACGGCAAACGCTCGATCGCGCTCGACGTCCACACCGACATCGGCCGCGAAGTCCTGATGCGCCTCGTCGACCGCGCCGACGTATTCGTCAGCAACTTCCGCGAGGACTCGCTCGAGCGCATGGGCCTCGGCTACGACGAGCTGGCGAAGCGCAACGAGCGGCTGGTCTAAGGGATCGCCAACGGTTTCGGCCACGAGGGTCCCGACCGCAACAAGCGCATGACCGACCAATACGCCCAGGTCCGCAGCGGCATCGCCAACATGGTCGGCGACCCCGAAACCCAACCGATGATCGCAGGCAGCGTGATCGGCGACACCTCCGGCGCGATGGGCCTCACCCTCGCCATCATGACCGCCCTCGCCGCCCGGGAGCTCCACGGCATCGGACAAAAGGTGCGCACCTCAGCCTACGGAGTCATGGTCTGGATGCAGGCCTGGGAGCTCAACCACTCCTCGATCTCCGGCACCCTGCTCTCACGCGAAGGACCGCATCACCCCAACGTCCCGGGCAGCGCCGGCACCTACCTCACCGCCGACGGCGGAGCCTTCCACGTCGACGTCCAGGGCGACGAAGCCTGGCAGGACTTCTGCGAGTTCGGCGGCATCCCCGAAATTGCCACTGATCCGCGCTGGGACGCCAGCCAGAAACGTTCGCCCCTCAGCGACTTCCGCTGGCTCGAGCAGTCCAAACTCCTACGCCCGCACATGGCCCGCGCCATGAAGAACCGGACCACCGACGAGTGGGAGCAGTTCTTCGACGAGCGCCGCGAGCACATCATGTACCAGCGCGTCTTCGACTACGAGGACGTCATCGCCGACCCGCAAGCCCTCGAGAACGGCTACATCGTCGAGAAAGACGTCCCCGGCGTCGGCAAGCGCCCAATGGCCGGCAACTTCGCCCAGTTCAGCAAGACCCCGCCCAGCGCCAAGCCCTGGTTCCCCGAACTCGGCCAGCACACCGCCGAGATAATGTCCGAACTCGGCTTCAACGCCGAGCAGATCACCGAAGTCCAATCACAGAAAAACCCGCGCCAACCAATGTCCCGCCGCGGCCGAGCGCGAAGAGCCTAGTCCCCCCGACAAAACGCCGCAATGTCCCGCGCCGTCGCCAACGCCAGATCGGTACACGGCAGCACCATGTTGTCGCCGCCGTGGATCGTCCCCATCACCTGCCGACACCGAGCCTGCTGACCCGCCCGCAGCAGCAAGCGATAGAACGCAATCCCCTCGTCCCGCAGCGGGTCGCACTCGTTCACACTGATCACCGTCTCCGGAAACCCCTGGACATGCTCCTCGTTCGCGAACAGCGGCCAGGCCTCAGGATCCCGCGCCTCGAACGTCTCAATCCCGTAGCCCAATCTGCTGAAGTTGCTGTGCGAATCGAGCCACACGTCGTTGTTCTCAATCGACGACGGCAGGTCGTCGCGCGGCCTGCTCCCGGCGATGTCGGGGCACATCGCGTACAGCCCCCTGATCAGTCCCGCATCGCCTTCGCGGGTCAGCCGCAGTCCCAGCGCCAACGCCAGATTGCCGCCCCCGCTCGAACCCGAAACCACGATCCGATTGGTGTCAATGCCCCACTCATCCGCCCTCGAGATCAGCCACTTCAATCCCGACACACAGTCGTTCAAACCCGCCGGATACGGCGCAATCTCCGGCGCCGACGACGGCACCACGCAGTTGCGAAAGTCGACCATCGCCACCGCCACGCCCTGGTTCGCGATCATCCGCCCCAATGCCTGGTAGCCCGCATCGAAGGCCGACGTGACCGCCATCCCTCCGCCGTGAATGTGGTACACGCAGGGCGCCGGATCGTCCAACTGCCCGTCTGTACGGGGCCGCATCAGCGACACCAGGATTGTGTTCCCGTCCGGCGCCGAGACGAAGCGCTCCGTCGTAATCGTCAACCCCGCAGACGGCGCAACCACCTCCGCTTCCTCCTCCGTGAACAGCTGCGTCGCGCGCAGACCCTCCAGCACTTCCGGCCGGTTCATCGCCGCAATCAACTCCTCCCGAGTATCAAAGTTCGGCAACGGAAACGCGGCCAACCCCCCAAACACCGCCTTCAACCGAGGGTCAATCCGAGGATCCTCCATCATCCGACTCATCACCCGCTCCTGACCAGCGGTCCGCAAAGCGGCTAGCCGTACGCCTCGACCAGCAGCTTTTCCAGGATCCCATTGAACCGATCGGGCAGTTCCCAGTACACCGAGTGTCCGCAGGTCGGAACCTCGACGTACTTCGCATGGGGAATCAGGTCAGCGGCCTGTTCGATCAGCGACGCCGGGATCAGCGCGTCTTCAGAGCCGGCGACGAAGACGACCGGCATCGTCAGGTTGGCAAGTTCGTCGTTGCTGGCGGCGCCCTGCTCAACTCCGTACCCGGCGAAGCTCTCCGGCGGCGAGTTGAGCGCGCGGATCTGGTTGTAGAGAAACACCCCCTCGGGCGAGCGCACGACGTAGGCAGATCCAAACATCTGAGTCTCCCATTCCTCCGGTGTCGCCGAACCGGCCGCCTCCAGCGAGTCCTCTAGTCCAGCAAGAATCGCGGCATCGCCAATCCCGACCACCGTGTCGGCCATCATCAAAGCGTCAACACGATCAGGGTTGCGCGCCGCATACGGCATCACCGTGAACCCGCCCATCGACTGACCAACCAGCGTCGCGTTGTCAATCTGAAGCCCGTCCATCAGCTCGCCGAGATCACGCGAGAACGCCGTCACCCCTTCACCCGACAAATCCTGACTTCGCCCCCAGCCGCGAACCTCGTAAGTCACGCACCGAAACCTGTCCCGAAACGCTGGAATCTGCTGCCACCAGCTCAGGCGATTCCCTCCAGCATCGTGCACAAAGACAATCGTCCCCGCCCCAACCCCGAACTCGTCATACACCAACGTCCCGCCCGTGACCTCAACACTCTTGGCCATGGGAATCTCCATCGGTTGCCGCTTCGTGCTCAGAGCCTACGCGCTCCGCCAAGGGCAGACCCGGCCCTCCCACGCGACACGCGGCCAGCTCCGAAAATCCCCTCTCCCTCTGGGAGAGGGCTAGAGCCTGCCCCCGCGAAGGCGGGGGGTGAGGGTTCCGGCTCCCCTTCGCGCCACGTTGTGCACAGCATCCCGCTAGATACTCTGCATCGAACACCACAGCAAGCAAGCTCGAGCGTGGCCTTAACACCGGTCGTCGCCGATGCCAGCCTTTCGCTGGGACAGGACCACGCTACGATATTCCGACCACTACACCACGCGATTTGCACAACGAACTGAAGAGATCTAATGGATCCAGTAACGATACCCGCGCTGTCTGTCTTGGCCCGATATCTGGGAAGCTGCTTGCCTAACGTCGCTAGGGCGAAACTTGCTTCTTGGACGGCAGCACAGGAATCCCACGCCAAGCAGATAGAAGCTCAGGGCACAGTTGAGGCCACAAAGACCATGTTCGAGGGCCTCAGTGAATCCTTACCCGCGCTTCTAGAGGACGGCAACGCCATATCCGGGATCTTGGACAACGCGGACGTCTCTATATCAAGCAACATCGAGGTCGCAGAGAGTATCAGCCATAGCGTCAACATCCAGATTGACAGAAAGCAGTCCAACACGGGGACTATCTTCAGCAAGGCAGCTGATGTCCTGCAAGACAAAGAAGTTGGGAACCACGAGCCCGACCCAAGTTGGACGTCACCCTTCTCCAACCACGCTCAAGACATCTCCGCCGACGAGTTACAAGACTTGTGGGCAGAGATACTGGCTGGAGAGGTGGTTCAGCCAGGCAGCACCTCACTCAGAACGCTTTCGATTCTAAAGGACATGGATGTCAACGTAGCCAAGGTGTTTGAGCAGCTTTGTTCCCTCTGTGTGATAGTTCCTGGAGATGGAAAGCAATATCTAGATGCGAGAGTTCCATCACTCGGCGGACGAGCCAGCGCGAACGCTTTGCAACCCTATGGCTTGTCGTTCGACTCTCTCAATCTACTCTGCGAGTACGGCCTGATAATCACAGACTTCGACTCGTGGTATCCCTACACCAACTGCAGCCGGGTGCCCAACACCGGGGACATCGCTGTACGCATTCCCTTCTTGTTTCGCAAGCGGTACTGGGTGTTGTCGCCCATCAGGGGAAGGCAGTATTCCGACGAGTTTAAGGTCAACGGGGTTGCGCTTACGCGTGCCGGCAGAGAGCTGTCCCGCGTAGTCAGCCCGACGACCAACGATGCATACGCTCGAGCCTTCGAGCAGTTCGTTGACAAGAGCAACTTTTCGATGGTTGAAGTTCCCAATGGTGAGCCGCAGGCGTTTGTTCCAGATCAAGGGTAGATGCTAGTCGCAAACCTTGGCTCGTGTCGGTCAGCAAATATGGAAGAGCGGGAGTTGGCCATCGGTATCTGGCTATTCCAACAACCCCGACCCCACATCCCACAACACCACCCGACCCCCCACCGCCGACGCCAACGCCCTCGACCCCTCCAGGTCCCGCCCCGCCCCCGACACCAGCACCACGAACTCCGTCGACTCCGGCACCCCCTTCCGACCGCCATCCGCCGACGTCAACACCTTCGCCGCCAGCTCAGGCGTCACCTCATCGCCAATCTCCGCTCCCGCGATCCGCGCCACGATCTCCGGCCGATGCACCGACCGCTCGTCCAGCGGCCGACCCAGCACACCGGCTCCGATCACCGCAGCAACCACGTCAACCCGCTCCGGGATGATCGGTTCGTGCAGCGCCGGAGCCTTGAACGGCCGCCCGCGCGAGCCGTCGGCCTCGGCCCCAACCAGGCTCGCCAGCCCCGCATCTACCGCCTGACGAGGCCAGGACGGCTCGACCGCCAGCACCCGCTCGCGGTCCCCGCGACCCGATCCAACCACGGCTGAGGACAACCCCCGCGAGCGAATGTCGTCCAGGGCGCCGGCGCGAAACGCGTCGTCCCGGCCGATCGCCAATGGCATCGTCCGGCCCTCCCGAGGAATGGTCATCCTCGTCGTCGTCGTCAGGACCGTAAGACCTTCACCGCCCGCCGCTTCCCACTCGGCCGCCAGCGCGAACAGCACCGTCGTCTTGCCCCCGCCGCCGACCGTCGCGAATACCGCCGGCCGCGTAATCCCCAACGCCTCATGCAAGGGCAGATCCACGCGTCGCCTCCAGCCCGCAGCCTAAACTCAACCCATGAGCGAATCCTTCTCCGTCATCATCCTCGCCGGCGGATTCGGCCGCCGCCTGGGCCGCGACAAGGCGACCACCGACGCCGGCGGACGCCCGCTCCTGCACTGGAGCGCCCTCGCCGCCTTCGAAGTCACCGACGACATCGTCGTCGCCCGAAGACCCGACCAGCAGTTCCTGCCGTTGCCCGGCGTCGACTGGCGCGAGGCCGTCGATCACCGCCACGACCGCGGCCCGCTCGCCGGACTCGAGGCCGCGCTCCCACTGGTCGACCACGACCTCGCCGTCGCCGTCGCCTGCGACATGCCCTTCCTCCAACCCGAACTCCTGCGCGCCGTCGCCGCAGCCTGCGACGCCGTGCAGATCGCCATGCCCCGCATCGACGGCGTCGCCCAACCCCTACTCGCCGCCTACCGACCATCCATCGTCCCCCACGCGACCCATCTGCTGGACGACGGCGACGGCCGAATCCGTGCCCTGCTCCCTCTCGTCGAGCACCGCATCCTCGAAGCCGACCAACTCCGCCCCCACGACCCACAACTCAAATCGTTCACCAACGTCAACCACCAGCAAGACCTCGACACGGTGGAACAGCTCCTCAACCTGAAGAACTCAGCCGAACCAGTCTGAACAGCGAAGGGACGATCCGATGCCGATGTTCCGACGAGTCCTCTCCGGCCGCGTCGCGCCGGGCAAGCACGGAGAGTTCCTCCGCGCCGTCGAGGCCGCGCTCGACTACCAGGCCGCCCGGGGGATCGAAGCCCAGTTCTCCGTCTGGGATGCGATCACCGGCCAAGCCTCGACCGTCGAGATCGTCGCCGAGTTCGAAGACCTCCGAGAACTCGAACTGTTCGAGGAGCTCGCCGCCCAGGACCAGGAGTTCGCCAAGCTCCGTCGTGCCGTCCGCGAGGCCATGGTCTTCGACTCCGCCGAGATCAACATCTACCGCAACCTCGTCTGAACCCGATCTGATTGAGAACAGCACAACCATGGTCCGAGTCGATCCCCAACGCCAGGCCGACTATCGCGACGCCTACGACGCCTGGCAGAAACAGCTCTCCCGCCTGCACGACATCTTCCTCGACGGCGAGCCGCTCGAGCCGCCCAAACTCAAGGGCCTGCTCAACCGCGAAGCCCGCGCCAAACAGCGCTACGACGCCGCCCGCGACGCCCTCCTCGGCATCGGCGCCCTCCCCGCCGGCCCGACCGGCGGACTCATTGGACGCTCTCCCGCCGCGTCCATAGACTCAGACACAGCAGACCACGAATCCGGCTAGCCAGAACCGGACCCCCGATGAGCGACGACTACGGCGTCGACCTCGACGAAATCCTGCGCGTCATCGACCGCGCCGCGGTCCTGATCGTGCGCTTCGAAGTGCTCGAACCGCGTCTGCTCGTCGACTTCCGCGCCGACCCGCCCGATACGCCGATCATCCAGCTCGTCGATCGCGTCAACTCCGCCGAGGAGCGCTTCCGCCACCTCAAGTCGCTGCGCCCCAAACTCCCGCTCCCCGAGCGCATCCTCTCCTTCCCCTGGCCCCGCGCTGTCCGTGCGTTCGACGAGTCCGGCATCTGGGAGAAGATCGCCGAGCGCCTCGTCAGCCTCGGCGCCGACCCCGACCACATCCAGAGCATCCAACAGCAACTCCTCGATGGCGAACGCGCCGTCACGATCGCCGCCATTACCGGCGGCGAGGGCTTCCGCACCATCTGGGAACGATCGAACGGACCAGCCGAGTGACCGCCAACCACAATTCCGACCAGAACGCCGATTTGCCCCTGATCGATCTGCGCTCCGACACCGTGACCAGGCCGACGCCGGCCATGCGCCAGGCGATGTTCGAGGCCGATGTCGGAGACGACGTCTTCGGCGAGGATCCAACGATCACGAAGCTCGAAGAGACCGCCGCTGAACGCACCGGCAAAGACGCGGCCCTCTTCGTCTCCAGCGGCACCATGGCCAATCTCGTCTCGCTGCTCTCCCAGACCCGCGCCGGCGACGAACTCCTCGTCGGCGACCGCGCCCACATCGTCCGCGCAGAAGCCGGCGGCGTCTCGCGCCTCGGCGGCGTCCTCGCCACGACCCTGCCGAACCAGCCCGACGGCGGACTCGACCCCGACCTCATTCCCGCCGCCGTCCGCCCCGACGACATGCACCAACCGCGCACGACGCTGCTGGCGCTTGAGAACACGCACAACTTCTGCGGCGGTACCGTCGTTTCGCTCGAGCGCACCCAGGAGATCGCCGACGCCGCCCGCGAGCACGGTCTGCGCGTCCACCTCGACGGCGCGCGCATCTTCAATGCAGCCGCCGCCTCGGGCCACAGCGTCGCCGAACTCGCCGCCCCCGCCGACAGCGTCGCCTTCTGCCTCTCCAAGGGACTCGGCGCGCCCGTCGGCTCGCTGATCTGCGGCGACGAGCCCTTCATCGCCGAGGCCCGGCGCACGCGCAAGCTCGTCGGCGGCGGCATGCGCCAGGCCGGAATCATCGCCGCAGCCGGACTCGTCGCCCTCGATCAGATGGTCGACCGCCTCCACGACGACCACGCCAACGCGCGCCAGCTCGCACGCGGACTGGCCGAGCTCGGCTTCAACATCAACCCCGAGAGCGTCCAGACCAACATTGTCATCGTCCAGCTCGACACGGCTCACGACCCAACGCCCTCGCCCAGGCTCCAGGCGCAGCTCAAACAGATCGGCGTGCTGGTCACGACCCCGGACCGAACCAAGATTCGACTCGTCACCCACGCCGACTTGTCCAGCGAAGACTGCGCCGAGGCGCTGCGCCGCATGGCTGAGGCTGAAATCGGCCCGCGCGCCTCGTGACGCGTCCCCCAACTCCGTCTTTCCCGCGCAGGCGGGAATCCCGCGCCTTCCTCCTCCTGGTCGTGGCGAGCCTCGCCGTGCTCGTCGCCGCCTGCGGCTCCGAGAGCAACTTCGACGACCCCGAGGACCCCGTCGCGCAGATCGCCTGGCCCGACTTCGAGCGGCTCCACTACAACATCCTCGACCAGACCGACGTCCTGCGCGGCACCCTGGTGCTGGAGACCATCCGCCAGGACGACGTCTACCTGCTCTCCCTGCGCTTCCGCCTTGACACCGAATCGGGCGAGGTCGTGACGGACGACGTAACCGTCTGGGTTGACGCCGAATCGCTCCAGCCGATTCGCTATGAACGCCACGCGGAGTCTTCGGAGAAGACGGTCATCGCCGAGGCCGAGTACCGCGCCGATGGCGACGGCGAGGTGTCAGCGTACGTCGTTCTCGATGACGATGGCGAGGTGACCGAGGAGACGGTCGAGGCGGGCGTGTTCGCCTTCGATAACGACTCGTCGGCCTGGCTCTGGCGGACGCTGGCCTTCGAGCAGGACCTCGAGCTGACCTACCGCTCGGTCAACGTCGTCCAGCGGCGCAGCCAGTTGGTCCAGGTCGCCGTGCGTGGTCAGGACACGCTGCGCGGACCCGATGGCGACGTCGTGGTCTGGCAGGTCGTGGCGACGCCCGGGGTCGAGGTCTCGCGCGCCTGGTACGAGATCGACCCGCCGCATCGGCTGATTCGCTGGGACCAGCAGCCCCGCCGATTCATCCTCACCCGGATCGAAACCGAACCGTAGTCCAATCCCTTCTCCCTCAGGGAGAGGGTTAGAGCCTGCCCCCGCGAAGGCGGGGGGTGAGGGTCCGCTACTCATCGCGCGGACGCGCCCAGGTTGGGCGCTCGACCCCGGCGGGCGGCGCGAAGGTCGCCTCTTCCTCTGACGGCGGCTCCGCGTCCGGAATCTGCGGACGCCAGGTCTCATCCCCAGCGTCGTCGCCCGATTCCTGCGCCTCGCTCGCCACGGAAGCCGCAACCGCCTCCGGTTCCGGCTCCGAGGGCGCGGAGCGAGCGCCGCCGAACACCTGTCGCGCCTGCTCCTCGGTCAGTTCGGGGTGGGCGGCGCGTTCGGCGGCGATCCGTTCGTCCATGGTCGGCGCGAAATCAGCGGCGTGCGTGCGCACGGCCGAGACCTCGTCCTGCACATCCGTTGGCAGCTCGGCCGCGAAGCGCGATCGCTCGTCGCGCACCGTATAGCGGAACAGTTCCTGCTCTTCCGGTTCGAGCAGCCGTCCGTCCTTCATCTCCTCAACCCGCGGCACCAGCTCCATCACCGTGCGGTCGTGGGTCGTCGTGATGATCGTCACGCCCTGCTCGACCACGAGGTCGTGCAGCAGCCGGAAGATCGAGACGGCGGTGGTCGAGTCCAGCTCTCCGGTCGGCTCGTCGGCCAGGATCAGCGCCGGCGAGTTGGCCAGCGCCCGCGCAATCGCGACGCGCTGCTGTTCGCCGCCGGACAGTTCGTACGGACGGTGGCGGGCGCGACCGGCGAGACCGACCGCCTCAAGCAGCTCATCGGCGCGTCGGCGCCGCTCGCGGATGCCCGCGCCCGCGATCCTGAGCGACAGCTCAACGTTCTCATAGGCCGAGAGCAATGGCAGCAGGCCGAACGACTGGAAGACGAACCCCACCCGATGCCGCCGCAGCTGCGTGAGTTGGCGCTCGGAGTACTCGGTGATGTTCTCGCCGTCGATCATGACGTGGCCCGAAGTCGGTGCGTCGAGCCCCGCGATCAGGTTGAGCAACGTGGTCTTGCCCGAGCCCGAGCGACCAATCAGCGCGACGAACTCGCCCGGCGCGACCTGCAGCGAGACGTCGCGGACCGCCCAGATCTCCTCGCCCCCGACCACGAATCGCCGCGAAACGCCATGGACGTCAACGACGAGGTCCTGCTCGCCGCGGGGGGTGACGCCGTTAATCGTGCGGACAGTGGTCATCGCTCCGCCTCTTCATCTCCCGCGTCGGCTTCGTGGGCCGGCGTGATCACAATCCGGCCCTCCCGCGAATCGACGTACGCGCGCCGACCCAGGGCAACCTGGTCGAGCAGCGGTTTGGGAATCTGCAGCCGGCCGGCGCCGTCGACCACGGCGAACTCTTCGTGCACGACTTCGGCGATCTCGGTGCCCGGATTCTCCACCCGACGCACCGTCTCCGTCGCGATCGTGCCGTCGCGAATCGCGACCACGCGGTCGACGCGGGCGGCGATCGCCGGGTCGTGAGTAACGATGATGATCGTCAGCCCGAACTGATTCGAGAGACTGCGGAAGAGGTGGAAGATTTCCTCCGACGTGTGCGTGTCCAACTCACCGGTCGGCTCGTCGGCCAGCAGCAGCGGCGGATCGTTGGCCAGCGCAACGCCGATCGACACGCGCTGCTGCTCACCGCCCGAGAGCTGGTCAGGCCGCTGCTTGCGCTTGTCCAGTAGCTGCACCGCCTGCAGCAACTGCATCGCCCGCTCGCGCGCGTGCTTGCGCGAGCGCCCGGCGAGGATCATCGGCACTTCGATGTTCTGCTGCGCATTGAGGTAGGGAATCAGGTTGCGGCCGGTCTGCTGCCAGACGAATCCGACTTCTTCCCGCCGGTAGTCGACCAGTTCCTGTTCGGTCAGCGCGAGCAGGTCGGCCTTGTTGACGTAGGCCTGACCGGCCGACGGCACGTCGAGACCGGCAAGCACGTTGAGCAGCGTCGACTTGCCCGACCCGGACGCGCCGACGATCGCCAGCACCTCGCCCCGCCCGACGGTCAGATCGAGCCCGCGCAGGGCCACCACTTCGAGGTCGGCGATCTTGTAGATCTTGAACAGGTCGCGGCAGATGACGTGCTGCTCGGCCAACATCTCGTCGGGACGAATCGGCGGGACCGCCGCACTGGTCGTCATGGGTTACCTCGGGGTCTCGCAGGAATTCGGCAGCGTCAAATGCACAACAAGAGCAGGATACCCCGAGTTCCGCTCAACGGGCCAAGCCCGGGCTGGTCCCCGATCAAGTCGGGGAGCGGGAACGGCCCGATCAAGGTTCATCGCCCTGGCCAGTGGGCCATCTTGCCCCTCGGACCGTTGAGGATCACGATTTCCGGCCCGCTCGTGGAGCGCGGAACCTGCTGCAGCAGTTCGTGCATGTAACGGTCGGCATCAAGCAGGTCGTCGTTTCGCTTGACCGGTTTGGGGTTCCCACCCGCGTTGCTCTCCCAGCGGTACTCCCGCATCCGACCCGGGAACCGCCTTAGGTTCGCCGTGTAGAACGAGCGCGGCGGCTCGGCCGCGAGCCCTTCCTGCACCAGCGAGATGCCCCAGGACACCGAACCCTCACCGCCGCGGCTCGCAACCACGTTCATCCCTTGGCGCCGCTGGTGGTCGATCCAGGCGCTCTGCGTGCGGTCGGCGCACCAGCGAATCCGTCCCACCTGGCCGATCCAGCGCCGCTGCCACGCCTCCAGTCGCTGGATCGCATCCGCCCCGCGTTCCTCGAACTCGTCCAGTCGGATCAACACGTTGGGGCCGCACGGAGCCCGTCGATCCGTGATCCCCGCCACCACGCCCGCCGTGCAGTGGCCATCCTCCGACAGACCGCCGAAGTCGAGCCCGCCGGCGTAGCGCGCGAAGGGCGGCAGCGGCCCGCTCCAGAAGTGCACCTTCGCGTCGAACTGCGGGTAGATCTGACCCGCGAACGCATCGAACCGACCCTCGATGAATCGCTCCACCCAGTCGCCCCGATGCAGCGCCCGTTGCTGATCCGCGTACCGCTCGGGCAGGTGCGGGTTGTCCTCGATCCGCGCTGGCACGAACACCACCCGACCATCGGCCTGCCCCAGCGCCTCCTCGTCCAGCTCACGCTTCGCGAACCAGCGCTCGAACCACCCCGGCCACGGATTCGACGCCGCCACGAACCAGCGCCGGAGCTGGGCCGGATGCCGCAGCCGGGTCAACAGCATCTGCGCAGCCTCCTCGGCCACCTCGCCCGCCTCGTCGATCAGCACCGCCCCGTACTCCTGCGAGCCCAGCCCCGACCAGTCCGTCAGATGGCGGAAGTTCACCGTCGACCAGTCCGCCGACGCGCAGCCCGGCTCGCCCAGCCGCACCAGCGGAGTCGGCGCCGCCTGACGTCGGCGGATGTAGCGCTCCGGGCAAACCCGAGCGAACTCCTTCATCGTGGTCGTCGACAGATCGGTGTAATGCTGCCGCGCCACCAGCACGTTGTTGCCCGGATGCATCAGCGCCGCATCGATCGCCAACTCGACGATCGCCCGCGTCTTGCCCCCGCCCATCGCCCCGCCGTACCCGACCAACGTCAGACTCGAGGCCGAGCCGTCCAGCAGCAGATCGTGGATCTCCTGTTGTCGATCCGTGGGTCTGAATCCGCGCCGAGCATGCGCCGGCAGAACCCCGGGATTATGGTGGTTCGTCTTCCGCTGCCCCGTCCGAACTCTCGTCTCCCTCATCCTCGTCCTCCCCTTCAACCGCCTCAGCCGACGCAGTCGACCCAGCCGCCTCCGCCCGCTCCATCCCGTCGCGCACACCCTGCATGTAGGCCCGCGATTCCGCGCCCACGTCGATCCTCGCCGCCGCCGGACCGTCCTCGATCCCCAGCTCCTGCTTCACCTCCAGGTGACGCTCGTTCAGCGGCGACAGCTCACGGATCAGCGTGCGCAGCGCCCGTTCGCGCACATACGCTGCCGTGTTCGAGTCCAGCACCAACTCCGCCGCCATCGTCATCGTCGTCTGGTACGTCAGTGGAAATGACATCTCCGCACCTCCTCCACCACCACGCCCCTGCATCCTGAACAACTATCCTAGCAAACAAATGTTCGCTATAGTAGACCCCATGATCGCAACTGACAAATCCGCCACACCCACCTCACCCAACACACCCAACACACCAAGCCTCAGGCTGGCCTCGTTTTTTTCCCAGCACACCCGCAACGAACCGGAGGCTCCGAAGCGGCGCGGTTGTCAGGCCGGGCCGATGCACTTCGAAATGTTCTCGATGAACTCGATTGGGGCGCACTTGTCGAACCACTGGCCGGTGTGCAGGGTGTACTCGTGGAAGATCTTCAGGGCCGCGAGGAAGAGCAGCCAGCGCGCGGCCTCGGCCCCTCGGAGCGGCGCCGGGGTTCCGTCATCGGCCTCGGCCCAGCCGGGTCGCAGCCGCGCAGGCCAGTGTGGACGGGCGGCGACGAACAGGAACCAGAACTCGAACACGTGCGGGAAGTAGATCAGGATGCCGCGACCGGCGCCGGCCGTGAAGGCGATGAAGCCGATCAGCCGCCAGGCGAACAGGCCCACGGCCACGCGCCGCTCCCAACCGCCCCAGCGCAGGGCGACGATGAGGAACAGCCATATGTAGACCTGGTCGACCCACTTGTCCCACTCCTGGTAGTTGGACAGTCCACCCAGGTCGATGGCCTGCCGCAGGAACAGGTCGGAGAGGTCGATGAAGACGGCGATCAGTCCGCCGACGAAGGCCCAGCGAAGGACGGGCAGGGATCCGGCAACGCGAATCAGGGCGATGACGAGGGCTTCCATGGGAGGAGGCTAGAGCGAGAGGATTGGGCGTGCGGGGGGAGAGGGGATCAGAGGTCGGTGCCGTTGTCGATGCCGTGCTGGCGCTCGAAGCGGCCGGTGACCTGGAAGATGGTGCGCTCGCAGATGTTGAGCGCGCGGTCGCCGATCCGCTCCAGGTTGTGCGAGCACCAGAGGACGTGGGTGATCGCGTCCGACTCCTCAGGGTTGCCCTCGGCGGCGGCGAGGCGGCGGATCAGCCGCTCATGAATGTCGCTGTACAGCTCATCAACCTCGTCGTCCTGATCGATGGTCAGCCGTGCGAGGCGTTGATCGCGCTTGAGGAAGGACCGGGTCGCCGATTGCAGCATCTCGCGGACGACATCGGCCATGCGCCAGAGGTCCGGTTCGGTCGCGGCGACCGGGTTGTCTTCAAGGAAGATGGCGTTGCGCGCGATGCCCTCGGCGTGTTCGGAAATGCGCTCGAGATTGAGGGTGATGGGGACGATCGACATCAGCTCGCGCAGGTCGCCGGCGACGGGCTGCTGCAGCGCGATGATCGTGGTGACGGCCTCTTCAATCGCGTAGCGCACCTGCTTGGCTTCCTCGTCGGCCTCGCAGACGCGGCGGGCGAGCACGAGGTCGCGGCGCAGCAGGGCTTGCATCGAGTCGACGATGGAGCGGTCGGCGCGGGCATGCTGCAGCCTGAGTCGATCGAGGATGTCTGCCCTGTCGGCGGAGTATGTCAGCCTGACGGTCGACATCCGCGCCTCGCTGTCCGGGTGAAACGGCTACGCACTGTGCTTCGCAGGTTAGCCATACCTGCCGGTAATGTAGTCTTCCGTCCGCTGGTCGAGCGGGTTGGTGAAGATCTCCTGCGTCGGGCCGAATTCGACGAGGCGGCCGACGCGCTCCTCGCCGGCGAGGAGGAAAGCCGTGTAGTCGGAGACCCGTCCGGCCTGCTGCATGTTGTGGGTGACGACGACGATCGTGTAGTGCTCGGCCAGCTCGCGCATCAGGTCTTCGATCTTGAGCGTGGCAACCGGGTCGAGGGCGGAGGCGGGCTCGTCCATGAGGATGATCTCGGGCTCGACGGCGATCGCGCGGGCGATGCAGAGCCGCTGCTGCTGGCCACCAGAGAGCGCGAGGCCGGACTTGTCGAGCTCGTCCTTGACCTCGTCCCAGAGCGCGGCGCGGCGCAGCGCGTCCTCGACGAGGCGGTCCATGTCGCCGGAGTAGCCGTTGATCCGCGCGCCGAAGGCGACGTTCTCGTAGATCGACTTGGGGAACGGGTTGGGCTTCTGGAAGACCATGCCGATCCGGCGGCGGACCTCGACGGCGTCGATGTTGGGGTCGAGCAGGTTGCGTCCTTCGAACTCGATCTCACCGTCCATGCGGGCGCCGGGGATCAGGTCGTTCATGCGGTTGCAGCAGCGCAGCAGGGTCGACTTGCCGCAGCCGGAGGGTCCGATCAGCGCGGTGACGCGGTTCTGGGGAATGGGCATCGTCATGCGGTCGATGGCCTGGAAGGTCCCGTAGAAGGCGGAGACGTTGCGCAGTTGCAGCGCCATGTCGACCGGTTCGGTAATCTCGTGTCGGACGGCGTCGAGGGAAGGGTCGAGGTGGACGCCGACGGGCGCATCATCGTTCATGTTGGGCGGCGGCGGGGTCGCGCGCTCGGAACGGGTCGCGCCGGGAACGTCGGTCGCCGCCGGTGCGCTGGAGCGCATCAGGGTGAAGAAGTTGCGTGCCATGTGCGGCTCCCTCGGTCTGGCTCAGTGTATCTACCAGTCGGTTCGGGTTCGCTGTCGCATGATGATCGCGGCGGCGTTCATGAGCAGCAAGATGACCATCAGCACGATGATCGCGGAGGCGGCGATCTCGTGGAATCCGGCTTGCGGTCGGGCGACCCAGTTGAAGATCTGGATCGGCAGGACGGTGAAGTCGTCGGTGGGGGAATCGGCGAGGAAGGCGATGAAGGTGAGGGCGCCAATGGCGATCAGGGGGGCGGTCTCGCCGATGGCGCGGGACATGGCGAGGATGTTGCCGGTCAGCATGCCGCCGAAGGCGTAGGGCAGGACGTGGTAGCGGATCACCTGCCAGCGGGTCGCGCCGACGGCGTAGGCGGCCTCGCGCATGGAGGGCGGGACGGTGCGCAGCGCTTCCTGGGCGGAGACGATGATGATCGGCATGACCAGGAGGGCCATCGTGCAGGCTCCGGCGAGGACGGAGCGCTCGAACTCGAGTACGCGGACGAAGACTTGCAGGCCGAGCAGTCCGTAGATGATCGAGGGGACACCGGCGAGGTTGGAGATGTTGACCTGGATCATGCGCGAGAACCAGTTGCGTCGGGCGTATTCCTCGAGATAGATGGCGGCGCCGACCCCGAGCGGGAAGGCGACGGCGGCGGTGATCACCATCATGTAGAGGGTGCCGGTGACGGCCGAGAAGATGCCGGCCTCGGCCGGGGTGCGCGAGGGGAAGGAGGAGAGGAACCAGGGGTCCATGAAGAGGTAGACGACCCAGCCGGCGATCATGATCGCGGGGATGATCAGGCTGGGTCGGCGCATGCGCTGAGCCCAAAACCAGCTCGCCGCGACGATCGCGAGGGGAACGAGGATGCCGACCACAAGCAGTCGCACGATCTGGAAGCCGGAGGCTTCGCCGAGGACCTGGAAGAGATTGCCGCTTGCGCCATCGATACCGACCGACCTGGCGTACTCGACGAAGTAGGCGGACTCGAAGCGGACGTAGAGGATGTGGATGAAGATCGCGGCCGGGGCAGCAACGATCAGGCCGATTGTGCGTTCGGCGATCTGCGGGAGTCCCGGCACGAGGGCGTTGACCAGCCTCGGTCCGGCAAATGGCAGGAGGATGGCGACCGGTACGGCCCAGGTCATCCAGCGCATGCCGTCAGGAGTGGGCCGGTCGGTGATGAAGCCGCCGCCGCGCGCTTCGCGGCCGACGGCGGAGCCGTCGGTGAAGAGGCGAGCGGCGCCGTCGACGGCGATCTCGACGATCAGCGCGCCGAGCATGATCATCGAGATGGCGATCGCCAGCAAGGCGGCGACCATGAAGGCGACGGAGACGCCGCGGCGGATGCGCACCCTGGGCGAGAAGGCGGTGAGCTGGGCGGACGGAGCGACCGCGCTTACTCGGCTCATTCGTACTCCTCGCGGAAGCGTCGCGAGACCCACTGGGCGACGATGTTCATCGCCAGGGTGAGCACGAAGAGGGTCATCGCGACGGCGAACAGGACCTTGAATTCGATTGAGGTGGTCGGCGTGTCGCCCAGCGAGAGCTGGACGATCATCGCGGTCATGGTCTGCACCGCTTCGAGCGGGTTGACGCCGAACTGCGGGTTGCCGCCGCCGGCGATGGTGACGGCCATGGTCTCGCCGACGGCTCGCGAGGCGGCCAGAATGATCGAGGCGACGACGCCGGAGAAGGCGGCCGGCAGGACGACGCGGAGCGAAACCTCCATGCGGGTGGAGCCGAGCGCGTACGCGCCTTCGCGCAGCGAGCGGGGGACGGCGCGCATCGCGTCCTCGGAGAGTGAGGCGATGATCGGGACGATCATCAATCCGACGACGATGCCGGCCGAGAGCGCGTTGTAGATGCCGACGTCCTCGCCGAAGATGTCGCGGATGACGGGAGAGACCGAGACCAGGGCGAAGTAGCCGAAGACGACGGTTGGGACGCCGGCGAGGATCTCGAGGATCGGCTTGACGATCGCGCGGAGACGCGGGGGGGAGTACTCACTCAGGAAGATCGCCGCCATCAGGCCGAGGGGAATCGCCACCGCGAGACCGATCAGGGCGATCATGCCGGTGCCCCAGACCAGCGCCCAGACGCCGAACTGCTTCTCGGCGAAGAGCGCAGACCACTTGGTCGAACCGAAGAAATCGATGAACGGGACTTCGCGGAAGAACTCGACAGTCTCGAAAATCAGGACCAGGACGATGCCGATAGTGACGAAGGCGGAGAGGGTCGCCGTGAGGAACAGCGCGCCGTGCATGATCCGGCCGGTGGGCGTCTCGCGACCGCTGCCTGGTCGCGACGGTTGCAACCTGTCGCGCCAGAGCTCGGCCAGCAGCGAGCGGACGGTGTCCTGTTGCGGTCCGTCGGGCGCTTGTGCTGCCACGTCAGATTGCCTCGGCCGTTACGCCGGACGATTGATCGTCTACGGCGCTGCGGAATCGTTATGTGGGAAACCTATGAGTTCGCTCGAACATGGCGGTTAACGACCCGTAAGCCGTCGGGGTGCTCTGACAACTGGCGCACGCGGTGGGTGCGGTGGGTGCGCTGTAGTCGAGGTTTGGGTGCTCTGGGCCCCGCATCAAGTGCGGGGCATCGGAGGGGGAGTGCGGAGTGCGCTTTGGGCGAATTTGGGTGCTCTGGGCCCCGCATCAAGTGCGGGGCATCGGAGGGTGTGTGCGGGGCATTGGCGGGTAGGTCGGGGCACTCGAGGTGTGTGGGGAGCTTCGGAACCGTCCCACGTCCATCTCCGATCAACCCTCCGTCGGGCGCACGTGGCCGAAGATGTCGCCGAGGCCTTGCCCCTCCTCGGCTGTTGCCATGGCAGAGCCGGTCACGGTGTTCTGCACGCGGGAGAGGACGGCGGCGTAGATCGCCTCGGGGAGTTGGACGTAGCCGACCTCGGGCGTATCGACCAGCCAGGTTCCGTCGGTGAGGAAGTACTGGACGAAGGCGGCGACTTCCGCACGTTCGAGTGAGGTGACCGAGACGTAGATGAACAGCGGCCGCGAGAGCGGGTTGTAGGTGCCGTCGTTGATCGTCTCGTTGGACGCGAGGATGGCCTCGCCGGCGTCGTTGACTACGGGGACGGCCTTGAGCAGGTTGGCGTTGTTGGCGTAGTAGCTGAAGCCGAAGTAGCCGATTCCGCCGCGGTCGTTCGAGACGCCTTGAACGAGGACATTGTCGTCCTCAGAGAATGTGGTGTTGTCGGAGCGGTGGACGCCGTTGTCGCCGTTGATCGCCTCGGTGAAGTAGTCGAAGGTACCGCTGTCGGCGCCCGGGGCGTAGACCGCGATTTCGATGTCGGGGAAGCCGTCGCGGACGTCGGCCCAGGAGATGGCGAAGTCGTCGGGTCGGAAGATGTGGTTTATCTCATCGACGGTGAGGAAGTCGACCCAGTCGTTGTCGGGGTTGATCACGACGGTCAGGCCGTCGAAGGCGACCGGGACCTCGACGAAGCTGATGCCGTTCTCGGCGCAGAGTTCAACTTCCGAGTCCTTGATTGGGCGAGACGCGTCGGAGATGTCGGTCTCGCCAGCGCAGAAGCGCTTGAAGCCGCCGCCGGTGCCGGATACGCCAACGGTGACGCGGACGGCGCGGTCGGTGAGCGTGCCGAACTCTTCAGCTATCGCCTCGGTGATCGGGAAGACGGTTGATGACCCGTCGACCTGGATCTCCCCCGTCAGCGCGTCGAGTTGCTGTGGTACCGCGGGCGCTTGCTCGGCCTGACTGACGCTCTGTTGTTCGTCAGCGGCGGGTTGCTCGTCGCCGCGAAGGGAGACCAAGACAGCTACGGCCAGCAGGACCGCGATCACGAGTGGTAGGCCCCAAGAGCTCAGTCGGTCGTAGAGGAACTTCACCGGATCTTTGAACTCCTCCCAATCAGGTTCGGCGAGTCAGCCGTAAGAGCGTTAACGATGCGGCTAACGGCTCGTTAAGAGCGGGTTATTGCTCGCGTGGGGGGGATCAGGTCTGTTGCGCGAGCGGCACGCTGAAGCCGAAGGTGGAGCCCTGGCCGGGCTCGCTCTCCAGCGACACCGCCCCGCCGTGGACCTCGGCGATGTGGCGCACAACGGCGAGGCCGAGACCGGTTCCGCCGCCGGACTGCCTGGCGCGGTCGACTCGGTAGAAGCGCTGGAATATGCGGCTCTGCTCGGCCGGCTCGATCCCGATGCCGGCATCGCGCACTCGGATCCAGACCATCGGCGCCGGATCCGCCGCATCGCCGAACTCGCACAGCACTTCGATTGTGCCGCCCTCGTCGGTGAACTTGACCGCATTGTGCAGTAGGTTGAGCACGGCGCGTTTGACCAGCTCGGGATCGGCCATGATCATCGTCTCGGGATCGCCTTCGCGCGCGTCATCGAGCCCGGCATAGCGCAGCGAGAGTCCCTCGCGCTCGGCTTGGGGACGGATGCTGTCGACGGCGTCCGTGAGCAGCGACTCCAAGCCGACGACTTCCATCTGCGGCTCGGTCAGGCCCGACTCCAGCCTGGCCAGCGCGAGCATCTCCTCGACGAGCTGGCTCATACGCTCGGCCTCGGACTGGATGATCGCGCGGAAGCGCTCCGAGTCCTGCGGCTTGCTGACCACTTCGAGCGTCTCGGCGGCGGCCGAGATCGAGGCCAGCGGGGTGCGTAGCTCGTGCGAAGCATTGATGAAGAAATCGCGTCGGGCGATTTCGGCCTCATACAGGTCTGAGAGGTCGTGCATGGCCAGGACGACCGACCAGGGTCCGCTCTCGGCGATCGATGAGACCGGCGCGACCACCGTCCGAAATCGTCGTTCCGCCCGCAGGACGACGAGCACCGCCGGCGTGCCGTCCTCGATCGCGAGACGGACGGCGTCGTAGAGGTCGGGATCCTCGACCGCTTCCAGGAGCGGCGCGCCGAGTATGTCGCGGTCGCCGGAGCGGAGGATGAGCTCGGCCGCAGGGTTGACGTATCGAATCCGCGCGTCGCGGTCGAGCGCGATCACCATGTCGCCGGTCGAGGCCAGCGCGCGCTGGAGCTGATCGCGCTCGGCGGTGCGGGAGGCGAGCTGCTCCTGCGAGCGTTCAGCGTCGAGCGACTGGCTGGTCAGTCGTTCCCGCAGCCGCGCGGCTGCCTGCGCTGAGATCCACACGCCGGATCCGCACAGGGCGGCACCGGCGACGAGCGCGATGATGCCACCGGCGAGCGACAGCTCGGCGGCAAGCAGCCCGACTCCGAGTAACAGCGCGACAACACCGACGGCGAGCGTACGCACGGCTAGCGCTCGAATCGATACCCCGCTCCCCGCACGGTGATCAGGTGACGCGGGGGACCTTCAGGATTCTCGATCTTCTTTCGCAACCAGCGTACGTGGACGTCGACGGTGCGCGTCCCGCCGGCGAAGGAGATGTCCCAGACGTCGTTCAGCAACTGGTCACGGGTGAAGGCGCGTCCATCGCGTTGAGCGAGATAGGCGAGCAGTTCGTACTCCTTGGGACGGAGGGCGATCGGCTCGTCGTCCCTGGTCAGCAGGCGGCGGTTGAGGTCAAGCTTGAATGGATTGTCGGCGTCGCCGAACTGGAGCACGCGCTCCTCGACCGTGAGGTCCTGCTTGCGTCGGAGGTGGACGCGGACCCGAGCCTTGAGTTCGGCCAGCGAGAAGGGCTTGGTGATGTAGTCGTCGGCGCCGAGGTCGAGGCCGCGGACGCGGTCGGCTTCGGAGGTGCGGGCGGTGAGCAGGAGGACCGGGGCCTGCGAGTGCTCGCGGATGCCGCGCAGCACGTCGAGGCCGTCGAGGCGCGGGAGCATTAGATCGAGCAGGACGAGGTCGGGCTGCAGGGCGCGGGCCATCGAGAGTCCCTCGACGCCGTCCTCGGCGGTGCGGACCCGGTAGCCTTCCATTTCGAGGTTGAAGCGCAGTGTCTCGGCCAGGGGTTTTTCGTCCTCGACGACCAACAGGGTGCGTGGCACGGAGGCCTCCTCAACTCGAACTCAGTCTATCGACGCCGCCGATCAACCGGATGCGATCCGGTACACACGACCTTCGCTAGCCTGCCTCCACGACGCCAAATCTGAAAGAAGGCCAACATGCGATTTGGATTCTGGGCGGGCGCCTCCAATCCCTGGGCCGAAGTCTTGACCGTGGCGCGTCACGCGGAGCGCACGGGTTGGGACCGGATCTGGTTCGCCGACCACTTCATGCCGAACAAGCCGGTCGGCGAGGACGCCTCGGACGAACTGGTGCACGAGTCGTGGACGACGCTGGCCGCGTTTGCGTCGCGGATTCCGCGGGTTCGGATGGGCCACATGGTGTCGGGTAACACGTACCGGCACCCGACGGTGACGGCGAAGATGGCGGCACAGATCGACATCATCTCGGGCGGTCGCTTCGTCCTCGGGCTGGGGGCGGCCTGGCAGGAGAACGAGCATCATGCCTATGGGATCCATTTCGGCACGCTGAAGGAGCGGATGGATCGTTTCGAGGAGGCCTGCCAGCTGATCACGGAGATGTTCCGGTACGAGAAGACGAACTTCACGGGCGAGCACTATCAGCTTGTTGACGCTCCGCTGGAGCCGAAGCCGATCCAGACGCCGTTGCCGCTGATGATCGGCGGCGGCGGGGAACGGCGCACGCTGCGGATCGCGGCGCAGTATGCGAACGAGTGGAACGTCTGGGGCACGCCGGAGACGCTGATTCACAAGCAGTCGGTGCTTGACGCGCACTGCGCGGACGTCGGCCGCGATCCGGCCGAGATCGAGCGCTCGGCGTGCATGCTGCTGATGATGACCGAGAACGAGGAGATCCTCGAACCTGCGTGGGCCAGCGGTCGACCGGTGCTGGGCGGGTCGAACGACAAGATCAAGCAGACGGTGCAGGCTTACATCGAGGCGGGCGTCGACGAGATTATTCTGCCCGACTTCACGCTGGGATCGAATGCGTTCCAGCGGACGGAGCAGATGGATCGGTTCATCGAGGAGATTGCGCCGGAGTTTCGCTGAAGCAGCTGAGAGGAGTCTCGACGAATGGCCGATCTGCGCAGTCAGGATTTCCGCGAGCGGATGCGGGCGGAGTTTCTCGACGGCGCCGCGAATCTGCCGTGGGACGAGATCTGGCTGCGGATGGCGAATGCTCGGTTCGCGTTAATCGACGCGATTCAGGGCGTGAGTCAGGAGCAGGCGGACTGGACGCCGGGCGCGATGGACGCTGAGGATGAGTCGACCTGGTCGATAGGCGAAGTGATGCGGCATGTGATCACAGCGTCGCCGAATATCGCGGAGATCATCGCGGCGACGGCGAACGGTACGACCGTTGTGAAGGGGCCACCGGGGCAGATTGTCGCGCCGGCGTCGGATGTGGATGATCTTCGGTTGCAGGTGACGTCGGTGAGTGAGCGGTTGCTGAGCGTGGGGAACGCGCTGCCCGAGGAGGTTGACAACGAGACGACGGTGCCGCACGCGTTCTTCGGGGATCTGCCGTCGATGGCGTGGCCGCTATTCCAGGCGTTCCACGACGGTGATCACACGCGACAGATCATCGCCCTCAAGTCGCACCCGGATTTCCCAGGTTGAGCCGTCGCCCGACTTGGACACCTGGACCTCCACACCTGGTGCCTCGCTGCGAATCAACGTCTTCGAGTCAAGTGGGGAACCGATCACTTCACTCGTGGTCTGTACGGGGGTGACCGACTCCACGGGCACAACGATGTACCCGCTGTCGTCGCCCAACGCTTCCCACTGCTCAGGTCGATCCCACATCAGCCAGGCCGCAAGGGCGCAAGTGAGGCCGTCCAGAGCGTCGTCGAGGCGCTTCAGCGATCGGCCCACTGCACGCTGAGCATTGGCGGGATCGAGAGCGTGTTGGACTTCTTGGTGCTCGAGCACCAACGGACACTCACGCTCAATCAGGGCGCGCAGATGTCTCTGGTATTCCTGCATCGCGCGCTGCAGAAACGGTGTGTCACGACCTTTCTTACGTTTGTAAGGCAGCCGCTCCGATAGACCGAAAAGGCGTACGTGGAGTGTGTGCGGGTAGACCTCAATGGCAGAGTGCTCAGGCTCCTCGCCCCGCAGTAATGGCTCCGGATCGCTGCTGAAGCCACGAGACTCCAGTGCTACGCCCAAATCGATACCGGCCGTGAACCCGTTGGCGTAAGCCATGTGCGACGAGTGAGCAGGGCACTTGTACTTGTTGAAACGGCGGGCAATCTCGCTCTCGGCCCAACGATCTGGCGTATAGCGAACTGGAGCATCAATCGTGACGATCGCAGGGTTTGCTACTGCTACTTCCTCAGCGAGGAGCTCCGTTTCGCGAGGGGCAACCTCAATACGCGTGCACCGCAAGTTCTCCTTGGAATCTCCTTCGAGCCAGCAGATGCCGCTGTCGTTCTTCGTGGTCCAGGCGAGGTCGAGGCCGATGAAGGTTGGCACGGTGTGGCTGTGCTGCTCTTGGCGAGATACCCGCGGCGAGCGCGGGTATGACGCAGCGTATCTAGCGGTTGCGGGGGGCCTGGGAGTAGTCGCCGAAGGGGCCGTCTCGCCAGGCGAGGGCTCCCTTGAGGCCTTCGTCTCGCATCCGGCGGGACCACTCGTAGTGCTGGCTGGTGAAGGTGCCGACGGCGTCGAGGTCGGTGGAGGAGCGCAGCGAGGAGTAGATGCCCATGTTCTCGTAGAAGCGGTTGACGTGGACCTTGAGCTGGGCCAGGTGGTCGGCGGGCAGGTTGGAGACGCGCTCGGCCAGAGCCATCGTCTTCTCTTCGAGTTCGTCTCGCGGGACGGCGTAGTTGATCAGGTTGAGTTCGGCCGCCTCGGTCGCGCGGATCGGGTCGCCGGTGTAGAAGAGTTCCTTGGCCTTGCGCATGTTGGTCAGCAGCGGCAGGATGGCCGAGGTGCGGGAGCCGGCGAAACGCAGGCCGGGGTGGCCGATCTGCGTGTCCTCGGCGGCGACGACGAGGTCGGCCATCATCGAGAGCTCGAAGCCGCCGGCGATCGCGTAGCCATGCAGCTGGGCGATGGTGATCTTTTGCATGTTCCAGAAGTAGAGCCAGATGTCGGTGACGCGGGCCATGCCGCCGCGGATGCCCATGATCAGGCGGTTGCCGTCGTCGTCGACGGTGCGGAAGCGTCGGTGGACGGCGTCGGCGCCGTAGCCACCGGCAGGGGTCAGGTCGTAGCCGGCCGAGAAGGTGCGGCCCGCGCCCTTGACGATGATCACACGCACATCGTCGTCGGCCTCGAAGTGCTCGCAGGCGTCGCGGAAGTCGTAGATCAGCTCTTGCGAGAGCGCGTTCATTTTCTCGGGTCGATTGAGCGTGAGCACGCCGATGCGGTCGTCCGTGCCGGTGCGCTCGAGCAGGACATTCTCGAAGGTTGGGAGGGACATTGGTTGGTCTCCAGGGGGTTGGTCTCCAGGGAGTTCGTTGCAGGTCGCTCCAATCGTATCCGACGTTCTCCAGCGAACAGGAGCGCGGTGACTCCGTGGCCCGCAGCAGCCGCGCGGCACGTCGGAGGAGCTTCCGACTCGCTGGTACGCTTGGCTCAAATCTGCCAAGAGACGGAGCATCATCGTGACACGTGCCTGGCAGCTCGGAGGATTGTTGGCGCTGCTGCTGCTGGCGGCGTTGCTGGTCGGCTGCGGCGACGAGACGCCAGAGCCGCCGCAACCGAGTGTCACGCAGCAGGACGGCGCCGACCAGGACGAGGCGCAGCCGAGCGCCGAAGCCGTCGAGGAGGCTGAGGATGTTGAAGATGTTGAGGTAGAGCAAGAGGCTGAGGCAGTCCAGCAAGTAGAGGAGGAGCAGCAGGCGGAGGACGTGCAGGATGCACAGCAATCGCAGGAGGCTGAGCAAGCAGATGAGGTCGAGGAGGCTCAAGAGGATCAGCAAGAGGAAGCAGTCCGAGGCGACACGGTCTCGCTGCTCAGGGCCAGCGCCGACGCGTTTGAGTATGAGATCGGCGAGTTCGGCGGCGAGCTGACGTTCGCGACGATCTCGGAACCCTTGACCTTCAACCTGGCGTTGGCCAACGATGCCGGGTCCTCGGGCGTGCTTGGATACCTGTTTGAAGGTCTGACCGACATCTCCTGGCTGAGCGGGGAGCCGGAACCGAACCTGGCGGAGTCATGGGATGTGTCGGCCGACGGCCTGGCCTGGACGTTCTACTTGCGCCGCGACGTCCGCTGGCACGACGGTGAGCCGTTTACCGCCCGCGATGTGGAGTTCACGTTCAATCAGATCATCTACAACGCGGACATTCCGACCTCAACGCGCGCGGCATTCAACTTCCGCCTGCTGGACGAGAACGGCGAGTGGCAGGTGGCGCCGATGACGGTGGAGGCGATTGACGACTACACGGTTCAGTTCGTGTTGCCGGTCTCGTTCGCACCGTTCCTGCGCTCGATGGCGACGGCGATCTATCCGCAGCACATCCTGCAACCGTACGTCGACGCGGGCACATTCAACGAGGTCTGGGATCTGAGCACGGATCCCTCCGAGATCATCGGCACCGGGCCGTTCCTTATCGACCAGTACATCGCCGGGGAACGAGTTGTGTTCCGGCGCAATCCCGACTACTGGAGGACCGACGCGGAGGGGAACCACCTGCCGTACCTCGACCGAATCGTGCAGGTGGTCGTACCGGACCTGGAGAGCGAACTCGAAGCGTTCCGGGGTGGCGTTGCGGACGTTCACGGCGTGCTGGGCCGCGAGTTCGCGGACCTGGAGCCGCTGCAGGAGGAGGAGAACTTCACCATTCACCGCCGGGGACCGAATTTTGGCTCGACGTTTCTTGCGTTCAACCAGAATCAGGGCGTGAACCCGGCCACGGGTGAGGCGTATCTCTCGGAGGAGAAGCTGTACTGGTTTGGCAACCTGGAGTTCCGGCGCGCGGTGGCTCACGTCGTCGACAAGGACGCGATCATCGAGCAGGTCCAGCACGGACTTGGCTATCCGCAGTGGTCGCCGATTAGTCCGGCTGCCGGTGGATTCCACAATCCCGATGTCGCGACCTACGAGTACGACCTGGCCCGGGCGAGCGCCATCCTCGATGAGCTCGGCTGGACCGACGGTGACGGCGACGGGTTCCGCGAGGACGACCGAGGCAATGCGATCGCGTTTGTGATGGCGACCAACGAGGGCAACGAGGTTCGCGAACAGGTGACGGAGATCATCCATCAGGGCATGACCGAGATTGGCCTGAATGTCGATTTCCAGGTGGTTGACTTCGGCGTGCTGGTTGGACAGCTGACCGCGTCCTACGACTGGGACGCGATCGTGATTGGCTTCACCGGCGGCCCTGACCCGTACGGCGGGATCGTGCTCTGGCACAGCTCGGAGAATCTGCACCTCTGGTACCCGAATCAGGATGAGCCGGCGACGGACTGGGAGGCAGAGTTGGACGACCTCTACGTGCGCGCCAGCCAGGAGCTGGATCGCGAGCTGCGGTTCGGGCTCTATCACCGGGCGCAGGAGATCGTGGCGGAGAACCTGCCGCTGATCTACACGTCACATGCGGAGCGTCTGACGGCTGTGCGGAACGTATTCGGTAACACGACGCCGACGTTGTATGGGATCTGGGACGTTCGGTATGTGTATCGGACGGACTAACCGAGCACGGATCCTTCGCTGTCAACGGAGTCTCGACAATCTGGCGGGCGACCTACTATCTTGTATTCGAGTAGACATTTGCCCGTGCGGGACAGCCCGTGACTGCCCTGAGGAGTCCGACGATGGTGACTGCCGACAAGCTGGACGAACTGCAACTTGAGCCGGAGGTTCCGGAGCTTGACCTCTCCTGGTTGAACCTTGACACGGAATGGGGCGTCAATGCCGAACCTGGCCGCAAGGGTCTGACCCTGCAGCAGATCAACAAGACGCTGTACGGCGACATCCCGGCGACCTCAGAGGACAGCTCCGCGCGACCGCGCGGCGCGGCTCCGCCCGAGGGCGCGACTCCGCGAATGACCCCGTGGGTGCTGGGCGAGGCGACGGAGACGTTCTCCGAGTCGGCCGGGTTGCTGTACGACGAGGCCGTGTCGCGGCAGTGGTCGTCGGCGACGGACATCCCGTGGGACACGCTGGACGAACTGCCGGAGGACATCGAGCGGGCGATGGCGCAGCTCTGCACCTCGCTGACCGAGGTCGAGTTCATCGCGGGCGACGTGCCGGGCAAGTGGCTGCCGCGGATCGCAGCCGACCACTTCGAGTCGGGCCTGTTCCTGATGTCGCAGGTGATGGACGAGGCGCGTCACACGGACGTCTTCCGCAAGCGCGCGCTGGCCAACGGCGGCGGGCTCTTGCTGCAGGGCGGCGGCGGCGGTCTGCGCCAGATCCTCGAGGCCGAAGACTTCACGCAGATGTCCTCGATGCTGCACATCCTGGGCGAGGGCTTCGTGCAGTCGTTGTTCCGCCTGGGCGAGCTGATTGCGCACAACGAGGCCGAGAAGCGGATTTTCCGGCTGGCCGCGCAGGACGAGTCGCGGCACGTGGCGTTCGGCGTGACGCACCTGAAGTACACACTGGACAACCAACCGGACAAGGCCGAGGAAGTCCACTGGACGCTCGACATGTTCGAGAACACGATCGTCGACCCGGACCAGGCCAACCCGGGACTCGCCGGAGCGCTGGTTTACCTGCTCGGTGACGGCGACGTAGACGAGGGCTGGCGGCTGTTCTGGCACGTGCGGCGCAAGCAGGTGCTGGAGTACCTGCACCGCCTCGACGTGGCGGGACTGGGCGGCCGGCTCGAGAGCGGTCGGTTGCATCCGGCCCTGGTGGGTGCGCTCGACGAGAACTAGGACCAGCCATCGGAGTTGGCAAGCGGCGCGGGTTGAGGCCCGCGCCGCTTTTGTCTGCAGAGGAGAACGGACATGTCTGAGAACGATGTTGTCGCTGCGGCCAAGGAACGCCTTGAAGCGTCGGGGTTGCCCTCGGATTGGCTGGACACGCCGGTGCACTGGGGGGTCAAGGCGAAGGAGCAGGCGACGCCGGAGAACGGCGGCCTGCGTTTCGAGTACCTGAACGTCGATGTCTACGGTGAAGTGCCGGAGTACTGGGAGAACAACACGGAGATCCCGCGCGGCGCGATTCCCGACACGCGCACCGAGCAGATGGGGTACTCGATCTTCAACAAGTCTGAAGTCTGGTCGGATCTCTGCGCAGGGCTGTATGAGGATGCCATTGCCGATCGCTGGAACTCATCGGCCGACATTCCCTGGGAGTCACTAGAGCCGATCGGCTCGGACCTGGAGCGCGCGGTCTGCCAGATTGCGACCTTGATGTCGGAGTACGGCTGGACCAAGGCACAGACGACTGGTCGCTGGCTGCAGGAGATTTCCTATGGCTACATCGAAGTCAAGTTGTTCCTCGGCACGGTCGTCTTCGATGCGGCGCGGCTGTACGAGGTCTGGCGCAAGCGGGCCCTGGCGAATGGCGGCGGACTCGGCCGGGGCGGGCGCAACTGGAAGTTCCTGCCGCTGACGCAGTCGTACACGTTCAGCGAGTTCTGCGTCGCGTCGATCATGCACGATGCGATGTTGATCGCGTTGCTGCGTCACGGTGAGCAACTGGCTCAGACGGACGCGGAGCGGACAATCTACGAGCTCTGCCAGCAGGACATCGAACGGCACCTGGCGTACTTCGTCGATCACATGCGTTACCTGATGCTGAAGGAGCCGATTCGGCGGGAAGAGATCCATCGGTACCTGAACAAGGCCGAGTGGTACCTGGCCAAGGACGGCGACGACACGCTCTACAGCGCGCTGGCCGTGGTGATGGGCGACGGCCGCGAAGGCGCCGAAGAGGCGATGGCGGATGTGGCGGAGCTGCGGCGCGAGCAGGTCGAGACGTACCTCGGCTATCTGAGGCAGTGCCACCTGGGCGATCGGGATGACCGGCTGAACGAGGAACTGCGGAAGTGGGCCGGGATGGTCGAACTGGAGGAAGAGGAGAAGATCCCGGTCTAGTTCTGGAGTCTCGCTGACCGGGACGGCATTGGGCCCTCACCCTAACCCTCTCCCGCGGGGAGAGCGGAACGGAGTGGGAGGTTGGCGCGCTACCTACGCCAAACACCGGAGCGGTTGGCCGCCGTTGAACTCAATCATCTGGCCAAAGGCGGTGGCCATGTCGATCTCGGCTCCCCATTCCTCGCCGCGGAGTTCGCTGTAGGCGCGGTGGAGGTTGCCGACGATTCGCTCCTCGTCGGTCCATTCGCCGAAGCGGCCGAGGTCGAGGTCGCGGGCGGCTTGCAGCGGATCGACTCCGGCGTCGAATGCGGCTCTGGCGGAGTCCTGGACGAACTCCAGGTATGCGTCGACCTCGTCGAGGACGGACGCGCCGGCGACCGGACCGTGGCCGGCGATGACCGTCTCGATCGGGAGTTGCTTCAGTCGTTCGAGGGCCGCGCGCCAGCCCGCGACCGAGCCCATCAACGCGAACGGGGTTCCCTGGTTGAAGATGATGTCGCCGGCGATCAGGATCCGGCGTTCGGGGATCCAGACGACGGCATCGGTCATTGTGTGCGCGGGTGAGACGTAAATCAGTTGCAGTTCGAGGTCTCCGGCGTAGAGCGTCATCGTGTCGTCGAAGACGACGTTTGGGGCGACGGGCGTGACTTCACCCCACTCGACCGTGGGGAACATCACCGACACGCGCTCGCGCTGATTGGGCGCGTCGCGCAGGATGTCGCCGCGGCAGTTCCTGTGTCCGATGATCACTGCATCGTCGGCGAAGAGGCAGTTGCCATACGTGTGGTCCATGTGCGAGTGCGTGTTGACCAGAGTCCGCACCGGATTGCTGGAGACCTCGGCGATGGCCTCGCGGAAGAGTCTGGTGCGGCGCTCGTTGGCGCAGGCGTCGATGGCGACTACCTGGTCGCCCACGTCGATGAAGGCCGGATTGTTCAGGCACCAGGATCCATCGTGTTGGATGTAGGCGTAGATGCCGGCGGAGACTTCGACGACCTCGGGATCGGGGAGGATGTCGGTCGGGGCGGTGTGTTCGGTGCTCATTCCAGATTGCTCGTTCCTGCGCCATTGCTGCTAGCGCTCTCACCCTAACCCTCTCCCAGGGGGAGAGGGGACCAGCGGTCAGGAGTTGGCGAAGAAGTCGAAGTCGTCCATGATGCGCTGGTAGCGGCGCTCGACATGGGGACGCAGCTCGGGGTGGGAGAAGATCAGCCAGCGGTTGGCCTTGACTCCCTTGATGACGATGCGGCCGACGTCTTCCGGGTCCATTTGCTGAGACATGGCGCCGGGGCTGAATCCTCGCGCTGCGCCGTCGGTTGCGCCGCCGTACTGGTCGGGACGGTTGCGGCCGGCTTCGCCGATGAGGGTGTCGACGCCGCCGGGGCAGAGGGCGGAGACGCCGATGCCCTCGGCCGCCAGTTCGTCGCGCAGGGATTCGGAGTAGGCGAAGGCGGCGTGCTTGCTGGCGCTGTAGACGCCGAGTGGGATGACCTCGTTGAGCCGCAGCCCGGCCATTGAGACGGTATTGACGATGTGCGCTTCGCCGTCCTGGGCACGCATGCGGGGGAGGAAGGTCTGGACGCCGTTGACGATGCCGTACATGTTGACCGAGAAGGTCCAGTCCCAATCGGCCTGGGTTGCCTCGCTGACGACTCCGCCGGTGAGGACGCCGGCGTTGTTGACGAGCAGGTTGAGTTCGCCGAACTCGGCGTAGACCTGCTCGGCGAGCCATTCGTAGCCGACGGTGTCGGTGACGTCGAGGTCGACGGGCAGGGCCTGGACTTCCCTGGCTTCGACCTCTGCCGCCACCGCTTGCGCGGTGCCTTCCTGGACATCGGCGAGGATGACGTGCATGCCCTCGTCGGCGCAGGCGAGTGCGATACCGCGTCCGATTCCCGATCCTGCGCCGGTGATCAGCGCGACCTTGCCGCTCAGGTTGTCCATCGGATGCCTCCATCGCAGAGTGGGGAGCGCTCACCCCCCGCCCCCGCATCGAGTGCGGGGCAGGCTTCGCGGGGGCAGGCTCTAGCCCTCTCCCAGTGGGAGAGGGGACCAGAACTGCCACACTCGAAGGAGAGGGTAGCCTGACCCGCATGGCTGAGGCTGCTTTGGACGGATTCGCGGTGCTTGAGGACGGCGGTGGGATCGCCGCCTCCTATGCGGGCAAGTTGTTGGCGGAGCTTGGGGCGGACGTGATCAAGGTTGAGGCACCTGGTGGTGACGAGGTTCGGCGGAAGTCTCCGTTCCCGGCGGATGAGCCGGGGCGCGAACGCAGCGGGCTGCACCTGTTTCTGGACACGAACAAGCGCAGTGTGACGTTGAACGTGGAGTGTGCGGCCGGTCGCCGGCTGTACCGCGATCTGGCGCAGCGCTGCGGGTTGGTGATCACGTCACGCCACATCGCTGAGCAACGAGCGCTCGGCTTGACCTGGGAGGACCTGTCGGCGGACGCCCCAGATTTCAACCAGGTCACGATCACCGTCTTTGGCATCGGGACTCAGCGGGAGGACTGGCAGGCGGAGTCGTTGATTGCTTCGCTGGCCAGTGGGATTTCGTTCAAGATCGGCGATCCGGATCGCCCGCCGCTGGGGTTGCCGTACGACGCGCCGCAGTTCCAGGGGGGGATCCACGCCGCGATCGCCGCCATACTGGCTCGTCGAGCGACGCGCGAGGATGGGCTGGGCCAGCACGCCTGGCTCTCGATTGTGGACATCATCAGCAACGTGATGGCGGGTGCGGGGGTGGCACCGTTCGTGTTTACGGGGCAAGCGCGCGGTCGGGCGGGGACGCACATGAACGCGTTTTATCCGTGGCAGGTGACGCCGGTCAGAGACGGCTACTACGAAGTGATCACGATGGTCGACCGTCAGTGGAACCGCTTCATGGAGCTGCTAGGCGATCCCGACTGGCAGCACGATGAGCGGCTGAAGAACCGCTGGCTGGCATTCCAGCACACGGAGGAGCTCGATGCATTCTGGCATCCGTGGATGAAGGAACGGACCAGGGCCGAGTTGATGGAGCTGTTCGGCGAGAACCATATCTCGTTTCAGCCGGTGCATACGATTGGCGAGGTGGCAGAATCGGAGCATCTGGCGGCGAGGGAGTTCTGGACGGAGATCGAACACCCTGAGTTCGAGGAGCCGGTCAGGCTGCCGGGCGCGCCGTACCAGCTGAGTGGGAGTCCGTGGGCGATTCGGCGTCCGCCGCCGCGCCTGGGCGAGCATACGGAGCACGTCCTGAGCGAACTGTGCCAGTCGTCGAGACCGCAGTTGGCACGCCTGCGACGCGCGCGTGTGATCTGAGAGGAGCGCTCGACGTGGAGGTCTACGACGCCATCGCCAGTGAGTACCGGGAATCGAAACAGTTGCCGTTCCGCGGGGCGCTGGAGGGGTACACGCTCTTCCAGCTGCTCGGCGACATCGGGGGAGCGGCGGTCTACGATCTCGCCTGCGGCGACGGCTTCTATACCCGACGGATCAAGCAGGCCGGGGCCACCGCGGTGACCGGAGTTGATATCTCGGCCGAAATGGTTGAACTCGCGCGAGAGGCTGAACGGCGTGAGCCGCTCGGTTGCCGCTATGTCTGTCAGGACGCCGCCGAGTTTGCGCCGGAGGAACCCGCGGACATCGTCACGGCGGTGTACCTGTTCAACTATGCGAGCACACCGGCGCAACTGCTGCGCATGTGTCAGGCAGCGCGGGGAGCGCTTCGCCCGGGCGGACGACTGGTCGCGGTCAATGACAACTGCTTCAATCCGCCGACTGCCCGGGCCGGCGTCTGGGCCAAGTACGGATTCGATCGCACGCTCGTGGGTGCATTGCGCGAGGGAGCTCCGATCCGCTACCGGTTTACGACGCAACGCGGTGAGGACTTCACGTTCGACAACTACTACCTCGAGCCCGAGACGTACCACCACGCGCTCAGCGACGCTGGATTCGTGAACGTCGAATGGGTGGACCTGCAACTCGCACCGGACAGTCGGAGCGATCCGTTCTGGGATGACTTCCTTGCGTCGCCGCCGCTGATTGCGTTGAGCGCTGACGTCGCTTGAGCGGTCTAGCCGATCATTGATCGCACGATGGCTTCAACCGCGTCGGTGTGTTTGGCCAAGGATTCGGGGTCGATGCAGCGGTCGTAAGTGTCTTGGGGGCTGTGGAAGTAGGGGTGACCGCCGAGGATGGAGGCGAAGCGGCCGTTGATTTCTCCGATGTTGCGGGCCTCTCCGAAGCCGGCGTTGCCGACGGGGAAGGCTCGGCGTTCGAGGCCGTGGGCGTTGAGGGCGTCGGTGGCGACGTTGAAGAGTTCGTCGTCGGAGGCGGCGTAGCTGGGATTGCCGTTGCGTGAGCCGATGGACGCTCCGAGATGCAGCCACGCGTGGACGTCGTGGGCGGCGTCGCCGAGCTCTTGGATGTAGTGGTCGAGGCCGAGGTGGTGGAGTTCGTGTCCACTGGAGGCGACGAGATTGAGGGTGCGTCGGCCGGGATTGGCGGCGATCCGTCCGGCGACTTCGAGCCAGACGGCGATGCCGCCGCCGCGCTCGGCGGCGCAGGTGTACCAGCCTGACTTGGGCGTCATCAGGACGACGGGTGAAGCGTCGGGATCGGTGCCGGGAATCGTTGCGGTCACGTTGTCGGCGGGCGCGTCAACGCGTCCGCCGTCGCTGATCATGGTGATTTCGGAACCGACAGCGTCGAGGAGAGGTCCGGCGTCGATTGGGGCGACCTGGAGGACCGGTAGCTCGATGGGGTCGAGGGGGCGCTCGGCATTGCGCAGGACGGGATGGCCGTCGGGGTCGCCCATGACGAGGATGACGCCGTCTGCGCCGTCCTGGCGGGCGAGTTCGAAGGACGAGTAGATGCCGGCGGCCATGCGCTCCTGGTCGTCGTGACCGAACTCCCAGACGACGATTCCGGGGCCGTTGTCGGTGCGAAGTGTTCCGGTGAGGCCGTTGTGGTCGGTGAAGGCGCTGTCGAAAGTCGGGACGGCGGGAATGTCCCAGGGGCCGAAGCGGATTGAGGCGTCGTGGATTTCGACGCGGGGGAAGCGCCAGGTCTGCCAGGCGGCGTCAACGACGAGCTTGCGCAGCTCTTCGATCATCCACCAGGTCGTCGCGTTGTCGGCCTCGCGGCCGGTGCGGTGGATGCCCATCTCCTCATAGGCGCGGATGCGTCGTTCGGCGTCGTTCACGGTTAGGCCACTCAGTCCGCGACCGCTGCGGAAGGGACCCCCTCAGCCTTCGGCAGCTCCCCCTGCGAGGAGGAGCGGGATTCTGAGTCGCGGCGGGCGACTTCGGCTTTGACCATGGGGATGAGTTCCTTGCCGTAGTCGATGGCGTCGGGGAGGGGTTCGAAGCCTCGGATGAGGATGGTGGTGACGCCGAGGTCGATGTACTTGAGCAGGACTTCGGCGACCTGCTCGGGCGTGCCGACGAGGGCGGTGCTGTTGCCGGCGGCGCCGGTGGCTCCGGCGATGGGCATCCAGAGGCGCTCGTCGTGGATTTCGCCCTGGGCGGCGAACTCGAGCAGGCGCTGCGAGCCGCGCGACTGCGGGCGGAAGTCGAGCGGTTGCTTGGACAGCTTTTGCACCGCGGCGAGATAGTTGTGGGCCTTCTCCCAGGCCTGCTCCTCGGTCGGGGCGATGATCGGGCGGAAGGAGACGGAGAGTCTGGGCTTGCGGTCATGCCGGGCGGCGCCTTCGTGGACGCGCTCGATGGTCGAGGCGATCGAGGCGCGGGGTTCGCCCCACATCATGTAGACGTCGGCGTGCTTGACGCCGATTTCGAATGCGATGTCGGACGCGCCGCCGAAGTAGAGCGGAATGCCGTCCGGCTGGATTGGCGTGACCTCGGGGTTCTGGCCGACGACCTGGTAGAACTCGCCGTCGAAGTCGAAGGGCTCGCGGCCGTGGGCGTCGTGCTCCAGCGTGCGGCGGAGGATGCTGAGGTACTCGTCGGTGCGGCGGTAGCGCTCGTCGTGGTCCTTCCAGTCGCCGTCGCGGCGCTGCTCGACATCGTGTCCGCCGGTGATGATGTGGACGGAGACGCGGCCGTTGGTGAAGAAGTCGAGGGTGGCGAACTTGCGGGCGGCGAGGGTGGGGGCGACGAATCCGGGCCGGTGGGCGATGAGGAACTTGATGCGCTCGCTGCAGGCAGCGGCGGCCTGGGCGACGTGGAGGCCGTCGGCGGCGCCGGAGGTATAGCCGACGAGGACGCCGTCGAAGTCGGAGTCTTCGTGGGCCCTGGTGAATCGACAGAGGTAGTCGTGGTCGATGCCGCCGCCAATGATGTGCATGGCGGCGTTGGACTCGGACGGCTTGACGCCGATCATTCCCAGGAACTCGACGGGCATGGTTCACCTCGATCCGGTCAGAGGATCAGGATAGAGAACGCGTTCAGGCACGGCGGAACCCTCACGCTAGCCCACGCCCAGAGGCAGACGGGATCGGAGATCGGAGCGGGTTGCCGATCGAGTCGGGGAACGGGAGTGCGGCGATCGGGGTCTGGGCCCCGCATCAAGTGCGGGGCGTCGGGCTGTGGTAGGTGGGGAGCCCTCCTCTGTCCCCGCATCAAGTGCGGGGCGTCGGGCTGTGGTAGGTGGGGAGCCCTCCTCTGTCCCCGCATCAAGTACGGGGCATCGGACTGTGACAGGCGGGGAGCGCCCCTCTGTCCCCGCATCAAGTGCGGGGCAGGCTTCTACGAGACATCTCCCCCGCCTCACCGGCGGGGGGCGAGTGGGAGTGGGGGCCCCCCCCCCCCCCACACCACCGGCCAGCGGCGCCCCAGCGCCCGCGGCCGGGCGAGTAGGGGGGGGCGCGTGGAGGTATGAGGTGGGGG
>JAPPJZ010000064.1 GCA_028874365.1 Chloroflexota bacterium | reverse complement strand
TCCCTCTGGGAGAGGGCTAGAGCCTGCCCCCGCGAAGGCGGGGGGTGAGGGTTCCCTTCCGGTCCCCTCTCCCCGAGGGAGACGGTTGGGGCGAGGCCCCACCCCCTCCGATGCCCCGCACTCGATGCGGGGCCCAGACCAACGCCGCCAGCTAACGCAAGCGCCAGCCCGACTCCTTCCGGCCCCCTCTCCCCGAGGGAGAGGGTTGGGGTGAGGGCCCTGCAAACGCGGCACACGACTCCCCCTGCGATAGCATTCAACCGATCCCACTCTGACTGCCCGCCCTCTGTATCTCCGGGAGTGCCCATCATGGAATACCGATTTAGCGACAAAGCCCTCGCCTTCGAGTCCGAGGTCAATGAGTTCCTCGACCAGGAATGGACGCCGGAACTCAGAGCCACCATCGGCGACCCCACGACCGACACCATGACCGAAGAGCGAGGCTTTCGCCGGCTGCTGGCCGATCGCGGTTGGTTGACCATGTCTTGGCCGGCCGAGTATGGCGGACAGGAACGCTCGCTCGAGGAGCAGTACCTCTTCTGGGAGGCCATGAACTACGTCGGTGCGCCGCAGGCGACCGTCGCCACGCAGCAAGTCGGCCCGACCCTGATGCGCTTCGGCACCGAGGAGCAGCAGGAGCGCTTCCTCCCACCGATCGCCCGCGGCGAAGTCGAGTTCGCGCTCGGCTACACCGAGCCCGACGCCGGCTCCGACCTGGCCTCGTTGCAGCTCAAAGCCGTCAAGGACGGCGACGACTACGTCCTCAACGGCACCAAGCGCTTCACCTCGGGCGCGCACCGCAGCGAGTACGTCTGGCTCGCCACCCGCACCGACCCCAACGCCCCGAAACACCGCGGTGTCTCCATGATGCTCGTCGACATGCAGTCGCCCGGCATCACGGTCAAGCCGCTCTGGACCATGGCCGGCTACCGAACCAACGAGGTCTATTTCGAGGACGTCCGCGTCCCGACCAGCGTCCTCGTCGGCGAGGAAAATCGCGGCTGGTACTACGCCGCCCACGCCCTCGACCGCGAACGAATCTCGATTTTCACCGTGTCATCCGTGCGCGCGGTCTACGACCGGCTGATGGACTGGGCCTGTTCCGACACCCCGATGGGTCGGCCAATCGACGACGCCGGCATCAAGGGAACCTTCGCCGACTTCAAGATTCAGCTCGAAGTGCTGCAGCACATGAGCTATCGCATCCTCGACATGCTCAAGCGCGAAGAATCACCCAACTACGAGGCCAGCCAGGTCAAGATCTTCTCCACCGAGATGATGCAGCGCCTGCAAAACTTCTCGCTGCACGCCATGGGCCTCTACGGTCAGCTCAACAGCAACGACGAACGCGCCCCCATCGACGGCTCCGCCGAGAACGGATACCTCGCCGCCGTCATGCCCACCTTCGGCGCCGGCGGCAACGAGCTCCAGCGAAACATCATCGCCCAACGAGGCTTCGGCCTCCCCCGAGCCTGAGACGCACCGCCCTTCTCTTCGCGGTCAAAATTCTTTTCTCCCCCCGCGAAGCGGGGGGAGATGCCGAAGGCAGAGGGGGGCATCTCCTAAATCCGAGCCCCCAAGGCGCGCTCTACACACCCTCACGCAGCGCCCGCATATGCGGCTCGTGCTCGACCAGCCACCGCCTCGAGTTCGGTGCAATCCCCTCCGGCAACTGCGGCAACGTCTCCTGCAGCCAACGCAGATCCGCCGGAGTGTCCAGGTCAAACGCCCAGACGTCGATTGATGCCGTCCGAAACGGAACACCCGCTTCACCCGCCGACGCCGCCGATTGCTCGTGAGCCCGTGCCGACGAAGGTCCGAACAACGGCGCAATCACATCTGGCGGCCGCAGTAGCAGGCCATTGGTGCCTCCGTCGTGCGCGGGCGCAACCACGACAGCTGGTCCGTCCGGCGCTGTCGCCACCATCAAATCGACCGCGTCGGGCGTAATCAGCGGCACGTCCGCAGGCACGATCAACAGCGCCCCGGCATCCCGGAACGCGTTCTGGGCAAACGCCACCGCGCGGTTGTATCCCAGTCGCAGGTTCGTCTGGTCGAGGAACTCGACATCGAGCCGCGCCGCTTCATCGCGAGCCGCAGCATCGCGAGACGCAATCACCACTCGATCGACCGATTCGGCCTCCAGCAGCGAAGCCACGACATCGTCAAGCATCGCCCTCACCAGGCTGTTGCGCTCCTCCGTGTCCAGCAGAGCCGCCAGCCGCCGCTTCCCCGCCGGCAACCCTCGCACCGGCACGACCGCAACCAGCTCAGTCGATCTAGACGGCATCGAGCGCCGCCCTCACCGTTCCCGACGCGAGCGACATCTTCGCCTCGACATCCGTCATCAGCGTCGGCATCACCACCACCCGCATCTCCGTTTCAGACTCAATCTCCGAAGCCAATGTCGCATCTGCTTCGTCAAGGATGAAGACATCGGCCAGGCCCGCATAGATCCGCGCCACGCCTAGCGCCGAGACGTCGTGTCCCAGCGACCGCAGGATGTCCGCAGCCGGACCCTTGACCGCCTCGCCGCCGATGATCGGACTGACCGCTGCCACCGGCGCCGCGCTCTCATCCAGCGCCTCGCGTACGCCGACCACACTGAGCAGCGGATCGATACTCAGGAACGGGTTGGACGGCGCGATGACGATCACCTCCGCCTCGCGTATGGCATCCAGCACCAACGGCGCAGGCGCTGCAGAATCCGATCCATCGAAGCGCAGCGAATGCACGACGTCCGACGCCCGGCGACGGACAAAGTAATCCTGGAACGGGAGCTCACCGGCGTCGGTACCCACGACGGTGCGAAGTCGGTCATCCGTGACCGGAGTGATCACACAGTCCAGCCCAAGTCGCTGGGTCAGGTCACGAGTGATCTCGGACAGTGAATCGCCCTCCGTCAGGCGATGGGTCCGGTACAAATGGGTCGCCAGGTCGAGGTCGCCGATCATGAACCAGTCCGGACCGCCGAGCTCCGACAGCCGGTCCAGCGCGCGTCGAGTCTCGCCGCGCAATCCCCATCCCGTCTCCGGGTTGACCAGGTCGGCGAGCGTGTACGTGACCGTGTCGAGGTCGGGCGAGATGTGCAGTCCGGCCCACTCCATGTCGTCGCCGACGTTGACGATCGCCGTCACGTCCTGCGGCGCCAGCACTCGCACCAGTCCATCGAGGAAGCGGGCCGCCCCGACGCCCCCGGCCAGCACCGCGACCCGGGTCACTCCTCGCGCTCCCGATCGCCGCCGAGGGTCAGGGTCAGATCGAGGTCACCGTCGTCTCGCTGTTGAATCTCCGCGCGTCCGTCGTCGGCTACCAGATCTACCTCCAACACCTCGTCCAGTACGACGTTCGCGTCCGGCTCAAATCCGATCACCGTGTACTCTCCGTCGAGCTCGAGGCTCAGCTCAGCCTCCTGCAGCGTGCCGTCTCTGCTGATCACCAATCGCAGCGCGGCGTCTGCATGCTCATCGTCCCCAACAATCTCGAGGTGGCGGCTGCCGTCGAGTTGTCGTTCGTCATCCACGACGGTGGTGACCATTGCAATCCGTCTCACACAGGGAGCGTACTACCGACACTGGATAGTCAGACATTGACCCACGCGCTCGATGGCGGGACGCTTCACAGACATGCTGATCGACATGCACACGCACACCTCGGTCTACTCAACCGACAGCAATCTGTTGCCGCACGAGGCGCTCGCCCGCGCGGCCGAGCGGGGTCTTGACGGCGTGATCCTGACCGAGCACGACGTCGTCTGGCCCGCTGAGCGCGCAGCGCGGCTGTCCGAACAGGTCGGCATCCTCGTACTCCCCGGCGTCGAGGTCACTACTGAGCTCGGCCACATCCTCGTCTACGGCCTGAAAGAGCTGATACCCCGCATCACCGACTCGAAGAGGTTGCGCGCCCTCTGCGACGAACAGCAAGCCCTGATGTACCTCGCCCACCCCGCCCGAGACCCTGGACTGAGGGTGCCGCGCGCAGCCATGGAACTGTTCGACGGCGTCGAGGGATTGAACGGCTGTGACGGACCACTCCAAAATCAGAGCGCATCGTCGCGTGGACGGACCAGGCCGCTCCCGCCGATCGGCGGCAGTGATTCTCACGCCCTGCACGAGGTTGCCACCGCCGCCACGGAGTTCGCCGTCGACATCGAAACGCTCGACGACTTGATGGCCGCCCTGCGCAGCGGCGACTACCGACCGACTGCCCTGCCCTACTAAGCTCAGGGCGAGGAGCAACTTGCGTGGGCCGATTCGAGCCGCTCCCAACCGATCCCTACCGACAACCGTCCGATTTGTTCGGCGCCATTTGCGCTGCCTGTCGCCAGGACACGAGATTAGGCGTCAAGTTCTGTACCGCCTGCAACGTGCTCCGCTCCGACGCCGAGTACGGACACTCGCCCCGATACGCAGCGACGAGACTCAGCCGCTTCATGGGTGCGTTAGCGGACGGCCTCATCCCCAGCGTGATCGGTCTGGCGCTCGGACTGGCCAGTCTGGGCGGCGTGCTGGAACTCGAGCTGTGGCTCGGCTCGGTGATCTGGCTCATCTGGTTCGCCTTCCTCGCCCGGCGCGGGCAGACCCCGGGCAAGCAACTCGTCTCGACCCAGGTGATTCGCACCGATGGCTCGTCGGCCACACGTGCGCGGATGTGGGCCAGAGAGGTCGGCTATCGCGTCGTCATCAACGCGCCGATTCTCATTCTCAGCTCCCTCTACCCGGACTCCATCGCCAGCAACCTCATCGTCCTGGCCATCGGCGTGATCGTGGTTGCCGATGGCGTGGCCATCTTCTTCAATCCCGACAGACAGACACTGCACGACCGCGTCTTCGGAACGCTCGTCATCAACATCCGCGCCGTTCCCCAGACCAGCGCCGAGCTTCGAGCCCTATGACCCGGGTGACGCCGCGCACGTTCGTCCTCGAGTGCGACGTCTGCCATCGACCGTCAGGACCGGGCGCCTTCTTCTGCGCCAGTTGCGATGTCCTCAGCGTCGACTCCGAACATCGGGCGTACGCGGCCACCCGTTGGTCGAGGCTCGGCGCATTCACATTGGATTATCTGATCATCTGGCTCACGGCTGGAATCGGTTGGTTGATCTGGCTTGCGATCGTGGCTCCTCGCGGACAATCACCCGGCAAATCACTACTGGGACTGCACATCGTCCGCGCCGATGCACGTTCCGCCTCCGCTCGGTACGTCTGGCTGCGAGAGTTCGGCTGGGACGCAGCGATCGGCGTCGTCTCCGTCGGTCTCCTCGTCCTGCTCGGCGCTGTCGCCAGTTCCGTCGCCGAACTGTTGCTGCTCTGGTTCTGGCTCACGTTCGCCTTCTGGG
This sequence comes from Chloroflexota bacterium, assembly GCA_028874365.1. Classification (GTDB taxonomy): domain Bacteria; phylum Chloroflexota; class Dehalococcoidia; order Bin125; family Bin125; genus Bin125. The sequence goes on along the minus strand of JAPPJZ010000064.1, from coordinate 40,264 downwards.
CGTTCTCCTTCCTCGATGCCGCCTGGCTCCTCTGGAATCGGGACAGGCAGACGTTGCACGACAAGGTCCTCGGCACGCTGGTCGTAGAACTGGCGAAACAACCTCGCTGAGCCGCCGCCTGTCCTAACCTCGTGGCGGAAGGCAATCATGTCGCCGCCAAGAACGAGCGCACTACGCGCCGAGCACTGCCCAATCTGCGAGGAGTACCCCGGAGTCGGCGCATTTTGCAGCGCCTGCGGCGTGCTCACCTCGCACCCGACTTCCGGCGACTATGCCGCACCCTATCTGCGCCGCCTTGGCTGCGAGCTACTCGATCTCCTGATCTTCCTGTTGCTGCCGATCTGGCTGTACTGGATGTGGTTCACAGCCCGCGACGGCCAGTCCCCAGCCAAGTCGCTGCTCGCGATGTACGTCATCCATGAGTCGGGACAACCGATCACACCCCGACGGATGTGGGTTCGCGAACTGCTCATCAAGCGCCTCGCGCTCGGCTTGGTCGGTTACGCCATAAGCCTGCTTGGTCCGCTCGTCAACGCTGGCTGGATCCTGCTGAATCCGGATCGTCAGTGCATCCACGACCGCATGGTGGGAACGCTCGTCGTGATTCGTCGTGAGGCTCCCCAGCTGGCCGCGTCGCGACGCCAGCAAGATATTGGCGACATCGCGATGCCGCCCCCCGCGCCACGAGGGCCGCGGGTGAAGCCACCGTCGCCAGCTTCGGTGCCGGCGCCGACAGCGAACGTTGAACAGCCTCAACCGGCTCAGCCGGTCAGCGCTGCGCCTACCTCACCGGAGCTCGAAGCGTTGGAGCGCGCCAAGCCGACGCTGTCTCAGACCGAGTATGAGCGTCGCCGACGGACGCTCATCCGGCAGCTCGAGGACTCGTCCTGACGCCTACGAGCAGCCCGATGTCGCGCCGCAGTTCATGCAGCGGAAGCAAGAGCCCGAGCGCACCATGATCGAGCCGCACTCCGCACAGGGCGGCGCGTCGAGCTGATTCTGGAAGCCGGTATCCGAGCTGTATGAGGCCTGTGGCTCGGCCACGTGGAGCACACTGCTCGTCGGTGGGGTCACGGGCGCCGGACCAGCGTCTTCATCGGCCAGTTTCACTTCCTCCGCGATCGGCATCCGAGCTTGCGCTGCGACGGTATCGGAGGATCCCTGATCCAGATAGCGGTTGCCCATCCAACGGAAGACGTAATCCAGGATCGAATCTGCGTGCGGCACGTCTTTGCTCCGCGTCCAGCCGCTGGGCTCGAAGCGCATATGGCTGAACTTCTTCACCAAGGTCGCCAGGGGTACGCCCGATTGCAGAGCGACCGAGGTCAACGTGCCCACCGCGTCCATCAAGCCCGAGACGGCCGAGCCTTCCTTCGAGATATGAACGAAGACCTCGCCCGGCTTACCGTCGGCGAACTCGCCGATCGTCATGTAACCCTCGTGGTCGCCGATGGTGAACTTGTGCGTCAGCGCCTTGCGCTCGTCGGGCAGCCGATGCCGCCGATACGCCGGAGGCGACTGCGCGCTCTCGATCACGACGGGCGCATCGCTCGGCAATGAAGGTCCGGGCTCGACCGGCTCAGCAACGTCGGTCTGGCCGCTGCGCTCGCCCGTTTCGAGCGGCTGAATGCGCTTCGAGTTGTCGCGGTAGATCGCGACGGCCTTGACGCCCAGTTTCCACGCGTCGATGTAGGTCTGCATGATCTCTTCGACGTTGGTGTGCTCAGGCACGTTGACCGTCTTTGAGACCGCCCCCGAGAGGAACGGCTGGACCGCGCCCAGCATGCGGATGTGACCAAGCGGCGCGATGCTGCGCTGCCCGTTCTGCGCCTTGAAGGCGCAGTCGAAGATCGCCAGGTGTTCAGTGTTGAGCTCCGCCGCGCCCTCGATCGTGCCGGTCTCGTCGATGTGCGAACCGATTCGTTCGACGGCGTCATCCGAGTAGCCCAGGCGCCGTAACGCGGCGGGAACCGTGCGGTTCACGATCTTGAAGTAACCACCGCCCGAAAGGTTCTTGAACTTGACCAGCGAGATGTCCGGTTCCACGCCGGTCGTGTCGCAGTCCATCATGAACGCGATTGTCCCGGTCGGGGCCAGCACCGTCGCCTGCGCGTTGCGGTAGCCATGCGCCTCGCCGAGCTTGACTGCTTGACGCCAGGCATCCTCTGCTGCGGCTCGTACGACGGCGGGAACGCTCTCAAGACCGTCGATCCGGCCAACGGCCGCCTGGTGCTTGCGCATCACGCGCAAGAACGGCTCGCGGTTGGGAGCGTAGCCACTGAACGGGCCAATCCTCTCCGCCATCCGCGCCGACTGTAGATATGCCTCGCCGGTCATCAGCGCCGTCACAGCGGCGGCCAACGCGCGACCGGGCACCGAGTCATACGGCAATCCGCGAGCCATCAGCAGCGCGCCGAGGTTCGTGTAGCCAAGGCCGAGCGGACGATACTTCTCGGAGTTGTCCCCGATCAGCGGGGACGGATAGGACGCATTGGAGACCAGGATCTCCTGCGCCGTAATCATCACGCGACAAGCGTGACGGTACGACTCGACATCGAACTCGTGCGTCTCCAGGTCGTAGAACTTGAGCAGGTTGAGTGAAGCCAGGTTGCACGCCGTGTCGTCCAGGAACATGTACTCCGAGCACGGGTTCGAAGCGTAGATCCGGTCCGTGTTCGAGCAGGTGTGCCAGTCATTGATCACCGTGTCGAACTGCATCCCCGGGTCGCCGCACTGGTATGTCGCCGCCGAGATCGCGCGCAGGATCTCGCGAGCCGGGATCTGTTCCACAACCTCGCCGGTCACGACTTCGCGCGTCGCCCACGTGCCGTTCGCCTCCACGGCCTGCATGAACTCGTCAGCGACACGGACCGAGTGGTTCGCGTTCTGGAACGAAACCGACGAGTACGCGTCGCCGTTGAGCGAGCCGTCGTAGCCGGCGTCAATCAGCGCCCAGGCCTTGCGCTCCTCATCGGCCTTACAGTCGATGAACTCCAGCACATCGGGGTGATCGGCGTCGAGAATGATCATCTTGGCCGCGCGGCGCGTCTTGCCACCCGACTTGATCACGTTGGCGAACGCGTCGTAGCCGCGCATGAACGAGACGGGCCCGGACGCCTTGCCGCCGCCGGTCAACGATTCCTTGCTGGAACGCAGCGTCGAGAGGTTGGAGCCCGTGCCGCTCCCCCACTTGAACAGCAGCGCCTCACGCTTGGCCAGGTCCATAATCGACTCCATCGTGTCCTCGACGGAGTTGATGAAGCAGGCCGAGCATTGCGGCGTTTCTTCGATCCCCACGTTGAACCAGACCGGCGAGTTAAACGCCGCGTACTGGTTGATCAGCAGGTAGCGCAGCTCCTGCGAGAAGGCCGAAGCCGCCGCGCCGTCGCTGAAGTATCCACCCTCGCGACCCCAGCGCGTGATCGTCTCGACAACCCGGTCAACCAGCGTCTTCATAGAAGACTCGCGCTGAGAAGTGCCCGCCTCGCCCCAGAAGTACTTCGAGGCGACGATGTTCGTGGCCGTCTGCGACCAGAACGAGGGAGTCTCAATATCGGTCTGCTCGAAAATCGTGTCACCGGTGTCCGAGGTGATCGCGGCCGTGCGATAGGTCCACTCAATCTGCGCGTAGACATCCTCACCCGGCTGGGTGAAATGCCTGCGAATCAACGGCTCGCGTACGACGCGAGCGGCAGGGGGTAGGGCGGCATGCTCCTCGGCGCCGGTCTCAGTCGAGATGGCAGCGGCCGCGTCGTCGGCAACGTCAGATTGATCGTCGGCGCGAGTCATGTCGTGTACCCTTCATTCATCAGATTAGTACTCCTGTTCCGACGCATGGCCGGAGGGGGTGCCGGAACCGAGTTCGGTTATGTTCGCCCCGCTGCTCCGCAGCGGGAAGCAAGAGTACTCCAAATTGAGTCAACTGATCAAGCTCGTGAGCGATTATCCAGTTCCCGGATCCTCGTAAGGGTCCCCCTTGTGGTCGCCCACGACCCGCACGTTCACACCTCCAGCGAGGTGAGTCCGGACCTCAGACGGGTCAATGCCAGCTCTCCCGCGGGAACACGCCGGGTCCGATGCCTCAACATCGCCTACAAGTAAGCTAGTCCTCGCAGGGCGACCTGACACGGCCTCCTGCCAACATCTCCACAGAAAGCGTTGACTTCGTGGACGCTCCGATTCACCTGCCCCTCCTGCCCTGCGGCATCGGCTCGACTCGACATACCGACGCAGCCCCAGCCGTGACCGAGGTGCTCGAGGACTACTGGCGCCTCCCCTTCTGGCCCCAACTCCCGAATCGCATCCCCGAAGAACAGATGATCCCCCAGACCGGGCTCTCGCTGCCGGGAGCGTCCTGGGATGGGGAGACACTCGCATGGTCGGGTGAAATCTCCGATACGGATCTCGCCAACGCCGACCTTCCACCGAGAGATCGAGCAGCCGGCCTGTACGAGTTACTTGAGCGACTGCCCAACGTTCCCGACGAGCGCAAGTCGAACGTGGTGAAGGGACAGATCATCGGGCCAATCACGCTCGCACGATGGTCACGCGACCGCAATGGTCGCGCACCGCACGAGGATCCGGAATCACTGCAGCGGCTCGGTGCCTGGCTGGGCGCGGCCGCCGCGCAGCAAGCACAGGCCTTCCAGCGCCTCGGCTATAAGGCCATCATCCTCTTCGACGAACCCGAGTTGGCCTCAGTCGGCGAGCCGACGATTCCGCTGCCCTGGCGAGAAGTGGTGCCCGTCCTGCGAGCCGCCATAGAACCGGTTCAACGTGTCGGCGCGCTGGCCGGCATCCACTGCTGCGCCTCGCCCAACTGGACCCGGATCCTCGACGCGCGTCCCAACCTTATCCATTTCGACGCGCGCGAAGGTCATGTCGACGACGTGATCGAGCATCACCGCGCGGTTCGCGAGCACGTCGCCCGCGGCGGCTATCTGGGCTGGGGCCTGTGGCCCACCGACGGCATGGGGCCCATGCCGTTCGACGCGAAGGATATGCAGTACTTCCTGGCCCACAAGGCACGCGATCTCTCGTTCGTCGACGCGTCCGTTGGGCTGATCTTCAAGCGCTCGATGCTTACTGGGGTATGCGGTGGCGCCGGCCTCGATGAGACGGCCGAACGACAGGTGGCGCGCGACCTCGAAGAAGTGTCGATGGGCATTCGCCATCGCTACTGGATTGCAGCGACCACCGACGTAGATCCGGACGCGCCACTCACCTGACGGATGGCTCGGTCAGTCGCTCGAGCTGTAACGCTCCAGGAACTCAAGTATCAGCCGGTTGACGTCCTCGGCGCCCTCCTGCTGGACCCAGTGACCGCAATCGGGCAGGTACATCAGCTCGAACGGACCGGCAAACAGACCGTCCATGTCTTCGGTGAGTTCTTTGCCCAGGGCGGTGTCCCGTTCCCCCCAGATCAGCAGAGTTGGGGCGGCAATCTTCGGAAACTCGGAAGCCGCTGCGGCTGCGGGTCCGAGGACGCCGTCTAGCACCTGTGCGAACGCAGGGAACTGGGCGCTCAAGCGGGCGCGTGATTCCGTGACTCCGGCACGAACCGCCGAGCGATAGAAGTTCAGTGGTCCGCTCAGCCCGTTGCGGGCCGCGGCGCGCCGATACTCTTGCATGACCTCCGCCGGAAACGCCTCGGGATGAGCCGCTGTGTCACGGAACACCCAGCCGACACGCTCGTAGTTGTTGGTCGCCAGCCAGCGCTCCGGCAGCATCGGGATCTGGAACACGAACATGTACCAGGAGCGCCCAATCTGGCGAAAATTCGGAGTCCCCCCGAAGGCATCGGCCATTCGCTCGGGGTGCGGAGCGTTCATCACGATCAGCCGCTCGACGGACGAGGCATACTCCATGGAGAATTGCCAGGCGACCGCTCCGCCCCAGTCATTGCCAACCACGATCGCGCGTTCTCGCCCGCAGTGCGAAATCAACTGCTGCACGTCTGCGGTCAGCAGGTCCATTCGATAGTCGTCGATCTGCTTCGGGGCGTCGGAGAGGTTGTAGCCACGCAAGTCGGGGGCGATCACCCAGTATCCCGCCGCAGCCAATGCCGGCATCTGCAGCCGCCACGACCACCAGAACTCCGGAAACCCGTGCAGCAGGATGATCAGCGGTGCGGCGTCGAGCGCACCCTCAGGCCGCATTTCGGCGTAGTGCAGCCTGACACCTTCTGCCCCGTCGGCGAAGCCGTGAGTCCACGCGCCCGGCGGTTCTGAATCGGTTGACGGGTCGCTCATTACGAGGATGCTCCAGCTGCCTGCGGAGCCAGGAAATCGAGCATCGCCGCGGTGACTTCAACCGGTCGCTCTTGCTGCACCCAGTGACCGGCGTTGTCGACCAGCGTTATCCGCAAATCGTCGACCCGTTCGGCCGCCTCCTCCATGAACGGCAATCGAACCGCAGGATCCTCTTTGCCCCAGATGAACTGGGTCGGACAGGTAATCCGTTCGTTGCGATCGGGCCAGGTCAGGAACCAGTCGGGCCAGTAAATCGATCGGTAGTACTTCATCGCGGAGGACAGCGCCTTCGGTTGCTTGAGCGCCTCGGCGAACGTCACGATGTCCTCGTCCGTGAATGCGTCGTTGCCGGCCGCGACGCCGGCGAAGACCTGCCTGGTGGTTGCGTCGATGTCCGCCCAGTTTCGACGTTCGGCCAGACCCGGAACCTGCATCAGCAGTGCGTACACGTTGTTCGGGTAGTTGCGCCGGCCCCAGTACCAAGACCGAATCAGCGGCGCGTTCATCACCACGAGACGGTCGCACGCCGCCGGGTAGTCGATCGGGAACTGCAGGGCGATGACCCCGCCCCAGTCATGGCCGACCACCGTGGCCGATTGCTCGCCCAGGGCGCGAATCAGCCCGCGAACGTCCTTGGTCAGATTCTTGATGTCATATCCGCCGCGCGGTTTATCCGAGAGGTTGTAACCCCTCAGGTCGGGCGCGGCAACGCGAAAACCAGCCTCAGCCAGTGGGCCGATTTGGAATCGCCACGAGTACCAGTGCTCGGGAAAGCCGTGCAGCAACAGCACCAGTGGGCCCTCGCCCTGCGACACATAGTGCAATCGCACGCCGTTCGTATTGGCGTAGTCGTGCGTCCATCCGGCCGGATCGAAACCGGCTTCCGCAGCGCTCATGAAAACACCTCCGCCTCAAGCGGCCACAGCGCGCTACTCGAGGATGACAGCTAGTTCAGCCAGGCCAGCGGGTTGACCGCTTCGCCGTTGACGATGATCTCAAAGTGTAGATGCGCGCCTGACGAGTTCCCCGTGTTGCCCACAGTCCCCACGTAGTTGCCCGCTTCGATCCACTGACCCTCGCGCACGTTGATGATGTCCAGGTGGGCATAGCGCGACCGATAGCCGCCGCCATGGTCAATCTCCACCCAGTTGCCGTACGACGGGTCCCAGGTCGCCACCGAGACCACCCCGGCGGCGGCCGCACCGACAAGCTCGCCCACCGGCGCAACGTAGTCCACGCCGGTGTGGTAGCCGACCGAGTTCGCACGAGCGGTGCCGAAGTAATCGCTGATCTTGTCGTACCGGAGATAGAGCACGAAGTCTGGTTCTGTCCACGTTGCGGTCGCTTGGCTGTGGCTGGCCGTCGATGTGACTGGCGTCGCGACCGAGGCTGAACCATGGACCAGCAACAGCCGCTGCCCGACGAAGATTTGCTGAGGACTCGTGATCTCGTTGGCCGGGTAGCTCAGGGTGGCGTCGCGGTCCGCCAGATATCTGTCCATCAGCACATCGAGCGTGTCGCCGGGCTGCACGGTGTACACCAAGCCGTTGACCGGCGGCAACTGCAGTACCTGGCCCGGAGTCAAGAGGTGTGGGTTGTAGATGTCCCAGTTGTTGAACAGAACGGTCGCTTCCTCGAGGCCGAATCGCTCCGCAATGCTGGTTGCGGTGTCTCCGGGCTGTACCTCGTAGCTGAATGACACGGGAAGCTGGGCGCCTGCGTGGAGCCCGAGGTACTTGCGGATGCGCGACGCCGGGTCATCCGCGGCAGCCGAAGCGGCGATCTCCGGTTCGGCGGTGGCGGGCGCCGCCTCTTCGCTGGCGAGCGCGGCTGCAACTGTTGATTCGGCCGCATTGCTCCCAGTCGCGGCGGCCGGTGGCGCAACTGTCGTTGGCGTATCTGCGGGCGACACCGACTCCCGGCCTGATGGAGCCGCAGAGTCGACCGTCGTCGACACGCCGGAATCACGTGCAGCGACAACGGCGTCGGTTGGCTCACTGCTCGGCGGCGCAACGGTACGTTGCGTAACGCTGGCTGCATCCGTCGAGCTGATGGTCGCGGCGGACGGAAGCACGATCGCGGTGTCCCGTCCGGGAGAGATACGGATATCGAACACCACGGCCGCCATCGCAACCAACGCCGCCGCGGCGACGATGATTAGCGACCATTGCTGCCCGCCGTCCGCCAGCTGCCGCTGCGGACTCTCCACCAGCGCCCAACCGCCAAGTCGACTGTTGGCCAATGGCTGGGCGATCCTCGACATCGACTACTCCCAGGGACCGTGTGCAGCTGCGCAGCGGCTCCGTTACGTCGGCAGTTTAGCCGAGGACAGTGGGGGGTGGTGGCGCGTGACAACCCCGATCGGATCAGTTACCATGACAGCGGTTGGGAACGGAGAGGAGGAATCGATGCGCAAGCTGAACATTCACCTCGTTTACGGAGTACTTCAAGTCGATCGTCTTGGCTCCCGTTAGGGAGCCTGAAGCACACAGGATGATGCGCCCCCGGCAGGGGGCGTTGTCATATCTGAGAGACTGCCACGCATGTCCAGCCAGCCGGATCCTCGAGATCAGCATCAGGACTCGATCACGCGAGCGGCCGAGCTACTCGCGCAGTCTCGGTACTGCATCGCGCTCACCGGTGCCGGGATCTCCGCCGAGTCAGGAATTCCCACCTTTCGAGGCAAGGATGGTCTCTGGACCAAACACGGCGAGCCGCCCCTGAATCAGTACGAACAGTTCTCCGCCGATCCCGCCGAGTGGTGGAAGAGCGTCGCCGAGCGTCGGCGCAACCCAGACGAACTCACCGCGACGATCGCCCAGGCCGAACCTAACGACGCGCACTACGCGATGGCCGAGCTCGAGCGCATCGGCGTGCTGAAGCACATCATCACGCAGAACGTGGACGGCCTACATCGAGCCGCCGGCGCGGCCAGCCTGACCGAGATCCACGGCTGTTCGACGCTGCTCCGCTGCATCGCCTGCAATTCCCGCTCCCCGTTCGACGAAATCCCCGAGATCTTCCCTCCGCGTTGTGATCACTGCGGCGGCATCGTCAAGACCGACACCGTCATGTTCGGCGAGCCGATTCCGCCCGACTGCCTGCAGCGCTGCTACCAGGAGTCATCCAGGGCCGACTGCGTGATCCTCGTCGGCACGACAGCTGTGGTCTCCCCCGCAGCGGACTTCGCCTTCGCCGTTGGTCAGCGCGGCCATCCGATGATCGAAGTGAATCTCGATCCCACGATCATCAGCCAGTACTGCGCGGTAGCGATCCACGACAAAGCGGGCGAGTTGATGTCTCGCATCGTTGCTGAAGTGAAGCGCATTCAAGCCGACGAATCGACCTGAGTACAACCACCCGGTACGTATACTCGCAGCATGACCACCACACCCCAACTCGGCATCAACTGGGACGATGTGACGGCCGAAATCACGTCCGTTTTGCGCGACTATCTGCGTATCAACACGTCCAACCCGCCCGGCAATGAACAGGCCGCAGCCGAGTTCCTCGCGCCGATTCTCGAGGCCGAAGGCTACGAATGCGAATACGTGCAGGCCGGCCCCGGACGCGTTTCGATGCGAACCCGCCTGAAGGGCACGGGTGAACAACGCCCCCTGATGCTCCTCAACCACACCGACGTTGTGCCGGTCCAGGAGGAATTCTGGGACGTGGACCCGTTCGCAGCGGTAGAGCGGGATGGCATGCTCTGGGGTCGTGGCGCGCTCGATATGAAGGGCATGGGCACGCTCGAACTGCTCGTTATGTTGCTGTTCAAGCGTCTCAATCTCACCCCCAATCGCGACATCGTCTTCCTCGCCGTCGCGGACGAGGAGGCAGGTTCGTCGTTCGGGATGGAGTGGCTCGACCAGAACGAGCCGGATTGGATCACGGAGCCCGAGTTCGCACTCAACGAGGGCGGCATGGGCGCGCTAAACCTGCTCGGCTCCAATCGGCCGGTGTTCGCCTGTTCGCCCTCCGAGAAGTCGCCGCTCTGGCTCAAGCTCCGAGCCGAAGGTCAGCCGGGCCACGGCTCGACACCACACGGCGACAACGCGGTCGAGCGCCTCGTTCGAGCGCTCTTCGCCGTCCAGAACTGGGATCGCGCGGTCACGGTACAACCGCACACCGCCGAAGCAATCCAGCGTATGCGAGACGCGAACGCCTGGGGCGGCGCGTCGCCGAGCTTCAGCAAGCTCTGCCAGACCTACCCGGCATTTGCAGCAGTCACCCGGGACACCATCTCCAACACCGGCGCCACCAGCGGGATCAAGCACAATGTGATCCCCGCCGATGCTGAAGCTACGCTCGATTGCCGCCTGTTGCCCGGCGAATCCTACGACGACTTCATCAAGTCCATGCGTGACGTGATCGACGACGACAAGGTAAACGTCGAGGTCGTTTTCGGCAGCATGGGACCGTCAAGCAACTTCGAGACCGAAATGGTCAGCGTGATCGAAGACGTGGTGCGAGAGCAGGTCGAGGGCGCGCTGGTCATCCCATCAACCTGCGTCGGATTCACCGACTCCCGCGTCCTGCGACGTCATGGCGTCCACTCGTACGGATTCGTCCCCACCTTGATGGACGCCTCCCTCGCCGCCGGTGTCCACGGACACAACGAGCGAACGCCGATCGAAGGCCTGAACACCGGCATTCAGATCCTCTTCGAGGTCGTCCGGCGCTTCACCAACGCCCAGCGTCTCTGATTCCGGCATTGGACAACCTCGCCGACAGCTAGCAGCAGGGAGGCCAACCGTGCGACATCCACAACTCGACGGCCAGTGGGCACTCATCCTCGGTGCATCCTCGGGGTTCGGCGGCACGACTGCAGTGGCGCTCGCCGAGGCCGGCATGAACATCGCCGGCGTTCACCTCGACCGCCGCTCAACCATGGCCAACGTCGAGCAAATCGTGGCAGAGATCGAGTCACACGGCCGGCGAGCGGTCTTTCACAACATGAACGCCGCCGACGAAGCTAAGCGAGGCGACATGCTGGACGCCCTGCGCGAGCAGCTCGAAGCCGATGGTGGACCGCGTTCGGTGCGCGTCCTCCTCCACTCACTCGCCTTTGGCACGCTCGGTCCGTACATCGGAGCGAAGGAGGACCGCCCGATCACCCAACGGCAGATGGAAATGACCCTCGACGTGATGGCCAACTCCGTCGTCTATTGGACCCAGGACATGGTCGGCAGAGGCCTGCTCGCCGCCGGAAGCAAGATCTACGGCATGACCTCCGGCGGCGACCTCCGTGTGATCCCGCAATACGGCGCAGTATCGGCGGCCAAGGCGGCGCTGGCCGCGCATCTGAGACAGCTCGCCGTCGAGCTCGCGCCCCAGGGCATCGCGGCCAATGCAATCAAAGCAGGAATCACGCACACGCCGGCGCTCGAGAAGATTCCAGCCGGTATGCAACTGCTCGACTTCGCCCAGAATCACAACCCATCAGGGCGTGTGACCGAGCCCGGCGACATCGCCAGGGCGATCATCGCCCTCAGCCTCGACGACTCCAACTGGGTCACCGGAAACACCATCAACGTCGACGGCGGCGAAGACATCACCGTGCTCTAGGCGCAACCGACCCGCTGCTAAACTGACCGCGAGTTTGCGAGGAGTTTCACATGAGCGATCCGATCAGGGGACAAACGGCGATTTGCGGACTCGGGATTACCGAGATGGGCAAGGTCTACGGACACGACGCATCCTGGTTCGCCGGCGAGTCGGTTCGTCTGGCCGTCGAAGACGCCGGCCTGCAGAAGGACGACATCGACGGATTGCTCGTCAACCCTGGAATCACAGGAATGATGGGCACCGGCATCAGCATCCCGTTGCAGGGATACCTCGGCCTACGCAATCTGCGCCTTCTCAATCACATGAACTCTTACGGCGCAACCGCCTCCGCCATGGTCCAGTACGCCGCCTTCGCTGTGCACCACGGAATGGCCAACTACATCGCCTGCATCTTCGCCGACGCTCCCTTGCAACAGGGCGGCTCGGCGGGAGCCGCATACGGCGGAGCCGGGCGTCGCGGACCGAGCGGCATGGCCTCGCTCATGCCCGCCTTCGGCTTCTACGGCGCGAACACATCCTACGCGCTCGCCGCTCGCCGCTACATGGAGCGATACGGGATCACCAACAACGACCTCGGCCGCGTCTCCGTCACCCAGCGTCGCTACGCCGTCGACAACCCGCACGCGACCATGCGCCAGCCGCTTACGCTGGAGGACTATCACAACTCGCGCTGGATCGTTGAACCGTTCCACCTGCTTGACTGCTGCCTCGTCTCCAATGGCGCGGTCTGCACCATCGTCACCACCGCCGAGCGAGCGCGCGACCTCAAGTCGTCGCCCGCCTACGTCTGGGGTATGGGCCAGGGACACCCCGGCAACTTCCCCCACGCCGAAGTCGAGGTCGGCACCACATCCGGCGCAACAATCGCTGGCGAAACCGCCTACAAAATGGCCGGCGTGGGTCCGGAAGATGTCGACATCTGCGAGTTCTACGACTGTTACACGTACACCGTCCTGCGCACGATCGAGGACTACGGCCTGGCCAAGCCGGGCGAGGCGATCGGCCTCTACCCTGAGGATCCTTCAGATCCGGAGTCCGAACTTCCAACCATCAACACCGGCGGCGGACAACTGTCGTCCTACTACATGTGGGGTATGACGCCGATCTCCGAGGGCGTGATCCAGGCTCGCGGCTCGGGCGGAGATCGCCAGATCGAGAAGAACGACATCGTGCTCTGCTCGGGCAACGGCGGCACGCTCGACACGCACGGCACGCTCATCCTCTCGCCCAACGCGAACTAGGACGTCAAGCAAATGGCCTACGAAAAGCCGCTTCCCAATCCCGACGAGAACACGCAGCCGTTCTTCGACGGCCTCAAGGAGCACAAGCTGCTGCTTCAGTACTTCCCCTCGGCCGACCACTACCAGTACCCCTACAGCGACCGCTGCTACAAGGACTGGTCTACTGACTGGGAGTGGCGCGAGTCCGCCGGCAATGGTGAGGTCTACACTTGGGTGCGCATGCACCAGCTCTACCACCCGTCCTGGAAGGCCGAGATTCCCTACACCCTCGCCGTCGTGCAACTCGACGAAGGTCCGAGGATGCACACGAACCTGGTCAATGTGCCTCTCGAGGACGTTCGTGTCGGTCTGCGGGTGAAGGTCGTCTTTGACGATGTGACCGACGAATTCACCTTGCCGAAGTTCGAGCCTGTCTGAGCGCACCCCCGTAGATGACCGGTACCAAGCCCAACACGCGTCCACCGCTCGATGGCGTCCGCGTTGTCGACTTCACGTGGATCGTCGCTGGACCCACCTGCACCCGGCTGCTCGGCGACCTCGGCGCGGAAGTGATCCGCGTCGAGAATGAGCAGACCCTCGACTCGATTCGTTTCGGGCGCCCCCACCCAAACGGCTTCGACCCGCCCGACTCGAGCGCCATGTTCAACTGGCTCGACCGTAACAAGCGCTCAATCACCGTCAACGCCCGGCACCCCGACGGACTCGACCTGATCAAGCGCCTGATCCGCGTCTCGGATGTCGTCGTCGAAAACTACTCATCCCGCATCCTTGAGAACTGGGGCCTCAGTTACGAGGAGCAACGGGCGGAGAATCCCGAGATCATCTACGTCTCACTCTCGGGCTTCGGTCACTCTGGACCACAGCGTGACTACTCGACCTGGGGACCGACCGCACAAGCATTGAGCGGTTTGACGGCGATGTCTGGTTTGCCCGAAGCGCCGGAACCGGCCGGCTGGGGCTATTCGTACCTCGATCACATGGCCGGCTTCACGGCAGCAGCAGCAATCACCGCTGCGCTGAAGCATCGACGCGAAACCGGCACGGGACAGTGGATCGACCTGTCTCAGGTCGAAACGGGCATGGCCCTGACCGGTCCGGCCACGCTCGACTTCACCGTCAACGGGCGCCGCTACAGGGACACCGGCAATCCGCCCGGCAATCGTTCGGTCTGGCCGCAGGCCGCTCCGCACAATACATACCCGACCGCCGGCGACGACAACTGGATCATGATCACCTGTACCTCAGACGCCGAGTGGGAGGCCTTCTGCGAGGTTAGCGACCACCCCCACTGGCGCACCGACCGCCGGTTCGCCACTCTGCCGGCCCGTCTGCGCCACGAGGACGAACTCGACGAACAAATCGGATCCTGGACCGCCGGACAGGACGGCCGGGCGCTGATGCAGCGCCTACAGGCCGCCGATGTCCCCGCCGGCGTCGTCCAGAACGGTGTTGACCTGGTCGTCGACGATCCGCAGATGAGAGCCCGAGAGTGGACCGTCACGCGCGACCACCCGGTGGTCGGAGAGCATCTGACCGATGGCCTGCAGATCCATTTTGCGCGAACACCGGCGCATCGCGACTTGCCGGGTCCCCGGCTCGGCGAGGCCAATCAATACGTCTTCGCCGAGCTGTTGGGGCTGAGCGACCGACGTATCGCCGAGCTTCAGGTGAACGGCGCGATGGGCTAGCCATGGGAGCGCTCGACGGTGTCCGCGTACTCGATTGCTCCGATCCGAAGGGACATTTCGCCGGCAAACTGCTCGCCGGCCTTGGCGCCGACGTCATCAAGATCGAAGCGCCAGGCGGGGACGTCGGACGTACATACGGTCCGTTTCTCGACGACCAACCCGGGCCGGAACGCAGCCTCTACTGGTGGCACTACGCCGCCGGCAAGCGCTCGGTGGTACTCGATCTCCAAACCTCCGACGGGATTGAGCTGTTCCTCGAACTGGCCGCTGAATCAGACATCGTGCTCGAGACATGGCAACCCGGCCGCGACCACCCGTTTGATCCGGTTGCTCTTTCCGACCACCATCGGGAGCTGGTCGTGATCAGCCTTACGCCGTTCGGACAGACCGGTCCCTGGCGCGATTACGCCTGGTCCGACGCCGTCGGTCTCGCTCTCGGCGGTCCGATGAGCAGCTGTGGGTATGACAACCTCCCAGGCACTCCGCCGATCAGGCCGACCGAACATCACGCCAGTCATATCGCTGGTTACTTCGCCGCGACCGCCGCCTGCTCCGCGCTCTACGAGCGCCAGGCGAGCGGTCTCGGGCAGCACATCGATATCTCTATGCACGAGTGCATGGGCTTCACGATTGAGTCTTCCGCGCCCTGGGCGCTCTACGAGCAGCATCCGTTGATCCGCCAGGCCGGACGCCACGCCGGCCCGCAGCCAACGGAGCCCTGGCAATATCCGACTGCCGACGGGCGCTTGATCAACATCTTCGGTATGCCCCGCTCCGAGGCGAGTTGGCTGGCGTTGGTCGCCTTCATCCAGGAACGCGGCATGGGTGAGAATCTGTCCGACTTCGAGCTGCTGGACGGCCGCAAGCGACAACTGGGCCTGCAACAGCGGTCCGTCGCCGTGATGCTCGACGATATTGCCGAGTTCATCGCGGCAAACGATGCCGAGGAGATATACGCTGGCGCACAGGCCGCCGGCGCTGCCTGGAGCACGATCCGCACTCCTGACGAGTGCCTGGCCGACGAACACTGGCACAAGCGCGGGTTCTTCGTCGATGTCGAGCATGAGGAGCGCAACAGGACCGTGACCTTTCCCGGCGCCCCATACATCCTCAGCGAGACGCCGTGGACCCACGGTCGTCGCGCGCCGCTGCTCGGCGAACACACGACTGAAGTCCTCTGCGGAGAACTCGGCCTGAGCGACCAAGAGCTTGGCGCACTGATCGCCGCAGGAGTCGCGCAATGAGTAACCAACCCGCGCGCCGACGCCGTCGCCGACGACCAAGACGACCAACGGGAACATCGGGCGAGTCTGAGGTCGGCCGCCGTTCGGATCAGGAGAGCAGCTCCGACTCGACAGAACGCGGACGAGGCGGCGGACGCCGCTCCGGATCACAGGCCGAGCAGCCACAACGGCGCAGCACCATTTTCGGCATGCCGCGCATGACGGTGGCCTTGCTCGGCGGCCTGCTTGTCGCCATGGTCGCCGTCTTCGCGATGCAGCTCATCTTCCCACCTGACGATGTCGTCGAGGTCGAAGGTGTGCAGAGCTTCCCCGACCAGGGACGCCGCCACCTCGCCGAGGACGAGACCTTCGACGCCTACAACTCGTTCCCGCCCACGTCAGGACCCCAGCACGCCGAAGGCGCTGAGGCCGACGTCTACCTGCCGGACGATGAGTACATCCCGCGGCCAGCCGAGATGCTGCCGCTCCTCGAACGGGGAGGCGTCGTCGTCTACTACGACCCCAATGTCTACGACAGCGCCGACGATCCCAGCGGTCTGCTCGGCGCGATGCAAAGCCTGCGGCAGTTCCGCGAGCGACTCGCCGTCGTGCCGCTCGAGGGGCTGGGCGCCGAGCACGAAGGCGTGACCATCGTCGCTGCTGCCTGGAGAACGCTGCTGAGAATCGCCCACTGGGACGCCGAGGGCGACAAACAGCTCGCCGCCTTCCTTCAGAACGCACCCGAGGGCTACTACGATCGCTATCGCCTCGAACGCGGCGACACCACCGTCTCCGCCGGGAGCTCTGAATGACGCGCTTCCTCGCCGCCCTCATTGCGCTGCTGATTCTTGCACTCGGACTATCGGCGTGCGGTGGCGGTGGTTCCGGTGACATTGCGGTCACTGGCGATATCTACGACCATCCCAAGCTCGAGCTCTACGACAACGAGCACACCACGGCGGAGCAGGTTCACCTTGTCGGCAACCAGACGGCCGACTACACCGTCCTCCCGCCGTACGGAGAAGAACACTCGCCGAGACCGCTCGCCTGCGGCATCTACAGCGCCACCCCAACGTTCGAGATGGTCGTCCACGCCATGGAGCACGGTGCCGTGGCGATCTGGTACACCCCATCGCGCCTCGATCGGGACGACCTCGACACGCTGACAGAGATTGCCGCCGACCACCTGAATGGCAACGACTACGTGATCCAGGCACCGTACGGCGGCCTCGACTCGCCGATCATGCTCGTCGCATGGGGCGTGCGGCTGCCGCTCGAGGAACTGAATGTGGACCTGATCGAGCAGTTCTTTGACGAATTCCACGACGAAGCGCCCGAGCCGCTCAGAGCCGGCGGCTGCGCCACCGCGCGTTAGCGCTCTAGCAATCTGCGCTTAGACTCTCAAGCGTGTCCAATTCGACCACACATCCACTTGATCCCATCTTCTGTCCGCGCGGCGTCGCCGTCGTCGGCGCCTCGCGAGGCAGCAGCGGTAATCGAGGGCCCGGAGGCTGGTTGCTATCGCTCAAGGACGCTGGACAGCCCAACATCTACCCGGTCAATCCGAACGCTGACGAGATCGAGGGGCTCCCCGCTTACGCCAGCCTGACCGACATTCCCGGACCGGTCGATCACGTGATCAGCGCGATACCCGCGGCATACGTGCTCGACATGCTGGAAGACGCTTCGACGAAGGGTGTCCGCTCAATCCACTTGTTCACGGCAGGCTTCGCCGAGACCGGTCTCGCCGACCGCCTTCAGCTACAGCATCAACTCAAAGCCCGCGCCGATGAACTGGGAATTCGACTCATCGGTCCCAACTGCATGGGCCTCTACGTACCCGACGGCAAGGTGTCGTTCTCGCAACAACTGCCGACCGACTCCGGTCCGGTCGCCTTCTTCTCGCAGTCCGGCACGAACGCGAGTGACGCCACCTACAACGGCGCATTGCGCGGCCTTCGATTCTCGAAAGTTGTCTCGTTTGGCAACGCCATCGACGTGTCCGCCGCTGAATTGGTCAACTACGCCGAGCAAGATACAAACACCGAGATCATCGGCGCCTACATCGAGGGCATGCACGACGCTCGAGACTTCTACCGCTCCTTGCGCAGCGCCGCCCGAAGCAAGCCGATCGCCATCCTGAAGGGTGGGCTGCTTCCGTCGGGCGGGCGGGCGACACAGTCGCACACGGCTTCGCTGGCTGGGTCCGGCGAACTCTGGGCCGCCGCTGCGCGACAGACGAATGCGGTGCTGGTGCACAACATGCAAGAGATGGTCGACGTACTGGTCGGTTGGCGCTTCCGCGCGGTTCCGTCTGGTCCGCGCATCGGACTCGTAGTCGGCGGAGGCGGCATCTCCGTGCAGGGCGCCGACGATGTCGAACGCGAAGGCCTCCAGCTGCCCGCGCTAAGCGATCACACGCTCAGGCGTCTCGCCGAGGTCACGCCAGTCGCAGGCACGGGCATTCGCAACCCGGTCGACACGATGTCACTCTGGGACGGCGAACGGATCCGCCCGACAGTGGACGCAGTAGCCGAAGACCCGAGCATCGACGCGATCATCGTTCAGGTCGGGATGAACTGGGGCGTCGGATTCTTCGGCAACGAGGAGCTCGACACGAGACAGAACATGATCGCCGAGATCGCGGAAGCTCGCGAACGACATGGCATCGCCATCGCCATGGTCGTGCCGATCAGCATTGATCACCGCCACGGCGAGTCCAACGCCAGGCTGGCGCGCATGATCTCCGACGCCGGACTCCCGCTGTACTACAACATTCGCGACGCCGCCCGCGCCATGCGGCGGCTCCTGACCTGGGAAACTCGCCGAGTCGAAAGAGCACAGCCATGAGCAACCAGACCACCGACATCTACGAAGTCATGCGAACCCAACGGGCGATCCGCCGCTGGACTGACGAGCCGGTCGACCGCGAGACAATCGAAAAGATCATCCAGGCCGGCTGCTGGGCGCCCAGCGGCAGCAACTCGCAGCCCTGGGGCTTCCTCGTCGTCACCGACGACGGTATCCGCGAACGCCTCGCCGCCGCGATCCGAGATATGTTCAGCGCGCGATTCAGCGGCGACATGCCCAATCCCGACGACATCGACGATCCCACAACCCGCCGAATGATGCGCGGCGCGTTCAATCTGTTCGACAACTTCGCCGCCGCGCCGGTCTGGATCATTCCCTGTCTCGTTCGCGTCCAGTCGCCCGCGCCCGAGGGATTGCTGGCCGGGAGCAGCATCTATCCCAGCATCCAGAACATGATGCTGGCTGCCCGCGCCGAGGGCCTGGGCACCGTCCTCACGACTCCGCAGGACGGGATCATGGACGAGCTCCGAGCCGAGCTCAATATCCCCGAGAACGCGACACCGGTTGCGATGATCCCAATGGGACACCCCGACGCGAACTTCGGCCCGGTCACCCGCCAGCCGCTGGAGGACTTCCTCCACCGGAACGGCTGGAACGACTAACCGCCGACCATGCCTCCCGTCCGCCGCAAGTTCTCGATCCGCAAAGCCAATGCCCACCTCCGCGAGGCTGACCCGATCCTCGCTCGCCTGATCGACGAGCATGGCGTCTATCCTCACCGACCCTCCAACGACCCATGGTCGGCCCTCGTCCGGTCGATCCTCTTCCAACAGCTCGCCGGCGCGGCCGCATCGGCGATCCAGCGCAAGTGGTACGGCTTCTACGGCGACGAGGAAGCCACGCCGACCCCAGAGCAAGTCCTCTCCACCTCCGATGAGGACTTCCGCGCCTGTGGTATCTCGCGACAGAAGATGTCCTACCTCCGCGACCTCGCGCTTCATACGTCAGACGGTCGGCTCAAGCTTTCGCGCCTGAACCGAATGTCGGATGAGGACGTGACCAGCGCGCTGACCGCCGTCAAGGGGGTCGGCGAGTGGACCGCGCACATGCACCTGATGTTTCACCTGGGCCGCCCCGACATCCTGCCCGTCGGCGACCTCGGCGTGCGCAAGGGCATGCAGCTCGCCTACGGTCTCGCCGAGACACCGACGCCGAAAGAGGCAATGGCAATCGGCGCGAAGTGGGCTCCCTACCGATCCGTCGGTAGCTGGTACATGTGGCGCGCCGCCGACACGTTCACCCCGGACCAGTCCCTCTAAGGAGCTCGGACATGCCCGATTCGTCGCGCGACCAACTCATCGGCTTCATCGGCACTGGCAACATCGGCAACCCGATGGCCCGCAATCTGATCGAGGCAGGCCGTCAGCTTGTGGTCTACGACCTGCGGCCGGAGGTCATGGAGAGCCTCCTCGAGCTGGGCGCTGACTCCGCCGAGAGCTGCGCAGAGGTCGCCTCCCGTTGCTCCATCGTCTTCAGCTCGCTACCCGGACCGCCCGAGATCGAGGCGGCGATCACTAGCGCCGACGGCATCCTGGCCGGTGCCTCGCCCGGCGATATCCATGTCGACCTGAGCAGCAACTCGATCACAACTGTCCGCCGGCTGGCCCAACTCGAAGCCGACGCCGGCGTCAGTTACATCGACGCGCCGGTGACCGGAGGAGTCCCGGGGGCGGAAGCAGGGACGCTGACCGTGCTCGGCAGCGGCGACGCCAACGCCTTCGAGCGCGTCCGCCCATTGCTCGATCACATCGGATCGAACATCTTCCACCTCGGCGAAGCTGGGTCGGGTTGCCTGTTCAAGCTGCTCAACAACGTCATCATCCTCTGCGGCAATCAGATTGTGCAGGAAGCGCTCGTCCTTGGAACCAAGGCCGGACTGGATCCTGAAGATCTCGTCGACAAGCTGCGCCTCGGCACCGCGAGGCCCTACATGGGGTTGGCGCCGTATCTCCTTGGCAAGCGCTTCGACAACCCGTCGTTCACACTGCGACTCGCCGAGAAGGACGTCTCGCTGGCGATCGAGGCGGCTCGGGCCAACCAGGTGCCGATGCCCGTCGCTAATGCGGCGCACCAGACCTATCTCAGAGCACTGAGCGCCGGTCTCGGAGAGCAGTCCTTCCTCGCCACGCTCCAGGCGCTCGAAGCCGCGGCCGGAACCGAAATCCCTACCATCCAAATCGAAGGCGGCCGCGCCTCGCTCTGACTGCTCCCAGTCCCCGCTCTAGCAGAGACTCACAACATGCCCGACTCGTCCCGCGACCAACTCATCGGTTTCATCGGCACCGGCAACATCGGTAATCCGATGGCGCGTCAGTTGATTCGAGGCGGGCATCAGCTCGTCGTCTTCGACCTGCGTCCGGAGGTTATGGAGAACCTGCTCGAACTCGGGGCCGAACCGGCCGCCAGCGCTGCCGAGGTGGCCTCGCGTTGTTCGGTCGTCTTCAGTTCGCTGCCGGGCCCGCCCCAGATCGAGGCGGCCACCGCCGGTCCGGACGGCATCCTCGCTGGCGCTTCGCCCGGGGACATCCACATCGATCTCAGCACGAACTCGCTCAGCGGTGTGCAACGAATCGTCCAACTCGAAACCGATGCCGACATCGTCCACATCGACGCTCCCGTTACCGGCGGTGTTGTGCGCGCCGGCGAAGGAACGCTGACCGTCTACGGCAGCGGCGATGCAGAGACCTTTGAGCTCGTTCGCCCGTTGCTCGAACACATCGGGACGAACGTGTTCCACCTCGGCGAGGCCGGCATGGGCTGCCTCTACAAGCTGGTCAACAACGTGATCGTGTTGAGCGGTCACATGATTGTGCACGAGGCTCTCGTCCTGGGCGCCAAGGCCGGCCTCGACATGCGCGATCTGGTCGAGAAGCTCCGGCTCGGAACGGCGCGACCGTACATGTTCACGGTCGATGACTTGCTGGCCAAGCAGTGGGAGAACCCCACATCTGAGGGGTTCATCGCCGAGAAAGACATTGCGCTCGCACTGGAACTGGCTCGCGACCATCAAGTCCCGATGCCGGTCGCCAATGCGACGCACCAGACCTATCTGGCCATGCTGGCCGCAGGATTCGGCGAGCTGCACCACTACTCCGCCCAGGACGTGCTCGAAGCAGCCGCCGGAATCGAAATCCCACCTCTACTGGTCGATAACGACTGAGCGTTACCAGGCATCCACGGGATGCTTCTTGACCGGCGATAGCGGAGCCCGCGGCGTCATCCTGAGCATCGAGATCAGCACGTCTCGCGTCTCTTCGGGAGGGATCACGTCGTCGAACTCGTAGCGACGACCGGCATTGATTGCCGAGTTGCGCTCCCGCATCTCGGTCGCCCACTCATCGCGAATCCGCCTGGCTTCCGCCGGATCCCGATGCTCGACCTCCCGGATTTCGTCCCGGTTGACGAGCAGCGATGCCCCTTCGAGCCCCATACCGCCCGACTCCGCGGTCGGCCAGGCGAGCCGAATGTCCCGCGGAGCGTAGGAGTTGCCCATCGCCGCCGGTCCCAGGCCATAGGCCTTGCGCAACTGCACCGTGTAGAGCGGGACCGTCCGATTCTGATGCGCGATGATCGGGCGCGCGTGATGCCGAGCGATCCCCGCCTCTTCCGCCGGACGCCCGACCATGTAGCCGGGATTGTCGACCAGCGAGACCATCGCAATCTCGTGCGCGTCGCAGAGTTGGATGAAGCGGGCGATCTTGTCTGAGGCGTCGGAATCGATCGCCCCTGCGATCACCGAAAGCGGTTGATTGGCAATGATCCCGACCGCGCGACCGCCGAGTCGAGCCATCGCCGTGATCAACTGAGGCGCCCAGGTCGGCCGCAGCTCAAACACGCTGTCGCGATCCATGACCGCCCGGATCACTCTGCGCATGTCATATGCCCGACGCCGATTCGACGGGACGATCCCGCGAATTCGCTCAGCCCACGGGTCCGGTTCACCGTCGGGCAGGTCGTAGAGGAAGTAGCGCAGATACCGTCCGGCGGCGTCGATCGCTTCCGATTCCGTCTCGACCATCAGGTCGATCCCACCCACGCGGTCATGCATCTCCGCCGGTCCGATCTCGTCCGGCGTCAGCTTCAGGCCCATCGCGCCCTCGACCAGCGGCGGTCCGCCCATCCCGATCGCCGAATCTCGTGTCGCCACGATGAAGTCCGAGAGTCCGGCGATCGACGCGTTTCCGGCGAACGAGCGTCCCGACACGACCGACACCGTCGGGACCCAGCCCGACAGCACCGCCATGCCGTCGAACGTGCCCCAGCGGCCGGTCAGGCCGCGTTGGGAGCCAGCAAGATCGTGCGCCCGCGCGCCGCCGCCGTCGGCGAAGGTGATCAATGGCCAGCGTCGGTCGTGAACCAGCTCGAGTAGCCGGTCGAACTTGCCGTGATTCAGCGCCGTCTGCGTGCCGCCCTGGACCGTGTAATCATACGAGGCGATGCCAACCGGATGCCCGTCGACCTTGCCGAACCCCTGCACCAGCCCGTCCGCCGGTCCGCTGATCGATTTGTTGGCCGGAATCGCGAGCACGCCGTACTCGACGAAGCTGCCCTCGTCCAGCACCATCGCAATCCGCTCGCGCGCTGTGAACTTGTCCTTCGCACGCACCCTCGAGGTCGCTTCGGGTCGCGCCTCGTCCATCGCCCGTGCGCGTGCGTCGATCACTTCCTGGATGATGTCTTCGTCCATCGGACTTCCCCGCTCCGCTGATACCCTCCGCATACGGTATCCCGTGACCCTTGCTACTCAGTCCAGGCACTGATTTGGAGTTCTCCACATGGCGTCGAACATCGATCTGGTCGGGCCAATCGTCCGCGAGATTCAACGCCGCTCGCTCGACGAGTCGGACGCGTTCTGGTCCGAGGCGGCGTCGCGCATTCCCTGGTTCCGCGAGTGGGACGAAGTCTTCGAGTGGACCCCGGAGGAGATCCCCGCGTTCCGCTGGTTCATCGGCGGCGAGACCAATCTCGCCTACGCCTGCCTCGACGCGCAGGTCGACAACGGCAGCGGAGGACGGGCGGCGCTGATCGCGCTCGACGAGAACGGCGTACAGCGGGTCTTCACCTACGCCCAGCTACTCAAGCAGGTCGAGCGGATCGCTGCGTCGCTGCGGGCGATCGGCATTGAGCGCGGCGATCGGGTCGCCGTCTACATGCCCACCAACTTCGAGGCCATTGCCCTGATGCTCGCCTGCGCGCGAATCGGCGCGGTTCACCTCGTCATCTTCGCCGGCTTCGGCGCCGGTGCGATCGCCGAGCGGATCAAGCTGGCCGAGGCCAAGGCGATCTTTTGCACCGACTCCACTTACCGGCGCGGGCGCAACGTGCCACTCGACCATTTCGTTCGGGGCGCACTGGAGAACGAAGGCGCCGACGAGTTTGTCGAGACCGTTGTCGTTGAACGCCGACTGCCGGACAGCCCCAACATCGGCGGCGACAAGGAGATGAGATGGCAGGACTTCCTCGCCGGCGGCGAGGGCGGCGACGGATCCTGGACGGCGATGGAAGCCAACGATCCCGCCTACATCCTGGCGACATCCGGGACGACGGCGCGGCCCAAGCTCTGCGTACACACGCACGGCGGATACCCGGTCTGGGTCGCAAGCATGGCCGACTGGGTCTTTGACATCCAGCCCGAAGATGTCTGGTGGGCGACCTCCGATATCGGCTGGGTCGTCGGGCACTCGTACATCGTCTACGGGCCGCTGCTGGCAGGCGCAACGACGATCGCGTTTGAAGGCGCGCTCGACCATCCTGATGTTGGCACGTTCTACCGGATCATTGAAGACCACGGCGTCACCGGCATGTTTACCTCTCCGACCGCCATCCGACTGCTCATGCGATCCGGCACCGAGCCGGCCGAAGCCGTTGACATGACCTCACTGACGCGCGTGTTCTCCGCAGGCGAGGTGCTCAACCCTCCCGCGTGGGAGTGGTTCCAGCATGAGATCTTCGGCGACGAGATCCCCGTGCTGGATCACATGTGGCAGACCGAGACCGGCGGGCCGATCATCGGCAATCCTTACGGGATCCAGATGCTGCCGATCAAGCCGGGTTCGGCCGGGATTCCGTTGCCCGGCATAGAAGGCACGGTGCTCGACACGGACGGAGCCGAATTGGCTGCCGACGACAAGGGCATCTTCGCCATCACCCGCCCGTTCCCGGGGTTGACGGCGCGGCTCTGGGGCGAGCCGGAGCGCTATCAGACCGACTACTGGGGCAAGGTGCCGGGACGACAGGTCTACTTCACCGGCGACGCCACCTCTGTCGACGAGGACGGTTACGTGTGGTTCTCCGGTCGAGCCGACGAGATCATCAAGATCGCTGCGCACCGGATTGGCACGATCGAGGTCGAGTCGGCGATTCTCCGTCATCCCGGAGCGGCCGAGGCCGGCGTGACGGGCCGCCCGGACGAGCTGCGCGGCGAGGTCATCTCCGCATTCGTCGTGCTCAAGGCCGGATTCGAACCGGGCGACGATCTCAAGAGCGAGATCCTGCAGACGATCCGCGGCGAGCTGGGGCCGGTGGCCGTGAACGGCGAACTCAACTTCGTCGACGCGCTGCCCAAGACGCGCTCCGGCAAGATCATGCGCCGCGTGCTCAAGGCGGTCACGCTCGACACCGACCCCGGCGACATCTCGACGATCGAGGACGAAGGTTCCGTCGAAGATGCCCGCTCCGCGTGGGAACAGATGAAGGCCAGCATTCGATAGAGGTTCAGAGCTTCTGCCATGGCATCGCTGATCCGAGCCGAGACGCTGGCCTCGACATTCACCGAGTTCAAGGCCGGACGCTCCGACGCGCTTCTGGAACGCTGGGAGCAGCGCACCAACATCCCGCTGCTGATCCTCGCTGCGGCGATGCTGCCGTTGATCGTCTTGCCCCTGCTGACCCATCTGGAAGCGCATGTCGAGCGCACCTTCACGTACGCCGAGTGGGGCATCTGGGCCGTCTTTGCGTTTGATCTCGTTGCGCGGCTGTGGCTGGCTGAGAACCGCAAGCTGTTCCTGCGGCGCAACTGGATCGACGTCCTGATTGTCGCCGTGCCCTTCCTGCGACCGCTGCGCCTGCTGCGCGCCGTGGTCTTCGTCGCGCGGATCTGGGCGCTGCTCGACCGTCGCGGGGTGCGAGGCACCGTGGTGCTGGCGCTGGCGGTTATGTTCGGCGCGACCGCTGCGATCTGGGGCGCCGAGCATGGGCAAGGCGGCGAGGTCCAGAGCTGGGACACGGCGCTGTGGTGGACGCTGCACACCATGGCGACCGGCGACGGCGTGCGCGAGGCGACGACGGTGCTCGGGCGGATCGTGGGTGCGATCGTGACGCTGCTCGGCTTCGCCCTGCTCGGTATGGTCACCGCGACGATCGCCGCCTGGTTCGTCGAGCAGGGTCAGGATGTGGAGCAGGAGCAGATTCTCGAAGAGCTGAAGACCGTGCAGGAAGAGTTGAAGGCGCTGCGTGAGGAGATTGGTCGACGGGATCGCGTGACCGACTAGAACGGTCGCCCGATTTCCTCGCCGATCTTGCGCAGCCGCTCGACCCGCTGTTCCGTTGGTGGGTGGGTCGAGAAGAACTTGCCTGCTCCGCCGGCCAAGGGGTTGACGATGAACATGTGGTTGGCGGCCTCGGCCGTTTTCATCTCTTCGGCTGCGTAGCGCGACTCCGGCGTCCTGACTCCCTGCTCCAGCTTGACCAGTGCGTAGGCCAGCGCCTCGGGGTCTCCGCAGCGGCGGGCTCCGGTGTCGTCCGCCTTGAGCTCTCGTTGACGGCTGACCGCCATCTGGATCATTCCGGCAATGATCGGCGCGATGATGGCGACGATCAGTGCGCCCGCCAGATGACCGGCCCCGCCACCGTTGTCGCGACCACCCATGCCTCCAAACATGAAACCCATGAACAGCGCAAACTGAGCGATCATTGCGATGGCCGAGATCACCATCGCCATGGACGCCACGATCGTCGACCACAGCGTGTCGCGGTTGGTGACATGCGCCAATTCGTGGGCCATGACGCCGGCCAGTTCGCGCTGGGTGAGCAGGCTCATGACACCGGTGGTCGCTGCGACGGCGGAGTGCTTCGGATGCCGGCCGGTCGCGAAGGCGTTCGGGATTGGTGTGTCGATGATGTAGACGGAGGGGACGTGCCGCGGGCAGTCGCCGGAGCGGCAGTGTCCGGTGCAGCGCGCCTCGAGGTGCTCGACGGTGAACTGGGAGAGCAACTCAGGCTTGAACGGCATCTTCGCCTGGCAGGCGGCGCGCTCGACGATGCTGTAGAGCTGCGGGGCCTTCTGCGCGGTGACGAGCTGACCGCCCATCATCTTGGGCACCATCGAGTGGGAGTTGTAGTAGCTGTAGAGGTTGATACCCAGGGCGATGACGGCCATGATGATCAGCCCGATCTCGCCGGCCACCGCGAGGCCGACGACCATCATCAGGCCGGCCATCAGGACCACGAGGAACATCGTGCGGAGTCCGTACACGATTCGACTCCCCCCAAAAGACAATCAAAACCGCCGATTGGATGCGGCTGTTACGTCGAGATCGTACCATCGTGAGAGACGGATCGAACCGACCGAGGACGCTGCCGGGAGCCTGCCATGCCGATCTATGAATACGCCTGTCGAGCCTGCGGCAAGGAGTGGGAGCACTTCACGCGCAAGATCGACGCACCGGCTCCCGAGTGCGACGAGTGCGAATCCGACGGGCAGGTCGAGCGTTTGATTGCGCGGTCGGCTTTCATCAAGGACGAGAAGACGAAGATGCGGGAGATGCATCCCAAGTACGCGAAGATGGTGGACGCGGCTTGGGACAAGGCGGCCCGCAACGATCCGCTGAGCAAGACGCGATTTGCGCCGCTGGTCGATTCGGGTAAGCGCGTTCAGGACATGACGTAGGCGCTAGCCACCGTCTGCACGCTTTCCCTGCTCTCGAAGAGTGAGACCTAGGCCCCGCATCAAGTGCGGGGCATCGGATGCCGCTGCGGGGAACCCTCACCCCCCGCCTTCGCGGGGGCAGGCTCTAGCCCTCTCTCAGAGGGAGAGGGGACCGGAAGGGGACTGGGCCCCGCATCAAGTGCGGGGCATCGGAAGCGGCTGCGGGGAACCCTCACCCCCCGCCTACGCGGGGGCAGGCTCTAACCCTCTCCCAGAGGGAGAGGGGATCAGAAGGGGAGGGGGGCGTTGGGAGGGGTTAGGCTGCGGTTTCGGCGTAGATGGGGGGTTCCTGTCGGTTGGGGTCGGTGAGTTGGTCGAGGAATTCGAGGATTTCTGCCTGGGGTCGGCCCTTGAGTTGGCGGTAGCGCTGGACGGCTGCGATGATCACGGGGTCGATTTCGTCGGCCTGGTCGGTCTGGTCGGTTTCGGGCGGAGTTTTTTCTTCTGAGGCCTCGGATCGGACGATTTCCTGCTCTGGGCTGGAGATCGTGGAATCGGGGTGGTCAGTTTTGCTCAATTCGGGGGTGGTTTCCGCAGGTTCCTGCGCTTCGTCGGCCAAGTCCTCGAACAGCTCCGGCTGGTCGACGCGCTGTTCGGCTCGGCGGTGGACGTCCTGGACGGTGCGGCGAATCTCGCGGGAGAGGGCGCTGAACTGGGTCTCGCGGGCGTCGCGGGCGCGCAGGTAGTCGACCGGCGTGAGGCGGTCGGCGTTGTCCGTGACGGGGTCGTGTTTGAGGGCGAGGATGAGTCGCGACTGGAGCAGTTGCAGCGACTGCAGCAGGAGGTCGTCGGCGAGGGCGGCGGCGAGCTCGCTCCAGTGGGTTTCGACCAGTTGCAGGTCGGAGCGCACGGTGTCGGGGGAGACCTCAAAGAGGAGCGCGATCTTGTCCTGGTCGAATCCGCGCTGGGTGAGGAAGTGGGCGTTGACGGCGCGTCGGCGTCGTTGGGGCGGGATGGGCATGGTTGGCTCCTTCGTCATCTGGCACACACGTTCTGTTGACTATAGCGAAAGGATGTTCGGTGTTGGTGTGTCGTGGTTGACGGAGGGAGACGGACTGGGGGGCGTGCCCCCCCCTCTGTCACTACGTGACATCTCCCCCCGCTTGACGCGGGGGGAGAAGGGATCCGAGGGAATCAACGAGGGGCTGTCCCGCGATCGAGTCGGGGGACGGGGAGGGGGCGGAGTTTGGGGCTGTTGCCCTTAGTCCGACGGGGCCGGTTCGAATACGGCTCCGGCTTCGACTCCGTGGGCGGCGGCCCAGTCCTGCGCGGGTTGGCGGTCTCGTCCGACCGCGAGGGTGCTGACCCTGAGCGACTCGCCGTCTCCGCAGACGATGGTCATGCCGCTGGCGTCGATTGAGGCGACCTCGCCGGCCGCGCCGCCGCTGTGGTCGGCGCGTGTCGAGCCGAGCAGGGTGACACTCTCGCCTCCGACGACACTCCAGGCCCCGGGCGCGCGGTCGGAGCCGCGGATGAAGTTGTGTACGGTCTGGGCGTCCTGGGACCAGTCGATTCGGGCGATGTCACCCTCCCACGGCCCTTCGTAGGTCATGTCCTCTTCGTTCTGGAGATGGCGGGGCGCCTGGCCGGCCTCGACGAGCTTGACCGCCTCGGACATGGTCTCGACGCCGAGCGGGAAGAGGTGGTCGCGGTAGACCTCGTTGATCGTGGCGTCCGGTCCGATTGGGCACGAGCGCTGGAGCAGGATGGGACCCGTATCGATGCCTTCGTCGACCCAGAAGATCGTGACCCCGGTCATCGTGTCGCCCTGCACGATGGCATGGTTGATCGCCGAACGACCGCGATGCCTGGGCAGGATCGACGGGTGGTACTGGATTGTGTTCAGCGCAGGGAAGTCGAGCACACGGGTGGGGATGATCTGGGTGACAAAGGCCATCACGTTGAGGTCGGGATTGGTCGCTTCGTACTGCGCGACGACCTCTTCGTCGACCACGCCGCGGCGTTGCCAGCGACGCGGTTGCACGAGCACAATGCCGGCGTCGCGGGCCGCCTGCGCGAGGGGATCCGGCCGACCGCCTTCACGCTCGGGCGGCGTGAAGACGCCCACGATCTCGTGGCCGTCTTCGACCAGTCGCTCGAAGACCGCTGCCCCGAAGGGTGCCTGTCCAATCAGCGCGATACGCATGCTGCAGTCCTCTCGTCTCTTTCGTCGGCGAAGCGGTGCCGCATTAGTCGGATATCCGCCAGATTCGCGGCCGCTTGTTGGCGATGATGTCGTCGAATGTGGTTATCGAGATTCTCTGGAGTGCGATCTTGATCAAGGCCGGAGCTCGCAGGTCAGGTCCGAAGAAGTCATCGACGGCATAGGGAAAGTGGGGCGCGACTTCGGCAATCGTGTCGTGATCCTCGGTGACCTCTGCGATCCCGGCCAGGTTGAGATGGCGGAAGTCGACGGTCCAGTGCAGGATCTCCACCAGCTCGTTGCTTCTGATCTGTTCGAGCTTCGGAGTTCTGACCGAGGTGAGCACGTAGGCATAAAGGCCGACATAGGCCGGGGCGACGGGCCGAACGTGCGGCTGCAGTCCCTGGGTTGTCGCCAACAGGCCGATCGGAGCGCTCGCGATCACCTCCAGCGCCTCGGGCCAGAAGTCAGGCGCGCCGGGGACGGCGCCGGCGGTCGGGTCCTCTTCGTGGGCCACGGAGCCTCCAGAACGCGAGCACGCCGCGGGTGCGGAGAACTTGAGCGCAGATTAAGCCTAGTCGAGGGCGGCGGAGTCGCCGGGCTCGACCTCGTTGATTCGGCCATCGCGCATCAGGAAGAGCCTGCTTGCGCGCCGTGCGATCTCGAGATTGTGCGTGACCATGACGATCGTTTGACCGGCGCGGTTCAAGTCTTCGAGCAACTGCACAATCTCGCGGCCGGTCTGGGAGTCGAGGTTGCCGGTCGGTTCGTCGGCCAGGATGACATCGGGCTCGTTGGCGAGCGCTCGTGCGATCGCGACGCGTTGACGCTCGCCGCCGGAGAGCTGCAGCGGCCGGTGTTGCATGCGCTCGGCGAGACCAACGGCCGAAAGCAGCTCCTCCGCGCGTTTGCGTCGCTTGCGGCGCGGGAATCCGGCCAAGGCGAGGGCAATCTCGACGTTCTGCCGCGCGGTCAACATCTGCAAGAGGTTGAAGGCCTGGAAGACGAATCCCAGGGTGCCGAGTCTGAGCGCGGCGCGTTGCTCGCGACCGAGGTGCTGCGCGGGGCGATTGCGGACTCGCACTTCGCCAGCGGTGGGGGAGTCCACCAGTCCCAGGAGTTGCAGCAGGGTCGACTTGCCCGATCCGGACGGTCCGGCGATGGCGATGAAGTCGCCCTTCTCGATGTCGAGGTCGAACGGCCGCAGCGCGTGAATGGTCTGCTGGCCGAGCCGATAGACGCGCTCGAGGTTACGGGCGGACAACAGCGGCGGTTGCTTGGTCTGGCTGGCGCCGGACTCAGGCGGAGAGGAAGACTGCTCTGCCGGCATGCTGCGGCCTCACTCGTAGCGCAGGGCGATGATCGGATCGACCTGCACCGCGCGCCAGGCTGGCATCAGCGCGGCGATCATGGAGCAGAGGCTGAGGATTCCGGCAGCGCCGTATTCGATCTCGCGCGAGCGCAATCCGGCAGCGTCGGGACCGAGCGCCTTGCTGATCACGACTCGGGACATCGGAACGCCGACCATCGATCCGGCAATCGCAAACCCCGCCGACTCGGAGAGGATGAGCGACAGCAATGCACGGCGAGGGGCGCCGATCGCGCGCAGTGTGCCGAGTTCGCGTGTGCGTTCGAGGACTGACACGAACATGACAATGGCGATCAATAGCGCCGCTACGGAGACGGATGTCCAGCGGACCACATCGAACAGCTGGTTGACGCGATCAAGGAGTTTGCGAGCGTTCTCAACGAGTTGGCGGTCGGAGATGACCATCAGCTCCTCGTGCTCGGACTCGATTGTCTGCTGGAGCGGGTCGATATCGGAGGCTCGCTTCGGCGAGACCAACAACGCGGTCACAGAATCGGGAGATTGGAGCACGCACTGGGCCTGCTCAAGCGGGACGAGCACGGCGGAGCGCAGCAGTTGGTTCGTCTCCGGCTCGATGATGCCCTGAACTTCGAACTCGGTGCCGCGGACGGAGATCCTGCTGCCAAGGGCGGCAAGTGCGAGCGGGCCAACCGGTGTTGGAATCTCCGTGGTCGCCGAAGCGGCTCGTGCAAAGTGACGCGCCGCGAGCACACCCAGGATCGCGGGCGGCGCGGGGTTGGTCCCGTTCTGCTCGGGAAAGCTGCAGCGTCCGGCGATTGCGGCGGCTCCATTGAGGAAGACGTCCTCCTTGCCTTCCTCGATACCGACCAGCAGCGCCTCAGGCGGCGCGGTCGGGTACGGGGGCGGAGCGAGCGCGGCGAAGGAGACCATGGTCGAGCGCTCACGGTCCACGGCGGGGCGGGATATCACCTGGGTGGCTTCGTCCATCGAGATGGTGGAGGAGATGGGCGGCCACTCGATCCCGGAGAGACCGCTGAGGCTGCGCGACTGGACGAAGAGGATTCCGGTGAAGCGCTGGACCTGGAGGTCGAGGTCGTCGGTGATGAAGCGCATCACCGTGGTGACGACGATGTAGAGATTGACGCAGACGCCGAATCCGAGGACGGTGAGGGCTGATCGGAGCTTCTTGGTGAGCAGCTGTTGGATCGCCAGCGTCAGCATGTGCGTCTCCTGCCAAGACTGAGCTTAGCGTTGAAGCAGCACACCGCCGACACTCGGCGGGTGACTAGTTGCCGACGAACACGCCGCCGTCGGGATGCAGGATCTGGCCGGTGATGTAGGCGGCCTGGTCGCTGAGGAGGAAGAGCGCGGCCTCGGCTATGTCGGAGGGTTCGCCCAAGCGGTTGAGTGGGATGCTCTCGATTCGTCGCTGCCGCCGTTCCTCGTCCGTGGTGACGGCGAGGGTCATTGGGGTGTCGATCAGGCCCGGCGCGACGGTGTTCACGCGGATGCCGGCGGGGGCGAGCTCGAGGGCGATGCAGCGGGTCAACATCCAGACGCCGGTCTTGGAGACGCAGTAGTCGGCCATGCCGCGAATCGGGGCTTTGGCCGCACCGGAGGAGATGTTGACGATGGCGCCGCCCTGATCCTGCTCGAGCATGACTCTCGCGACTGCGCGGTTGGTCAGCATGACGCCGGTGAGGTTGACGGCGAGGACCTTCTCCCAGTACTCGACCGGCTTGTGGATCACGTGGCGATGGGAACCGCCGAGCAGCGGCTCGCCCTCGGTGACCTCGCCCGAGATGTAGCCCGCGTGCGAGATCCCGGCGGCCGCGATGCACAGGTCGAGCCGGCCGAAGTGGTCCAGCGCGGCTTGCGCCATTGCGTCGCAGTCGGCCTCGCGGGTGACGTCGACGCCGACGTAGGCGGCCTGTCCTCCTGCTTCCTCGACCAGAGCGACGGTCTCCGCGCCGCGTTCGTCATCGGGCAGGCCGGCGACGATCACCGACGCGCCTTCTCGGGCGAGGCGAATCGAGGACTCGCGCCCCATGCCGCTGGCTCCGCCGGTCACGACGGCCACTTTTCCTGCAAACCGGTTCATGGATTCCTCGGGAGGCAGCGGCATGGTTCGACTCCTCGATTGCGTCTCGTTCGCCGACCAGTTGGGTCGCGGACAAGATACCGGTTCGGCCTATTCGTTACGAAGAGCGGCGATGGGGTCGACGACGGTCGCGCGCCAGGCTGGATAGATGCCACTGAGGAAGCCAATGCCGGCGGCGACGCCGAATGCCGCGAAGATGCTCCACGCCTGGATGACGGTGGTCAGCTGCTCCTCACCGAAGGACTGCCCGTCCACCAGCAGGGAGACTCCAACCCCGATTGCGATGCCTGCGACTCCTCCGATGACGCTGAGCGCCAGCGCCTCGGTGACGAACTGGAGGATGACGTCTCGCGCGGTCGCGCCTACCGCGCGGCGGATGCCGATCTCGCGAGTGCGCTCGGTGACGGAGACGAGCATGATGTTCATCACGCCGATGCCGCCGACGAGCAGCGAGATGCCGGCGACGCTGCCGAGCAGGATCGAGAGCGTGCGAGCGACATCGCCGGCGGCCTCGAGCAATTCATCCTGGGATTCGACGGTGAAGCGCGGTTCGGGGTCGCCGTGGCGCAACAGCAGCAGCTCCTCGACCTGGGTCTTGATGCGCTCGGTGTCTGCGTTGTCGACGGTCTGGATGACGATGCCCGTGACGCGGATATCGCCGTCGGGCGTGTAGAAGAACTGGCGGAAGCGGTTGGCCAAGCCGCTGGCGCCGACGAAGATCTGGCGGTTGACGACGTTGGCTCCGTCCTGACCGACGTGCTCCATGACGCCGATCACGGTGAAGGGGATGGTGACCTGTCCGCCGAAGAAGGAGATACGCATCTGCTGGCCGATGGGATCGGACTCGTCGAACAGGGCCTCGGCCATGTCTGCGCCGAGCACGGCGACGAGTTGCGCCTGGTCGTCGTGAGCGGGGGCGATGAAGACGCCATTCGCCACCTCGACATCAACCACCCCGGCGTAGTTCGACCAGGTGAAGACGACCTCGGCAGGGACGTCATTGGTTCCCGCGATCGCCTGAGCGTTGCTCTGCAAATGGGCGGCGACATCGGTGATTTCGGGATCGTTGTTGGCGAGAATGGCTTGCGAGTCACCGTACGTGAGGATGTTGAGCGCTCCGGCCCCGCCGGCGGCAGCGCCGACGCTCGGTTCGACGAATATCAGGTTGAGGCCCAACCCTTGAATCTGCTCGGTGATGCCCTTCTGCGTACCCTGTCCGACCGCGATGAGCGCGATGACGGAACTGACGCCGATGATCAAGCCCAGCAGAGTCAGAGCGCTGCGCAGGCGGTTACTGATGATCGCGCGAATCGCAATGCGGAGCGCATCCAGAACGCTCATGCGGTCGTCTGTTCCGTGTCATCGATCGAGGCGGTGACGCCGTCTTCCGGGGTGACCGGTGGCGGGGCGGGTCCACTGTCCTCAGTGATGCGTCCGTCGCGCATTCGGATGGTGCGATGAGCGTAGTCGGCGACTTCCTGTTCGTGCGTGACCAGGATCACGGTCAGTCCATGACGATCGACGAGATCGCTCAGCAGCTCCATCACCTCATGACCGGTGGCCGTATCGAGTGCTCCGGTCGGTTCATCGGCGAGCACTACGAGCGGGTCGACGACCAGCGACCGAGCGATCGCTACGCGCTGTTGCTCTCCACCGGAGAGTTCTGTTGGGCGGTGACCGATGCGTTGAGCCAGGCCGACCCGTACCAGCGCCTCAGCGGCTCGCCGCCGCCGGTCGCGGACGCCCTGGTAGATCAAGGGCAGTTCGACCTGCTCAAGCGCGCTCAGGCGGGGGAGGAGGCTGTAGGACTGGAAGACGAAGCCGAACGTGCTACCGCGCAGGCGCGCGCGTGCGCGGTCGTCGAGTTGGGAGACATCCTGCTCTGAGAACAGATAGCTCCCGCGGGTTGGACGGTCGAGCATGCCGATGATGTTCATCATCGTGCTTTTGCCGGATCCGGACTGGCCCATGATGGCGAGAAATTCGCCACGTTCGATTTCAAGGCTCACGCCGTCAAGCGCGCGCAACTCGGTGCCGCCGGTGGAGTAGATCTTGGTGACCTGTTCGAGCCGGATCACGATTGATCGCTTCCTCAGCCTGCGCCCAGCAGCACGGCGGCGTAGGCGATGCCTTCGGCGTCCACCCCGAGGACCAGCGTTTGTCCTGCTTCGAGGCCATCCAGAATCTCGACTCGCTCGCCGTCGGATTCGCCGACCTGCACGGCGACGCGTTCCCAGCCCTGGAGATTGTCACTCGGCACTGCGACGAAGAACTCGCCATCAATCTGGCGCACGGCGGAAACCAAGACCTGAACGGATTGCTCTCGGATCTCCGTGAGGAAGGTTACATTCGCGGTCATTCCGGGCGCAGGCAGTGGCACTTCAATCGTTCCCGTTGCCTCGAATTCTGCGAGACGCCGCTCGTAGGTGAGGAAGAGATTGCGAAGCTGTCCCTTGAACTGCGCCGGAAACTCGAATCCATCTGGCAGAACAACACCGTCAGGAATGGGTTCGTCGAACACCAGGAGGCGCACGAGTTCGATGATGGTCAGGTCGGGCGGCAGCGTGACCTGGGCTTCAAAGGCGTCGAGCAGTGCTTTCGCCTGCGGCCCCTCGAAGGGATTCGAGACACCACCGCTGGCGCCTTCGCCACCGACGGTGACTGCACCCTGTCCGCCGATGGCTGCGAGCTCGCCTTCGACATCGGCCAGTTCTTCAGGCGTCAGGATGCGAGCCTCAACGGCGTAGGTGACCACTCCAGACTCAACGGTCGGCACGCGGCTCAGGGTGTTGAGCGTGACTGCGTAGCGGGTCTCTTCAATGGCATCGAACGTGGCGACGCCAGCTTGCCCTTCAAGCAGTTGGAACCACTCAGCCTCAGTCACCGATAGCTCGATCACGATCTGGTCGCGCGTGTTGACCACGAAGGCGACATCGCTCGGCCCGACGAGATCGCCGGGCTCGATGTTGACCTCTTCGACGACACCATCGAAGGGCGCCTCGATTTCGAGATCCCGCAGGGTCGACAGCGCCTGCTCGAGCGTGATCTCGGCGAGGCGAACATTTTGCTCCTGCTGCGCGATCGTGGTGGCGGTCGGTCCGGCCATGAGTTCGTCGTGATTCGCCTGCGCTTCCTTGAGCACGGACGCTGCGCTGGCGAGCGCCAGCTGGGCTTCGAGGATGTCCTCGTCGGTCGGAGGCGCGAGCAACTCAGCGAGGCGAGACTCGGCTGCGTCACGGTTGGCCGTTGCCGCTGCGACGGTCTGCTGGGCCTGGTAGAGGTCGCTGGGGTCGAGCTCGCCGAGCAGGTCATTGAGGGTTGCCTGGGCGGCAGCCAGGCCGGCTCGCGCAGCGACGACCGCCTGCTCGGCCTGGAAGACATCGTTGTCGTCGGCCGGCTTGTGCAGGTCCTCGCGTTTCGATTCGGCCGCGATCAGTCCGGCGGTGGCGGCGACGACTGCCTGCTCGGCCTGGAACACGTCATCTTCGGTTGCCGGGGTGAGCAGGTCATCAAGCCTGGCCCGGGCGGCCTCGTGCGCTGCCCGGGCGGCGGTGACCGTCTCGCTCGCCTGCTTGACCGCCTCCGGCTCAGGTTCGTCGGTCAGTTCGGCCAGGCGCGCTTCGGCCGCCATCAGACTCGACGATGCGGCCTCGTGGGAGTTGACGGCAGTCTGCCAGGCGCGCTGCGCATTGATCAGATCGCGGGCGCGGCGTTCCAGCGTCGCGCCGCTGTTGTCGGTCTTGGTCTCCAGTAGCTCGACCTCAGAGTCGGGCAGGGGTGGATCGTCGTCGCAGATCTCGGGGAGAACGACGATGTCGTCGCAGAATCGCTCGTGGGCGCTGTCCAGCGCGTTCTGGGCGTTGTCGACGGCTTGCTCGGCGTCAGAAACGGGATTGCGGGCCTGAACCGCAGCGGAGCGGGCCGTCTCGATGTCGGCGACGGCCGGTTCCTCGGTGAGGCGCTCGAGCGCCTGTTCCGCGCTGACCAGCTGAGAGGCTGCGGATGCGAGGGCCTGCTCGGCAGAGGCCAGCTCGGCTGCAGAGGGGTCGCCGGTGAGGTGCTCGAAGGCTTGCTGGGCGCTGGAGAGCTGCGCTGCGGCGTTGGCCACTGCCTGATCGGCGGAGGCGAGGTCTGTTGCGGTCGGCGGATCGGTGAGGTCGCTGAGCACCTCCTCGGCGGTCGAGAGCTGCGCCGCAGCGTTGGCGACGTTCTGCTGCGCCCTGGCCAGATCGCCGGGGTCGACTGCGGCCGTCAGTTCCTCCAACGCCTGCTCGGCGCTGGAGAGTTGTGTCCGAGCGTTGGCCAACGTCTGTTCGGCCGCGTCGATTGTGCTGGCGTCGGGCAGGTCCTCGATCTGTTCGAGGTCGAGGCGTGCGCTGACGACCTGAGCCTGTGCCGTTGCCAACGCGCGCTCGGACGCCGCGATCCGAGAAGCAGCCGGGCTCTCCAGCAGTTCTTCGAGCCTCAGGCGAGCGAGCTCTAGCTGGACTTCGGCGGTCTCAACCTGGCGATTGGTGGCGCTGTCCTCCAAGCGGGCAATGACATCGCCGCGAGAGACCTCATCGCCAACGTCGACATTGACTGAATCCACCTCACCGCCCATGTTGAATTTCAGGGCGGATGTCTGGGCGGCCGCGGCGGAGCCGGACAGCTCGACGGAGGAGGTCAGACGGCCCAGGAAGGCGCGCGTCGTCTCAGGTTCCGAGACCTCGACCACTTCTTCCGATTGCGTGAAGTACCAGGCGAGGACGGCGATGGCGGCGACGGCCGCGATCAGCAGAAGAGGGATCCAGCGTCGCCGTCGGCGGCCACCTCGGAGCAGTGCGTCAATATCAACGTCTTGTGTACTCACGACTGCTCCACACGTTCATGAAGGAATCAGCAACCGAGATCGGACAGCAACCTTCATCGGGGTGAGCGCAGCCTAAGTGCAGAGGGTAAGGCGGAGGTTAGACCAGTGTCATCCGTAGACAAACTCACCGACGCTTCTACCTAGCCGGTGAAGATGCCGCCGTCCGGGTGCAAGATTTGACCAGTGATGTAACTGGCGTGGTCGCTGAGCAGGAACAGTGAGGCCTCAGCGATGTCCTCGGCTTCGCCGAGCCGGCCGAGCGGAACGAAGCGTTCGAAGGCGGCGCGGCGCTCCTCGTTCTGCGAGAGGCCCATGGCCATGGGGGTGTCAATCACACCGGGCGCGACGGTGTTGACGCGGATGTTGTGCGGCGCAAGCTCGAGCGCGATGCAACGGGTGAGCATCCAAACGCCGGTCTTGGAGACGGAGTACTCGGCCGAACCCGGCATCGGCACCTTGGCGGCGCCGGAGGAGATGTTGACGATGGAACCGCCCTCACCCTGATCGATCATCCGTCTGGCAACGGCGCGGTTGGTGAGCATCACACCGGTGAGGTTGACTGCGAGGACTTTCTCCCAGAACTCGACCGGCTTGTTGATGATGTGACCCGCAGTTCGGTCGGCCGCGAGATCGTCCTCAGAGACTTCGCCGGAGACGTAGCGGGCGTGGAGGATGCCGGCGGCGGCGATGCAGAGGTCGAGGCGGCCGAATTCGTCGACTGCGGCCTGGGCGGCGGCGTCGCAATCAGCCTCGCGCGAGACGTCGGCGCCGACGTAGATCGCATGGCCGCCGGCGTCGGCGATCTGCTTGACGACATCGTCGCCGCGAGGGTCGTCGGGCAGGCCGACGACCGCAACTGCTGCGCCCTCGCGAGCGAGACGGATCGATGCCTCTGCGCCCATCCCGGATGCCCCTCCGGTGACCAGCGCGACCTTTCCCTGGAACCGGGCGAATCCTGAATCGGCCATTGCGACGATCCGTTTCTAGACGCCGTCTACCTCCTGGGCGTATCGCCAGGGGGTATCCGGCTGCTCGGCGTCTTCATCCAGCGTCCAGTGGGGTAGGGCCAAGCCCTCGGCGACGTCGGCGAAGACCATCCGCATCCGCGATCCGATGCCGACCTGCTTGACGAGATCGGGTTTGGCGAAGTTGCCGTCGGCGTCGACGAGGTTGCCGGCGACGCGCAAGGCTTCGTGCTCGGTGGGGACGCCTGACTGGGTGTCGAGTTCGACGAGCAGGATCATGTAGGGGGCGCGCTCGCGGAAGGCGGGCTGGATGGCGTGGTGGACCTCGCCGTAGGAGTGCACGGTGCCTCGCGCGTCGACCGGTACCCAGTTGAACTCGCGCTTCGAGCACCAAGGGCACGCGGTGCCCGGCGGGTAGCGAATGAGCGCACAGTCTGGGTCGGCGCACTGCTGCAGATGGAAATCGTGATCGGCGCAGTGTTGGAAGTAGGTCTTGTTCTCATTGTCCAGGTCAAGGACCGTGAGGGTCATTCCCAGGTAATCGCCTTGCGGCATGGTCGGCTCCTGTTCGGTTTCGAAGTCTTCGGATTAGTCCGCTCTAGCCCTTGCGCATGATCAGGGAGGAACCGGTACCGGGCATCGCCCAGCCGAGGTTCTGCGTGATCTCGAGGTCGGGAACCTGTCGGCAGCCGCCGCCCGCGGCGGGCTCGGCGTAGTTGTAGCTGTGAATGCGCTTGCCGTTGTCGTCCAACGGGCAGTAGCAATCGACCTCGCCGCGGAGCTGGCGGACGTTTTCGATAATCATGTTCATCCCGTGCGTGTAGCCCTCGCAGAGGTGTCCGCCGGAGGTGTTGTTGGGCCGTTCGCCGCCGAGGCGCATGATGCCCGACGAGACGTAGTCGCCGCCCTCGCCCTTCTTGCAGAAGCCGTAGTCCTCGAGCTGGAGCATCGAGGTGAAGGTGAAGGCGTCGTAGGCGCCTGTGCACTGGATGTCCTCGGGGCCGACGCCCGCGTTGCGGTAGATGATGTCCTTGATGTAGTGCCCGGCGACGGTCGAGATGGGGCCGTGCTGGAAGTGCATGTCGATGCGCGGCTTGCAGACGCG
>JAPPJZ010000046.1 GCA_028874365.1 Chloroflexota bacterium | reverse complement strand
CATCCACCACGTTCTCAAGTGGTATCTGCCGCCGGACGCGTCCGGCGGCGCCATCGTCTACTGCGCGACGCGGCGGCAGAGCGAGGAGGTGGCCGAGTTCCTTCAGTTGAAGGGCATGGCGGCCGAGCACTATCACGCGGGCCTGCCGCCGGAGACCAAGAAGGACGTGCAGCGGCGCTTCATCGGCGGCGAGTTGCGCGCGATCGCCGCGACCAATGCCTTTGGCATGGGTATCGACAAACCGGATGTCCGGCTGGTGGTCCATGCCGATATCCCCGGTTCGCTGGAGAACTACCTCCAGGAAGCGGGACGGGCCGGGCGGGACGGCGCATCGGCGCAATGCGTGCTGCTCTATGCGCCTGACGACGTGGAGCGCCAGTTCGGCATGTCCGCGCGCTCGCGGCTCACCCGTCAGGAAATCCACGGCATCCTCCGGGCGCTCCGCAACCTGGACCGCAAGAAGCGCTTCGGCGGCGAGGTGGTGGCAACGACCGGCGAGATTCTCGGCGAAGACGAGGACAAGGTGTTCGAGCGTGACTCGGCCACCGACGACACGCGCGTGCGCACCGCCGTCGCCTGGCTCGAAGAGGCCGACCTGCTGAGCCGCGAGGAGAACGTCGTCCAGGTGTTCCCGTCGTCGCTCCAGGTGAACTCGGTCGAGGAAGCGCGGGCAAGGCTCGCACGGGCACCGATCGCGGACGCCTATCGCGATCAGCTGCTGCGCATCGCCGAGGCGCTGATTTGGGCCAGCGCCGACGAGGGCGTCAGCACGGACGATCTGATGGCGGTCTCGGGCCTGAGCCCGGAGGGGGTGCGTGGCGCCCTGTACGATCTCGAGCGGTTGGGCGTTGCCAGCAACGACACGGCGCTGACCGCGTTCGTCCACGCCGGGGTGGAGCGCTCGTCTTCCAAGCGTCTGGAGCAAGCAGCGGAGTTGGAGACCGCCCTGATCGCACACATGCGCGAGCAGGCGTGGGATCAGGGCAAGGGAGACGCAGCGTCGCTGCACCTGCGTATCGCATCGCAGGTGCTGAGGGACCAGGGCCTGCCCGATCCGCTGCCGGAACGGCTGTGGCGCATCCTCTGCAGCATCGCCTACGACGGCCGCGGCGAGGACGGCGCCGCCGGCAGCCTGACAGTGCGGAAACGCGACGCTGAGACGGCCTTGGTGACGCTCCAACGAGAATGGCAAAAGTTGGAGGAAACCGCGCAACTCCGGCGCGAGGCAGCCGGGCTGCTGCTGGAGCACCTCATCGCCTGCCTGCCGTCCGGCAGCCGGGGCTTGGACCTGCTGACCGAGTCCACTCTCGGCAAGCTGTTGCAGGCAGTCGAGTCCGACATGGTCCTGAAGAGCAGGGTCAGGCACCCCAACAAGCTCGTGGACCGCGCCCTGCTGTGGCTGCATGAACAGGAGGTCATCCGCCTCAACAAGGGTCTCGCTGTGTTCCGCCCCGCGATGACCGTCCGCCTTCAGCATCGGGAGCGGCGGGGCTTCACCAGGGCCGACTTCGAACCCCTGGCTCTCCACTACCAGGGTCAGGTCCTCCAAATCCACGTGATGGTGGCGTTTGCCGAGCGCGGCCTCGCCGCCATGAGAGACGCCCTGCGCTTGGCGATGGACTACTTCAACCTGAAGGAGGAGGCGTTCCTCGACCGCTGGCTGCCGGGTCGAGACAAAGAGATCGGCCGCGAGACCACGCCCGCCTCGTGGCGGGCGATCGTCGAGAGCCTCAACGACACCGTCCAGCAAGACATCGTCGCCGACACTCGTGAGCAAACCAACGTGCTGGTGCTCGCCGGGCCCGGCTCGGGCAAGACGAGGGTGCTGGTGCACCGCATCGCCTATCTGATCCGCGCGCGCCGCGAGAACCCCAGAGGCATCTTGGCTCTCGCTTACAACCGCCACGCCGCCGTGGACATTCGCCGCCGCCTGCACGAACTGATTGGTGATGATGCGAGGGGCGTCACCGTGCTCACCTGCCACGCCCTCGCCATGCGACTCGCCGGTGCGAGCTTCACCGGCCGGGCGGAGCAACCCGACGACGAGGTGTTCCGGGAGGTGCTGCGCAACGCGGTGGAGCTGCTGCGCGGCGAAGATCTGCTGCCGGAGGAGGCGGACGAGCAGAGGGAGCGTTTACTCGCTGGGTTCCGCTGGATTCTGGTGGACGAGTATCAGGACATCGGCCCTGACCAGTATGAGTTGATATCCGCCTTGGCCGGGCGCACGCTCGAAGACGAGGCCGGCAAGCTCACGGTTTTCGCGGTCGGCGACGACGACCAGAACATCTACGCCTTCAACGGCGCCTCGGTGGAGTTCATCCGCCGCTTCGAGCAGGACTACGGGCCGAAGCCCAGCTATCTCGTCGGCAACTATCGCTCGACCGGACACATCATCGCTGCCGCCAACGCGGTGATCGAACCGGCGCACGAGCGCATGAAGGCCGGGCATCCCATCCACATCGACAGGGCGCGCGCGAAAGAACCGCCGGGCGGCAACTGGGATGCGCTCGATCCGGTCGCGCAGGGGCGGGTACAAATCCTGCCGGCAGGGAGCAATCCGGTCTCGCAGGCTCAGACCGTCATGGCGGAGTTTGAGCGTCTCGCCGCGCTCACGCCGGATTGGGACTGGTCGCGGTGCGCGGCGATCGCACGCAAGTGGAAATACCTGGAGCCGGTGCGCGCCTTCTGCGAGTTGCACGACATCCCGGTGCAGATGGGCAACGAGGAAATCCCGAGCTTCTGGCGCCTGCGTGAGACCCGCGCCTTCGTCGACTGGCTGCGCGCACGCGAGCCCCGAGTCGTCAACGGTATGGCTCTCGCCGGCCGGGTGGAGGGATCTCCGTCCGGCCCCTGGCACGACCTGCTACGGCAGGCAATCGAGGAGTACACGCTGGAGACCGGCGGTGGTGAAGCGCCGGTTGACCACGTCGTCGAATGGCTAGCGGAATGGGGTCGGGAGATTCGCCGGCGACAGCGCGGGCTTCTGCTGCTGACGGGCCACAGTGCCAAGGGGCTGGAGTTCGACCACGTCGCCGTCCTTGATGGCGGTTGGGATCGCGTCGGGAGAAACGAAGACGCGGACGCACCCCGCCGGCTCTACTACGTGTCCATGACACGCGCCCGGCAGACTCTCGCGCTTGCGCGCTTCGACGCGTCGCATCCGTTGCAGGACGTGCTACGCGAGCATCCCTCAGTTGTGCTCCGCTCCCCGGTTGAACTGCCAGCCCCGTCCGCGGCGCTCCGTTATCGCCACGTCCTGACCAGCCTTCAGGACGTGGACCTTGGCTTCGCGGGGCGCCGAGCTGACAACCATGCAATCCACCGCGCCATCGCCGCGCTGTCTCCCGGTGATGCGCTGGAAACCCGCGTCACGGAACACAGGCGCTGGGAGTTGCTGGACGCTGCGGGTTCGGTGGTGGGACGACTTGCCAAGAGCTTCGAGCCGCCGCCTGGGATGCGATACCGCTCAGCCGAGGTGTCGGCCGTGGTCAGCTGGAGCCGCGAGGCGTCGGAAGTCCAATACCGCGACAGCATCAGATGTGATACTTGGGAGGTGGTGGTGCCGGAGTTCGTGTTCGAGC
This sequence comes from Chloroflexota bacterium, assembly GCA_028874365.1. Taxonomy (GTDB): domain Bacteria; phylum Chloroflexota; class Dehalococcoidia; order Bin125; family Bin125; genus Bin125. The sequence goes on along the minus strand of JAPPJZ010000046.1, from coordinate 2,676 downwards.
CGCATGAAGAAGTGGTCCACGAAGGCCACTCAGCCGGCCCATCGCTCGGCAGTGCCCGCTAGGATGGTATTCGCCTGTTGAAGAAACCGCCGACGCGAAACTCGACTTTCGTGACGCTGGGTTCAGACATGGCGGAGCGAGACGCTGCGCTCGAACATGTCGACTCGGAGGCCGAAGGCTTGCCGGCTCGGCCCCGAGCCGTTGTCGTTGGCGGCGATCCGACGAAACTCCAACTCGAGCTCCCCGTCCTCATTCCTACCTCGGAGGGTTACCCAGTGGCGTACAGCATCCCGGACAACGTCAAGGCGTTCCGCGAGCGCCACGGGATGCGGGCCCTGGAGTTTCCGACCGGCCTGGCACAATGAAATTCGGATCGCCGTCGAAACCCGGCGCCGCGTGCCACTAGAGGGGCTGTCTCTACAGCGGCCTGTTCCATCCCCGCAGGCGAACGGCCTGATACCGACTTTTTTGACAGGCCACCGACGCTGACACCGGCCCTTTGACAACCTTGTATTACGCTAGCATAATTCGATAGCATCCAAGCTGCTATCGAACCAGAGGCGTCGGCATGAGCACAAGCATCGTCGTCCGCGACATCGACCCTGGGGACAAGTCCTGGCTGCGGCGCGAGGCCCGGCATGCCGGGGTGTCGATGGAAGAACTGGTGCGCCGCCTGATCCGTGAGACGCGCGCGAAGCGCGAACGTCGGCTGAAACCATCCGAAGCGTTCGCGCGGTATTTCGGTGAGGAGCACGGCGTCGAGCTTCCGCCGCCGGCCCGCCTCGGCTACCGGCCGCTATCGTTCTCTGGAGCGGAAGAGGAATGACGGTTCGGCTGGCATGGCTGGTCGACGCGAATGTCGTCTCCGAAATGATGCGGCCGCGGCCCGACCCGAAGGCGGCCGCCTTCCTCGATTCCATAGCCGAAGAGGGGCTGGGCATCGCCTCCGTTACCGTCTGGGAAATCCTCAACGGCATCGGCCAACTCGATCCCGGCCGGCGTCGGCGCGATCTCGCCGGGCGGTTCCAGGATCTTCTCGACGATCTGTTCGAGGACAGGGTCATAGCGTGGTCCGCGGCGGATGCCCTTGTCTGCGCGCGGATCATGGAGGACAAGCGTCGGCGCGGCGAGCCGCTCGACGACCATGTGCCGGACGCCTTCCTCGCCGCCGCGGCGGCGGTGCGCGGCCTCACCGTCGTGACCCGCAACCGGGCGGAGTTCCGAAATACCGGCGTCGAAACGGTCGATCCCTGGGCTGCCGGGCGGCGGTGAGGATTGTGTCCAACGCTGCGGCGATTCGGTATTTCGAGCTCCATGCCTTGCTACAAGCCGCTCGCGCTCGGCCAGATGGCGCTTGGCTCCGGCAAGACCTTCGCCGCGGTCATGCAGTTCTATCGCCTGCTGAAACACGCTGGCGCCCACCGGGCGAGGACATCGATCCCAATCTCCCACGTATCCCGACGCTCATGAGGCTCCTCCCATAATGGACAGCCAATCCGCTAGCAGCGAACGTATTCTGGACGTCGCCTTGGAGAAAATCGCGCAAACGAGCCCGCTTCAGACTGACGGCAAATGGCTGGAGTATCTGACGCGCGACTGCGCTCCGCTGATTGCCGACTGGGATGTCAGCCACGCATGGCTCTGGCAGGAGTGGCCTGACCGGGCCAAACACTATCCACGAAAGACAGACCTTGGGGCGGATGTTGTCGCCCGGCGCGCAAGCGACGGGGCGCTCATCGCCATTCAATGCAAGTCCCGACAATTGAACGAACACGGACACGGGGCACCAATCAACACTGGCGAGATCGACCGGTTTATTGCGTTCTCGGCCGAGCCGCTCTGGTCGGAACGCTGGGTTGTCGTCAACGGTGCCGTCAAGATCAGCGACAACGCCATTGACACGGCACGGTCAACAAAGCCGCTCAAGCGGATCGACATCGAGAGCGACATCCGAAAGCAAAAGGATATGGCTCGACCGACCGGCCCCGAGCCATGCCCCCATTGCGATGGCAGCGGCGTGCGCCGGACCCGCGACTGCATGCAGGAAGAGGCGATCGGGACCAGCGCCGCTCTTTTGCAGGAACACGCAAAGGCGAACGGCAGCAGCAAAGCCAGGGGGCGGATCATCCTGCCTTGCGGGACAGGCAAGTCGCGCATCGCGCTGCGAATCGTCGAACGACTCACGGAACCAGGACAGGTCTCGGCGGTGCTCTGTCCTTCGATCGCGCTCGTGTCCCAGCTCCGGGCTGAGTTTCTGGCGCATTGCGCAGTCGGTATAAACGCCTTGGCGGTCTGTTCCGACGAAGGCGTCGCCAAGGACAGGGACCTGGCCTCGGACCCGACAGCAGATCTCGGATATGCGTCCGCTTCCGAGGTCAAGGGGCTCGTGACGACTAGGGCCGACGAGATCGGCCAATGGATCGACGACGTTACCGCCGAGGGCGATCGCATCGGCGTCATCTTCGGCACCTACCAGTCCAGCCACCGCATCGCAGATGCTCTGGGCGACGGGCGACAAGTCCAGGTGCTGGTCGCCGACGAGGCCCACCGGACGGCAGGCCTCAGGCGCATCACGAACCTGACGGAGAGGCTCCGGGACTTCACCGTCTGCCACGACGACGCGAGATTCCCCTCGAAATACCGCATCTACCAGACGGCGACGCCCAGGATCTACAC
>JAPPJZ010000019.1 GCA_028874365.1 Chloroflexota bacterium | reverse complement strand
GGGCCCTGATCCGCTACACGATCCCGATGCCCGAGGACAGCCCGATCGGACGCTCAGACCGCGCCGAAGTGGGGTTGGAGAGCGGAGTTCGCAAATCGGTACGTGTTGGTGGGCCGGGCTGGATTCGAACCAGCGACCGAGCGGTTATGAGCCGCCTGCTCTGACCCCTGAGCTACCGGCCCGGTGAGGCTTGCTCAGTCTATCGAGCTGCTCCGATACCCTCCGGCCATGTGTTGGCGAATCGGATTTGTCGCCGCGATCGGCCTGGCCGCGTTGATCGTCCTCGCCTGTGGTCCAGCTGGCAACTCGTCTGTCGACTCGGGCAGCGGTGTGGAAGTGATCCCGCCGGCGACGGAGCGGCCAGCTGGCCTCGATGGATTCCTGCAGCTGCCGGACGCCGTTGAACCTATCGTGTTTCCCTGGTCGGAGGTCACGGTTCGGCGTTCGACGGGCGACCTCCAAGTTGGCGTCCTCGTCGCCAACAGCGGTACGCGGCGCACTCGCGGGTTGATGTACTGGACCGGCCTGCCCCCACAGTCCGGAATGATCTTCATCTGGGAGGACGGACAATCGCGTTCGCTCGGGTTCTGGAATCGCAACGTGCCGATGGACCTCCACGTCGCCTGGCTGGACGAGGATGGGACGGTCTTGGGAATCACCACGTTGATCGCGTTCGACGAGCAGATCAAACACCCGCCCGACGAGTACTACCACGTGCTCGAGATGCCACGTGGCCGATTCGAGGAGCTCGGCATCGCCGTCGGCGACCGGGTTTTGATTCCTCAGACGCTGCTCGCTCGCTAAGTGTTTGGCCTGTGGCCTGCGGCCTCACTGCGCCGCACTCATCGTGGTATCGTGCCGAGAAATACAGGCCGCATCCGCATTCGTACGCGGCCGCGAGCAGAACGGAACGCAACATGAAGCGAATCATTGGCGTCGGAGCATTGCTGGCCGTTTTGGCGGCAGTCGCGAGGGTCGTAATGGGTCGACGACGCGACGAGGAGGACGAGGCGTAGCTCCGAGACTCGTCCTCGCCCTCGATCAGGGGACATCCTCGAGCCGCGCGCTCATCTTCGACGAACGCGGTCGGGTCATCGCCGGCGCGCAACACGGAATTGCATCGCGATTTCCGAGGCCCGGCTGGGTCGAGCAATCGCCGCAGGACATCTGGCGTACTCAGTTAGCTGCGGCCCGCGAGGCTGTAGAGCAGGTGGGCGTCGGCCAAATCCGCGCGGTCGCATTGACCAATCAACGAGAGACCGCGCTCCTCTGGCATCGCGAGCGCTTGGAGCCGGTTGGCCCGGCTATCGTCTGGCAGTGCCGCCGAACCGCTGACACCGCCTCGGCGCTCAAGCGGAAGCACGGAGATCAGATCCGCCATCGATCCGGCCTGACCCCGGACGCGTATTTCTCCGGCCCCAAGTTCTCCTGGCTACTCGACCACATCCCAGGAGCACGGAAGCTTGCCGATGCCGGCGAGTTGATCTGCGGAACAGTCGACTCCTGGCTGTTGGCTAATCTCACGGGCGGCATGACCCACGCAACCGACGTGACCAACGCCTCCCGCACGATGCTATGGAATCTGCGCACACGCGATTGGGACGAACAGCTCTGCGACTGGCAATCGGTTCCGAAGTCACTACTGGCGGACGTGCATCCCAGCGGCCACGAGTTCGGGACGATCGGTTCGGCTCTGTTTGACCGTCCGTTGCCCGTCATGGCGGTAGCGGGTGACCAGCAGGCGGCGCTCTACGGTCACGGGATTACCGCGCCGGGCGCGGCCAAATGCACATTCGGGACCGGCGCCTTCGTGCTGTCGCATGCAGGAGACGCTTCGCCGTCAGTCGGCGCTCCCGACGGTCTGCTGCTGACCGCTGCAGCCGACGGCGGCGTGGCGTTCGAGGGAGGCGTCTTCACGGCCGGTTCCGTCGTGCAGTGGCTGCGCGACGAGCTCGGGATGGCTGCAACCGCCCCGGAGATCTCCTCGCTGGCGGCATCGGCCGAAAGCTCCGGCGGCGTATCGTTCGTGCCCGCGCTGGCGGGCCTGGGATCGCCCCACTGGGATGCGGATGCTCGGGGCGCGATTCTTGGAATCACCAGGGCCACGACCACGGCGCACATCGCGCGGGCAGCGCTGGAATCTGTCGCGTTTCGGGTACGCGAGATTGTCGAGGCGATGGAGTCGGCCGGGACGATCATCTCGGAGTTGCGCGCCGACGGGGGCATGGCATCTAGCGATGCGCTGATGCAGATCCAGGCGAATACCCTGCAGCGTCCCGTCATTCGACCGTCGATCCAGGAGACGACCGCGCTCGGCGTCGCTCGACTGGCGATGGAGACCTCAGGGCTACGACCGCATTTCGAGATGGGCGAGCGACGCTTCCAGCCGAACGGCGAGCTCGAAGCCGAGTTTGCGCGGTGGACGCGAGCTCGGCAGGCAGTGCAGTCAATGGCCGCGAACTGAATACACTCGAATCGACATGGCCACCGCAAACTACGACGTCATCATCATCGGCGGTGGGATCAACGGCGCCACAACCGCTGCCGCGGTCGCGGCACGCGGATATCGCACCCTGGTCCTCGAGCAAGACGATTTTGCCTCCGGCACGACATCAGCGTCGACCAAGCTGATCCACGGCGGTCTGCGCTACCTCGAGACCGGCGACGCCCGGTTGGTCCACGAGTCGTTGCAGTCGCGGGAGCGATTGCTGCGCGAACGTCCGCATCTCGTGCGTCCGATGGAATTCATCCTGCCGGTCTACGAGGGCGACCCGCGCCCACCCTGGTACATCCGGACAGGCCTGGCGCTTTACGATCTGCTCTCGCCCCGCAAGGTGTCACCATGGCACTCCTCATTCTCCGAGCGCGAACTACAGCGCTTCGAACCTTCGATATCAACCGACCAGCTGAGGGCCGCCTATCTCTACCACGACGCGCAGGTCTGGTCGCCCGAGCGTCTGACGCTCGAGTACCTGGCCCAGGCCCGTGCGTCCGGCGCGGATCTGCGCAACCACTCCACGGTCGACTACATCATCGTCGACGGAGGCCGAGCACGCGGCGTGGACTTCCACGACGTCTTAACGGGTCGCCGATCTACGGCCTCGGGTCGGTTGATCGTCAACGCGGCCGGCCCCTGGGTTGATGCGGTGCTCGACGCCACCGGGCGCGAGATGCGCCGGCGCATCGGCGGTACGCGAGGGTCGCACCTGGTCGTCAACCTTGACGGTCGCGGTCCCAGGCACGCCGTATTGGCCAGCGCGCGCTCCGACGGCCGCCCGATGTTCGTTACTCCCTGGCTGGGCCACCACATCATCGGCACGACCGACGTGCGAGACGACAACGAACCTTCTGACGTTCGCGCGGCCGGCTGGGAAATCGACTACCTGATCGCCGAAGCGGCACGAGTCCTGCCGGGGCTGGGAATCGAGCATCGCAATGTGCTCTACGCCTACTCAGGCGTGCGGCCGCTGGCCCGGGCAGGGGAAGGCGTCTTCGAGGGTGCGATATCGCGACGATCGATCATCGTGGACCATGCTTCGGAACGCGTCGAGCGGCTCGTCTCGGTGGTCGGCGGCAAGCTCACCACCGCCGAAGAACTGGGAAGAAAGGTGGCCGCGGCCGTCTCCCAGCAGATCGGAAGGCCGCGCGCTCGAGGCATCGCCGCGCTGCCGGAAACACCGACGAGTCGCGCCGTCTTCCTGCCTCCGGAGACGCAGGAACACCTGCGCATGGTCTACGGACCGAAGGTCCCGGAGGTTGCGGCCTACGCGGCCAACGATTCCTCATTGGGGCAAACGATCTCGCCGCTGCATCGCGACATCGGGGCCCAGGTTGCGTACGCCGTCGAGCACGAAGGAGCTCGTACGGTGGCTGACGTGCTTTTACGCCGAACAGCGGTCGGATTGACCGTAGACATGGGCCGGGGAGCGGCCGCACAGACTGCAGACATCATGGCCAAGCGACTCGGTTGGGCCGATGACGTGCGCGACCAGGCAGTTCGCGACTACTTCGCCGAGCTGCATCGCAAGTTTGTGATCGTCGATCGCGAGATCGGTATCCCCGCGGCTGAGCGTATGCTGGATGAGAACACCGCCGAAAGCGGTGCGCGATAGCGGTTCATGCCTGCCAGCGGTTGAGTCGCAGCGCATTCGTCAGCACCGACAGCGAACTGGCCACCATCGCGAAAGCAGCGGCGATCGGCTCCAACTGGCCGCGCTCTCCGAACAACCAGGCCAGACCGCCAGGAACCCCGCCGACAGCGTCGAAAATCGGCACGGCCAGCCCGGCAGCGAGCGGTATCAACAGGATGTTGTAGCCGAACGCGAATGCGAGATTCTGGCGAATCACGTTGCGTGTCGCTCTGGCTAGCAACATCGCTTCGGCGGCCCGCCGCGGATTCGATTGCATCAGCGCAACTTGAGCCGTCTCAAGCGCAATGTCCGATCCGCTCCGCATCGCCAACCCGAGGTCAGCCTGAGCCAGCGCCGGTGCATCGTTGATGCCATCGCCGACCATCGCAACCCGCCGATGCTCCGATTGCAGTCGAGCAATGACTTCCGCCTTATCGGTCGGCAGCACCCGAGCGTGCACACGCTCGATCCCGACCGCCCGTGCAATCGCCGCAGTGGCTGGCTCCGTGTCGCCGCTGATCAGCGCCTGTTCGAACTCACGGCGATGCAACAGGGCGACCGACTCCCGAGCACCGTTCTTTGGTTGATCCGTCAGTCGAACAATGCCGCGCAACTCGCCGTCGCAAGCGACGTAGACCGGAGTTGCAGCGCTATCCGTCTCGTGGACCCGTACCGACAGCTCCGCCATCAGACGTAGGCTGCCAACGGCGATCTCCCGTCCGTCCACCAGTGCGATCGCGCCGCTGCCGGGCAGAGCGCGGAATTCGACCACTTCCGCGAGATCGATTCCTCGATCCTCCGCGTGTGCCACGATCGCTTCACCGAGTGGATGCTCTGAGTGGCGTTCGACGGAAGCGGCGAGCCGCAGCAGATCGGCCTCGTCAACTCCGATTGCCTCAATGCCTTCAACCTGGTGTCTTCCGGTGGTCAAGGTTCCGGTCTTGTCCCAGGCGAGGGTGTCAATGTGGCCCGCAGCTTCCAACGCTTCGGCGTCTCTGAAGAGAATGCCCAGTCGGGCGGCGCGGCCCGAGCCGGCGGCGATCGCAGCCGGCGTCGCCAACCCCAGGGCGCAGGGACAGGCAACAACCAGTACCGCGACTGCACTGAGCACGGCGGATGTCCAGCTCCCGCCGTCGCCGAGGATCGCCCAGATGATGAAGGTGACCAACGCGATCAGCACGACAATTGGGACGAAGACGCCCGCGATGCCGTCTGCGAGGCGCTGCACAGGCGCCTTTGATGCCTGCGCCCGCTCGACCGTCTGCGTGATGCGAGCCAGCGTCGTCTCCGAACCGACCTGAGTGGCGCGATATGTGAACCCTCCATCAAGATTGAGCGTCCCTGCGAAGACATCGTCGCCCGCCGATTTGCCGACCGGCACGCTCTCGCCTGTCAGCATCGATTCGTCAACCGAGCTGCCGCCGGCGGCGACTACGCCGTCAACCGGAATCTGCTCGCCGGGCCGCACCCGGACGCTGTCGCCGATGCTGACATCCGAGGCGGGAACATCACGCTCGATCCCGTCCTCCACGACGCGAGCCGTCTGCGGAGCAAGCTCGAGCAGCCGCGTCAGAGCCGCCGCCGCGCGCAGCCGGACTCTGGCCTCGAGGGCCCGGCCGAGGCTGACAAATCCCACGATGATCAGCGCGGTGTCGAAGAACGCATCGCGCGAGGCGTCCGCTCCTTCTAGCACGCCCGGGGCGAGTGCTGAAACGGTGCTGTAGCCCCATGCCGCGGCCACACCCAGGACAATCAGTGTGTCCATGTCCGTGGTGCGGCGCGAAGCAGCAAGTGCCGCCCGCCGAACCATCGGCCACAGTCCCCAGGCCAATGTGGGAGTTGCGATGGCGAAGAAGATCGGGAAGACAAGGTCCGGATTCCAACCGAACTCAGCCCAGCGATTCGCCTGCATCGCGAAGAAGATGCCCCAGCCGAAGACCAGGGCCGGCAACGCTCGGCTGAGCTGCGGGCGGATATCCACCGATTCGCTGGGGGTCCCTTCGGTATATTCGTCGACCAGCGAATAGCCCGCGCCGCTGATCGCAGCGGTCACGCCATCCTCGTCCAGTACCCCCTCGACCTCAATGATCGCGCGTCCGGCAATGAAGTCGGCGGATGCCTCCGAGACCCCGTCAACCCTGACCAACGCGCGCTCCACACGGCGCACGCAGGCGGCGCAATGCATGCCTTCGATGCGCAACGTCTGTGTCTGAGGTTCCGCCGCCGTCGTCATGATCCTCAGCATATGTGTCGGGGGTTGGCGATAGTCTGGATCCATGCCGCGTGTCATGTTGCTGATCCCGACCGCTTCCTACCGCGCCCCGGACTTTATGTCGGCTGCCGACAAGCTGGGGCTTGATGTCGTGGTCGCCTCGGATGTCGACCAGCCGTTGGCCGACATGTATCCGGGACGCTGGCTGACCCTTCCCTATCACGACATCGAACGAGGAGCGCAGGCTGTTGCGCGCTACTCCGATCGCTTCCCGCTCGACGCAGTTGTGGCGGTCGACGATCCCGGCACGATCCTGGCGGCGCATGCCAGCTCAGATCTCCAGCTCTCCGGCAACAGCCCGGAATCGGTCATCGGAACCCGGGACAAGTCGGAGTTGCGGCGAGCGCTCGATGCGAACGGCATTCGATCACCCAGGTGGCAGGTGTGTCGATTTGCCGACGTGCCGCCGATCGACTCGCTACAGTTCCCGGTCGTGGTCAAGCCGCTCGGCCTCAACGGCTCGCGCGGAGTAATGCGTGCCAATGATGAAGCTTCGTTTCGAAACGCAGTCGCCCGCTTACAGCGTTTGCTCGGAACCAGTTCCGCGGCGGAGGAGTGCGGCGAACTGGCCGATCGCTACCTCGTCGAGGGATTCATCCCTGGAGTCGAAGTGGCCGTTGAGGGCCTCTTGACCGACGGCGAGTTGCACACGCTCGCCGTGTTCGACAAACCCGACCCACTCGATGGTCCATTCTTCGAGGAGACCATCTACGTCACGCCATCCCGATTGCCGGACGAGCAGATTCAGGAGGTCGTCGAGACCGCGCGCCGTTCGGCGGAAGCGCTCGGGCTCCACGACGGACCGTTACACGCAGAACTGCGGCTCAACGAGGAGGGGGCTTGGCCGGTTGACGTCGCGGCCCGGACGATCGGGGGACTGTGCGCTCGCACGTTGCGCTTCGGTGCTGGAATGTCGCTTGAGGAAATCGTCTTGCGACACGCAATCAATGCGCCATTGGAGACGCTCAATCGCGAGGCACGCGCCGCCGGCGTGATGATGATGCCTATCGTTGGTCGGGGCAGAATCAAGGCGATTCTCGGCCTGGATGATGCAGCTGCCGTGCCGTTGATCGAAGACATCGAGATGGAGGCGAGGGTCGGCGACACGCTGGTCCCGCTGCCCGAGGGCGCGGACTATCCCGGCTTCATCTTCGCCAGGGGCGAGACCCCGGCCGAAGTTGAGTCGGCGCTGCGCCAGGCTTGGTCGAAAATCGAGTTCGTCCTCTAGCCCACTCAGACCCGCTCGTGCCCGACACGCTGCGGCGCCGGCCGTGTGACCAGCGGGCTCACTGTCCGGGCGAGCAGCGATTTCGGCGGCTTGGCGAAGTAGACAGGGATGATCGCGGCGAAGGTGAGAATCGCGACCAGGGTTAGAGGAGCCTCATACGAGCCGGTCAGATCTTCGAGCGCTCCGATCATCAATGGCCCGAATCCACTGGAAATCTGCGTCGCCATCGCGATCAGGCCGTAGATCGCACCAAAGCTGACGTAGCCGAACACATCTGAGGTCAGTAGCGACTGCAGCATGTACATGTTGCCGATCGTGAAACCAAAGATCAGGATGGCCACGTAGGTCACCGCGATGTGGTCGACCTGGATGACGACCAGAGCTGCCACGCCCTGTACGAGGAACATGATCACCGTGAGGATTCGCAGATCGACTCGATCGGCGAAGTAGCGCCCAACGATCAGCCGCGCCACGATGCTGCCAAACGCGATGATCGAGAGACTGGTTGTCGCCGCAGTGAGCGAGCCGACCCGTTCCTGCACGAACGCGGTCTGGTGCAGGATGAATCCGGTCTGGGCCAACAGCACAATCACGAAGCTGACCATGATCGACCAGAAGGACAGCGTTCGCGTGACGCTGCGGATGCTCCAGCGCCGAGTCTGGTTAGCAACTGATCGCGCCACGCTCGTGCGTTGAGGTGTGACCGGATCCAATCCATCCTGGGGCAGCCCCATCTGACGCGGATCCCAGACGAGCACAAAGACCACGATCGGAAGTCCGACCAGCAGGATCAGACCGGCCATCGCCGGAGTCGCGACTCCGAGGCCAAACTGCTCGATCAGTACGCCGTTGACCGGAGACAGGACCACCCCGCCCAACGACACGCCGGTGGACGAGATCGCCATCGCCCAAGCCCGTCGATGAACGAACCAGCGCGCGAGGGTCGCATTGACCGCAACGCCGGCGCTCATGCCCGAGCCCAGGGCCATCACGATGTAGGCGAGATAGAGCTGCCACAGCTCCGTGACATGCCCGATCACCGCGGCCGCCGCAATCAGCAGTATCAGGCCCGGCGTCATCCACATGCGTGCGCCGTGTCGATCGATCAGTGGCCCGACCAACGCCGACGTAATCCCCGAGAAGACGAAGTACATACCGGTCGCCAGGGACACATCGCTGTTCGACCAGTCGTGCAGCTCCCTGAGCGGCCCCAGATAGACCGCAATGCCGTAGTACCCCACGCCAACCGAGACGAACAGCAACCCGGCGCAAGCGAAGACGATCGCCCAGCCGTAATACACGTGGGAAGGCAACAGACGTGCGGCCAGCGGCCGGTGCGGCGGCAGGCCGAATGGTTCGCGGGAACTCGTCTGAGCGGTCAAAGCCGATTCAGCATATGACCGATGCAGCGTCGCCCTGCATCCTGTAGCTGACTAGACTGCCTGCCACGCAGGCTTCTAGCACATGAACCAAGGGAGTTGGACATGGCCGAACGACGGACCGGATGGGTCTACCACGAGTCCTACATGTGGCACGACACCGGTAGGACGCGGGCTTTTGATCCGGAACTGCGGCGTTGGATGCAGGCCTGGGAACACTGGGAGAATCCCGACACCAAGCGTCGATTCAACAACCTGCTGGAAGTCTCCGAATTCTCAGAAGAGCTCGTGCCGCTCAAGCCGCGCCCGGCCAATCTCGAGCAGGTGCTGCGCTTTCACACGCCCGAGTACGTCGATCGCGTCCGCGAATTGTCGGCGGCCGACGGCGGCGATGCCGGAGAGGGCGCACCGTTCTCCCACGGCGGCTACGAAATCGCGCTATTGGCCGCGGGCGGCACGATCACGGCGGTCAACGCCGTGCTCGATGGTGATGTCGACAACGCCTACGCGCTCGTACGGCCGCCCGGACACCACGCCGAGCGCGATCGCGGGCGCGGCTTCTGCGTCTTCGGCAACGTCGCCATCGCCGCCATGCACGCGCTGGCCGAGCGTGGCATCGACAAAGTCGCCACGCTGGACTGGGATGTCCACCACGGCAACGGCACGCAGCAGGCCTTCTACAACCGCAGCGATGTGCTGACCATGTCGATCCACCAGGATCAGTGGTACCCGCGGAACAGCGGCGCCATGGACGAACAGGGTGAAGGTGAGGGCGATGGCTACAACATCAACATCCCCCTGCCTCCGGGCAGCGGTCACGGAGCATACGTCGAGACGATCCAACAGATCGTCGTGCCGGCGCTGCAGGCCTTCAGACCTGACCTGATCCTCGTCCCGTCCGGATTCGACGGCGGTATGTACGACCCGCTCGGCCGGATGATGGCCTATTCGGAAACCTTCCGCGAGATGACGCGATTGCTGATGGAAGCGTCGGACGATCTCTGTGGGGGTCGGCTGGTCCTGAGTCACGAAGGTGGATACAGCCCCACATACGTCCCCTTCTGCGGCCTCGCGGTGATGGAAGAACTCAGCGGCCGGCGCTCGATCGCGGGCGACCCGTTCGAGGACAACTCGGCCACCGCCGGAGGTCAGGATCTGCAACCGCATCAGCAGTCGGTGTTGGACGACGCGAAGTTACTGGTGGAACGGCTGCGCCAGCTTGAGGGGGTCTAGCTCTCGAATAGGACGATGGGATCGGCCTCTACGGAAGGGCTGAGGGGGGCCAACTGGTCCCCGGTGGGTTCGGCTCAACAGAACCAGTCTTCCGTCAGGCCTGGCCGATGGACGTGCGGCGCCGCCACATCTGGCCACGGCTCCGCTTCGAGCCGTCGGCAAGCCGCATCCTTGATCCGCGAGAACGATGCCTGGCGCTCTGCCAATCCAGCGATCTCCGCCTGCAGCTCGTCCATCCGCGCGTCTTCGTGCCGCCAGTTCCAGGTCAGCCCATCGCTGTCGTAAGACACCAACGAACCCATCTCGCGCATCGGCTCGACCAACGGAGAATCAGAGGGAACCAGCAGGCGCAATCCCAGTTGAACCGGCGGTGTGACATCCACCAGCTCCCGTGTTTCTATGAAGCGAAGCAGGTCAAGGAAGTGCGCCGGAGCGGTCCACGGAGTAAACGGGAGCCACGTGGCTCTGAGCGCGATGCCTGCACGTTTGGTGAGTTGAAGCACGAGATCGAGGTCGGCGGCGCTATGGCCCTTGTCCAGGATCTCGAGCAGGTGGTCATCCACCGACTCGAACGCCGACGTGATGAACGTGACCCCGAGTTCGGCCACCTCGGGCAACAGTTCCTGGTGCTCGATCAGGTGCTCAACCTTGATTGTGGCATCGAATGTGATCCCCGGATGCCGGGCGGCCGTCTCGCGCACCAGGTCCATCGCAAGCTCTGGCGCGTTGAGGAAGTCCGGATCGCCGAACGTGATGTGCTCCGCGCCGGCCGCGACCTGTTGGTCGATGTCGGCAAGCACGGTCTCTGCGCCGTTGAGCCGCAGGCGTCCCGCGTAAATCGGCGTCAAGGGACAGTGCGTGCACCGGTGAGCGCAGCCGCGCGTCGCCTCAACGTAGCCAGCGAAGTGAGAGACGCCTGAGACATCCCGGTATCTCGCGTACTGGTCGAGAGGCGGCAGAATCGATCGAAGCGGGACAGCACGCAACTCGCGGTCGAACAGCGGCACATTGGACGCGTCGTCACCGCCAGCGAGTCTGACGAGCTGCAAATCGGTGTCGCCGCTGATCGCCCGGCCCAGACCGAGATCGTGGAGTGAGTTGGCCGCAAGCCCGTAGAAGACGATCTTGTCGGACATCCCGATCAGTTGTCGGGCAATGCGAATGCCCAGCCGGGCAGCGGTGTGCATCGGCGTCGAGATGCCAATCAAATCGGCTTCATCAGCAGCCGCGAGCAGTCGATCGGAACCGACCGATTCGACGGCAAGGTCGAATGCGGAGACGTCATGTCCCGCTGCGATCAACGCCGCGGCCGGCGCGGCGATGCCGAGCGGTTGGTGGCCTTGCTCGTACGTGGAGATCAGGAGGACGCGCGCCATTGGACGCCTGTCCGGCAAATGGCCGCGTCTACTTCTTCGACGGCTTGTAGTACGGGTTCTCGCCCGACTGATGGTCGGTGATGTCGATCAACTCGTCGATTTCCGGAAGCTGTTCCTTGACTGCAACCTCAATGCCTTGCTTGAGCGTCACGTTGGCCATTCCGCAGCCCTGGCAGCCGCCGCCCATCTCGATGTAGGCCTTGCTTCCCTGGACGTCTAGGAGCTGCACGAAACCGCCGTGCGCAGCGATCTGTGGGTTGACCTGTTCGTCGAAAATCTTCTGGATGGCGAAGGCCAGCGGGTCGCGCCATACCGGGTTGGGGTTATTGAACTCGAGACCGGAGACGTTCGGCCCCTTGAATTCATAGTGAATCTCGGTACCGCGAAGGTCTTCGATCCGCTCACCCTCAACGTAGAGCACGAACTCCGGATACTCGGCAGTGGCATCGCCATCCGGCTCGTAGCCCTTCTCAACGATCGTCAGGACATGCTCGAAGCCGTTCGACGTGCGTCCGGTGATCTTGAGCCGCAGCCCGGCCACCTCCTCCGGATAACCGGTCAACACCTCAACCAGTTTCGACCGTGCGATCTCGGAAAAGCTGATGCCTAGATCGCCCGTGGGTGCGTCGGTCGTCATCGGATTCCCCCGTCCGGTTCTCGTTTCCTAGCATAGCGTTCGTCCAACGTTGGATCGTGATCGGAGCATGACATGACAGTCGAACGAGTAGTCGTGGAGAAGAACATCGAAATCCCGATGCGGGACGGCGTCATCCTGCGCGCCGACCTGTACCGACCGGAGGATGCCGATGAGCCGGGCAAGGCCGTGCCGGGCATCGTGACGCGAACTCCCTACGACAAGGAACAGTCCGGCGCTGGGCTGGTTGCGGTGATGCCCAGCGCGCTCAAACTGGCCGAGCGCGGCTACGCGGTCGTGGTCTGCGATTGCCGCGGCCGATACGCGTCCGAAGGCGACTTCAAGCCGTTCCACCAGGAGGGCCCGGACGGCTACGACACAATCGAATGGATAGCGGCCCAGCCCTGGTGCGACGGCAACACGGCGATTTACGGCCCCTCGTACGTCGGAGCGACGACGATGCTGGCCACGCGAGAGCAACCGCCCTCGCTGCGCTGCGCAATTCCAATCATCACTGCCGACGACTACTACGACGGCTGGACCTACCAGGGCGGGGCCTTCCAGCTTGGGTTCATCGGCCTCTGGGGCAGCGGCGTCGCCGCGACGGGCTATCTCCAACAGAATCACACCCGGCCGATGGAGGCGGCCGAAGAGATGACCGAGGCCGTCATGGGCAACGCGTTCCGCCTCCTGGGCAACCGACCGCTGAATACGATGCCCGGCATCTCGCAGGACGGCGTCGCCAACTACTGGCACGAGTGGATCGAACACGAGACTCGGGACGACTACTGGGAATCCGTAAGGCACTCCGCCGACTACTCACGCTTCCAGGTACCGATGCTGCACATCGGCGGCTGGTTCGACATCTTCGGGATCGGCACCGTGCGCAACTTCCGCGGTATCCGCGACGAAGGCAATCCCGATCAGAACCTGATCATGGGGCCCTGGGCGCACACCAACTACGACCGCTGGCTGGGCGAGATGGAGTTCGGTCCGACTGGCGCGGCGGCCGCGGCCAACGTGATCGCCGACATCAACGTCTTCCTTGATCGGCACCTCAAGGGCGGCGACCAGGAGCTTCCGGGCGTCCGCTGGTTCCTGATGGGCGCGAACGAGTGGCGCACCGACGAGTCGTGGCCTCCGCCAAACGCCGAGGAGCGATCCCTCTACCTGGCCTCCAACGGGGGGGCAACCATGCACTACGGCGACGGCCGCCTGGTAGACGAGTGCCCGGACAACGATCAGCGCTGGGACGAGTTCATGTACACCGGCTACAAGCCGGTGATCACCGAAGGCGGCTCAACCTTGCAACAGGGAGTTGGTCTCCCCGGCCCGCGCGATCAGTCTCGTACCGAGAGCCGAGACGATGTGCTCTGCTACACCACCGAGCCGCTGACTGAAGCGGTGGATGTGGCTGGGCCGGTCGAAGTCGACATCTGGTTCTCCAGCAGCCAGCCTGACACCGACATTACCGCCAAGCTCGTCGACGTACTTCCCGATGGCAAACCGGTGTCGCTGATCGATGGCATCATGAGAGCGCGATTCCGCGAGGGATTCGATCAGGAGGTCCTCATGACCCCGGGCGAGGTGGTCAAAGTGACCGTCGACCTCGCCTCGCTCGGTCACAGATTCGACGTCGGGCACCGGATTCGGCTGGAAGTGTCGAGTAGCAACTACCCTCGATTCATGACCAACTCGAACGACGGCGGCTCGGTCAACTCGGCGACCGAGATGCAGCCGGCGATCAATTCCATCCGGCGCGGCGGAGAACATCCGTCGGCCGTACGTTTCTACCAACTGAGTGACTGAGAGAGGAACCACCGATGATCTACGAACTTCGCATCTACACAGCGCATCCGGGCAAGATGGGCCACTTGATGAAGCGCTTCCGCGACCACACGATGGAGCTGTTCGAGCGTCACGGCATTCACAACGTGGGCTACTGGACCAACTCCGTCGGCGGCCGCTCGGACGAACTCTGGTACATCGTCAGCTTCGAGAGCGCCGGCCAGCGCGAAGAGGCATGGAAGAACTTCGGCTCCGATCCAGAGTGGCAAGCCGCCCGAGCCGCCTCCGAGGAAGATGGCCCGCTCGTCCACCACATCGAGAACCGGATCCTCCAGCCAACCGAGTGGTCGCCGATGCCCTAGCCCCGATGCCGAAGTCTGGCCACCATCACCGGTGGGATGTTCGGCATGTGATCCCAGCTCAACCGACCTTCAGCGTCTCCGTCTCCTCCGTCGGTGATCGACGGTTCCCGGATCCCGTCCAGGGCCCAGCCCCGATCGAAGGCTGTGCTGAACAGCTCCGTCAACGTTCGGTCGAAATATGGTTGGATTGACGGCTGGCCCTTGACTGCGATTCCATAGTTCACCCGCGTGTCGAGGTAGTTGCTGATCTTGACGCCCGACTCCTCGATGAACTGCCCGTCTTCGGTCTCGATGCGCTCGCGGAAAAGACGCACCTGCGGTCCTGGGCGGAAGACCGGATGCAGGACCGAGAAGACGAACGGCGCCTCTTCTACCAGGGACAGCGGCAGCATGTCGAAGAGTGGCGTGATCTCGGCGATGTCCATCAGCGCCATATTGCACACGGCTGCTCCGAACGGCGCTCCCGCGGCGCCGGATAGGGCTGCCAGCGCGGAACGGTCCGTGACATCGAGGCGAATCCACTTGATCTTGTCGCCGCCGGACCGCTGCCGAGCGCCCCTGAGTTGCCCTGCCGATGCGTCGGTGGCGGTGACGGCCACGCCGACCCGCGATAGCTGCCGCGCGAAGTTGCCGTTGCCGCAAGCCAGCTCGAGCACTGTGGTCGGCAGCGGCTGGAGCAGCTCGAGTGTGCTGGGAAACACCAGCGTCCGCTGCCAGTAGTTGCCCTCGTCGCCCTGGGCCTCGTCCCAGAACTCGGCGTTCGCTTCCCACGCCTCAACCGATTCGGCGTTGTGGTCCGGGTAGTCGACCATGTCGGGCTCGGTTTCGTTGGTACCGTAGGCGCAGACTGTCGAGACTATCACCGTATCCCGATCACGTGCAGGGGGATCAACATGAGCGCACCACTTCCGGTCATCATCCAGGGTCTCGGCCCGATTGGATTGCGAATCGCCGAGGCAGCGCAACACGACTCGTTCCTCGAAGTCGTCGGAGCAGTCGAGATCGACCCGGAGATGGTCGGCAGGCCGCTATCGGACTTCGTCGATGGAGCCTCGGACATCACCATCCGCCAGTCGATCGCTGCCGCACGGGTCGACTCGCGTTCGGACGGCGGCATTCTGATCCATTGCACAGGGTCCTACCTCGAACAGGTGTCTCCGCAGATCGAAGAGGCGCTGCGGCAAGACCTTCACGTTGTCTCGACATGCGAGGAACTCGCATTCGCCCAGGCACGTCATCCAGAGATCGCGGCAGGCATTGATGTGCTCGCACGCCGGGCCGAGCGGACCGTGGTCGGAACCGGCGTCAATCCCGGATTCCTGATGGACGCGCTGCCTGCGTCGCTGTCCTCCATCTCCCACAGCATCACGTCGGTCTCGGTCAAGCGAGTTCAGGACCCGTCGCGACGGCGTGTTCCATTCCAGGAGAAAGTGGGAATGGGGATCTCGAAAGCGCAGTGGGAAGCCAAACGCGACGCCGGCGGATTCGGTCACGTCGGACTGGTCGAATCGGCCCGACTGCTCGCCTACCCGCTGGGCTGGAAGATCGTCGACTGGCGCCACGACATGGTTCCGTGCGAGGTACCGGGACAGGAGCTGGTCGCCGGAACGCTGGAGACGCTGGAAGGATCGACCTACGACGGCCACACAGTGCGGCTGCATTTTGAGGCGAACGCGTCCGTCGACGAGGAATATGACGAGATCGTGGTCGACGGCACGCCGCCGCTCAAGCTGCGCTTCGAGGGCGGCGTCTTCGGCGACGACGCCACCGCAGCCTCCGTGTTGCGAGCCGCGCGGGTGATCCCCCACACACGGCGCGGTCTGATGACTGTGCTCGATCTCCCGCTGCGTTAAACTGGGCATCCGCCCGATAGACGCCGAGAGGGGATCGACATGGACTTCGATGACCGAGAGTTCCGCAATGCTTTGGGCATGTTCCCGAGCGGCGTCACCGTGATCACGACCGGTAACGACCCGAACTTCGTCGGCATGACGGCGCAGTCGTTCTCGTCCCTCTCCCTCGACCCGCCGCTCGTCCTGGTCTGCGTCGATAAAGGCGCGAGCGTGCTGCCGCTGCTCAAAGAGACTGCCGCGTTCAGCGTCAACATCCTCCCGGATACCGACATGGACACGTCCAACTTCTTCGCCAGTAGCAAGCGCCCCGCGCCGCCGCACCAGTTCGACGACCACGAGCACGTATTGGGCGAGACCGGTCAGCCGCGATTGGCCAGCGCGACGATGGTTTTCGACTGCACAATCCACTCAGTCCTCGAAGGCGGCGACCACGAGATCATCGTCGGCGAAGTCAAAGCGTTCGAAAAGCAGTCGGACGACGAACCGATCCTGTTCTACGGCGGCAACTACCGCAAGATGGGACCGCCCGACCCGTCGATGAGCTGGTAGATCCCTGAAACAACATCTGCGATGTGCGTGCAGGGCATGGACGATCGGCCGCTGTTGGCGACCGATCCACCGTTGCCTGCCGACGATTTCGTTCCCGCGCTCTGGGTGCCGCTGACTCGGGCGTTGCGCGCGCGCCGTCGATTGATTCAGATGGTCGAGGTCCTTCCAGCCGCACAATGGCTACAGGAGTCCGCTGCGCCGGCCTGGTCAAGGCGCGACGTGCTCGCGCATCTCGCCGCGTCCGATCGCCGCTATCACGACGTATTGAACGCGGTCCTCAATGGCTCGCCGTTGGAGGAATGGAAGCCGGATCCGTCTACGCCGGGCCCAGAACTCGACCTGGCCAACAGCCTCGGCGCCGAGCGATTCCTGGGTCAGCCGGTCGGTACCCTGGCCGAGCAATTGGAGGCGGGTACCAGGAAGTCCACAATGCTCCTGTCCGCATTGACCGAGGACCAGGTGCTCATGCGAATGGGATTCGCCGGAAACGCACTCTCGCTGCTAGAAGCCTGGGCGTCGCACGACAACGCGCACGCGGACGACATCATCAACGGCCCGAAGATGATGCGATCGTTATGACCCGGTCGGGTCGCCGCTAGCGGTCCAGGCGCAACCGCGCCTCCAGCAGACGTTCCACCCTCGACACCTCCAGACGGTCAACGAAGGCGTCAACGAGCGCATTGGCGACCGAGTCGGCGCCCTGCGTCATCAGCATCTGCAAGAGACCGCGTTTGGGTCGCACGAGAGTGGTCCGCTTCTCGATGCCGGCGGCGTCGGCCGCCCACTCGACTGCGTCGCTCAGGTCACCGAGCCTGTCCACGAGTCCGAGTTCATGAGCCTCGGCGCCGGTATGAATCTCGCCGGAGGCGAGTTCAGCGACTCGGTCGCGGTCGAGATCAGGCCGTCCCTCCGCCACGATGTCGACAAACCGCTCGTACACGGAGTGAATCAGCGCATCGAGCTTCGCGTCTTCCTCAGGCGTTGAGTCCCGGAACAGCGAGCCCATGTCCTTGTACTCGCCGGCCGCGCGGGTGCGCATTTTGACCCCAACGCGGTCGAGCGCTTCGGAGATCATCGGCGCCGTCCAGATCACACCGATCGAGCCCACAACGGAGGTTGGCAAGGCGAAAATCGGGTTCGCAGCGCAGGCGATCATGTAGCCGCCCGATGCGCCGACCCCGCGAATCGCCGCCGCCACAGGCTTCTTGTCGGACAGCCGTTTGGCCGCCAGGTACAGGGCCTCAGACGCGGCCGCGCCGCCGCCGGGCGAGTCGATGTCGAGCACCACTGCCGGGTAGCGCGGGTTCTGGGCGATGCTGTTGAACGTGCGCGACATCTCGCGTGGATTGAGCCGCGCGCCGATCTGCCCGGCCACCTCAACAACGGCGACACGCTGCGGGAAGAAGTACTGTTCGAAGTCCATGTGGGTTCATCCAATCTTCGTCGGCACTCGCTCAGTGTATGAGCGGGCGGCCCAACGACGTGTTGCGCGTTGACTGTGTAACGGCGTCAAGCGATGATCTGTCACACTGGCCGCAAATGCCTAGAGGGAGGCCGCCGTGACCGAGACCGCCGTCTGTCCGCTGTCGGAGTTGCCGCCGGGCGAGGTCACCGCCGCTGATCTTGACGGTACCCGGGTGTGCGTCGCCAATGTGCACGGGGAGATCTTCGCGGTGCAGGACAAGTGCCCGCACCTCTTCGCGCCGCTCTCGGTCGGCGAGCTCAAGAACGCGCACATCGTCTGCCCCTGGCACGACTCCGAGTTCGACATGCGCACCGGTCAGACCAAGTCCTGGTTGCCCAACGGCATCTGGAACATGATTCACAAACTGATGCCGCCGCCGCCGCCGTTCATCAAGAACAAGATTGAGCCCGAGTTCATCCAGACGTTCAGGACCCGCGTCGACGACGGGACGATTTACGTCTCGGACGAGTGACGCCAGCTCCACCGGCCGCGCCAATCCCGATACGCTGGCTGTAGGCAGGGAGTTGACGATGGCGAGTCAGCGGGTCAGAGCCCGATTCGAACATGGTGTGTTCAAGCCATTGGAAGCGGTGGATTTGATCGAGCGCCAGGAAGTCACACTCGCCATTCAGGCAGAGACGTTTGATGGGGTGGGTCCCGCCGAGTTCGTACCGAATCCAAACTGGGGCAAGCAGGCCGACGGCCAAGACTTGATCGAGTTGCTCTATGAAGCCAGACGGCTGGGCTCCAGAGAACCTCCTAC
The DNA here is from genome assembly GCA_028874365.1 of Chloroflexota bacterium. GTDB lineage: Bacteria > Chloroflexota > Dehalococcoidia > Bin125 > Bin125 > Bin125. The sequence continues at coordinate 27,722 of JAPPJZ010000019.1, read as the reverse complement.
TCCTTAGTCCGTGCAGTACCTGCTTGATACAGACTGGACCATTCAGACCCTCAACGGTGTTTCCCCGGTGTTTGAGCGCGTCCGGGAGCTTGAGCCGCTCGGCGTTGCGATCAGCGCTGTGACTGTCGCTGAAATCTACGACGGAGTGTTTGGTTCCGCGAATGAAGAACAGGATGAACGGGAGTTTCGAGCTTTTCTCAGCGGCCGCGAAATATTGCCGTTCGACGCTGAAGCAGCGCGAATCTTCGGCCAACAACGCCGTAGCTTGCGATCTCTCGGACTAGGCATTGGCGACATGGATCTGCTGATCGGCGCAACCGCAATCCGCCACGATCTCATTGTGTTGACCAACAATGTGCGCCACTTCGAGCGAATCGAAGGAATCGCAATCGAGTCGGTCTAACTCTGGGCGCAGCCTCTCCCAAGATCAGACAGTTAGCCGCGACCCAGACTCCCGACCCAGCCGTTGGTGGCGAGCATGCCTCCGTCGGCGGCGATGCATTGGCCGGTGATGAAGGATGAGTCGTCACTGACGAGAAACAGGGCGAGGTTGGCGATTTCCTCGGGTTCTCCGCCGCGGCCCATCGGCGCAAGCGGCGCCAGGCTGGCACGGCGGGCGGCCAGCTCTTCCTCCGTCTCGGGCGGAGCATCGCTGGACAGGCCGAACCGTGTGGCGACAGCGCCGGCGATGATGCAGTTGACTCGGATGTTGTGTGGCGACAACTCGGCCGCGCCCGTCCTTGTCATGGACTCGAGCCCCGCTTTGCAGGCCGAGTACGGCTGCGTGCCGGCAATCCCGCCGTGTGCGCCGATCGAAGACGTGGAAATGATCGCGCCGCCGCCCGCCTGTTTCAACAGGGGAATGCCGTACTTCATTCCCAGCCAGACGCCCTTCAGGTGTACTGCGACGCAGTAGTCGAAGTACTCCTCGCTCAGTTCGTCCATGTTCGTCGGCGGCGCGTTGCCGTCGCCCGCGTTGTTGAACACGATGTCAAGTCCGCCGTAGCGCTCGGTGGCGGCAGTGAAGGCTGCGCCCATCTCGTCCGACGAACTCACGTCGGCGACGACGGGCAGCGCCTGGTCGCCGATCTCGTCGGTGGCTGCCTGCAGCCGCCCTTCATTGCGACCGACGAGGACGACGTTGGCGCCGTGCTCGGCGAAGAGTTGGGCGGTGGCAAGACCCATGCCGGCACTGGCGCCGGTGATCAGCGCGGTCTTACCGTCGAGCTTCGGTTCTGCTGCATGAGTGATAGGCATTCGTTGTGAAGTCCCTCGCGAACCTTGCGATCAGAAGCCCTGGAAGTTCGGTTCGCGCTTCTCGGCGAAGGCACGGGGGCCTTCCTTGGCGTCCTCGGTTGAGCGGGCGATGACCATTGCGTGGTCGGCCATCTCCAGCGATTCGTGCAGGCCGGTCTCGGCGGAGCGGTAAGCGAGCCGCTTGATCATCTGGACCGAGACAGCAGGCATTCTGGAGATCTGACCTGCCAGCTCAAACGTCGCCGGCATCAGTTCGTCGTGCTCGACCACCTGGCTGACGTAGCCCATCTCCAGCGCTTCCTGCGCCGTGAACAGCTTGCCGGTCCACATCAGTTCGAGCGCCTTGGACATGCCGACGATGCGGGGCAGGTAATAGCAGCCGCCGTCACCAGGGATCAGGGCCATGCGCACGTAGGCCATGCCGAACTTGGCGCGGTCGGAGGCGATCCGCAGGTCGGCCATCGAGGCCATGTCCATTCCTGCGCCGACGGCCGCGCCGTTGACGGCGGCGATGTACGGCTTCTCGCAGTTGAAGAGCGCGCGGGGGACGCGCTGGACCGAGTTGCGCAGCGAGTTGCGGTTCGCGGCGGGGGCATTCGGGTCGCCGCCGAGCACGTCGGCGCCGGCTCGCTCGCGGCCCACGTCGGCGCCCGAGCAAAATCCGCGACCCTCGCCGGTGACGATGATCACGCGCACGTTCTGATCGACCGAGGCGCGGGTGATCGACTCCTGCCAGGCGTCGAGCATCTCGTTGGAGAACGCGTTCAGCTTCTCCGGACGGTTGAGCGTGATCACGGCGATGTGATCCTGGACGTCGTAGAGCAGTTCTTCGGTCATGGCGGGGAATCCTGCGCTTTCTCTTCGCTCGTGTTCGGGCCTGTTCGGTTTCGTTCGGCTGGAATCGACTCCGCGGCGTCCGGATCTGTCCAGATTTGTCCAGAATTGTCTGGACTCGTCCGGATTTTGGCCTAATTCATCCGCATGCCGCCATCCACGTTCAGCGATTGTCCAGTGATGTTTTTGGCGTCATCGGAGGCGAAGAAGACGGCCGCCTTGCCGATATCGCTGGGCGTCTGTTCTCGTGCGAGCGGCATGTTGGCCGCGATCACGGCTTCGAAGCGTTCGCGCCGATCGACGACCTCCTCGGTGTGATCGCCGGCGAACATGCCCTCGATCTGCCGCCAGAGATCGGTCCAGAGCAGACCCGGGCAGATCGCGTTCACGTTGATGTTGAAGCGGCCGAGCTCGGCGGCCTGGGATTGGGTGATGCTGATCGCTCCCGCCTTGGAAGCGGAGTACGAGGCCATGCCGCCGCCGATCCGACCGGCAATCGAGGCGATGTTGACGATCTTGCCGCCTCCGCGCTCCTTGAAATGCGGAGCAACGGCCGAGGTGACCTTCCAGATGCCCTTGAGGTTGACCTCGTAGCAGCGGTCCCAATCTTCTTCGGTTTCGTCGATGCCGAAGTTGTCGGGCGGCACGCCGGCGTTGTTGACGAGGATGTCAATCTGGCCCATCTGGCTGATCGCCTCCGCGACCTGCGACTCAATGGAATCCTCGCTGGTGACATCCATCTCCAATGCGACCGCCCTGACCTCGTGGTCGTCCCGCAGCTCGCCGGCGGTGCGTACGGCCTCGTCGATCAGGAGATCGCAGATCACAACGTCAGCGCCCTCCCTGGCCAGTTCCGTCGCGATGCCTTTGCCGATGCCGCGCGCTGCCCCTGTGACCAGCGCAACGTTCCCACTCAAACGTCCCATGATTGGGCTCCAGTTCTAGTACCGCTCAGCCTAACGGCCACCCGCGCAAGCGAGTCAGAACGATGAACAGCAGCGGCACGAGCGATTTCCGCGCCGCGAAGGTGCGCCGCTTAACCGATCGGTATTGGGGTCGGTGCGGATGCGTATCGTCTCGGCCGAGCTCCGCTTCAGTTCATCCGCATGCCGCCGTCGACATTCAACGACTGGCCGGTGATGTTGCGGGCGTCGTCGGAGGCGAGGAAGGCGACGGCCTTGCCGATGTCCTCGGGCGTCTGCTCGCGGCCGAGCGGCATGTTGTTGGCGACCGCGGTTTCGAAGGCCGCGCGGCGGTCGATCACTTCATCCGCATCGTCGCCCACGAGCATGCCCTCAAGCTTGCGCCACATGTCGGTCCAGAGCAGACCAGGACAAACGGCGTTGACGTTGATGTTGTGCGGTCCGAGTTCTGTGGCCTGCGATTGGGTGAGGCTCATCGCTCCGGCCTTGGAGGCTGAGTAGGCGGCAATCGTGCCGCCCCGCCGAGCGGCGATCGAGGCGACGTTGACGATCTTGCCGCCGCCGTTCTCAACGAAGTGCGGCTTCAGCGCGCTTGTGACCTTCCAGATGGCCTTGAGATTGACCTCGTAGCAGCGATCCCAGTCCGACTCCACCTCGTCCTCGCTCAGGTGGTCGGGGGCGACGCCGGCGTTGTTGACGAGGATGTCGATCCGCCCCATCTCGGCGATCGCCTGCTCGACGTTCGTTGAGATCGAGTCGTCGCTCGTCACGTCCATCTCCAGCGCGAGTGTCGTCACGCCATGACGGTTCTGCAGTTCGCCGGCGGTCTGGAAGGCCAGATCGATCAGGAGGTCGGCGATGACGACATCCGCGCCTTCCTTGGCCAATGCCGTCGCGATGCCCTTCCCAATGCCGCGTGCGCCGCCCGTGACCAGCGCTGCCTTGCCATCCAGTCGTCCCATGTGTTCCATCCTCTTTCAGCGAGGTTGACGCGTCTAGCCGGGGTCGTACTCGCGCTTCTGGGGGGCATTTCGGCTGGCGATCAGGTTAGCGGCCCATTGTTTCACCGGCCTGCCGTGGATCCTCGCCATCAGAATCAGCAGCGCCAGCGTGAGCGCGTTGACCACTGCAATCATGACCAGAACCGGCCGGTAGTTGTCATCAACCAGATCGAGCATCAGACCCGCGGCAAACGGGCCAATGGCCAGCGCCACATTACCCATCGCGGTCTGCAGCGCCATCAGCGTGCCCAGCCGGCGCAGACCGAAGACATCGGATGCAATCAGTCCCTGCAGCGGCATCGTCTGGCCCCAGACCAGCCCGGCGATGATCGCCGAGAGATAAATCCAGAAGATCGGCCCCGCCGCCAGCAGCGCCAACGTTCCCAACAGCATCACGCCGTAACCGACGCCCAGTGCCGGCCGCAGCCCCAACAGTCCGGCCATCGGGCCAATCAGAGCCCGACCCGGGATTGAGAGGAAGCCGCGCAGTCCGGTCAAGGCCCCTGCCGCCGTAATCGACATTCCTGCAGCCGTCGAGGCCGGTACGAAGTGGTTAAGCAGTGCGCCCAGACCGAACGAACTCGCGATCACCATCGCCAGCATCACCTGTACCTCCCGCGAGCGCAGCGCGTCCCGAACCCCGCTGAAGCCGTGCTGATCGGTCCTCACGCCGCCGCTGCTCCGCGCCGCCGGATCCGGCGGCGGAATCGGCGGCAGCCGACGAACCGACAACACAGCGGGCAGTGAGATAACAGCGGCCACGACCAGCAGGATCCTGACCGCCCAGCGCCAGCCGAACTCGTCCGTGAACAGCCCGGTCAACGGCATGAAGATGACCGAGGAGAAGCCACCGGTGGTCACAAGCACCGTCATCGCGGCCGTCTGCCGCTTCGGGAAGAGCCGGGCCGCGATCGGCATCGTCACGTTGTAGAACAGGCCCGCGATCGTGACCGCGCCGCCGATCGTCCAGAACACGATGAACAGCCAGATGTTCTCGCTGTAGGAGGCGGCCATCAGGAAGATCGTCCCGACGATCAGGCCCGTCCAGAGCACCGGCCGCGGACCCAATGCGTCAAGCACGCGCCCCGAAACCAGCGAGGCGGCCGCGCCCAGCAGATACGAGCCCATGAACGCGGCGTTCACCGCCGCCGACGACCAGCCTTCGTCCTCCTGGACCGGACCGGCAATGATCCCGAATCCGTAGAGCACGAGCCCGTATGCGCCGCAGGTGAGGATGCCGAGCAGGATGATCTGCCGCCAGGTCCAGAGCCAGCGGGCGAGATCGCGCGGCGGAGGCAGAGTCATGGCCGCAGGTTACGCTGCGCCTATGCCCGATCAGCCTTCGAGCCAGTCCTCCAGCCACGCCGTGACAGTCGAGCGCCAGCGCCTGCGTTTCGCCGCCGGCCACTTCGCCACCTTCGCCGACGAACTGGAGCCAATCCACGGGCACAACTATGACGTCTTCGTCGAGGTAATCGGGCCGCTGACCGAAGAATCGTGGGTGATCGACTTCTCCCTGCTCAAGCGTTTAACGCGAGAAGTCTGCGAAACGCTCGACCACAAATTCCTGCTGCAAATGGACTCGCGGACGCTGACCATCACGGACGACGACACCCATTTCTTGATCCAGTACCGCGACGAGCTCTCCTATCGCCTGCCCAAGCCCGACGTCGCAGCGCTGCCGATCGACAACAGCACGGCAGAACGCCTGTCGCAGTACATCGCTGGACAACTAATCGGCTCGCTCAAAGTCTCCGGCCCGCCCGGACTGGCTCGATTGCGGGTCGGCGTCGAGGAGATGCCTGGCCAGGCCGCCTGGTTCGAGACGGATCTCTGATGCCAGACGAAGCAGGGAACGTGGTGGTGCTGGTGCTGTACGACTCGCAGGGACTGGTGGCAGAGTTAGCAACATCGATCGTCGAAGGGGCTGCCTCGGTGGACGACGTTGAGGTCTGGGATCGTCCGCTGGACATCGCGGACAAGGACGAACTGGTCAAATGCGACGCGCTGATTCTTGGCAGTCCCAACTGGACCGGCATCACGGGACGGCTCAAGCACTGGTGGGACTACACCGGCGATCTCTGGGAGACGGGCGAACTGGCCAACAAGCCGGCCGCCGCGTTCAGCGCGGGCTGGAGCCCGTCGGGCGGACTCGAGGCGACATTGCTCCAGCTCGTTCACCTGCTGATCGGCCACGGCATGCTCATCGTCGGACTGCCCTGGACCTCAACGATGAACCACTCGGGCAGCTACTACGGCGCCACGGCCGTCCGTAAAGTGACCGATCTGGATCGAGAGCAAGCCCGCAAACTTGGTGCACGAGTGTCGGAGTATGCGCTGCGATTGCGTGAGGTCGCGACCTGATGCTGGATGCGTACGACCCCAACGAGCTGCTCGGCATCGCGCCTGGGTCGTCCGAGGAAGAGATCCGCAAGGCGTTCCGACGCAAAGCCAAGACGGTACACCCGGACGTCTCCGACGCTCCCGATGCCGCCGAGCAGTTCACGCGACTCAAGGCCGCTCACGACCTGTTGATCGAGCGGCTCAGCGATCCCCTCGCGCCGACACCGGAAGACCTCTACCGACCGGCGAGGGAAGTGAGCGAGGAAGAGCAAGAGCTGATCCTTCAGGCGCACCGGCGCAGGCGAGAGGCCGAGAAGCGTCGCCGAGCGCGTCGGCGCGGAGGCACCAGCAACAACACGAGGCGAGCGATGCGCGAAAACGAGCGCTTCCGCGCTGAGATGGCGCGCCGACGTGCGGCCCACGAAGCACAGCAACGTGAACAAGACGCAGGGAGCGACTAGGAACGGTGACCGACTACCAGAGCATCCTCGTCGACATCGACGGGCCCGTGGCGACGATCACGCTCAACCGGCCGGAGAAGCTCAACGCGCTCTCCGAAGCGCTGCGAGATGATCTTGCCGCCGCACTGCGCGAGTTGAATCCCGGAGACTCGGTTCGAGTCATCCGAATCAAGGCCGCCGGGCGGGCATTCTGCGCCGGGTACGACATCACGCCCAGCGACAACGACTTCGACTTCACGCCCAGCCCACGAAGGGGCGATCAGGCCTGGGAACTGGGCGAGTCCAATGTCGCCATGAATCGCGAGCACCTGCGCGACTCAATGGAGCGCTGGCTCTGGATCTGGTCATACCGGAAGCCGATCGTGGCGCAGGTTCACGGTTGGTGTCTGGCCGGCGGCAACGACCTGGTCGGGACCTGCGACATCATCTTCGCCGCCGAGACCGCTCGCTTCGGCCATCCCGCCGGTCGGGCGCTGGGCCAGCCGCCGACCCTCGGCATGTGGCCGATGAAGATCGGCATGCTGAAGGCCAAAGAGCTCCTGTTCAGCGGCGACACCATCGACGGCCTCGAGGCGGAACGCATCGGGATGATCAATCGCGTCTATCCCGACGAGCAACTCGATGAGCAAACGATGGCCTACTGCCAGCGCATTGCCAACGTCCCTTTGGACGGCCTGACCGTGCACAAACACTCCGTCAATCGCTGGGCAGAGCTCATGGGTCTGACCATGTCGGTGTACGAAGGCGCGGAGTTCAACGCCGTCTTCGCCGAGACCGCCGCCATCGAGGAGTTCGGCAAAATCTCGATGACCAAGGGCCTCAAAGCGGCACTGGAATGGCGCGACGATCCTTTCGGAGACGGCCGCGGCGCACTAAAGCGCAAGTAGTCGCGATCCCTGCTCGATTCCTCTGATCCCCTCTTCCTCTGGGAGAGGACTAAGGTGAGGGCTCTGGCAAGACCCAAGAGTTGGGCCAAGTACCATTCAAGCGATTCACAGCGAAGGAATGTCCCATGACCGACTACGAAAACGTCCTCGTCGATGTCGACGGCCCCGTCGCCACCATCACCTTGAACCGCCCCGAGAAGCTCAATGCGATCTCGGGCGGCCTGCGCGATGACCTCGAGGCAGCCCTACGCGAACTCAATCCCGGCGACACCGTCCGCGTCATCCGACTCAAGGGGGCGGGTCGAGCGTTCTGCGCCGGCTACGATCTCACGCCCGGCGGCGGCGCGATGAACTGGCGACCCAATCAGCGCACCGGCGACCAAGCCTGGGAACTCGGAGAGTCGCGAATTGCGCTGGATCGAGAGAACCTGCGCGTCTCCGTCGACCGCTGGCTCTGGATGTGGGGCTACCGCAAGCCGATTGTCGCCCAGGTGCACGGCTGGTGCCTCGCCGGTGGCGGCGAGATGATCGGCGCCTGCGACATCGTCTTCGCCGCCGAGGATGCGCGCTTCGGCCACCCTGCCGGCCGCGCGATCGGCATTCCCCCAACGCTGGGCATGTGGCCGGCCAAGATCGGCATGCTCAAGACCAAGGAGCTGCTCTTCAGCGGCGACACGGTCGACGGCGTCGAGGCCGAGCGGATCGGCATGATCAATCGTGCCTACCCCGAAGAACTGCTCGACGAGGAGACGATGGCCTACTGCCAGCGAATCGCTAACGTGCCGCTCGACGGCCTCACGGTCCACAAGCACTCGACCAATCGCTGGTTCGAGCTGATGGGCCTGCGTGTGGCCGCCTCCGAGGGCGCCGATTTCGACGCGATCTGGCACGAAGCGCCGAGCATCAACGAGTTCATCAACATTGGCCGCGAGAAGGGCCTGAAGGTCGCGCTCGAGTGGAGAGACGATCCATTCGGTGACGGCCGCGGCGCGCTGCGGCGGCGGACGTAGTCGCCGATGCGACCGCTTCCGACCGCGTCAACCGCCCAGGTCCGCGGCTACGCCCTCCGAGTCTGGGAGTGGCCCGCAACCGTCGAACCGGTTCGTACCGCCGTCTTGATTCACGCAACCGGATTCCACGCCCGGACCTGGGATGCCGTCGCTCGACTCCTGCCCGAGGACTGGCGCGTGTTCGCGCTTGACATGCGCGGACACGGAGCGTCGCAGGCTCCGCCGAATAAGGCAGAAGCCGACTGGCGCGAGATGGCCGCCGACCTGAACGACTGGCTAGCTCAACGTGACCTGACCGACGTGGTCGCTGCAGGTCACTCTATGGGCGGTTGCGTCTGCACGATCGCGGCGGCATCTGGCGATCGGATTGAATCGCTGGCGCTGATCGATCCGGTCTTGGTCAACCCACGCGGGCCGATGCCGCCAACTCCTCCGGATAGCCTCTCCGTCGCTGCACGCAAGCGGCGGCGGATCTGGAGCAGTCCGCAGGAGATGGCGGACTCGCTAACCGGCAGAGGCGCGTTCACCCATTGGCCCAGGGAAGCCGTCGAGAGTTATGTCCGCTACGGCCTCAACCCGACCGGCACGCTCGGCGAGTGGGAGCTCGCCTGCGACCCCGAGGTCGAGGCCTGGTGTTTCGAGTACGCGCCGTCCGTCGATCCATGGCCGGACATGGCACGCGCAGCACAGCCCACTCTGATCCTGCGCGCCGGCGAGTCGTTCGGCCACGGCTCGCCGACCGGTCAGAACGCGGTCGAAGTCTTCCCCAACGCGTTCGAGTCGGTGGTTGAGGACTCAGACCACTTCATCCCCATGCGCCGTCCGGACGCGGTGGCCGAGACGATCACAACCGTAGCGACGGACTGTTCAACAGATAGTCAGGACTGAAGCCCGACTCGCCCTCGCGGATAGCGGGTGCGAGCCGCGTCATCAGTACGTCTCGGGTCTGCTGATACGACTGAGCGCCCCAACAGGACTTGTCCGCGAGGTCGATAGCTGCCTCGCCTGTGCCCGCTCGGAAGCGACCCGATGTCTCAACGAACTGATCGACGACAAATCGATGAGCGCCCGTCGCGGCGACCTGTTCGGCGAAGCGGCTAGGATCCTCGACCGGCAGCAGCGGTGTCATCGTGATCGCGACTGGGATGCCGGCCTCGGCGATTTCGCACGCAGCCTTAAGCCGATCCGGAATCGGCGGGTTCCTCGGTTCAAACGCCCGGCGGACTGCCTCGGAGTCGGTCGTGATACTGACGTTGACGCAAACCTGATCGAACGCCTTCAGCAAGTCGACATCCTTTGTCACAAGCGGACCGCGAGTCTGAACGACGAGATGAGCCCCGTTCTCGGCCAGGATTGGCAGGAGTGATCGGGTCAGTTTGAGGCGTTTCTCGATCGGCTGGTAGGGATCGGTGGCGCTGCTCATGTAGATAGTTTTGCCATTGAGTGATCGGCGCATTCGCGACAGTTTGAGCGCCGCGTTCCGCTTGACCCGCACCCAGTCACCCCAGGTCGGCTGTTTGTCGAACGGCGCAAAGAACGCTGCATAGCAGTAGGAACAGCCGAACGCACAGCCGATGTACGGGTTGAGCGAGAAATCGTACGAGCTAAGGAATCCGGCGCCGGCGGTCAGAATCTGGTGGGCATCGTAGGCTTCGACGGTGACGGACACGGCTCGCTAGTCGAACGCTCCCGACACCAGGTGCTCGACGTACTCCTCGTCCGACATGCCGACGATGTCCTTGTAGACGTACTCGTTGTCCTCGCCCAACAGTGGCGCAGCCTTGGTCAGCTCTCCCGGGGTGTCCGAGAGGCGGAATGAAGGGCCGTCGTACGCGCGATGACCCATCGTCGGATGATCGAGCATCCAGTAGTGGCCTCGGTGTTCGAGCTGTGGGTCGTTGCGCAAGTCTTCGGGCGTCTGCACCACGCCTGCGGGAACTCCCGCCTGCTGCAGTTGCTGCATCAGTGATTCGGCCTGTTGACCTCGAGCCCATTCGGCAATCGCGGTGTCCAGCGGGTCTGGTTCCAGCGAGGTCCACGATGACTGTCCCGCGACTGCGGCCAACGCAGCCAGCTCGGTGTCGTTGGTGACGGTAATTGCAATCCAGCGGTCGTCGTCATCGCCACGAGCGGCGCACTGATAGGTGCCGTAGGGGCGAAAGTCCGGATGTCCCGCCCCCAGCGCGTGTTGCTCGCGGCCGTTGACCGTGTAGTCCAGCACCATCGTCTCGGTCGCGTGGATCGCTGCTTCCATCTGGCCAAAGTCGATGTTTTGGCCCTCGCCCGTGCGCTGACGATGATCGAGCGCGGCCAGCAGCGCCGAAGCGGCGAAGTGTGGCACGAGGAAATCCGTGTACGCGACTCCGGTGCCGATCGGCTCTTCGCCCGGATACGCGGTCAGATGCGAGATTCCCGCCGCCGCCTGCAGCACGTGACCGTAGCCCTGCCACATCGACCACGGGCCGGTCAGTCCGTACATCGGCATCGAAATCATGATCAGGTCGGGCCGGACCTCGCAGAGGTCCTCGTAGGTCATCCCCCAGCCGCGCATCGCCTTGGGCGTGAACGACTCCGTCACGATGTCGCAGTGCTCGACGATCTGCTTGGCAATCTTCACCCCATCCGGATGCTGGAGGTTGAGCGAGACGCATTTCTTGGACGAGTTGAAGTCGGCGTAGTAGCCGCTGTTGTCGAGTCCGGGTTCATCGTTGGCAAACGGCGGCGCGCGGCGCAGCGGCTCCGGACGAACCGAGGACTCAATGCGGATCACCTCGGCCCCGTGATCGGCGAGGTACTTGGAAACCAGCGGTCCGACGCCGACCCAGGCGAAATCGGCGACGCGAATACCCTCGAAGACCTTGCTGATGGCCATGGGTCGCTCCTAGATCACACCGTCGCCGGACAACTGCAGTATCTCCTCGTCGGAGAAGCCGAGCAGGTTGCCGTACACGTAGAAGTTGTGCTCGCCGATCCGCGGGGCTCGGTGCCGGATAGAGATTGGCGTCTTGCTCAGCTTGGCCCACGGACCGGGATACGTCACGTGGCCTTCCTCGTACTCGACCTCGGTCCAATAGTCGCGCGCGGCAAGATGCTCGTTCTCCAGCAAGTCCCTCGGCGTGTTGACAACGCCCCAGCCGTTGCGGATCTGCTGAGCCTCCGAGACCAGTTGCGCTCGAGTGAATTGCTTGCAGAACGCGACCAGGACATCGTTCAGGTAGTCCCCGTCATGGCCACTCGGCGGGATCAGCAGACCCTGAGTCGCGTCGAGTTTGGCCAACCATTCCTCCGACGTGAGGTCGCCGGCCATGCCGTGATGGTCGAGCCACTCGATCGTCTGGCGCGCCGTCAATCCGAACAGTCCGCCGTACGACAGCGCCGCCACGTACCCGTCCGCCGCCTCGTAGACGTACTGCCCCGACTTGTAGCCACCGATCTCACGCCCGTTGCCGGGACGGCCGTTGTTGATCCCGCGGATGTCCCAGGTCGGCGATGCATTGTCATGCGTGAAGGTGACGGCCTCCTGCATCGACTGATCAACATGCTGTCCGCGTCCGCTCTTTGTGCGCTGGTAGTGGGCGATCAACGTGCCCACGACGGCCTGCGCAGACGCCTGGGTGAAGCCCTGCGATGCCGTCGGTCGGATCGGCGGCCGTCCAGGGGCTCCGCACATCGAGGACAATCCGCCCATCGCCGTGCCGACGAGATCGGTTGCCTTCCAGTTCGCGTACGGTCCCTCGCGTCCGAAGGGCGTGATCGAGGTATGGACGAGGCTCGGGTGCGACGCTCCAATGCGCTCGACACCCAGCCCCAGCGCCGCCGCCGCGTGCGGCGGACACGTTTCGACCAGGAAATCGGCCGTCTCCAACAGTCGCGTGAACAGGTCCTGACCTCGAATCGATGTGAGATCAAGGGTCGCACTGAGCTTGTTGGCGTTGAACGTCCACCAGTGCAGCGAGTACTCAGGATCGACGACGTCGGCGCGGAACGGTCCGATGAATCGAGATTCATCCCCGCCCGGCGGCTCAACCTTGATCACCTCAGCGCCAAGATCCCCAAGCATGCGCCCCGCGAGCTGGCCGAGTTCGTTGGTCAGATCAATGACGCGAAATGGCGCCAGCGGTCCGGCTGCAGTTTGAGTGGTCATGGCGTGAATGATACCGGGCGACCACTCGAGCAAAACGCGGTCTCCGCGCTCCCTCTCCCTCGGGGAACGGGCTGGGGCACGGGTCCGGCGCGGGAAGGCCCTCACCCTGAACCTGTCCCTCCGGGAGAGGGGATAGCAAGGCGGGGTTTAGCTCGCCGCTGCCGCGTGATCCGTCCGACGATGGATAATGTGGACGCCTTCCAATGCGGGAATGATCCGCTCGATCGCATCGCGCAGTTCGTCGAGATTGACCTTCTCCTGCGCGGATACGGCGATCGGTCGTGCGCCGAGCTGCTCGCCAACTGCCTCCAGGACGTCTCTCACCGGCTCCTCGATCACGTCGATCTTGTTGACCACGGTCAACGTCGGCCGTTGATCGACACCCAGATCTCGCAGCGTTCGTTCGACGCTCTCAACCTGGTCCAGCACATCCGTAGCGGTGCCATCGACCACATGAACCAGCAGGTCGGCCTCTTCCAGCTCCTCCAGCGTCGCGCGGAATGCAGCGACGAGCTGAGTCGGTAGCTTCTGGATAAAGCCCACGGTGTCCGAGAGAAGCACTGTGTGCTGCTCCGAGAGCCGGCAGCGCCGCGTCGTGGGATCCAACGTCTCAAAGAGCCGGTCGCGGGCACGCACGTTAGCGTTCGTCAGCGCGTTCATCAGCGTTGACTTGCCCGCGTTCGTGTACCCCACCAGCGCGACCAGTGGAATCCCTGCGCGATCCCGCTTGTTGCGGTGCTGCTGACGGTGCGTACGCACACGTTCCAGGTCTTTCTTCAACCGCTTAATCTGGTTGCGGATCAGACGCCGATCGGTCTCGAGCTGCGTCTCACCTGGCCCGCGCGAGCCAATCGCGCCCTCCATACGTTCCAGGTGTTCCCACTGGCCCGTCAGCCTCGGCAGCAGGTACTCGTGCTGCGCCAGCGCCACCTGCACGACACCCTCCCGCGTCCGCGCACGCTGAGCGAAGATATCGAGAATCAGCGCCGTCCGATCGATCACCTTGATCCCCAGGCGCTGCTCAAGCGTGCGTTGCTGAGCTGGTGTCAGTTCGTCGTCGAAGATGGCCACCGTCGCACGGAGCTCGTCGCGCATCTCGACAATCTGCTCCAGCTTGCCCTTGCCGACATACGAGTTCGGATCCGGATGGCGAACCCGCTGCTTGACCCGAGCCAGCGGCATCGCCCCTGCGGTCACGGCAAGCTGCGAGAGTTCCTCCAGCGAGGCGTCAATGTTCCAGTGAGCGGAGCGTCGCGAGTCAACGCCAATCAGGATGGCGCGCTCTCGAGGAGGATGTGTGGGATGTTGTCGGCGGCGTCCGCCGCGAGGTCGTCTGTTGCGAATGCGAGAAATGACGGTCTCCGTCGCTACGTCAAACGGCTCACGCCGCCGGACGAGGTGCAGTCTAGTGAGAGCAAATGACGGAGCCTACAAGCGCATGTCGACAAAGACCTCCGGTGTCGGTGATTGGACTCAGCTTACTCGGATTGCGCCGACGCGATCTGTACTCCGTCGCCGTCGGGAGTGAAGATTGCCTCGATCGGCCGATCGAACACTCTGGCCATGCCGAACGCCAGTGGCAGACTCGGATCGTGCTTGCCTCGCTCGACCGCGTTCACGGTCTGGCGAGACACGCCCAGTAGTTCGGCCAGCTGCGCCTGCGACCAATCGCGCTCGGCCCGCAGCACCTTGAGTCGATTCTTCATCGATACCGGCGATCAGCGTAGACACCGCCCAAGATCCAACAACCGCCCATCACTACCCAGACGAAGCTCCAATTGACCGCGGGCAGTCCAGCGACCTGGAGGAGTCCGTAGCCGAACGTGATTGCCGCACTAGCTCCGAACGCTATTGCGAGGGCTTCGAGCGCGATCTTTCGTTGCAACTCGTCAACTGACCTCAGGTAGCGGACGTAGACAAGGATGTCGAAGACGAAAGGCAGGATCGGCGCGATCGCGAGAGGGAATCGCCAGGCGGCGTCGGGATAGGCGCTTATCAGCGGAATCGAGGGAGCAAGAACTGCCGCGTAGGCGACGAAAGCCACCGTCATGCGTCGCGTGTACTGCTTTCTTGCCGACTCCATCGCTCATCCCCTCCATATGCGTTGTAAAGGACACTTGACTAAATGTCATGGTAACAGGACACCCTGCTGAGATCAGCTTGCAGGCCGGCGCCTCCGATTTCCCGCTTGACCAGGCTTAGACACTCGCGGGAAGCGCGAGTGTTACGACCTCGCCGAGCGAGTGACGGCCCAAGGGCGAACTCTACCGATTGGCCGTGAACGCCGCGATCCGCTCTACGCCTTCGTCGACCTCTTCGTCAGGCAACGTCAGACTCAAACGGATGTAGCCCTCGCCCGCCGGCCCATACCCGTTCCCGGGAGTCACGACGACGCCCTGTTCCTCGATCAGCCGAGCGGCAAAATCCGCCGACCTGTCGCCCTCGGGAATCCTGGCCCAGATGTACAGCGACGCCTTGGGATTCGTCACTTCGAGCCCAATCGAGCGCAGCGCATTGACGACCTTGTCCCGCCGCCGGTGAATGATCGCGTTGTTCGCCTCGATCACCGACTGGTCGCCGTCCAGCGCCGCAATTGCCATCTGCTGAATCGCTTGCGGAATCCCAGAGTCGATGTTCGACTTGACCCGCAGCAGCGGGTCGACCAACTCAGCGTTCCCGCAGGCCCAGCCCAGACGCCAGCCGGTCATGTTGAACGTCTTGGACAGCGAGAAGTACTCCATCCCCGCGGCCTTGGCCGACGGTGCCTGCAGATACGCGGGCGCCTCGTAGCCATCGAACGTGACATCGCAGTAGGCGTTGTCATGCAAGATGGCGATCTCGTGCTCGAGCCCAAACTGCGCCGCCCGCTCGAAGAAGTCGATGTCCGCCAATGCACCGGTCGGGTTGTTCGGATAGTTGATCCACAGCACGCGTGCCTGCTCGCGTACGTCGGCAGGAATCGCCTCAAGGTCCGGCAGAAATCCGTGCTCCTCGGTCAGCGGCATGTAGTGAGAGGTGCCGCCGGCGAACATCGTGCCGATCGCATAGACGGGATACGCCGGGTCGGGCACAAGCGCCACGTCTCCGGGATCGATGAAGCAGAGCGCCGAGTTTGCAATCCCCTCCTTCGCCCCGATCAACGGAACGATCTCGGTAGCCGGATCGAGCGAAACCTCGAAACGCTGCGCCATCCAGCGAGCGATGCACTCCCGCAACTCCGGCAGACCCTCGGTCTCCGGGTAGCGATGATTTGCCGGTACGTCGGCGTGCTCGTGCAGAGCTTCGAGGATGTGCGGGTGCGTCGGCAGATCGGGATCACCGATCCCGAATGAGATAACGCGCACGCCCTTCTCACGCTGCTCCGCGATCTTGCGGGAAATCTCGACAAAAAGATACGGGGGAAGGTCCTGGACTCGCCGGGCGGTTCGCATCGCCATTTAGAACCGCCCCCAGATCTTGCCGACCTTGACGTACGTGGTCACCTTGTCGTCATAGCGACGCTGCACCTCGGCCGGGTCGGCCGGACGCTGGTAGTTGAGCTCGTTCGTGACGTGGCGGAAGTTGAACTCTCTGAGCAGCGGCTCGCCGGCGCTGTCGCCGGCCACGCGAAGCGTCATCGCACGGCGGTTGGCCTCCGCCCCGCGCTGCATTGCCGTAGCGAGCAGAGCCCGCGACACCTCGGTGAAGTCGTGCTCCGGATCGACAAGCAGTTCCTCCGCTGCAATACCGCGCTTTTCCGCCGGAACCGTGCGAATGTAGCCCGCCGGCGAACCCTCGTGCTCCGCGATCCCGACCCACTCCGAATCGCCGAAGAACTGCGGAGCCAGCGGCGGAGCGTGCGCGCCTTCCCCGGCGGCCTGCTGCTCAATCTGCACGACCGCATCAGCATCGTCCTCGGAAGCGTCGCGAACACGGATACCCGGTGCGATCTCCGGCAGTGCCTGGTCGCGAACATCGCGGCAACGCATCACCGAAACCTCGGACGGCGAGACGAACCCCGCACCGATCAACATCGGCTCCACGTAGTGGCGATGCGGGAAGTCGGTGTAGTCGACGACCATCAGCTCGCAGTCAGAGTGCTCCGTGGCGAGTTCGCCCATCTCGTTCAGCAGGTTGGTCAGATGCAGGCGGATGTGGTTGATGGTGTCGAACTCGTAGAAGATACGCAGATGCCGGCCATACGGAATGCCGATCACGTAGCCGTCGTCGCACTGCGTCGAGAGCATCCGCGGCGATCGCACGAGCTCATCGAAATCGACATCCGGCTGGTTGCGATACGCCAGTTGCTTGGTCGCCAGCGTTTCGTGCAGTTCCCGTACAAATCCCGGGGCGACATCCTGTGCATGCCGCGTGTAGTCAGGTGTGACCATCAGTTGTCCATTCGCTCATGAATCGTGGCAGCGGAAACAGGGGGCGTCACGTGACGCCCAGCAAGCTGGCGTCCAGTTGACCCTCGTAGGAAAAAGAAGCGGGTCCGGTCATGTAGACCGAGGCAGTCGGATCGTCAAGGCCATCCCAGGCAATCTCAAGATCGCCGCCGGGCAGCGAGACCGTCGCAGCCGAATCGCAGATTCCGCGCAAGCGGGCCGCCACGAGCACCGCGCAGGCACCCGATCCGCAGGCCAGCGTGATCCCCACGCCCCGCTCCCAGACGCGCATCTTCAGATGGTCGCGAGCCAACACGTTGACGATCTCGACATTGGTCTTCCTGGGAAAATCGGGGTGCGTCTCGATCAGCGGACCAATCTCGGTCAGCGGGAAGTCGTCGACGTCGTCGTCGGTGAACCAGACCGCATGTGGATTGCCCATGCTGACGCAGGTCAGGTCGAAGCGGCGGCCGTCGACTTCGATCTCGTGATGCAGGATTGGAGCGGGCCCTTCATGGACCACGGGGATTTCGTCGGCCTGCAGCCAGGCTCGTCCCATGTCGACGCGAACGCGATCCACGGAGCCCGGTGTCATGTCTGAGAGGTCGGCGTGAAGCACTCCCGCACCGGTCTCGATTGCGAGCGCGCCATCGGTCGGCGTAACCCCTGCTCGTTCAACGAGGTACTTGGTAAAGCAGCGAAACCCGTTGCCGCACATCTCACCGTCGGACCCGTCCGCGTTGACGATCACCATCCGCGCTTCGGCGACGTCCGTGTCCTGCGCGATCAGAATGCCGTCCGCGCCCACCCCGAAGTGCCGGTCGCAGATGCGCGGCGCCAGCCCCGACCAGTCGATCTCGTTCAGGTGGGCGTTCTCGCCCAACGCATCGATCAACAGGAAATCGTTACCCGCGCCCTGCACCTTGACAAATGGAACGGACATGCAAACACTCCGATGCCTGAATGCATCTTACTCAAGCATCGCGAGCGGAACATCAGCCGCCCAACAAATGGCCGGATCGTCGCGCCGAAACCATGCGCGCTGGCGCCGAGCGAAACGCCGGGTCGCCTGCGCCACACCGTCGATGGCCTGCTCCACGCTCAGATCGCCAGCCAGGTGGGCCAGCACTTCCCGGTAGCCAATCGAATCGAAGCCCGGCGCGTCTTCCCGGACGCCCTCAGCGAGCAGATCACGCACTTCCTCGACGAGCCCGGCTGCAAACATGCCGACCGTTCGACGCATGATCCGTTCGTCGAGCTCATCCAGTGGAACCTCCGGAGCGACAGTGCGAACGTCCACCGGTTCGCGCGACCGCTGCCACTCGGAGATCGGCTTGCCAGTGAGGTGATGGACCTCGAGCGCCCTGATGATACGACGGGCGTTCGTTGGGCCGATCTGCTCCGCAGCCGCGGGATCGACCGCATTCAGACGCTCGAACAGCGTGTCGACCGGCTCATGGATCAGAGCTTCGCGGAACTCCGGGTCCTCGGCGACCGGCGGAACCTGCCAGCCTTCGAGCAAAGCCCGCATGTGTTGCCCGCTGCCACCGACCGCGATCGGTCGTTTACCCCGGGCTCGAATGTCGGCGATGGCCGCCCGGGCCGCCTTGAGATACTCGCCGAGCGAGTACCGCTCGGTCGGATCGACGATGTCGATGCACCAATGCGCAACTTCCTCGCGTAGATCGGTAGACGGCTTGGCCGTCCCGATGTCAAGGCGGCGGTAGATCTGCCGAGAGTCGATCGAGACGATTTCGCCGTCGACATGCCTGGCAATCTGCATCGCCCAATCGGACTTGCCTGAGGCAGTCAATCCCACCACCGCGATCAGCGGTGGGACGTCAGGCGCTGTCTGCGATGGCTTGGGTAATCGCGAGGAAGGCATCGGCGTTCAGAGCGGCGCCGCCCACAAGGGCACCGTCCACGTCGGGTTGGGCCATGAAATCGGCAATGTTGCCGGGATTGACGGAGCCGCCGTAGAGGATGCGCACGCCGTCCGCAACCTCGGCGCCTGCAGCTTCTGCGACGACGGAGCGGATGTGACTACAGGCAGCCTCCGCCTCGTCCGGCGAGGCGGCCTTGCCGGTGCCGATCGCCCAGACTGGCTCGTAGGCGATCACGAGTTCGGCCGGAGCAGGATCGTCTCCGAGCGCGAGGGAAACCTGGCGGGTCAGCACCGCCTTCGTTCGATTGTTCTCCTGCTCTGCTTCAGACTCCCCGACGCAGAGGATCGGTGTCAGTCCGTGCGCCTCGGCGGCACGTAGCTTGAGCGCCAGTGCCTGATCGTCCTCGCAGAAAAACTGGCGACGCTCGGAGTGCCCCAGGATCACCCAGTCGGCCACCTCGGCCAACTGCGCCGGCGAGACTTCCCCTGTGAACGCACCCGAGGGTTGAGTGTGCATGTTTTGGCCGGCAATGTGCACTTCGGTCCCGCACCAGAAATCCCAGACCAGCGGGAGCTGCGTGAAGCTGGGCGAAAGCACAACGTCGACACCTTCGATTGCGTCGATTCCGGCCAGGCCGCGGCAGAGCGCTCGCGCCTCCGCGTTGGTGCCATTCATCTTCCAGTTGCCGGCAGCGATCGGAATCCGGGTCATCAGTCATCACCTCGTTCGTCAGCGGCATCGGGCAGCACGGCGATGCCCGGTAGCTCAAGCCCCTGCAGATACTCCAGCGCCGCGCCGCCCCCGGTTGAAACGTGAGACATCTTCGATGTCATCCGGAACTGCGCCACAGCAGCGGCAGTCTCGCCGCCGCAGATCACCGTGTTCGCGTCCTCCAGCTTGGACAGCGCCTCGGCCATCGCCCGCGTACCGCCCGAGAACGCCTCTCGTTCGAACAGACCCAGCGGACCGTTCCAGACAATCGTGTCGCACTCCTTCACCGCCTCAGCGAAGGCCTCCACCGTCGCCGGTCCGACGTCGAGAATCTGCCACTCATCCGGCAGATCCTCCTCGCCGAACACCAGCGGTTTGGCGCGTGGTGGCTCGTCCGCGCCATGAGCAATGACGCAATCGCTGGGGATCAACAGGTTGCAACTCTGGTCCCGGGCGATGGCGGTGATCTCGTTGGCCGACTCGACCATCTCCTGCTCCAGCAACGACGCGCCCGTCGGCAGACCGCGCGCGAGCAGGAACGTATTCGCCATCGCCCCGCCGATCGCAATCACGTCGGCGATCTCCGAGAGCCGCTCAAGCAGCCCGAGCTTGTCTGAGACTTTTGCGCCGCCGCAGATGAATCCCAGTTTGCCCGCCTCACCCTTGCGGATCGGCTCGAGCGCCGCAAGTTCTCGATCGAGCAGTAGTCCGCCGGCGGCCGGCAGCATCCGGGCGACGGCGTGCGTGGACGCATGGGCGCGGTGTGCCGCGCCGAACGCGTCGTTCACGTAGATCTCGGCGAGGTCGGCGAGTTGCGCCGCGAAGTCGTCGTCGTTCTCCTCTTCTTCCTCGTGGAAGCGGAGATTCTGCAACACCATCACCTCGCCCGGCTTGAGCTCGTGAGCCATCTGCGTGGTGACATCGCCTATGCAGTCCGGCGCCATCCGTACATTCATCCTCAGCGCGCGGGCCAGGCGGATGGCGACCGGGGTCAGGTCGAATGCCGCATCTCGTTCGCCCTTGGGCCGTCCAAGGTGAGAGCAGGCGACCACCGACGCCCCCCGTTCCAGGAGGTATCTGACCGTCGGAACCGAGGCGCGGACGCGCGTGTCATCCAGCACACGGCCGCCGTCCATCGGCACGTTGAGATCCAGTCGCAGGAGGACCCGCTTGCCCGCCAGGTCGAGATCGCGAATCGACATCTTGCTCATCGGGACTCAACCTCAGGGATGACCCGCGCTCCGGTTGGTTCTGTCCTGCCGATCACGCGTCCCGTACCTGTCGTGTGCGGCGCGTCACTTCGCTCAGGCCATGGGCGAGAGTTCCGCCTCGGCATGTCGCTCGTTCTCTTCATCCCGAGTATCGGAGTGCTTCGACTCCACCGCCGCCAGTTTCGCCAGGCGTCGCACATGGCGACCGCCCTCAAATTCGGACTCGATGAAGACGTCTGCGATCTCGCCGGCCAGCGCGTGGCCAATCACGTGCGAACCCAGGGCGAGGACGTTGCAATCGGTGTGCTGTCGCGCCCGGCGCGCGGACCAGGTGTCGCCGCAGAGCGCCGCGCGAGCGCCGCGCACCTTGTTGGCCGCGATGCTGACACCGACGCCGTTGGAACAGATCACAATGCCGAGCTGGTGCTGACCGTCGACGACGGCCTCTGCGAGCGGCGCGGCGATGTCCGCGTAGTCGGTTGGCTCGCTGGAGGCGGGGCCGAAATCTCGGACCTGATGTCCTTGGCCGGCTAGGCGCTCTCGGAGTTTTTCCTTCAACTCATACCCGGCATGGTCGCTGCCAATCGCGATACGCACCTGTCGCTGCCCCCATCCAGGCGTTCAAGCCGTGTGTTCAGGAATCCGAGTCCAACTCGGAGAGTCCCCAGTGCCGCATCAGCAGCTCTCCAACAGTTGCACTGAGCACTGGTCCGCGGCGCAGAACGCGCGGCGTCCGGCCTGTGCAATCCAAGATAGTAGAGGCCGTACCCGCAGGCATCACCCCGCCTTCGTGAACAATGTGAAGTGATTCACTATCGCCCCCCGCACTATGAACAGAACTGAACTGTCGGCGCACGTCATCCGCCGTGAGCGACGCCGGTTCGCCGTGGATGTTCGCCGACGTACCGGTTAGCGGAGCATCGACCAGGTCCAGCACCGCTGCCGCAACAGGATGATCGGGGATGCGAAGAGCGATGGTCGCACCGTCAACCGCTCTCGTGGGCCAGTCGGCTCGCTTGTTCACAATCAGTGTCACCGCTCCCGGCCAGGCCGACTCCGCCAACGAGAGCACACGACTGTCGAGCGGTTCAGCCAGTTCGGCCAGATGCTCGCGCCAACGTGCCGGCGGCAGGAACAGAGGCAGGTTCTCACCCCCCGGTCGGCGCTTGAGCTTGAAGACGGTGTCCACGGCATGATCGTCATTCGCGACCCCGCTCAGGGCGTACTGCGTATCGGTCGGCAGAGCGACCACTCCGCCTCGTCGCAAATGTTCAACGGCCTGATCAAGTTCACCGTTAGACACAAATCTATCTTACAGCGCGCATATCATTATGACGTGAAGTCCGTGGAGTCCCAGCACCAATCGATCGTTATCGTCGACCTCGGCTCCCAGACCGCGATGCTCATCGCCCGTCGCGTCCGCGAGCTCAACGTCTATTGCGAACTCGTCCCACCGAGCGCATCCTGGGACCGCGTCAAGGACCTGAATCCCCGCGGCGTCATCCTCAGCGGCGGACCCGCAAGCGTCCACGACGACGGCGCGCCCACCGCACCCGATTGGGCCCTCGACGGGCGAATGCCGGTGCTCGGCATCTGTTACGGCATGCAGACCATGGCCAACCAACTCGGCGGCCGCGTCGAGAGCGGTCGCGAGCGCGAGTTCGGCGCCGCCCACCTCTACCCTAGGGACGAGTCCCCGCTGCTCGACGACCTGCCCCGCCCGATGCCGGTCTGGATGTCCCACGGCGACCGAGTCGACCAGATGCCGGACGGATTCCGCACCCTCGCAGGAACAGACAGCATCCCGATCGCAGCCATGGGCGACGACCAACATCGCTTCGGCATCCAATTCCATCCCGAGGTCGTCCACACGCCCCACGGCCTCCACTTGCTCAGCAATTTCGTCTACGAGATCTGCCGCTGCTCGGGTGACTGGGACGCCGCCCACTTCATCACCGAGACCGTCGAAGAGATCCGCCAGCAGGTTGGAGACAACCACGTTATCTGCGGCCTCTCCGGCGGCGTCGATTCCTCCGTTGCGGCCGCACTCGTACATCGAGCCGTCGGCAACCAGCTCACCTGCATCTACGTCGACAACGGACTCATGCGCCTGGGCGAAACCGAGCAGGTCGTCGACACCTTCGAGCGCAACATGCACATGAACCTGCGCGTCGCCCGCTCGGGAGACCGCTTCCTCGAGGAGTTGGCCCGCGTCGACGATCCCGAGACCAAACGCAAGCGAATCGGCGAAACATTCATCTCCGTCTTCGAGGAGACGGCCATCGATATCGCCAAGGACGACCACGGCGTCGACTTCCTCGTCCAGGGCACCACCTATCCCGACGTCGTCGAGAGCGCCGGCTCCGGTCACGGCTCCGCCACCGCAATGATCAAGTCGCACCATAATGTCGGCGGCCTGCCCGACGACCTCCGCTTCGAACTTATCGAGCCGCTCCGCCACCTGTTCAAGGACGAAGTCCGCGAGGTCGGCCGAGAACTCGGCCTGCCCGACGAGATCGTCGGACGCCAGCCCTATCCCGGCCCCGGCCTCGCCATCCGCATCATCGGCCCGATAACCCACGAGAAGGTCCGCGTCCTCCAGCTCGCCGACGCCGTCGTCATGGACGAGATCCAAGAGGCCGGACTCTACGACCAACTCTGGCAGTCCTTCGCCATCCTCACCGACACCCGCACCGTCGGAGTCCAGGGCGACGCCCGCACCTACGGCTGGGTCTGCGCCATCCGAGCCGTCACCGCCGACGACGCCATGACCGCCGACTGGGCCCGACTCCCCTACGACGTCCTCGGAACCATCGCCAACCGAATCGTCAACGAAATCCCCGAAATCAACCGCGTCGTCTACGACATCACCTCGAAACCCCCTGGCACCATCGAGTGGGAGTAACCAGCTTGATCATCACCATCTGCATGAGCATGTCACTACGCCATCGCCTGCCCGAAATCTGTCGCATCCTCGAGGCTGCCGGCCACGAAGTGCTCACCCCGGTCGACACTCGCGAATTCGACTACGAGGGCGCCAACGACCACCAACGCGCCGACCTCAAGCGCGACAAGGACCTGATCCGCACCCACTACGAGAAGATCAAGGTCTCCGACGCCATCCTCGTCCTCAACGAAGACCTGGCCGGTAAGCCGCGATACATCGGCGGCAACAGCTTCCTCGAAATGGGCTTCGCCCACGTCCTCGACATTCCCATCTACCTCATGCAGGACGTCCCCGAATCTCCCTACCGATCCGAAATGCTGGCCATGGATCCGATCGTGCTCAACGGTGATCTCAGCCTGATTCCGTCGAGTCTCTCCGCCGACCTGTCGGCCGCCGTCGGATAGCCTCGCCTCATGCGAGTTCTGATCGTCGGCGGCGGCGGACGCGAGCACGCGCTGGCCTGGAAACTGGCGCAGTCTCCACACTGCGAGGCTATCTTCGCAGCGCCCGGCAACGCCGGCACTGCCGAACTCGGCGAGAACCTCAACATCCACGACTCCGACACCG
Organism: Chloroflexota bacterium; assembly: GCA_028874365.1. Lineage (GTDB taxonomy): Bacteria > Chloroflexota > Dehalococcoidia > Bin125 > Bin125 > Bin125. The sequence goes on along the minus strand of JAPPJZ010000019.1, from coordinate 3,173 downwards.
CCGCCATCTGCGACGCCGCCGCCGAGCGCCGCATCGACCTCGTCGTCGTCGGTCCCGAAGCCCCTCTGGCTGCCGGTCTCGTCGACGCGCTGACCCAGCAGGGCATTCCCGCCTTCGGTCCCACCCGCGATGCGGCGCAAATCGAGTCCTCGAAGTGGTTCGCCAAGTCGATCATGCAGGCCGCCGGCGTGCCCCACGCCGGAGGCGAACTCTTCGAGACCGCGCAGGCCGCCCACAAGTGGCTCGAAATCCTCGGCCCCGACGACCTGCCCGTGCTCAAGGCCGACGGCCTCGCCGCCGGCAAAGGCGTCATCGTCCCCGACCACATCGACGACGCCCACGAGGCCATCGATCAGATGTTCGCCGGCGCGTTCGGCTCTGCCGGCGAGCGCGTCGTGATCGAAGACCGCCTTTCCGGCATGGAAGCCTCCGCCATGGCCATCGTCTCCGGTACCGACATCGTCCCGCTCCCACTGAGCTGCGACTACAAACGAATCATGGACAACGACCAGGGACCCAACACGGGAGGCATGGGCGTCTACGCGCCGCCCGGCTTCGTCGGCGACCTAGAGGCCGTGTTCGCATCCATCCACCAACCGGTGGTCGACCAGATGTTCGCCGGCGGCATCGAGTTCCGCGGCCTGCTCTACGCCGGTCTGATGATCGACGATGCGGCTACGAGCGTCCTTGAGTTCAATGCCCGCTTCGGTGATCCCGAAACGCAGGCCATGCTCCCACTCCTCGACGGCGACCTGCTTCCTGTCCTCGCCGCGTCGGCGCGGGGTGAGGCGCTGCCCCACAACGCCCTGACGCACTCCGGCAAAGCCTCGGTCAGCGTCGCCATCGTCAGCGGCGGATACCCCGGCCCGTACGACACCGGCAAGCCGATCCACGGACTCGACGCCGTCGACGATTCCGTCGACGTCTTTCACGCCGGAACCGCAATCGACGATGATGGGCGCACCGTCACTGCGGGCGGACGAGTCCTCGCCGTCACCGCCGTCGCCGATACGCTGGCGGAAGCGCGAGGCATTGCCTACGACAACGTCCAACGCATCACATTCGATGGCTCATTCCACCGCACCGATATCGCGCTCCGAGAACTGACCTGAGAGAGGCGCAGACATGACGACTCGCACCATCAAACCGAATCTACAAACCCACGACGACGTACCTCCAATCGAGATGTTCCCCGGCGTATTTCGACGCACCCTCAACGCCGGTGAGCGCACATCGATCCACGAGATTCAAATCGCCGCGGGCTGCGTCGTGCCGATGCACACGCATCCGCACGAGCAGATCGGATACCTCGTCTCCGGGCGGGTCAAGTTCGAGCTCGGCGACGAAACGAAGGAACTCTCCGCCGGCGACTCCTGGATCATTCCCTCCGAGGTACCCCACGAAGTCACGGCACTCGAAGACGCGGTGGCGCTGGACATCTTCTCTCCCGCCCGCGAGGAGTACATCCCCTAATGATCCCCCGCTACCAACGCGCAGCAATGGCCGCGCTCTGGACCGACGACGCGAAGTGGCGGCGCTGGCTCGATGTCGAGATCGCCGTCGTCAACGCCTGGGCCGACGAGGGCGTCGTGCCGCGCGAAGACGCCGAGTTGATCGCCGCCAACGCCGGCTACAACGTCGCAGATATCGACCGCTACCAGGTCAAGATTCACCACGACACGTTGGCGTTCCTTCAATCCGTCGCCGACACGCTCGGCCCCGAGTCGCGCTGGGTCCATCATGGACTGACCACATCCGACGTCTGGGACACCGCCTCGGCTCTGCAGATTCGCGACGCAGCACGGATCATCGAGGACGATCTGGAGCGGCTCGAAGCGTCGATCACCAAGCGCGCCGTCGAGCACAAGCACACCCTCTGCATCGGCCGGACCCACGGCATCCACGGCGAGCCGACGACGTTCGGTCTCAAGCTCGCTGGCTGGGTCGACGAGACCCGGCGCAACCGCCGACGTTTGGCCGACGCGATCGAGTCGGTCGCCGTGGGCAAGATCTCCGGCGCCGTCGGTACTCACGCCACCGTGCCGCCGCACATCGAGGAGCGCGTCTGCCGCGAACTCGGACTGGGCGTCGAAGCGATCTCGACCCAGGTCGTCCAGCGCGACCGCCACGCATACTTCCTGTCGACCCTGGCCGTGATCGCCGCCTCGCTCGAGCGCTTCGCCACCGAGATCCGCCACCTCCAGCGCACAGAGGTCCGCGAAGTCCGCGAGCCCTTCGCCGAGGGCCAGGCTGGCTCCTCCGCCATGCCGCACAAGCGCAATCCAGAGAAAGCGGAGCGCGTCTGCGGCCTCGCCCGCACGATCCGGGCTAACGCATTAACCGCCCTCGAGAACGTCGCCCTCTGGCACGAGCGCGACATCTCTCACACCTCGGCCGAGCGGATCGCCATCCCCGACGCCTGCTTCGCCCTCGACTACATCACCGACATGCTCGCCTGGATCATCGACGGCCTCGTAATCGACGCCGACCGCATGCAAGCCAACCTCGAGTCCTCCTACGGCCTGATTTACAGCCAGCGAGTCATGCTCGCGCTAACCGAAGCCGGAGTCGGCCGCGACGACGCCTACAAGCGAGTCCAGTCCTACGCGATGAAGGCCTGGGACGAAGGCATCCAGTTCCGAGACCTGATCGAAGACGACGACGTCATCACCGCTGCCCTCAACCAGGAAGCAATGGACGCCGTCTTCGACCCCGCCTACTTCACCCAGCACATAGACGCCTCCTTCGCCCGCCTGGGCCTCTAACCGATCCACTCCCTCACCGTTTCCCCCTTTCCCTCCGACGCCCCGCACTCCCCCTCGATGCCCCGCACTTGATGCGGGGCCCATTCCGCATTCCCCATCCCCCTCTCCCCCCGCCTCGGGCGGGGGGAGATGCCGAAGGCAGAGGGGGGCATCCCCAGTTCCCCGACTCGATTGGGGACCTGCTCCCCCCGCTCTACCCTCCGCAAACTCCGACACACATCGATTCCCCACATAGAACACCAGTACGTATATGATCAATCGCCTATCCCCACCGAGAGGAACACCAACCCATGACCACCATGACCGCCGTGACCGCCACCCAGCAGGTCAACCCACCGCTGCCGCTGCGCAAGGACGCCATCCTCAACCACCTCGCCCATCACGCCACCAACGGACCCGCCTACGTCC
>JAPPJZ010000035.1 GCA_028874365.1 Chloroflexota bacterium | reverse complement strand
CCACCACCTCGACTGCCAGGGACTCCCGCCCGACGAAATCGCCACACAGCTCGGCCGCGCCCGGTCCACCGTCTACAACTACTTCCGAGACTTCCAGCTCCACCGCGCCCACATCCTCCGCACCGTCGCCGCCGACCGCCTCGCCGATCAGGTCCAACGCCTCACCCAGCCAGCAACCGACGCCGACCAGCACCGCCAGACCGTCGCCGCCACCCGCGAACTGCGCCTCCTGCTTACTGCGATGCCTCGGCTCGAGGCGCAAGAACCTCCGCAGCCGGAGCCGGCCGACGACCCCTACGCCATCCTCAGCGACCCCGACGCCCTGCTCCACGAGTGGGAGAGTCGGGTCGATCCCGACGGACACCACCGGCACATCCGCGGACCGGCACAGGGCAAGTGCTCGCTGGCCTGCCCCGGCTGCCTGGGTCGCCTGGATCACGACCCGGACGAACCGGGAACCACCGAAACTGAGCCGGAACAATCCTGCCAAAACCCGGACGATTCCGCACTCATCGAGACAAATCTGGACAAATCTGGACACCAGAACGGCCAATCTCCCGCCCCAGGCAGGAAATTCCCGAAAACCCCTCAGAAATCGCGCCCCCGCAAGCCCGTCGGACCCCAATACCCCTTCTCCTGGGACGACAACCCCGTCGGCTATCTCCCCCGCCAACCCGAGGAAATCCCCTTGGTCCGCCGGATCTTCGGCCAACCTCCCAGGCGAGACGACTCGGCCTTGCCATTCTTCCGCTAGCGCACCACCGTGCCCGCTAGACTGCGCACCGATCACTCGCCTCCCGAGAGGAGTCCCCGATGCACCTGATGTACTTCACCGAACAACCGATGTCGGCCTATGACGAACACGCCGCCGAGGAGGGCGTCACCGCGCTCCTCTTCTCCAACTCCAACTTCGACCCCGTCGCCGGCTCGCAGCTCTACAACGACCGCCTGACCGAGTACAAGCTGGCCGAGGAGGTCGGCGTCGACGGGATCATGCTCAACGAGCACCACAACGCGCCCTTCTGCATGCAGGCCAAGTGCAACATCTGGGCCTCCGTGCTGGCCGGCGCGACCGAGCGCGTCAAAATCGTTCTGCTCGGCAACCCCCTCCCGCTCGCCGACAACCCGATCCGCCTCGCCGAAGAGCTGGCCATGATCGACATGATCTCCGGCGGCCGCCTCGTCTCCGGATTCGTCCGCGGCGGCGGCACCGAGCAGCTCGCTACCGGCGTCAACCCCGCCTACAACCGCGAGCGTTTCGAGGAGGCCCACGACCTGATCGTCGAGGCCTGGACCCGCCCCGGACCGTTCCGCTGGGAGGGCCGCCACTACCAGCACCGCGTCGTCAACCCCTGGGCCCTGCCCATGCAGCAGCCCCACCCGCGCATCTGGATCCCCGGCGTGCTCTCACGCGAGACCGTGATCTGGGCGGCCAAACATCGCTACCCCTACATCGCGCTCAACACCACGATTGAAGCGACCAAGCGCATCTGGCAGACCTACGACGACGCGGCCCACGAAGTCGGCTACGACCCGGGACCCGAGAACCGCGGCTACCTGCTCCGCGTCCACGTCGCCGACACGACCGAGAAGGCCATGCAGAACGCCTCGCAGTTCATGTGGATGCAGGGCGAGTTCACCGGGCTCGCCCACCCGGTCTGGTCGAACCCAGCCGGCTACGCCTCGCCGCGCAACCGCGAGGCCCTGGTCGAAGTGATGAACGGTCGCCGACCCCCGCCGCGCGCGCAGTCCTTCGACAACCAGATCGAGAACATGCAGATCATCGCCGGCACACCGGACGAATGCATCCGCAAGCTGCGCACCATCCTCGAGGAAACCCGACCCGGCATCCTCGCCCTCTGGGGCAACGACGGCCGCGTCACCCACGAGGACTCAATGCGCTGCATCGAACTGCTCGGCACCGAGGTCATGCCAGCCCTCCGTGACATCGGAGCCGAACTCGACCTCGATGGCCCCTTCGACTCTGAACCCCCCGTCAGCATCAGCTACGACGAAGCCGCCAAAGCCCGCGTCGCCGCAGCCGCTGCCGCCGCATCGGGCGACTAGCGTCGTTCCCTTTCTCCCCCCGCGAAGCGGGGGGAGATGCCGAAGGCAGAGGGGGGTTCCCTCTCTCCTTCTTTCTTCGCTTACCGCCCGACCCAATCCGAGACGAAAGACTCCTGGAAATGGCAACCCTCGACATCCTCCTCCCCGGCTACTCGTTCGGCACCGACTCCGGCACGCCCGCCTTCTGCGCCGTGATCCTCGTCGAATCCGACGGACGCCGCATCCTCGTCGACACCGCTCACGTCGGCCGCCGCGTGCAGCTCCAGGAACAGCTCACCGCACGCGGCCTCGGCGTCTCCGACATCGACCTCGTCTTCATGACCCACGCCCACTGGGACCACGTCCAAAACTTCGACGCCTTCCCCGACGTCCCCATGGCCATCCACCCGCACGAGCGCAAGTACGCCTCCGAGCCCCATGTCAACGACTGGGCCACGCCCCAATGGACCGGCGCCGCCATCGAGACCCATCCCATGACCGAGGTCAACGAGGGCGATGAACTGGCCAAGGGCGTCCGCGTCATCCACCTGCCCGGACACTCGCCCGGCAGCATCGGACTCCTGGTCGAGACCGAGGCCGGAATCTGCGGCATCACCGGCGACGCGATGCACACCGCTGCCGTGGGCAAGGCCGGACGCAGCCCGCTCGTCTTCTACAGCGAGTCGCAGGCCAACGAGTCCATCGCCCGCGTGATGAGCGCCTCCGACATCCTCTACCCCGGCCACGACCGCCCCTTCCAGATGGTCGACGGGGACCCCGAGTACGTCGAGGAATACAAGCTCACCCTCAGCGGGGTGCAGCCCAACATGGAGGGTCTCACCTTCGCCGACCCACCCACCGAGCTCGTCACCTGGGTCATGCCCGGCATCGAGGATCAGCCCAAATACGACTAGCACTTATCAACGGTCGCCGAGTCGCCTACGAAACCTCCGGCGACCCCACCGGCCGACCCGTCCTGATCATCCACGGAGCCTGGGGAGGCCCGTCCTCGACGCTCTGGAACGGCCCCCGCCTCCGTTGGCACATCCCAACCGACGGCCTCCGGTTGATCTGGTACGACCGCCGCTGCGCCGGCCTCTCCCAGTACGACGCCACCCCGTTCACCCTCGAAGACCTCGCCAACGACGCCGTCGATCTCCTCAACCACTTCCACATCGACCAGGCCGCCGTCATCGCTACCTCCGCCGGAGGCCCAATCGGCCTGCGCCTCGCCCTCGATCACCCCGACCGAGTCCAATCACTCGTCCTCCTCAACACCGGCGCATCCCTCATGTCGCTCACGCCGACCGGGATCGATCACGACGACCCATTCGTCGCAGATCGGCTCGAAACCGTCGCGAAACGGCTCGCCCTCATGGAGCTGATGGAAACACAAGGCATCGAAGTGGCGGTCGCCGCCTCGGAAGACGAGTGGCGAATGCCTCCACAGCCACCCGAACCGGAGCCAGCGCTCGCAACGTTGAGGAACAACCGAATTCGCCTACTGAAGCGCCTCGGTGACAGCGAACTGGCGCGCCTCGCGCAAGGAGCCTTGCTCAACATGAAGGCCCAGGCAGGCGAAGACCTGCTTGATGAGCTTGATCAGATCAACTGCCCGCTACTCATCCTCCACGGAGACGCCGATACAACCCTGCCAATCGAATTCGGCCGCTCGCTAAGCGAGGCGATGCCACGAGCTGAGTTCATCGCGTTGCGCGGCGAAGGCCACGGGCTGATTGTGAACCCGCTAGCTCAGCAGGTCTCGACTGACTGGCTGCGAAGCAGGCCCTAGCCCAACTCCGACAGCACCTCGTCCGTATGTTCCCCCAGCAGCGGCGGACGACGCGTGATGCCCCAGGTTCCCTTGGTCAGCTGATACGGGGCGCCCGGATAGATCACTTCCCGACCCAGCTCCGGGTGCTCCACCTTGACCTGCATCCCGCGATCGACGAAGTGTGGGTCCTCCAACGCCTCCTCGGGGCTGTGGATCACCCCAACCTGGAACCCGAAGTTCTGCGCCTTGGTGAAGAACTCATAGGCCGTCAGCTTCGAAGCGAGCAGATCGAAGGCCTCCCGCCCCGCGCCGAAGATCGCCAGCAACTCGTCGTTGTCACCTCGGAACACGTCTGCCAGTGAGAAGCTCTCCAGCTCTGCCCCAACCAGGAGCAGCGCCGCCTCCGGCAGCTGATCGAGCAGACCCTCGTCCTCCAACCACCGGTAACAGAGACCGAACTCGGCCGGTCGACGCGGCGGTATGCCGGTGTTCACGTAGCGACCGTCCGCACACTTGATCTGCGACGGCATCGACGGCGCGACCCCTGCATGCCGCCCGGTCTGCCGTTGCACCGTCGAGTGCGAAACCAGCCAAGAGTACGAGCCCGCCTCGGTCGTCACATTAACCGACGCGTTGATGTTCACATTGATGTGCTGCCCAACCCCCGTCGCATCGCGATGCAGCAAGGCCGTCAGGATCGACATGAAGGCGTAGTTCGAGCCGGTGTGATAGGCCTGCTGGCCGCCGCCGCGAACCGGCGGCAGCGAATGGTCGTCGTACCCATTCATCCAGGCGAAGCCGCCGTTGGCCGCCAGCGTCAGGTCGGTGTGCGGCTCATCATCCCGCGACGAACCGAAACCGAAGTTGGTGATCGTGCACCAGATCAATCCCGGATTATCGGACATGATCTGGTGGTAGTCGACTCCCAGCCTGCCGACGGGATCGTACGTATTGGTGTCGAAGATGATGTCGGCCGACTCGACCAGTTTGAGGAACGCGTCGGCATTCGAGCGGTCGTTGAAGTCCATCACGACGCTGCGTTTGGACGTGTTGTAGTACCAGAAGAACAACGATCGCTCGTGATGCGGCTCATCGTCAACGAACGGCTCGTATTGCCGCGACGGATCCCCCTCGGGCGGCTCGATCTTGATCACGTCCGCGCCCATATCGGCCAACAGCTTGCCGCACCAGGCGCCGCGCTCATCGCCGATCTCGAGCACCCGCAGGTCGTCCAGCGCCATCATCGCGAGAGGGTTCGACTCGGTCGTCATTAGAGCACGCCCTCTTCGTAGAGCCCGGCGATCTCGTCCTGGCTCAATCCCAGCAACTCGCCGTAGACGTAGTCGTTGTCCTCGCCCAGCGTCGCCGCGCCGCGCGTCATCGACCAATCGGTCTTGGTGAAGTGCGCGGGAATCCCATCAACGCGGACGCGGCCCATCTCCGCCTGGCGAATCGTCGGCCAGAGCCGCGCCTCGGCCGAGTTGACATCCTGGTCGATCCGTTGCTCCGGCGTCTGCACGGGATTCGCCGGCACGCCGGCCTCCCGCAGCAGCTCCGTCGACTGATACGGGTCGCGCCGCAGGCACCACTCGCCGATTCGTTCGTCAAGTTCGTCCTGTGCCGCCATTCGACCCGAGATCTGGCCGTAGTCGTCGTTCGCGGCCCAGTCACAGCCGTCCGCGACCAGCACGTCGCGCATCGCCTGCCAGTCCTCGTCGTTGCGGCACGCGATTGCAATCCAGGCCTCGTCGAAGGAGCCGGGAATCGGCTTGGCCGCGTAGATGTTGTGCGGCGCCATCGCCGGACTGACCGAATGGTTGGCGTCCGGGAAGCCCTCGCGACGCAGCGGTCGGCCGTTGACCGTGTAGTCGAGCAGCACCGGACCGTTCAGTGTCAGGGCCGCCTCGGTCGCGGCGACATCGACGTACTGGCCCTCACCAGTGCGATTGCGGTGGTGGATGGCCAGCATGATCGCCATCGCCATGAAGTAGGCGCCCGTGTGGTCCATGTAGGAGTAGCCCCAGCCGGCCGGCGGCTGGTCGGGAATCGCCGACGACATCGTCAACCCACTGGTCGCCTGCACGATCGGACCCCACGTCTTGAATTTCTCGTACGGCCCCGAGTGCCCGAAGCCGCAGTTGGAGACGTAGATGATGTCTTCTCTGATCTCCTTCAGCGCGTCGTAGTCGTAGCCCCAGGAGCGCATCACGCCGGACGAGAAGTTCTCGGTCACGCAGTCGGAGATCGCCACCAGCCGCTCGAACAGCTCACGCCCCTTCTCGGTCTTGATATTCAGCGTGATGCCCAGCTTGCCCACGTTGTGGTTGTTGAACGGCCCGCCCAGCTCATTCCCGCGCCGATCGTCCACATACGGCGGCATCCCGCGCAGGATGTCCCAGCGGCCCTGGTTGCTCGGATCCTCGATCCGGATTACCTCTGCGCCGAACGCAGCCATGAACTTGGTCGCGCCCGCGCCGGCAAGCTGACCGGTGAAATCGCAGATCCGCAAGTGCGAGAGAGCCTTGCTCTTGACGTGATGGGGCATCGTCCTACTCCTCCAGCGGAAGTCTATATGGCGG
>JAPPJZ010000079.1:168342-173908 GCA_028874365.1 Chloroflexota bacterium | reverse complement strand
CGCCCAGGTCCTCCTTGGTCACGTCGTAGCCCAGCGCCGCCTTGACCACCGGCGGCCCGCCGGGGAAGAGCTGCGAGATGCCCTTGACCATGATCGTGAAGTGGGCCATGCAGGCGTTGACCGCGGGCAGGCCCGCGACCGAGCCCATCACTGCCGAGACCACGGGCACGTTGCGCAGGAGGTCGGTATCGAAGGTCGACCACATGTTGCCGTCCGGCAGATACGTGCGGCCCAGCGTCTCGAACCCGCGCACCGATCCTCCCGCCGCATCCAGCATCCGCACGTAGGGCACGCGCCACTCCAGCGCCCGCTGGTTCGAGCGTTTCTCGGAGCCCAGCCCGTCCGACCCGTCGCCGCCGCCCGATCCGCCGCGCACGGTGAAGTCGCCCGCCGAGACGACGACCTTGCGCCCGTTGACCTTGCCGAACCCCTCGATCGCGCCCTTCGGCGTGAACGCCACCAACTCCCCCGCCTCGTCGTACTCCGGCCGCCCCACCAGCGACATGAACTCCGTCAGCGTGCCCGGATCAAGCAGCCCGTCAATCCGCTCGTTGACCAGCAGCTTCCCCCGCCGCCGCTGCCGAGCCACTCCCTCCGGCCCACCCCGAGCCTTAGCCAGCTCCTTACGCTTGGCGATCTCGGCGATCTCACGTTCCCAGGTCATGTGCTGCTCCGTCGCTTGGCCATCTTGGGGCAGGTTACGCGGGGATCCGCTGTGACATCAGTTGCCCATCCTGTGAATCCGAGATGCGAAGTATGTGGAGCAGGAGCCAGGAGCTGAGTCAGGACAACAGCCTCAATCAGCGCGCCGCGGCGATCGCAGATTGGGCCCGCTCCTGCAGGTCGAGTTGCGGTGACCACTTGGTGTCGATCCGCGTGCGAATCATGGTCGCCTTGACCGCCGAGGCGAACTCCCGCATCGCCAGCTGCTGCAACGACTCGGTCAACGTCTGCTCCGGGTCCTGCGCAAGCCGCTTCCGCTGCGTCCACCAGGCCTGCTGCATCGTCTCATTCGATGCCTGCATCAGGACTTCCTCGGTGACCGCGCGATGACGGACGAGGGCGTAGAGGATCTGCACCGGCGTCTGGGGCGGCTCGAGCTGGGCCGGCGGCAGATCCTCCGGCCAGATCAGGTTCGCCTCGGCGGTACATGCCTCCGAGGCGCAATCCGCCAGCGAACCGATCGGTGTCGGTTGGTGCAACTGGCCCTCTGTCGCCCCTGCGAGCGCCGTCGTCAGCACGCGGCGCGTGAGCAACAGGGCGTAACCCCAGGCCTCGGCAGAGTCAGACTTCATCCGGGGCTAGATCAGGTCCTGACCGCCGGCGACTTCGAGCGCCGAGCGGATCGTTTCCTGAATGCCCTCGTCGGGGTCTACCAGCGGCGCGCGCAAGGGTCCGGCGTTGAAGCCGATGTCGTTGAGCGCCCACTTGACCGGCGCCGGGTTGCCGATCAGGAAGAGCGCCTTGACCAGCGGCGCGATCTTGACCTGCAGGCGGCCCGCCTCGGCCGTGTCGCCCCGCTCCCAGGCGTCGTACATCGCCTTGATCTGTCCGCCGACAAGGTGCGAAAGCACGGAGACCGCACCATAGCCGCCCATCGCAAGCATGGCCAGATTGTCGCCGTCATTGCCGCTCCACATCCGGAAGCGCGGCGGTGCGGTGCGGATGATCTCCGCGATCTGCTCCAGGTCGCCAGAGGCCTCCTTGACCCCGGCAATGTTGGGGCAGTCTTCGGCCAGGCGCACGGTCGTTTGCGCGGTCATGTTCAGACCGGTCCGGCCGGGCACGTTGTAGAGCATGATCGGCGTCTCAGGCACCGCGTCGGCGACGGCCTTGAAGTGCTGGTACAGACCTTCCTGCGAGGGCTTGTTGTAGTACGGCACCACCTGAAGCAGGCCGTCGATATCCAGCCTGGCTGCCTGTTCGGACGCGTCGACTGCGGTCACGGTGCTGTTCGAACCGGTGCCAGCGATCAGTGTGCCGCCAGCGTCGTGCACAACCGGGGCCAGTTCGCGGAACAGAACGCGTTCTTCCTCGTGGGTCAGGGTCGGAGACTCGCCGGTGGTACCGGCCACGACGACGCCGTCGGAACCCGACTTGAGCAAGGCGCCGGCCAGGTGTTGGGCCTGCTCAACGTCGATGCCACCGGCCTCGGTCATCGGCGTCACCATCGCGGTGTAGAGGCGTCCCCAGTGTGGGGCGTCGTTTGGCTCGGTCATGATTCGGTCTTTCCGTCTGTCGGGATCCAAGAATCAAGGCTACTAGGTTCGCCGCAGGTCGGACTGCGGATGACATCTCTCGGCGACGGGAAAGGTTATGTGGGAGTCGGCGCGTTGGGGTCGAGCAGGGCTGCGTCCTTCAGCGCGACCCAGAGAGCGGCGGGGATTGGCGTCTCGACCATCCGCGCGTTCTCCTCGACTTCGGCCGCAGAGGCTGCGCCCGGAATGACGGCAGCGATCGCCGGATGGGTAAGGATGAACTGCAATGCTGCCGCCTTCAAGGGCACGCCGTGGCGGTCGCAGACCGCTTTGATTGCCCTCGCATGATCGAGCATCTCAACGGGCGCTGCGCGATAGTTGTAGCTCGCCGTGTCATCCAGATCCGAGGCAAGGATGCCGCTGTTGTATGGTCCGCCAGCGATGACACTGATCCCATTCGCCTCGCAGTAGGGCAGGAACTCAGCCAGCGCGCCCTGCTCCAACAGGGTGTAGCGCCCGGCCAGGAGGAAGCAGTCGAGCGGCAGGTCCCTCGCGAACCGCAGCTCCATCTCCCACTGGTTCATCCCGGCGCCGATCGCGCCGACCAGGCCCTGCTCGCGCAGTTCGATCAACGCGGGGAATGCTTCCTTCAGAGCTTGTTCCTCGTGGTTGTCGGGGTCATGGACCAGGAGGATGTCGATGTGTTCAACGCCCAGACGCTCAAGGCTCGATTCGAACGAGCGCAAAGCGCCGTCGCGGCTGAAGTCGAAGTGCCACGGCTCCGAGCCGCCGGCATCCTCCCGCAGACGGCGTCCGACCTTGGTCGAGAGCACGAAATCCGAGCGATCGAGGCGGGCCAGCGGTTCGCGGTAACGACGCTCGCTCTCGCCGTTGCCATACATCGGTGCGGTGCCGAAGTAGCGAACACCCACCGAGGCGGCCCGATCAATCAGGGCCGTGGCCTCGCCTGGCCCCGCGTCAACGGCCAAGAAGACCCCGCCCAGCCCGAGCCGGGTGACCTGCAGAGCTGTGCATCCGATCTGCCTGGTGTCGGTCGCCTTCATGGCCGCGATGATACCGACCCGACAGCGCCCACTAGAGGCAGCCGTCGTCGAGCATCCACTCGACCATCTGGATGATGTTCAGCGCCGCGCCCTTGCGCAGGTTGTCGGCGACGACCCACCAGGCGAGGCCGTTGGGATTGGTCACGTCGACTCGGGCTCGGCCGACCAGCGTGTCGTCGATCCCGTCGGCGTCAAGCGGCGTCGGCCATTCGCCCGCGGCTCGGCCGTCAATCACAGTGAGTCCCGGCTGAGCGGCCCAGCGTTCGTGCGCTTCCTCCGGAGCGATCGGCCGGTCGAAATCGGCGTGGACCGCGATGGCGTGCGCACGCTCGGTCGGGATGCGGACGCAGGTTGCAGAAAGCGGCAGTTCGGGCTGGTGCAGAATCTTGCGCGATTCGACCAGCATCTTCCGTTCTTCCTTGGTGTACCCGTCCTCGAGGAAGACATCGACCTGGGGCAGCGCATTGTTGGCGATCTGCTTCGGATACTCCGAAATCTGCTCGTCCGAGATTGAGTCGCCGCCGGCGAGCGCCGCGTTCTGCTGCTTGAGTTCGACCACGGCCGCCCCGCCCGAGCCGGAAGTGGCCTGGTAGGTGTCGGCGATGACGCGGGTCACCGCGCGGTCCTGGATCAGCGGGTGCAGCGAGAGCACCAGCGGCACCGTGGTGCAGTTGGGCGTGGAAATGATCCCGTTGTGCTGCCGCAGGTCTTGCGGGTTGACCTCGGGCACGACTAGCGGAACACCCTCCTGCTGGCGGAAGGCGGAGGAGTCGTCGAACGCGACGGCGCCATTCTTCGCGGCCACCGGACAGAGTTCCTTCGACGCCGCCGTCGAGGCCGAGATGAAGGCCACGTCGGCGCCTTCGAAGGCGTCGTGCGTGGTCTCGTGGACGATGTGCGTTTCGCCGCGGAAGCTGAGTTCGCGTCCCTCTGAACGTTTCGTCGCGAGTAGGCGGAGTTCCTTGACCGGGAAGTGACGTTCTTCCATGCACCTGAGGAATTCGGCCCCCACAACGCCGGTAGCGCCGACGAGGGCAACGGTCAGTTCACGTCCCACGGTTGTGCTCCTTGTGCTGCGTGGCGTGTGCGTCGGTTGAGTTAGTCGGCGTGCAGACCGAGCAGGCGGTCGAGTCCGACCACGAGGTGATCGAGCTCGGGCGCGGCGCGGACTGCGCGAAGGATCTCGGGAATGAAGGAGGCGCGGCTCATCGAGTCGTGACGGATAGTCAACGTTTCGTCGTTGCCGCCGAAGATGATTACCTGATGCGCGACCAGGCCCGGCAGCCGCACAGAATGCAGCGAGGCCCCGCCCAGCTCCGCTCCGCGCGTGTCGTAGCCCTCGACGTTGTGACGCTCTGCGTCCTTGCGGTTGAAGTCCCGGTCGCGGGCGGCGCGCATCGACTGGGCGGTGGCCACTGCGGTACCCGATGGCGCGTCGACCTTACCGTCGTGATGCTGCTCGATGATCTCGACTGACTCGAACAGCGGGGCAGCCACGTTGGCGAGATGCATCATGAGTACGGCGCCGAGCGCAAAGTTGGCCGCAATCACGCCGCCCAGACCTGCATCGTTGACGCGTTGTTCGGCATGGGCAATGACGTCGTCCGGGAGGCCACTGGTGCCGATGACGGGCCGGACACCGGCTTCGACCGCGGCCGGAATCAGCTTTACCGTCCATTCGGCGTTGGAGAAGTCGACTACGACATCTGGCAACCAGACCGCGAGCATGCCCAGTGAATTGCTGAGCGGGACCTCGCGACCAGCGATCTCGACGGATGACTCGTTCGACAGGCCGTCGAGCGCCCCGATCAGTTCAAGGTCTTCGGCCGATTCGATGGCGGTCATGATCTGCCGGCCCATGTTGCCGGCGCCGCTCATCACCACTCGGATGCCGGTGCGGGTCATGACTCGCCTGCTCATCAATCGTTCGGCTTACCGACTCGGCGCTCCGAAGTCGCTGCGCGGCGGTGGTGGTGGCGGCGGCGGGCCGTCGCCGTCGGCCTCCGGTTGACCGCGACGGATGTTGACCCTCGAGAGGATCCCGCCGCGTCGGCGCGGGGCGACGTTGCTGTCGGGCTGGCGCTCTTCCTGGTCGTCGGATTCACGTTGCGGCTGGCGCTCGGAACGCTGTCCAGACTGCGGTTGGTTAGCGCTGTCTCCGGATTGCTGATTCGAGTCGGCGCCCTGTTGCTGCGCGGCGCCTCGGCGGCGTCGCCGGCGACGCCGCCGGGGCTGGCCTTCTCGCGGCGGTGCGACAGCAGCGGAGCTGTCCTCGGCCGGCGCCGCCCCCGCCCGGGGGGCGGG
>JAPPJZ010000079.1:35609-168332 GCA_028874365.1 Chloroflexota bacterium | reverse complement strand
GGGGCGCCTTGTTGGGGGGGGGCGCGGGGGGGGGGGCGCGGGCGCCGCGGCGGGGGGGGGGGTTTTGGGGGGGGGGGTGGGGGGGGGTTGGTGTCCTGGGCCGGCGCAGCCGCGACCGGGGTCGCGGCCTCGTCCTGAGCCGTGGAGTCCTGCTCGGGCGGCGGTGGCTCTACCGCAGCGGTTGCCGGTTCGGTCGCCTCTTCACCCTGCGGTATGGCCGCACCCTCACCCTGCGGTATGGCCGCATTCTCACGTTGTGGTATGGCCGCATTCTCACCCTGCGTCTCGGCGGGTTCGCGCTGGACTCGCGGTCGTCGCTGGCGCGGTTCACGGGATTCACGCGGCTCTCGCTCACGACGCGGCGGCCGATCGTCGCGACTGCGGCGTTCTCGCGGCTCTCTCGGCTCTCGGCCCGGAGCATCGGTGTCACCGTTGAGCAAGGCCTTGCGCGACGCATTGACGCGACCGAGGTTGTCCACCTCGATCACGATGATCTGCATCTCGTCGCCGACGCTGACGACATCTTCGACCTTGTCGACGCGGTAGTCGGCCAGTTCAGAGATGTGCACGAGGGCATCCTTGCCCGGGACCATTTCGACAAAGGCGCCGAACGGGAGGATGCGTACGACCTTGCCGGTGTAGATCTGGCCGGGCTCGATGTCGCGGGTCATCGCGGAGACGCGGTCGAACGCTGCTTGTCCCGAGGCCTGGTCGACCGCCGTGATAAACACTGCGCCATCGTCCTCGACAGAGATTTCCGCGCCGGTCTCGTCCTGCAGCGCGCGAATGTTGCGGCCGCCGGGGCCGATTAGCTGGCCGATTTTGTCCTGCGGCACGTCGAGGCGCAGGATCCGAGGCGCGTGCGGCGACATCTGCTCACGCGGAGCCTCGATGCACTCGGTCATCACATCCATAATCTGCAGGCGGGCATCTCGAGCCTGGTCGAGTGCGCGGGTCAGAATCTCAAGGTGAATGCCCTTGACCTTCATGTCCATCTGCAGCGCCGTCACGCCATCGCGCGATCCGGCGACCTTGAAGTCCATGTCTCCGAGGTGATCCTCCATGCCGACGATGTCGGTCAGAATCGCAACGTCGTCGCCCTCTTTGATCAGACCCATCGCGATGCCCGCGATCGGCGTCTTGATCGGAACGCCCGCGTCCATCATCGAGAGCACCGACGCGCAGACCGAGGCCATCGAAGTCGAGCCGTTTGAAGCCAACACCTCTGAGACGATGCGAATCGTGTACGGGAACTCTTCGAAGGGCGGCAGGATGGCGGCCATGGCTCGCTCACCGAGCATGCCGTGACCAATGCTGCGCCGCGACGGGTTGCCGACGCGGCCGGTCTCGCCGGTCGAGAAGGGCGGGAAGTTGTAGTGATGCATGAAGCGCTTCGAGTCCTCGGGCGTGAGGTCGTCGAGGCGTTGCGCCATGCCAGAGCCGGCCAGCGTGGTAAAGCTGAGGACCTGGGTTTCGCCGCGCTGGAAGAGCCCGGAGCCGTGCGTGCGCGGCACGAGATCCACCTCGGCCGAGAGCGACCGCAGGTCGGCGTGTCCGCGACCATCGGGCCGGACGCCCTCGTCAAGGATGCTGCGGCGCACGATCCGCTTCTCCAGTGCGTCGAACGCCTCGGTGTGGCCGTCGGTGTCGGCGTCGTCATCGAGGCTCTCGAGCAGCGACGCCTTGACGGCGGCGCGGCGGTTGTCGCGGTCGGCTTTGTCTTCGGCGTCTCGCAGCGCGGATCGCAGGTCGTCGCCATATCGCTCCTCGACAGACGCGAGGATGTCGGCGTCAACCGATTGCGCTTCGTACTCGCGCTTGGTCGGCGAGACCTCATCTGCGAGCGCTTCCTGCATCTCGCAGATCGTGGAGATCGCTTCGTGGCCGATGGCCAGCGCTTCGACGAGCAGGGCTTCAGACACCTCTCCCGCCTCGGCTTCGACCATCGTGATCGCGTCCTTGGTGCCGGCGACGACGAGGTTGAGGTCCGAGGCTTCGAGCTGCGCGAAGGTCGGCTGGAGAACCAGCTCGCCGTCGACGTGGCCGATCCGGACCGAAGCGACCGGACCGTCGAAGGGAATGTCGGAAACGCAGAGCGCCGCCGAGGCGGCGATCGTGCCCAGCGTGTCGGGCGGATTCTCCATGTCGACCGAGAAGATCGTGATGATCAACTGGGTGTCGTCGTTGTAGCCCTTGGGGAACAGCGGGCGGATCGGTCGGTCCGTCAGGCGCGCTGAGAGTACGGCGGTCGTCGTCGGCCGTCCTTCACGTCGGAAGAACGATCCGGGAATCCGGCCCGCGGCGTAGAGCCGCTCCTCGAACTCGACCGAGAGCGGGAAGAAGTCGATTCCGGGCCGTGGCTTGGAGGCGGTCGCCGTGCCGAGCATCATCGTGTCGCCGTAGCGGACGGTGACCGCGCCGCCGGCCTGATGGGCGAGCCTGCCGGTCTCAATCGTGAGCGTGCGTCCAGCGATTTCCTGCTGGACGGTTCTGGTGGTGATTTCCATATGGTTCCGAGTTCCTGTGCTTCCTTCGGTCTATCGGTCCTGCCGCCGCTTCCTCAACGACAGGGCCTGGCTGATCTGCGACGGCTGGGCCGTTGTAGCCCGGTATCTGGCGCGTCACCGATGTTCGTTCGAGACCGTTCGCAGCGTTCGTCTGCCCGAATTGCGTGACGTTAGCGGCGCAGACCCAGTTCGCCGACCAACGTCGAGTAGCGGTTGACATCCTCACGGTTGAGGTAACGCAACTGTCTGCGTCGCTGTCCCACGAGTTTCGTCAACGCGCGACGAGTGTGGTAGTCGTGCCGATGCTCTCGCAGGTGTTCGGTCAGCAGGGCGATTCGCCGTGTCAACTGTGCGATCTGCACCTCCGGCGAGCCGGTGTCATGCTCGTGGTGGCCGAACTTAGCCGCGATCGCGGCTTTCTCTTCCTTGCTCAGCATGTCTGCCCCCAACGGCGTGCGCCGATCGGCATTGGTGCGCGGCGGGCTGATGTCATTCCTGGTGTCTACCTGGTTCTTTCGATTTCGCTGGCGGCTCTCCAAGCCGCCAACTCCCCGCCGCTGCGCTGCGTGGTCGTCTCGTTGACTAGACCTTACCAGACCGTCTGGCCGCCCGAACCGTAATCGGTGGCGTATGCGACACTGGGCGGCATGGCAGTCCTGATGAGACATCCCATCATGATCGTGCGTGCGCGGCTCGACCCGACTGTGCTAGAGGAGTTCGAGGACTGGCACCGTCGCACCCATTTGCCCCACGTGCTCGAGATCCCGGGCATCGTCTCGGCATTCCGGGTCCGAGGATCTGACCCGATCGCCGGGGCCCACCTGATGGGCTACACATTTGAGGACGAATCCGTCGTCCAGGCCGCGCTCGCCTCAGAGCAGGCGCAGGCCGCGCGACGAGACTGGGATTTCTGGGCCGATCAGGTCTACGAGCTGTCGGTGGAAATCTATGCCCCGCTAGCGCCGCTGCCGATCTTCCAGCACCACAATTGAACTTCGCCGATCCTACAGATCCAACACGACCTCGTCCTTGATCGCCGTCTTGCCCTCGGGCAGCGTGAAGAAGTTGCAGAAGCAGGTGCCCTCGAAGTCGACCAGGCCATTGAGCACCGGCTCGCAGACGCAGATCGTGTCGTCATTGTTGGCCGGCTGGCAGGGACAGAAGAACTTGCCGAAGCGCATGCGCATGTTGACGAAATCTTCAATCGTCTGGTCGGCGTTCATCAGGATGTAGCCGCGTTCCTCGCAGAACTTGTCCGCGAGTTCGGTCATCTCGGCGCGGTACTGGTCGCGCAGCGCGCGTTCTTCCTCTTCGGGTAGATCGGTCAGGCGTTCAAACTCGGCCATGATTCGGCCTCCCCCTGATTGGTTCGTTCCGTTGAGTTTAAGCCGAAGCCTCGGCCCGCGCGGCGGCGAAGCGGACCAGCGAGCGAACCGGTACGCCGCTCGCGCCCTTGACTTGCGTGCCGCGCGTTTTGGAGGCGTCATCGGTGCCGGCCATGTCAAGGTGAGCCCAGGGTGTGTCGCCGGCGAAGCGCGCGAGGAACTTGGCTGCCGTAATCGCTCCTGCCAAGCGCCCGCCCGTGTTCTTCACGTCCGCGACCTGGCTGCGGATTTGCTCGTCATACTCCGGGAACATCGGCAACTGCCAGAACTTCTCGCCAGCTCGCTTTCCGGCTTCGATCACTTCGGCTGCGAGGTCGTCGTCGTTGGCCATCACGGCGGTGGCGACGTCACCCAGCGCCACCGCGGCCGCGCCGGTCAGCGTGGCCACGTCGATCAAGGGAGAGAGCCCCAGGTGATTGGCGTACGAGAGCGCATCGGCCAGGACCAGCCGGCCCTCTGCATCGGTGTTGATCACCTCGATCGTCGCGCCGTTCATCGCGGTCAGCAGATCGCCGGGTTTGATCGCGTTGCCCCCGGGCATGTTCTCGGTGCAGGGCGCAAGCGCCGTCACGTTGATCGGCAGCTCAAGGTCAGCGATCGCGCCCATCGAAGCGACGACCGCGGCCGCGCCTGACATGTCCTGCTTCATCGCCTCCATGTTGGCGGCGGGTTTGATCGAGATGCCGCCGGTGTCGAACGTGATGCCCTTGCCGCAGTAGCCCAGCCCCGGCTCGTCTGCCCCGCCCCGGTGGCGCAGGATCAGGAATCTGGCCGGTTGGTGCGAACCCTTGGCCACCCCCAGGAACGAGCCCATGCCCAGTTCGGCGGCGGTCGCTTCGTCCATGACCTCGATTTCGACATCGTGGTCTGCGGCCCAGGCCTCGGCACGGTTGGCAAGCTCCGTCGGCGTGAGCAGATTGGAGGGTTCATTCGCGAGATCGCGGGCGAAATTTGCCGCGCCCGCCAGCGAGCGTCCGTGCGCGATTCCGGCTTCGACACCGGTCGTGTTGTCCGAATGCAGGGACGTTCGCTCAAGCACGTTGGGCGTCTTTTTCGGTGCCTGGTGGCGGTCGAACCGGTAGAGGCCGAGATCGAGACCTTCGCAGATTGCCCCTGCGATCTCCTCGGTCGTGAATCCGCACTCTTCGCCGTCCACTGCGACAGCCAAGCTGCCTGAGGAAAGCGATCGTGCCTTGCGCGCGCCGTTGGCGGCCGCGTGACGGATCTCATCGAGGCCCATCTTCTCGGCCGGCCCGAGTCCGGCGATCACGACGCGTTGCGCCTCGGTCTGGCCGAAGGTGTGTACGACGACGGTTTCATTGACCGCGCCGGACAGCTCACCCGACTCGACCAACGGCGCAAGGCCGCCGTCCAATGCATCGTTGAGCTGGCGCAGCGTGCCGCCTTCGAGGATGTCATCATCCTTGGTCGCGAAGATCAGCAGGTGGTCGGCGGCGGCGTCAAGCGCGGGCGTGCCGCTGGCGGTGATATCCATTGGAGTCTCTCAGCAGGTCTCTAGAGGAACTGGGCCTGAACGGAACGGTGCAATCCAGATCATCCTAACGACCACTCGGATGCGTCCGGTTGCGTGGCGGGGAATAACGTGGCGAAATGCGGGAATTCCTACGCGAGCTGGCGGCGGTCGCAGCCGCCGCGCTGGTCTACTACCTGGTTCGCGGCGCAGTCTCCGACCGTGCGGAAGAGGCGTTCCAACGAGCCCGGGACATTCTCGAACTGGAACAGCGCTTCTGGCTGGACTGGGAATTAGTGATCCATGAGGCGATCCTCGGCTCCAATGCCCTGATCGATTTGGCCAACGGGACGTACTTTTGGGGCCACATGCCGCTGCTGATCGTGCTCGCGGTCTGGCTCTGGCGATCGCACCGGACCATCTGGCGCACGTTCCGCAACGCGCTCCTGATCTCGGCTGCGGTGGGAATGGTCTGCTACTTCCTCTTCCCTACTGCGCCGCCGCGACTGATGCCCGAGCTGGGCTACATCGACACCCTGGCCCTCCGCGCCGCACCCGCGTACCAGGCACAGGAGGTCGGCCTGTTTGTCAATCCCTACGCCGCGCTGCCCTCGCTGCACGTCGGCTGGGCGCTGCTGGCGGGTCTGGCGGTCTGGCAGACCTCGAGTCACCCGCTGATGCGGGCGTTCGCCGTATCGATCCCGCTGTCGCAAAGCTGGGCGGTCGTGGCGACAGCCAACCACTGGACCCTCGACGCCTTCGCCGGCATTGGTGTCTGTGCAATTGCGTGGGGGATTGTCGTGCTCAGCCATAGGCTGAGCTTCAGAATGCCGGTCCAGTTCGACAGGGGTTGACCATGCAGATCGTGACGACAGAATCCGTACCCAACCGGGAGATCGCAGAAGTGCTGGGCCTGGTCAGCGCCAACAGCGTTCGCTCGCGCAATGTCGGACGGGACATCCTGGCCGGGATCAAGAGCCTGTTCGGCGGCGAGATTCACGCCTATACGAAGCTGATGAGCGACACCCGGGTGCAGGTCCTCGAAAAGCTCGAGGCCTCCGCCGACGCGATGGGAGCCGACGCCATCGTCGGCACCAGGATGATGACCTCCGACATCGGCCAGAACATGGCCGAGGTCTACATGTACGGCACGGCGGTCAAGCTGAAGTAGTGGACCTCAGTCGGCCCGAACCGGCCAGTCGGGATGCGACTTCAGGCGCTCGAGAATGGCCACGCCGACGTCGTACTTGTGGAGCAGCGGCAGCCGCTCCGGCTCCCCGGTGGCGTCCAGAAGGACGACACGGTTGGTGTCGACCTGGAAGCCGGCGTCGGATTGCGTGACGTCGTTGGCGGCGATGAAGGCAAGACCCTTCCTCTTGATCTTCGCTTTGGCGTTCTCGATCAGGTCATCCGTCTCGGCGGCGAAGCCCACCTTGAGTAGATGTGGCGCGTCGATCGACGCAATCACGTCGGGATTCTCTACCAATTCGAGCGTCATGCCTTCTTCCTCGGCATCCTGCTTCTTGAGCTTGGACTCGGCCGCCTCGGCGGGGCGATAGTCGGCCACGGCAGCTGCCATCACGAGTGCGTTGGCGCCTCGCGCCGCGTTCCAGATCTCCGTCTGCATCTCGATTGCGGTGTTGACAGAGCGCACCACGATCCCATAGCGGCCCTCGGGCGGAGCCTGCGTTGTGATCAATGTGACGGCAGCGCCCTGGTCGCGGGCCGCCTCGGCGACCGCGACGCCCATCTTCCCACTGGAGTGGTTGCCCACGAAACGCACCGGGTCGATCGGCTCTCGCGTGCCGCCCGCAGTGACGATGATGTGCCGACCCCTCAGGTCGCCGACGGTCCGCCCAATCGCGGAGCGCACCGCGGCAGCCAGCTCGATCGGCTCGATCAGCCGACCAAGTCCGCGACCCCCCGAGGCGAGCCGTCCGATCGCCGGCCCGGCGATGAAGACACCGCGCGCCTTGAGCAACTCGAGGTTGGCCTGCACCGACGGCTGGCCGTACATGATCGAGTCCATCGCCGGGGCGACGACCAATGGTGCGCTCGTCGCCAGCGCGGTCAGAGTGACCGGGTTGTCGCCGATGCCGTGAGCGAGTTTGGCGAGCGTCGTCGCGGAGGCCGGCGCAACCAACATCGCGTCGGCGCGGCGCCCCATCGCGACGTGTTGTTCGGCCGGCGCTGCCGGATCCCAGAGGTCGGTTGCGACCTCGCCCTTGACCAGCGATCGAAACGTGAGCGGCGGGACGAATCGTGCCGCCGACGGAGTCAGCGCGACATCAACAACGGCTCCCGCATCCTCAAGGCGTCGCGCGGCCTCCACGCTCTTGTAGGCGGAGATCGAGCCGGTTACGCCCAGCGCCACCCGGCGACCCCGGAGCGGCTGCGGCGTCGGCGCTTCGCTCCCCGCGCTCATCGTGGTCACGGAGTGCCTTCGGCGTTGTGGTAGTACAACTCGCGCAGACCCCAGAGAATCAGGTCTTCGTCGACGATGTCGAGGATCGTGGTCTCCTCGGCGATCCGCGGTGCCCAACCGCCGGTCGCGACAACCCGGGCGTTGCCCAGCTCCTGGCGGAACCGGGCAATGATGCCTTCAACTAAACCGACGTAGCCGAAGAGAATCCCACTCTGTAACGCCGTCTCGGTGCGTGTGCCGATTGCCGCGGGTGGTCGCTCGAGGTCGATCCGAGCCAGACGGCTGGCTCGGTTGAAGAGCGCCTCGGTGGAGATCCCAATCCCGGGCGAGATCGCCCCGCCGATGTAGACGCCGTGCTCATTGATGGCATCGAACACTGTCGCCGTCCCGAAGTCAACGACGATCAAGGGCGGCGGTCCATATCGCGACACTGCTGCCACCGCATCCACGATGCGGTCGGCGCCGAGTTCCTCGGTGTGCTCGATCCCGATTCGCACCGGCTTGCGCATATGCGGCGAGACCAGCAGCGGCTCGGTGCGCAGGAACTTGCGACACACATCCTGGAAGACCGGCGCCAGCGGTGGGACGACAGACGAGATGATTGCCCCGTCGATCTGGCTGATCTGAATCCCTTCGTAACGCAGCAGCGAGGCTACGAAGATGCCGTATTCGTCGGACAGGCGGTCATGTTGGGTAGCGAGACGCCAAGTGTGGACAATTTTACGGTCATTAAACACGCCGATCTGGAGGGTCGTGTTGCCGATATCGATTGCAATCAACATCGCTCACCGCCCTTCGCCAGCGGGTCCAGAGGCTCCGCAAACATGATCTCCCGATAACCCGGACGCCGCCTCACAGCGTTATCTCGTGCATTCTAGGCGCGATCGGAGAGTAGGACGCCAGAATCAAGGACGGGCCCGATCACCGGCCCGCAGGAGACGTAACGCGGACTGTCAAGTACCGGGACGAACCGCGTGGATGAGTTGGGGAAGAAGTGGATAGGCTATCTGGTCAGCACCGTACTTCCGGGGTTCCTCCGGATAGCTGTTGTGTGCCCACACGCTGGTTAGTATGTTCCCTCAAGCGACCCTCTCCGCAGAGCGGCTTCTCTGGTCAATCTGCCAGAGGCCCGTGCATCGCCCGCAGAAGTATTTCCATAAGGAAGCGAGAGCGGCATGGTCTCCCGGTCCGCGCGATCGCTCAATGACCCCCATTCCGACCCCCGCGCCATCTGGCAGCGCACACTGCAACTCCTGCGCGACTCACTCGACCGAGAGACCTATGAGACCTGGTTCGCCGAGACCCACGCGATCGAGATCCGTGGCGGCGTCCTCCATGTCGGCGTGCCCACGGTAATCAAGCTCGAGACCCTGCGCGGCAGCTACTACCCGCAGCTGGCATCCGCGGTCCGGCAGGCCGCTGGGCGCTCGATGGAGATCGAACTTCGGGTCGCTGCGCGGCCCGAGCCGGTCTCGCCCGCTCTCGACTTCGCCGAATCTCCCAGCGCGCTCGACGGCGATCGCGGCCAACCAATCCAGCCCGCGCGCAGCCGCCCGTCGGTACTCAATCAGGCGACGTTCGAGCGGTTCGTCGAGGGAACTTCCAACCAGATCGCCGTCACCGCCGCGAGGCGCGTCGCCTTCCATCCGGGCGAGGACACGAACCCGCTGTTTATCTACGCCAACTCGGGCCTGGGCAAGACCCACCTGCTGCACGCCATCGCCCACGTCACGATGCAGCGCCACTACACGGTGCTCGTCGAGACCGAGTCCTACGTACGCCAGTTCGTCAACAGCGTCGGCGCCGGAGAGCGGGCTGCCTTCCAGGCGAAGTACGAATCGGCCGAGGTGCTGATCATCGACGACGTGCAAAAGCTGGGTGGCAAGACGCAGACCCAGGAAGAGTTCTTCAACGTCTTCAATGCGATGCACAAGCGGGGGCGGCAAATCGTGATCGCCTCCGACATGCCTCCGCGGCGACTGACCGGCCTCAGCGAGCGGCTGGTGACGCGATTCGAGGGCGGGCTGGTGGTCGAGATCAACCCACCTGACCTGGAACTGCGCCTGGCGATTCTCCAGCGGACGATCCGAGACTGGAAGCTCGACATCGACGAGCAAACGGCGTACATGATCGCCGAGCGCGGCGGCACCAACGTCCGTGCTTTGCTCGGCGCGTTGCAGCGTGTTCGCGTGTACGCCGAAAGCGACCGCTCACCCGTAACTCCGGCCGTCGTGATGCGCGCATTGGCGGGGCACATCCCCGAAGAAGCACGCAAGGCCAAGCCGACCGTGGCCGAGCTCATCGCAGCCGCGTCCGATGTCACGACTGTCGCCCCGGAACTCTTCACCTCTCCGCGCAAGGACCGCCGAACCGCGCGCGCCCGTCAACTCGTGATGTACCTCGCCTGCCACCACACCGACCTCTCGCTCAACGCGATCGGCGAGGCACTCGGTGGGCGAGACCATTCAACCGTGCTGCACGGTCGAGACAAGGTCGAGTCCCTGTTGACCAAGACCGGCGATTCCGAGGCCCAGTGGTGGGTGCAGCAGATCTCCGAGATTCGCTCGCGCCTGCACCTCTAGGGCCGCCTCCAACCTCCCTGCGTTCCACATCGGTTCCACGATTCGTCCCATCGTCTGGCACCCTGCTCCACTGACGGCCCACGCTGGCAGTCCGCCCAGACCCTGCTCAGAACGCAGTGTCGGCCGCTCATCCCCATTGCCCCATGCGCAGACAACAACGACAACGATCCAAACCCGCTACTCACTACTTACAGCTCTCGGATCCGGAATGGCCGTCGAGGGTGTGGATAAACTCGACGCATGATCGACGCAGTCGAGATCGATGTCGAAGGCGGTGCCGGC
The DNA here is from genome assembly GCA_028874365.1 of Chloroflexota bacterium. Classification (GTDB taxonomy): domain Bacteria; phylum Chloroflexota; class Dehalococcoidia; order Bin125; family Bin125; genus Bin125. The sequence continues at coordinate 157,680 of JAPPJZ010000079.1, read as the reverse complement.
GGGCGCGGTGCCGTGTCGTTTCGCCGCGAGAAATTCGTCCCCCGCGGCGGCCCTGACGGAGGCCGAGGGGGTCGCGGCGGCGATGTGGTCGTGGTGGCGAACGGTCAGTTGAACACGCTGCGCCGCTATCGACGCCAGCGGCGATTTCGAGCCGAGTCGGGGACCAACGGTGGAACGAACCAGAAGCGCGGTCGCGGGGGCGCAACGATGCTGCTCGAGCTGCCGGTCGGCACGATCGTCTCGCAGGTCAGGGGCGCGGACGCGGAGCAACTCGTCGACCTGAGTGAGGACGGGCAGTCGCTGGTCGTCGCCTGGGGCGGCCGCGGCGGCCAGGGAAACATGTACTTCCGCAGCGCGACCAACCAGACGCCGCGCGTGGCGCAGAAGGGCGAGCTCGGCGAGCGGCGGAGGCTCAAGCTGGAGTTGCGCGTGCTCGCCGATGTCGGCATCGTCGGCCTGCCCAACGCGGGCAAATCATCGTTGTTGCGCTACCTGACGGCGGCACGCCCCCGCGTCGCCGACTACCCATTTACGACCCTGGAGCCGCACCTGGGGGTCGTCTCGGTGGGCTGGGACGAGTTCGTGATGGCCGACCTGCCTGGATTGATCGAGGGCGCAGCCGAAGGCGCCGGGTTGGGTCATGATTTTCTCCGCCACACGTCGCGCACCCGGCTGCTTGTCCACCTGATCGACGGCTCGCAAGACGATCCGCGCCGGGCCAAGGAACTCGTCGACCGTGAGCTAGCCGGTTACTCGGCGGCGTTGGCGGGGACGCCCCAGATCATTGCGATCAACAAGGTCGACCTCGAAGAGGTCGACGTGCTGCGCGAAGAGATCGCCGAGATGTTCTCCGACCTACCGCAAGCGCCGCTCTTCTGCTCTGCTGCCACCGGCGAGGGCGCCGAGGCCGTCGTCGCCGCTTGTGCCTCTGCTCTGGCGGAACTGGACCAAGGGGAGCCTGCGCGAGAGGCGAAGGTGCCGGTGGTGAAGCCCAGGCAGGACGGCCGACGATTCGAGGTCGAACAAATCTCCTCGGGCGCCTTCTCGGTCAAAGGCACGTCGGTGGAGCGGTTCGTATCAATGATGGAACTGGACAACGACGAAGCCCTGGCCGAGACCTACCGCTGGCTCGACCGGCGGGGGGTCGCCGCGGCGCTACATCGCGCGGGCTGCCGGCCCGGTGATGTGGTGCGGATCGGCCGATCCTCGATCCGTTGGGAGTGGGAGCGTTAGCGGACGTGGCGGAGGCGGCGCGAACCGATGAGCTTCGCTTTGAGTCGCATGAGCGGGTCGGCGCCCTCGGCGGCACCTTCGATCCGCTCCACCGCGCCCATCTGCACCTTGCCGACGCAGCCGCACAGGCGCTGCAGTTGGATCGGCTCATCCTGATCCCGGCCGGCGACCCCTGGCGCAAGCGGGATCGCTCGGTCACGCCGGCCAGGCACCGGCTGGCGATGACCCGCGCCGCCGTGGAGGAACGCCGCGGCGGGCTCGAGGTGTCGGATATCGAGATCAGGCGTGAAGGGGCCACCTACACGCTCGACACGGTGCGAGAACTCCGCGACCGAGGAGCGAAACACCTCTGGTGGATCATGGGCGCCGACGCCGTGCTCGACCTACCCCACTGGCACCAGCCCAACGAGATACTTACCTGTGCGCGCATCGCAGCAGCGGTGCGGCCCGGAGCCGAACTCGACCGCCGCCAGCTCGACCGGATCGTCTACGGCCTCGGCCGCTGGCTCGACTGGGTGCCCATGGAGCCGATCGATCTGTCGGCGTCCCAGTTGCGAGCGCGTTTGCGCCGGGGAGAAGACGTTTCGTCAGATGTCCCCCTGGCAGCGCTGAGATACGCCAAGGCGCACCGGCTCTACGGCTGACGTCGGGCAGCAAGAACGACCGCTCAGAGACCCGATGCGCCAGCCCCCTCACTGACGCGCTGCACGGTCTCCGACGTGTAGTGTTCCTTGCGCACCAGCACGGTCAGGCGTGGGCCGGGCGGGAAGAAGAACGGCCGCAGGGGCAGTGTCTGGATCCAGGCGAATCCGGCGTCGTAGGCGAGTTGTCCGACCTCGGCGAAGCTGCGCAGCCGGGGTGAACCCCCGCCGCGGTACAGCACCGTGGACCAGATGGTGTTCACGGACGCCGACTTGGACCGCGCGACCTCCCAGAACACGGCGACACCATTGTGGTCGAGCACCCGCCAGAGCTCCTCGAGCACTCGCAACGCGTGTCCGTCGTCCCAGTGACGCAGCTGATGTGGGACGAGGGCGAAGTCCACCCGCCCGTCCTCAATAGGCAACCGATGAGACTCGGCCCTGAGCACGTCCACAGCGGACACGCCCCCGGGCTGTCGGTCATCGGTGAGTACGGCGATCGGCGTCGGCTCCAGTTCGGCCACATCGGCGATCAACGAAGCCAGCGCCGGCGAGTCGGGGCCAAGCACCAGCAACCGCTCGACCGGAGCCATCGCCGTTAAGCGGACGATTTGCGCGGCGGGCGAATCTTCCAGCGCGAGCCGTGGCTGTCCCCGCCACCAGCGTCGTAGGGCCGGCGGAATGGCCACCGGCAACGCGCCCCGAGACTCGCTCACGGTGTCAGACGTCGATGCGAGCGAGATCGGCGTGCTGCTCGATGAAATGCCGGCGCTTGGCCGGATCGTCGCCCATCAGCTTGACGAAAAGGTCGTCGGCCGCGTGCTCGTCGGCGATGTCGACCGACCAGAGCAGGCGCGCCTGCGGGTCCATGGTGGTTTCCCAGAGCTGGTCGGCGTTCATCTCCCCGAGGCCCTTGAAGCGCTGGACCGAGACCTTCTTCTGGCCCTCTTTCTGCTTGTCCATGAACGCTTCGAGGTCGGCGTCGGTGTAGAGCCACTCCGCCTGCTTACCAGCCTTGACCCGGTACAACGGCGGCTGAGCAATGTAGAGCTTGCCGTCTTCGATTAGCTCGCGCATGTGACGGAAGAAGAAGGTCAACAGCAGCGTGCGGATGTGCGCGCCGTCCGAATCGGCGTCGGTCATGATCACGACCTTGTGGTAGCGCAGCTTCGAGAGGTCGAAATCCTCGCCGATGCCGGTGCCCAGAGCCGTGATCAACGTGCGGAAGGCCTCGTGGCCGAGCAACTTGTCCAGCCTCGCGCGCTCCACGTTGAGCACCTTGCCGCGCAGCGGCAGGATCGCCTGCGTGCGGCGGTCGCGACCCTCTTTGGCCGAGCCGCCGGCCGAGGGACCCTCGACGATGAAGATCTCGGACAACGACGGGTCACGCTCGGAGCAATCGGCCAGTTTGCCGGGCAGGGATGCGCCCTCAAGCGCGCCCTTGCGCTGCACGATCGCCCGCGCCTTGCGCGCGGCCTCGCGGGCGCGGGCCGTGGTCAGGCACTTCTCAACGATCCGCCGACCCTCGCGCGGCTGGCCATCGAGATACTCGGCCAGTGCCTCGGCGGTGGCCGACTCGACGATGCCCTTGATCTCCGGGTTGCCAAGCTTCGTCTTGGTCTGACCTTCAAACTGCGGCTCACTCAGCTTGACCGAGACCACCGCCGTGAGCCCTTCGCGGGTGTCTTCGCCGGTAATGTTCGGATCCTTCTCGCCGAGCTGCTTGTTGCGCCGGGCGAAATCGTTGATCGCACGGGTCAGGGCCGAGCGGAAGCCGGTCAGGTGCGAGCCGCCCTCATGCGTGTTGATCGTGTTGGCGAAGGCGTACACCGAGTCCTGGAAGTCGGCGTTGTACTGAATCGCCACCTCGACCACCACGGCCGTCCCGTTGACACCCACCTCACGGTCGAGATGGAAGGGCAAGGGCTGCAGCACTTCGCGGTCGCGGTTGAGGAAGCGGACGTAGGACTGGATGCCGCCCTCGAAGTAGAAGTTCTTCTCGTCGAGCGGCTCGAGTTCGGCGCGTTGCCGCTCCGTCGCGTCGGCCGCGAAGTTGCGCTCATCGCGGAAGCAGATCCACAGCCCCTTGTTCAGATAAGCGACCTCGCGGAAGCGCTGCGCCAGCGTGTTGAAGTCGTAGTCGAGATGGTCGATCACCTGCTCGTCGGCGATCCAGCGGACCATTGTGCCGGTCGGCGGAGTGGCTGCCGAGTCCAGTCGGCGCCGCTTGACGCTACCGGTCGGCACGCCGCGGACGTATGTCTGGGTGTGCGCGGATCTGTCGCGCCGCACCTCGACCTCGAGTTGCGAGGAGAGCGCATTGACCACCGATGCGCCGACACCGTGCAACCCGCCCGAGACCTTGTATCCGCCGCCGCCGAACTTGCCCCCGGCATGCAGGACGGTCAGGACCGTTTCCAGCGCCGACTTGCCGGTCTTGGCGTGCTGATCGGTGGGAATCCCGCGTCCGTCGTCGCGGACCTGGACCCAGCCGTCCGATTGCAGCGTTACGTCAATTCGCGAGGCGTGGCCGGCCATCGCCTCGTCGACCGAGTTGTCGACGATCTCATAGACCAGGTGATGTAGCCCGGCCTGACCGGTCGAGCCGATGTACATCCCCGGTCGCCGGCGGACAGCCTCAATCCCTTCGAGCACGTCGATATCGGACGCGTCGTAGCTGCCCGTCCCGTTGGCTGCAGACTGGTCAGTGGTCAGATCAGGCGCCGCGTCGGCGCCGTTGAGCGGGAGTTCGGGTTGTCCCGGGTCCGGTTGGGCCAAGGTGTGGTTCCTGACGAGGGTGAGCCGCGCCGCCGCGCGGGGAGCATCGGGGCCGCAGCCCAGGGCGATACTCTGACTGCGTACAGTTTACCACTGGCATAACCTCAACGGCACGTGGCCAGGCGACCGAAAAGGGGCCGCAATGACCAGTTGGCGAGAGCACTTGCGATTGGTCAATCCCGACATCGCTCGCGACGCCGCACTGCACAGTTTGCCGGACAGAATCGACGACCTCTCGCCGGTCGCGGTCGTGCGCAACGCGATCAACGACACCTCCGGGCGCGTCTGGGCCCAGGTCCGCTCCGAGCTGGTGTTCCGACCCGAGTTCGAGCCCGCTCTCGATGGCCTGTCCGGCTTCTCCCACCTCTTCGTCATTGGCTGGATGGGTGACGTAACGGACGAGGGCCGGGCCCTGCTCAAGCTGCATCCGTCCGGCGGCGAGGACACGCCCGAGGTCGGCGTCTTCGCTACCCGAACGGCGCATCGGCCCAACCCGATCTCGATTTCCATCTGCCCACTGGAGGCGGTTGATGGCAATGTTGCCAAAGTCATCGGCCTGGACCTCGTCAACGGCACGCCGGTGCTCGACGTGAAACCGTACGTCACCTTCTACGACTCGTTCGACTCCACAATCCCCAACTGGGCGGAGTAGCGTTCGGTGCCGCGGCTACGCAGCAACATCGTCGCTGTCTACATCGTCCGCCCGGCGCCAAGCGGGATTGAACTGCTCATGCTCCAGCGACCGGAGGGCCACCGCTTCGCCGGCGCCTGGCAAACCGTCGGCGGACACATCGAAGAGAAGCAGGGCGAAACGGCCTGGCAGGCCGCACTGAGAGAACTGGATGAAGAAACCGCCCTCGATGTCGAGCGCTGGTTCCGCATCGATCGTCCTGAGACCTTCTACAACCCCGAAAACGACACCATCTATCTCGTCCCCGCATTCGCAGCACTGGTGTCAGCAGGTTCGGAACCGGCGATCTCGGACGAACATCGTGCGTCTCGCTGGCAGAACCCAAATGAAGCGGCTGCGACAGTCGACTGGGCGGCGATGCGGGACTCGATCCTGTTGGTCGGCGAGGCGCTGGCGGATCCAGATTGCCCCGGGCTCGGAGTCACCGAGATGTACCCCAATGATCTCGGCGTCGACTGAGCTCAGGTTCCAGGCTCGGCCGCGCGTCATCAATGGGCACTAAGAGACTGACCGTCGCGCCAGACCGTGCGACGATGAGCCCATGACCTCCATAGGACTGATCGGCTTCGAGCGCTCGGGCAAGACGACGCTGTTCAACGCCCTGACCGGTGCAGGACGCGCCACCGGCTTCACCACGCATATGGAGCCGCATGAGGGAGTCGTCCCGGCCGCCGACGCGCGCCTGGACAAACTCTCTGACCTGTATCAGCCGAAAAAGACGACGCCAGCCGTTCTCGACGTGATCGATTTCCCTGGAGCCGGCTTTGCCGGCGCATTGGGAGGCGGCAACGAAGCGCCTTCAAGCAAACTGCTCGGCCAGCTCTCTCAGCTCGACGCCCTGGTCCACGTCGTGCGGGCGTTCGACAACGACGCGGTACCGCACCCCGCAGAGCGCATCGATCCCGCGGGCGATATTGAAGCGATGCAGCTTGAGCTCACGTTTGCCGACCTCGCCCTGATCGAAAAGCGCCTTCAGCGCATCGCCGACGAGACCAAGTCGATGAAGGCGGCGGAACGGGTCGCCGCCGATAGGGAGACGGACCTGCTGCGCCGCCTTCAGACCCATCTCAGTGACGGCGGCACCTTGCTCGACGCGCCGCTCTCTGATCTCGAGCGGGCTGACATCCGCCACTACCGATTTCTGACTGAGCGGCCGATGCTGACCATCTTCAACGTCGACGAGGATGCGGCTGCCGGAGCTGCGATTGAGGGCATTGCGCTCTCGGCCCGACTCGAGGAAGAGCTGCGCGACTTCGACGACGACGAGGCGGCTGCCTATCGCGAGGAGCTTGGCGTCGGGGCCGGAGCGGTCGAGACGGCGCTCCAGGAGACATTCCGGTTGCTGGGCCTGCGCACCTTCTTCACCGTCGGCCCGGACGACTGCCACGCCTGGAACGTGAGAGCCGGCGACACCGCGCCGCAGGCTGCCGGCAAGATCCACACGGACTTCGAGCGCGGCTTCATCCGAGCGGAAGTCGTGCGCTGGGACGATCTGCTCGACTGCGGAGCAGCCGTCGGCGCCTCGGGCGCCGAAGCAGAGGCCAAACGGCGCGCGCTGCTGCGAACCGAAGGCAAGGACTACGAAGTTCAGGACGGCGATGTCCTGCACATCCTCTTCAATATCTGACCGCGCCTCTCGGGACGTATCCTCTAGCCATGGCCAGTGCCGCCGACATCGCCCGCGCTCTGCTGATCGCCGCCCGCGACGGCCCAGCCGTCGCCTCGTGCACCGTGATGGGCGCGACCGACGGAGTCGAGGTCGCGCCTGGCGCCAAAATGCTGGTTTACGAAGACCGGAACCTGGGTGCGATCGGTGGCGGCCCGCTGGAAGGGGCCGTTGCAGAATTCGGACGCAGAGCGATCCCCAAACACCTTGTCCAGACCTGCGCCTTCACACCGGACGGCGAACTGGTCGAGGGCCGCCGGGCGATTGAAGCCGCCGACGCGATCGTCGAAATCCTCGTCGAGGTCGTCGAGCCCGCGTCAACGCTGCTCGTCGTTGGCGGCGGACACGTCGGGCTCGCCGTCGGCCAACTTGGCGCCATGCTGGGCATGGAGGTCGCGATCATCGACGACCGGGAAGACTACGCCAACGACGAGCGTTTCCCATACGAGGCGAACGTCATCTGTGGCGATTTCGGCGAGGAGCTCGAGCGCTTCCCGATCAACGCCAACACCTACATCGTGCTCGTCTCGCGCGGCCACAAGGTCGACGAACTTGCGCTGCGCACCGTCGCCGAGCGTGGTGCAGGCTATGTCGGCATGATCGGCTCCAAGCGCCGTACCCGCACGGTCCTGCAGCACCTGGCTGAGGAAGGCATCGAACCGGACGCGCTGGACAAGGTCTTCACCCCGATCGGCCTCGACATCGGCGCAGAAACCCCCGAAGAAATCGCCGTATCGGTGTTAGGCGAGATAATCCTCGTACGCCGCGGCGGCGGCGCACAACCGATGTCGGAACACGGCCGCATGCTGGCTTCAATTCGGCGCTAAACTGCTTGCGATCCCCTCTCCCTCTGGGAGAGGGTTAGGGTGAGGGCAAGGCCCGATTCCGGAAGAGGACCGTCACGCATGCCCCAGGACGAGGTTTACGAAGCGATGTCTAGCGCCTTCGAGCAGGGCGCGCCCGTCGCGCTGGCCACCGTGGCGCAGACGCTCGGCTCGACCCCCCGCAAGACCGGCGCCAAGATGTTGGTCCGTGAGGACGGTTCATTCGTCGGCACCATCGGCGGTGGTTGCGGCGAAGCGGAGGTCTGGCAAGAGGCGATGGATGCGCTCGACGACGGCGACGCCCGCATGGTGACGGTGGACCTGACCGAGCCGGTCGACGGCGAGGACAAGATTTGCGGCGGGGTCATGCGCATATTCGTCGAGCGGTTGGAAGCATAACCCCCGCCCTCACCGACGCAGAGATCGCTGGTAAGCTAGGAATCAGCCGCCCGTACCGGGCCTCTCCGGTCCCGCGATGTCGGGGAGGAAGTCCGAGGCGACGCGTTGCACCCAGCGAGCGGCGCGCGCTGAGCGCCGGCGGCACAGCAGGAGTTCGGTATGGCACTGATCGGGTTTGGTCCTGTCGAAGCGATTGTCGTGGTGATCGTGGTGTTGGTCGTCTTCGGCGCGGGTCGTCTGGCCGGCGTCGGCAAGGCGCTCGGTACCGGTCTGCGCGAGTTCCGCGAGGAAGCACGGACGTCGGATTCGGAGGAAGAGGGCGAGGAAGACGCGTCGGACGAAGTCACGGTCTCGTCCAGCGCGTCCGAAGATGAAGACAAGCCCTCCTCGTCCGGCTCGGCCGGCTAACGCACCGGCGCCAGTTCATCACTCTTGATCCAACTGCGTGCAGTTGCCCTCGATCTGTGGGGCACCCTGATCGTCGACGCACCGGGCGGCGGACGCCGACGAATGCGTCGCCGTGAAACCCGGCTGACCAGGGCCTACGAGCGAGCCGGTGCCGGGCCCGGCGCGGCCGACGCGGTCCCGAAGGCGATTCGCCACGCCATTGACAAGCTCGTCATCGCCCACCAGTCCAACATCGACCTCTCCGGCGACGACCGCGTCAACGCCGTGCGCCGCTCAATGCTGGAGCAGTGTCCTGGCACCGTCGAGGATGACGCGCTGCGCGAAGAACTGATCGCCTCGATCTGCGAAAGCGCAAGCTGGGAACCCCCTGACGTCATCGACGGCGTGGAGACGGAACTCGAGCGACTCAAGCGGCACGGGCTCATGCTCGCTGTCGTCTCGAACACTGGATTGGCGCCAGGATGCTACGTCGAACGCGCCCTCGTGGCGCGCGGATTCGACCGCTGGATCGACCGCTGGATCTGGTCAGACGAGGTGCTGAGTTGGAAGCCGGGACAGGCGATCTTTCAGGCGACGCTCGACGCGCTCGGGACCGCGGCTGATGAGACTGCCTTCGTCGGCGACACACCCGAGGCGGACATCCTCGGCTCGCAGCACGCCGGATTCGCTGTGTCCGTCCTGGTGGGCAGCAAGGCCGAAGCGGCCGTCCGACCGGACATCGCACTGCCCTCGTTGAGCGGCCTGACCGAAGCGCTCGACGAGATCGGATCGCTTCCCGTCTGAGTCGGGCGAGACCTGCCTCGTGCTCCCTGCACCCTCATAGCTGTTGACAGAAACATATGCTGGAACCATGAGATTCGGATTGCTCGGCGGAGCAGGTATACAGGTCGGTCGGATTCTCGGAATCCCGATAAAGCTCGACCTGTCGTTTTTCCTCGTGTTCGGGTTGTTGGTCTTCCTGATCGCCACGCAATTGGAGATCATCCCCGAGTCTGTTGATGGACTGGGTGGTGCGGAGCGCTGGATCTACGCCGTCGCCGGTGGCGTGGTCTATTTCCTGTCGCTCCTGATTCACGAACTCGCGCACTCACTGATGGCGCGTCGATACGGCATGGAGGTCTCTTCGATCACCCTCTTCTTCTTCGGCGGCGTTTCGCTGATTCGCGAGGACTCGCGACGACCTGGTCAGGAGTTCTGGATCGCGATCGTCGGGCCGCTGGCCTCGCTCGTCCTGGGCGTCGGCATGCTCCTCGTCGCCATCTTTGCCTTGCCCGACGCGACCGTGCTGCAGCGAATGGTCTTCGTACTGGGCATCCTCAACTGCTTCCTGGCAGGGTTCAACATGCTGCCTGGCTTCCCGCTCGACGGCGGGCGAGTCGTGCGCTCGTTCGTCTGGCGTGTCACCGGCTCGCGGCATCGCGCGACTCGCGCGTCTGCACGGCTCGGCCAACTCCTCGGAGCCGCCATGATCATCTACGGCATCGGCGGCCTGCTGACCGACTCCGCAATCTTCGATAGCGGTCTCAACTCGGTGTGGGTCCTGCTGATTGGATTCCTGCTGTTGACCCAGGCCGCCCAGGGCGTCAAGGCGGCCGATCTGGAGCGCGACCTCGCCGGCCTCAGGGTCGGCGAACTGATGTTGCAGCCACCGGTTGCCAGAACGGCGGATGCCGATCTGCCGATCAGGATCCTCGCCCCCTCCAGAGCACAACTCAACCAGCAGGACGTGTTCATCGTGGCGGAAGGAGGCACGGCGATCGGAATCGCCTCGGCGGTGCAGATCCTGTTGCTTGACGAAGAGCGCTACCAGAGCGACACGCTCCGCGACATCATGCTGGAAGCGAGCCAGGTACAGCCGCTTGGCCCCGATGCAGGCGCCGACGAGGCGCTGCATCGTTTGCAGAAGGAACGCACCTTCGTGCTTCCGGTTGTCGAGCGCGGGCGGCTGCTCGGCGTGGTTGGCCTCGAACAGATTCTCAAGGCGCTGGGACAGAGTCCGCCGCCGCGACTGGACCCGTCGGCTGGCGCCTGAGCTCGTTGAAGCCGCCCCAATCAGTACAGTCGAAAACGTGACCCAGACAATCAGGCCTGCCCATTGGTCGCCGCGTCTCACCGCTGCCGTCCTGGCCGGCAAGGCTGCGCGTCTGGGCATGCGAGCTCTGGGATCCGGCGGAACGGCGCTGCCCGGACTGGTCGTCGAGCGTCTGCATCCACAGGCCACCGAACAGCTCGGCAGCCGGCTTTCGGCGACCGCGCTCATCACCGGAACCAACGGCAAGACGACGACCGCGGCCATGCTGGCTCGGATCCTGCGCGCCGACGGCCGAACCGTCGTGCACAACCGCTCCGGCTCCAACCTGATGCGCGGCGTCACGGCCTCCCTCGTTGAAGCGGCGAGCCCACTCGGGAGCCTCGTTCACGGCTGTACGGCCGTGCTCGAGGCCGACGAAGCAGCGCTGCCAGCCATCGCCCGGGCGGCTCCGCCGACGACAACGGTGTTTACGAACCTGATGCGCGATCAGCTCGATCGCTACGGCGAGATCGAATCGATCGCTCTGCGCTGGGGCGAGGCGCTGGACGACTTTCCCTCAAGCACAACAATCGCGCTCAACGCCGACGACCCGCTGATCGCTTCACTGGCAACCCATTGGGACGGTTCCTGTTTGCGGTTTGGCATCGAGGACCCGGATGTCCCCCCGGCTCCGTCCGGCGAGATTGTCGACGCGATCTGGGATCCCGCAACCCAGGACGATTATCGCTACTCCCGTCGATACTTTGCCCAGCTCGGTCGCTGGCACACAGCCGCAGGCGCTGAGCGGCCCAGCCCCGAAATCTCCGCCGATGAGATCTTGCAGACCGATGAGGCAACGAGGTTTCTTCTGCGGCTCCCGACAGGCTCAGTTTCCATCGAACTGCCGGCGCTCGGGCTGTACAGCGTCTACAACGCCCTGGCAGCCGCGACCGCGGCGACCGCGCTCGGCGTGCCACCTGAGACGATTCAACGTGGTCTGGGCGCCCATGAAGCGGCTTTTGGCCGGCAGGAGGAGATGGTTGTGGATGGCCGCCGCGTGCGGGTGTTGCTGGGCAAAAATCCCTCCGGAATGAACCAGGCGCTACGTACGCTGCAGCGACCCGGCGAGCGTCATCACCTGCTCGTGCTGCTCAACGACGGCATCGCCGACGGCACCGACGTGTCCTGGATCTGGGACGTCGACTGGGAGTCGCAAGCGGAGCATTGCGCGTCGCTGGTGGTCGGTGGTCATCGCGCGGCCGACATGGCGCTACGCCTCGAATACGCTGGCTTCCCCCCGCCCTGCGGGCCTGTCGAGAACGATGTCGGGCGTGCCCTTCGCGCGGCGCTCGACGTCCTTCCTCAACCGGAGCCACTCACGATTCTGCCAACGTACACCGCGATGCTCGATGTCCGTCAGCGACTCGGGCGAATGGGAGCAGCCCGGCTGTGGGATGTGGCCTGATGTCGAACTCGCACGACCGTCGACTCGACATCGCAGTGCTCTACCCGGACCTGCTCAATCTCTACGGAGATCGCGGCAATGCGCGCGCGATGGAACGCCGCTGCGCCGCCCGCGGTATCGACACGACGGTCACCGGCGTCGATATCGGCGATGACTGGTCTCCCGAGCAAAGCGACCTGGTCCTGATCGGCGGAGGTCAGGACCGTGAGCAGCGGCGCGTCCACGCAGATCTACAGGGACGCAGCGCCGAGATTCGCGACTATGTCACGGATGACGGGGTCGTGCTCGCGGTCTGTGCTGGATTCCAACTCTTCGGCCATCGCTATCGAGGTTGGGACGGCGAGATCATGGAGGGCATCGGCGTGTTCGACGCGGTCGCAACCCATCCCGGCCCGCAGATCAGGCGCTGCGTCGGCAACGTGGTGGCGCTGTGGGAAGGCGAGACGATTGTCGGGTTCGAAAACCACGGCGGGCGTACGTATCTTAACAATGGCCAGCAGGCGCTGGCCGATGTCGTGAGCGGATTCGGCAACAACGGTGGCGACGGGCTCGAGGGGGCCCGCGTCAAGAACGCATTCGGCACCTATCTGCACGGTGCGGTGCTGCCCAAGAATCCCCACCTCGCCGACCGCCTCATCAGCCTCGCCCTCGAGCGCCGCTATGGCCTTGAGGCAGGCGAGCTCGAACCGCTGGACGACGGCGCGGCGCTGCGAGCCCACGCCGAGGCGCTGCACGCTGCGCTGTCGGCGTCGGAGTCACCGCTTGGTCGGCGTTTCGCATAACGTAAAGTCGACCTGTTGGCACCAGGAAGAGGAACCGGACATGGCACAACCCAGCACGCTCACCCGCACCGCGCCGGACATCTCTTGTGAGCACTGCGCCCACGCGATCAGCAGCGCGTTGACCGCGATCGACGGCGTCTCCGCGGTCTCCGTCGATGTGGACGGCAAGCGAGTCGCTGTCGAGTACGACGGCGGTTCTGCGACACCAGACCAGATCGATGCCGCGTTGGAGGAGGAAGGCTATCCCCCGCTCCGATAGCCCCTGGGGAGAGGAATACTCCGGGCGCGGACTCTACGGCGCGCAACGCAGCCAGCGCCGATATCCACGCCGCAGTTCCGCAGACGATCAAGGCGGCTGGCTGATTGGACCAGCGTGGCTCTACGTGGGGTTGGCCTTGGTCGCCTTCGCGGTCGCGGCGATCATCGCAGTTGTGCAGGCGACCGGCTCCGAAGACACCCCCGGACCGGCCTCAGACGAGCAGGCCGTCGCCGTCGCGCAACAGAGCCAGCCGACAGAAACTGACGCCCAGAGCGCCCCCTCCGAAGTCGAGGCTACGACCGAAGCAGAACAGCAGGATGAGGCGGGGCAGACCATCGAACCACAGGTGGCCGAAGCAGAACAGCAGCAGCGTTCCCAAGCCCAACAAGCCGTGCCGCAGGAGCAACAGCAGCAATCGGCGCAGTCCGTGACAGAGCCGGAGCAAGCGGACAATCCGCTCAGAGGGTTCATCGTCCCGATCAGAGGGGCCTGCGTCACCGAGTTCGAAGGGCACCTGCCCGAGGCGGCCAGGTCCTACCGCAACGACGGGGTCCACGAGGGCCTGGACTTCTATCAGTGGGCGTCCTGCACTGCGATCACCGTCGCAACCGAAATTCTGGCTGCGAAGGCAGGCGTCGTGATTCGCGCTGACGTGGACTACGTCGATATCACGCCGGCCGACTGGGCGAGATTCCAGGCGGCGAACTGGGAGGGCGACGAGATTCTCGACGAGTTGAGAGGCCGGCAGGTGTGGATCGACCACGGGCGTGGCATCGTGACACGCTACGCGCACCTCTCCGAGATCGCCGACGGAATCGTCAAGGGTGTCGAGGTGCAACAGGGTCAGGTGATCGGCTATCCCGGTGAGTCGGGCCAGCAGGAGGTCTACGCCAATCCCGGCACCGACATTCACCTCCACTTCGAGATCAGGGTCGGCAACGGCTGGCTGGGCCAGGGGAAGACCCCGAAGGAAGCCCGAGACCTCTATCTCCAGGCATTCGGCCGCGCCGACTAAGGGCTCTCACCCGTCCAGTCGGTTCCGCGCTACGGCAAGGAGCTAGCGCGGGCTTATCGGCTTCGGCGGCGGCTCGTCCGGGTCGCGCCTCGCCGTGAGGCCGGCGATCACGTCCTCTTCCAGGAGTCGTTCGATCTCTGGCTCCGTCAAGCAAAGTGTCTCTTGCAGAATCTCGCGAGTGTGCTCACCCATTCTCGGCGCGGGCCGCTCGCAGGAGGCCGGACGGCGGCGCAGACGCCACGCGAATCCCTGGTACTGCCGTGTACCCGTGTCGGCGTGGGTCAGATGCAGCCACCAATCTCGAGCCGACAGCTGGGGATCGCTCAAGTGGGTCAACGTTGAATGAACCGCCGCGGCCGGGACGCCAATCGCCTGCAGCCGGTGCTGCAGCGTCCGCGAGTCCCAGCCCCGGGTCCACTCCGTCAGCGCAGCCTCCAGGTTGGCCTCGTCGGACTTGCGACCCTCCGCCGTTCGCCATTCAAGACGATCGAGCTCCGCCTCCTCAGCGAGCCGCAGCCAGGTCTCGTCGTCCCTGACCGAGATCGCGGTCCACTCGTCGCTGCCGTCCGCCCCGTCGCGGCAGCGGAAACACTCGTGCGGCGCGACGCCGGGCAGGCGATTCCCGTTACGCTCCGGCATCGCCAGTCCAGCCGACCCGGCCAGTAGGTACTCGTCGATGTAACCGACGGCCGACTCGAACATCGAACCCTCGATGTGCATGGCCGTTCGCGCGTGCTGCGCGTACAGGGCTGCCGCCAGCGCCGAGGCTGCCATCTGCGCGCCGACGATCGGATCGGCTTGCATCGTGCCCAGCATCAGCGGCGCTTCGCCCCGGTAGCCGTAGAGCAGGTCCCAACCCGCGTTCCCCTCGGTCGTGCCACCGTTGGCGCGGAAGTTGTCGTACGGGCCCCCAGTCCCGAATCCCGAGAACGAAACAAGCGCGATATGAGGGTTCACCTCCCGCATGTGCTCGTGCGTCAGGCGTAGATTCTGCAGCACGCGCGGACGGAAGTTCTCGAGGACCACGTCGGCCCGGGCGATCAAATCGAGCGCCAACCCGCGACCATCTTCTGTATCGAGGGCTATCGAGATTGTGCGCTTCCCGCGATTGGCCATGTTGAAGTTCGGCCGCACGTTCAAGGGATGAGCGTCCGGCGCGGCGACGCGCATCGGTCCCATCGCCTCATAGCGCCAGAGATCGGGGCGTTTCGGCCCCTCAACCTTGATCACCTCCGCACCGAGGTCGTTGAGCAGCCCCGAGGCGTACGGCCCCAGCCAGGCGTGGGTGAAATCGACGACCCGCAAACCGTCGAGCGGGCCCGTCGAGCTCTGGGGTCTCGCGCGTCGGGCAAAGCGATCCGAGCGTTCCGACTTGTGGTCGATCTCGGTCACCCGCATCGCGCGTCCTGCGCCCGTCAGGCCATGCTCGGTCCGGAAGAAGTCGATCGCGTTGAGCTGCGGATCGTCAAGCAACTGCCGCGCCGAGCGATGCATCGCCATCACCGAGCCGAGTTCCGACAGCTTCGTCCAGATCGTCCGGGCATCCAGAGACTCGATGACTGGGTACAGGTAATCCTTCGAGGGCTCTTGTTCCGCGAATCGTCCGTCGCCTTCCAGGAGTTCCGCGGGCGGCGGATCGCAACCAAAGGCGACCGGCGCGTTGCGCAGCGTCTCCTTCGACCAGGGCGAGATCGTGATGTAGCCATCCGTCGTCTGCATCACTTCGGACCAACCGGGAGTCCCGCCGACGCGCGGTAGCGCTTCGCCAAGGAACTCCGAGCGCAGCGCCATGATCAACGTCGAACATGCCTCGTGCGACGAGAGCTCGATCCACTCGCCCTGGTCGGAATGCATCCGCTCGAGCAGTGCCGCCAGTGCGGCCACCGCGCCCAGGATGCCGATCGTGCGCGGAATGATCGCGGCCGGAGCTGCCAGCGGCTCCCGCTCGGCCAGTCCGTTCGTGCCGGCGAATCCCGAGAGCGCCTGGATCAGCAGATCATCGGCTTGGTACTGCGAATAGGGGCCATCCGTCCCGAACGGCGACGAATGCACCACGACTAGGCGCGGGAACTGCTGCGCGACGCCGACGAGCTCCGCCAGCGGCGCGTCGGTGACCAGCACGTCCGCCTCGTCAAGCTTCGGCCGCCACTCGCCCGACCTCAGCGTTTTGCCAACATTCAGCGACTCCCGCAGCAGCGAGATCGTTTCGCCCTCGCGCTCAAGCATCGGCGGCGCGAGACGCAGCAGTGAATCGGGTGCTTCAAAGGTCTGGATGTCGGCGCCCCAGCGGGCGAACTCACGCGCGCAGGCTGCCGCCGGCACGTCGCGGCTGTACTCGACGACGCGGATTCCGCTGAGTAGATTCCCGTCCGACACAGGACGGATCCTCCTAGGAGTGTCCCGGCTTCTGCAGCTTGGCCAGCGCCTGGGCAACCGGCGAGAGCTGCCGCCTGCCCTTGACCAGCCGCGGATCGGGGCTGCCGAACCCCGCGCCGGTGGCGTAGGTCATGAAGCTGGCGTTGATATGCGTGGTAAATCCCTGACCGTCCTGCATGTTGTTGATCGAGTGCTTGATCTGGCGCAGCGACATCGGCGTCCGCTGGGCGACCTCGTTCGCGAACTGCAGCGTCTTTCGCTCCAGCGCTTCGGCTGGATAGACCTGGTTGACGAAGCCCAGCCCCATCGCCTCGCGAGCCGGGATGAAGCGGTTCTGAAAGAGAATCTCCTTCGCCTTGCGCACGCCAAGATCCCAGGGCGCCGAGAAGTACTGCGTGTGCGAAGGCAGGAACAGCGCATCGTCCGAGGCGAAGATCAGGTCCATCGAAGCGGCCACCATCCAGCCGCCAAAGATGCACTTGCCCTGCACCATCGCGATCGTCGGTTTGGGCAGGTTGCGCCAGCGCATCGTGTTCGTGATCCGCGTGTCCCGCTGCCGATCGAAGACGCCGACGAAGTCTTCGGCCCAGCCGCGAATCTCGCGGTCGGCAATCTCCGGCGGCGAGCCGAGGTCGTGCCCTGCGGAGAAGTCCGGCCCGTTGCCGGAGAGCACGATCACGAGCACCTCCGGATCGTCAGCCGCTTCCTGGAAGGCTCGGTCGATCTCCTCCAGCAACACCCGCGATTGCGCGTTTCGGTACTCCGGGCGATTCATGATCACTCGTGCGACCGGGCCGGGCTCGTAGATCACTTCGTGGTACGTCATCAGATGCTCGTCTCAAGGGCTGGCGAATCAGTCTGAGGCTATCAGCGCCTCTCAGACGAACGCCTCCAGCAGCAGCACTTCAAGAATGCGATTGAACTCCTCAGGCTGCTCCCAATAGACGCTGTGTCCCGCACGCGGGACCTGGATGTACTGCGCGCCGGGCACCATCTGTGCGGCCCGCTCGATCAGTTCGGCCGGAATGATCGCGTCCTCGGCCCCGGCCAGGAAGATCGTCGGCATCGTCAGGGCCGACAACTCGTCCTTGGAGACGGCGCCGGCTTCCCGGCCGAACTCCAACGGCTGATTCGGGTCGAGCGGTGGATTCAAGCCCCTGATCTGGTTGTAAAGGAACACGCCGTTGGGCTCGCGCTCGAGGTAGTCCGGGCCGACCATCCGCGTCAATCCGCCCTGTTCCTGGTTAATCTGCGCTGACTCGACCGCCTGGCGCATCTCATCGATCAGCTCAGGCGCGTCGATACCGAGGAACGTGTCTGCCATCAACAGTGCTCTCACCCGGTCAGGGTTGCGCACGGCGAATGGCAGGATCGAGAAGCCGCCCATCGACTGACCGACTAACACCGCCTCGGGGACATCGAGCGCGTCCATCAACTCG
This sequence comes from Chloroflexota bacterium, assembly GCA_028874365.1. Classification (GTDB taxonomy): domain Bacteria; phylum Chloroflexota; class Dehalococcoidia; order Bin125; family Bin125; genus Bin125. The sequence continues at coordinate 139,693 of JAPPJZ010000079.1, read as the reverse complement.
CCAAGGTCTCGCGAGAACGCCGTGCGACCCTCACCCGAGTCGTCGCGGCTTCGTCCCCAGCCGCGTACCTCGTAGGTCACGCAGCGGTAGCGGTCACGGAACACCGGAATCTGCTGCCACCAGCTCAGGTGATTGCCGCCCGCGCCGTGCACGAAGACGATCGTCTCCGGCCCATCGCCGAACTCGTCGTAGATCAGTTGGCCGCCGGTCACGTCAAGTGTCTGAGGCATCGTGCTGGCTCCTTGCCCGGAATCGGATTGCGTATCAGGTATGCGCTGGCCTAAACGCTACTCTTTTGGCAGTTTGCGAGGTGCCGAAATGGCCTTTGAATACGCAGGCGTCGACCTGCCGATCCGAGAGAAAACAATCTCGTCCCAGCGCATGAGCTGGGAGACGATCGCTGCCCCTGGCCGCTGGTGGACCGGGGCCGAACGCGTCGAGATCGCAAGAATCGGTCGCGCTGCGCGAGACTTCGAGGCCGTCGGCAGCGAGATGTTGCCCGAGGCCGCGGTCTACGCCATTCAGAAGCTGGTCGTCGATAACGCCAACCTGAATCGCGACTGGTACGACCAGATCATCGCCATGCCCGGCATGACCGAGGATCGATACGTCGAACTGGTCGCCGTGGTCGTGCACTCGCTCTCGATCGACGAGTTTCACCGCGCTCTCGGCCTCGCGCTCGAGCCCCTACCACAGCCATCGAGCGGCGAACCCTCGATGCAGCGCCCGCCTGAGGCCGAGCAGAAGTACTCCTGGCCCCCGATCGTGCCGAGGGACGGACTCAACCCCGGCGACGAAATGCTCTACGGACCCTGGGAATGGGGCGCCAACGTCATCTCCGCCCTCTCGCTGATCCCCGAGAACGTCCGTTGGCTGCACGACCTCTCAGAAGGTCACTACCTCAGCTTCGCCGAGATGCGCATGCCCGACCCGCTGCGCGCGATATCCCGCTCACAGATCGAGTTGATCGCCGCTCGGGTCTCGGCGTTGAATGAGTGCTTCTATTGAACCACCTCGCACGTACGCATGCTCCGTGAGAGCAGCCAGCGAAGCGGCACCCTCGACAGCCTCAACCTTCAGGGCACGGTCAATCCCGATGCCGACAGCGGCGTCGCCCATGGCAGCTTGCTGACCGCGTTCGCCGAAGCCGCGGTCCGACAGTCCGACGCCCTGCCCGGCCTGCGCGAACGAATCGCGACCGAGCTTGGCCTGCAGGAGCTGGTCGACGCGGCCGGAATCGTGGCCAACTTCCAGCGCATGGTGCGGATCGCCGACGGCTGCGGCATCCCCCTCGACGACTTCACCAAGGAAGCCACTGACGATGTTCGCGATCAACTCGGCGTCCACGAGTACGCCTCGGCCGCCAACACGGCCTGAGGCGCGGAGCCCGAAATGACTGCCGCATCCCCGGCCTAGCGGGCGGGCGCAATGCCCTCAATGTCGCCATGAGTCCGGACGCCGTAGTCGACTGCGCCTCGACCATCGACAGCTTCCGCAGCCGCCACAACACGTTCGCACAGGGCTGAGCGACCGCTACTCGATCGTCTGCAGCAACCGCGCGATCTCAATCGCCGCCTGCGCAGCCTCTTCGCCCTTGTTGCCGGCCGAGCCCCCGGCCCGAGCCAAGGCGAGAGCGACGGTTTGCGTGGCCAGCACCTCGAAGATGACCGGCACGCCGGTGTCCAGCCCGACTCGCGCGATGCCTTGCGTCGCTCCGTCGACAACCAGCCGGTAGTGGTCTGTTTCGCCCAGGATCACAGCGCCCAGGCAGATCACCGCGTCGAATCGAGCCGTCTGTGCGCATTTCTGCGCCGCAATCGGAATCTCGAACGCCCCCGGTACCCAGTAGATGTCGATCTCGTCGGTGTCGGCGCCGTTCTCTTCGAGGTGCTCGATGCAGCCGTCGAGCAAATTGCTGGTCACGAAATCGTTGAAGCGACTCACGACGACCGCAAAGCGCAGACCGCTGGCCGGTCCGTGTTCGGGGTCAGGATTGGCTGCGCCGTCGTGCACTCTCGGCATGGCGGTGCTCGCGCTCGCTAGCCGATGGCCGCGCGGCGAGTGGGAGGATGCCCGTCGTCGTCGGATTCGGTCACTTCAATCGCATCGGAATCGAGCAGGTGACCCATCTTCTCCCGTTTGACCGAGAGATAGCGGACGTTGTGCGGATTCGCCGGGGCGATGACCGGCACGCGCTCAACGATCTCCAGGCCGTAACCGGCGAGCCCGTGACGCTTCGCCGGGTTGTTGGTCATCAGCCGGATCCGGTGCACCCCGAGGTCACGCAGGATCTGCATACCGATCCCGTAGTCGCGACGGTCGGCGGAGAAGCCCAGGGCGAGGTTCGCCTCCACCGTGTCCATCCCCTGATCCTGAAGCGCATACGCCGCAATCTTGTTGTGCAGACCGATGCCGCGGCCCTCCTGCGCCATGTAGACAATCACGCCGCGCCGCTCCTCCGCGACGATTCGCATCGCGATCTCCAGTTGCTCGCCGCAGTCGCACCGTTGTGAGGAGAACACGTCGCCCGTCAGACACTGGGAGTGCACGCGCACCAGGGTGGGCTCGTCGCCGTCGACATTGCCCATCACCAGCGCGACGTGCTCCTCCGAATGGTCGCGGGTGCGATAGCCCATCAGCCGCCAGGTGCCCATCGGCGTTGGCAGGTTCGCCTCCGACACGCGGTCAACGAGCTGCTCGGTGCGCAACCGGTACTGGATGATCTGCTCGACCGAGACGAGCTTGATCTTGTGCCGGCGGGCAAAGCGCACCAGGTCGGGCAGCCGCGCCATCTCGCCGTTGCGTTTCATGATCTCGCAGATCACCGCGCCCGGCTGCAGTCCCGCCAGGCGGCAGAGGTCGACCGACGCCTCCGTCTGGCCGGCCCGCACCAGCGTCCCGCCATCGCGCGCCCGCAGCGGGAACATGTGCCCTGGCTGGACCAGGTCGTCCGCTGTGGAGTGCGGATCCATGAGCACCTGGACCGTGCGCGCGCGATCGGATGCCGAGATCCCGGTGGTCACGCCGGACCGGGCCTCGACCGACACGGTGAACGCCGTCCCCAATGGTGCGGAGTTGGAACCTTGGTCGACCATCAGCCGCAAGCCGAGACGGTCGAGAATGGCGCCGTCCATCGCCACGCAGATCAACCCTCGACCGTGGGTCGCCATGAAGTTGATTGTCTCAGCCGTCACAAACTGCGCCGGCAGCGCGAGGTCGCCCTCGTTCTCCCGATCCTCATCGTCTGTGATGATCAGTGGCTCGCCCAGCGCGAACGCCTCGATCGCTTCCTCCACCGGACTGAACGGTGACTTTCGCCGCCGCGCGTGGGTCGTACGACGCGCACGCCGAGGCTTCGACTGACTGGAGTTGCCGGAGCTCGGGGCGGTGGTCGGTTCGGCGTCGGTCATCGCGCATCGCCTTCGCTCGACCCGCGCGCAGCGAGTCGTTCATCCAACAGCTGATCGATCGTCTCTTCAATCCTCATCGCCAACAACTCATCTACGTAGCGGGCGAGGATGTCCGTTTCCAGATTCACCGCATCTCCCGGCTCGCGGTCCAGCAGATTCGTGTGCTGCTGAGTGTACTGAACAAGCGATACCGCAAATCCGGATACGTCTTTATCGATGATCGTCAGCGAGACCCCGTCGATGCAGACCGGACCCTTGACGATCATGTGACGCAACAGTTCCGAAGGCGCGTCGTAGGAGACCACGATCGCCCCCTCTTCAGGCCGCGTGTCGCGAAAAGCGCCCCGACCCTCGACGACTCCGCGAACGAGATGGCCCGACAGCCGATCCATCGGCCGAACGGAGCGCTCAAGGTTGACCCGATCGCCAGCGACGAGCTCGCCCAGGTTTGAGCGTCGATAGGTCTCGGGCATCAGGTTGGCCAAGAACTGGCTCGACTCGATCTGGGTCACGGTCAAGTCGACCCCATTGATCGCAATGCTGTCGCCGAGCTGTGCGTCCTCAAGGATCATCGGCGCAGCAATCCGAAGTACGCCGGGAGCGGCCTCGGTGATCTCGCCGACCTCTTCGATGATGCCCGTGAACATCGCCCCAACTCCGCGCCCAGCTCCGCGCTCGTGGCCCGTTGGCCGTCAATGCTACCCGCAGAGGGGCCGCGAGCTCACATAACGGTGGAGAAACCCGGCTGCGACGGGCGAGTGAAGGTGGCCGCGCGCTACGAAGGCAGGCGCTTGATCAGGATGTCGTTGCCGCGATCGTCACGTCGGTAGTACCGATACCCGGCCGACTTGTACTGTTCATCCGTCAAGCTCGGCGCGGTCTCGACAGTTAAGGTCAGCCAGTCGAAGTCGCGCCCGCCTGCCGAGGCCTCGCAGGAATGCAAGAGGCGCTCCCCGGCGATCGCTGGAGCGTCGGCGCGAACGGCGAGGCAACCAACCGACGCCGCCAATCCCTCATCGAAGCGCACCACCGCTACGCCTACGATGTCTTCGCCGTCGATCGCTTCGCGGTTCGGCTGCGGTTGCTGCAGCGGTATCGCGGCGAGCCAGACCACGGCACCGCCGGCCCGCACCTCCGCCGACAAATCGCTCGCGGCCGCCTCATCCTGGTTCCCGTGTGCCGCCAACAGCTCACGAACGGTGTCCGCGTCGGACTGCCCGGCCTGACGGATGCGAACGTCTTGCTCCCGCTCGGGATGGCTGGGATAACCCACAACCAGCAGGTCGTCGCCGAGTCGTTCCACCGTCATGCCGTTCAGCCGTAGGACGTCCCGCATCCGCTCGGCTCCTTGGCCGCGGACCGCGGTCTGCGCGTCGCCGCCGATGATCATCGGCGCAACCACGGCCGTGACTTTGTTGATCAAGCGCTGGTCGAAGAACGAGCCGAGCACCTCGCCGCCCCCCTCGACAAGCAGGCTCACCACACCGCGCTGCCGACCCAGACAATCGAGCAACGCGGGCAGCGAGACGCGACCCTGGCTCGAGGGCTCCGCCGGAAGCACCTCGACATCAACCCCTCGCGATCGCGTCGACTCGACCCAGTCCTCCGGGGCCGCTGCCGTCGTGGCAATCAGCGTTGCCGACGAATCCGTGTCGGTCAGCACGCGGCTGTCGAGCGGTGTGCGCCCCCGGCTGTCGACCACCACTCGCAACGGCTGTGGCACCGGGCCTTGCCAGTTCTCAGGACGAGCGGTGAGTTGCGGATTGTCGACGATGATCGTCTCCACGCCGACCAGCATCGCGTCGAACAGCGGCCGGTTCTGATGCGCCCAGCGCAACGTCTGTGGACCGGAGATCCAGCGGGAGTCGCCGCTCGTTGACGCAATCCGTCCATCCAGCGAGGCCGCGAACTTCGCGGTCGCGAACGGCCGGCCGGTGCGACGGTGATGCGCGTACGCCTCGTAATGTGCGGCCGCCTCGGCGGCGCCGTCGCCCAGGCTCACTTCGATCCCGGCCTCGCGCAGCAGTTCCAGGCCCCGACCCGCGACTCGGGTGTCCGGGTCGCCGTAGGCCACCACCACGCGCGCCACCCCGGCCTCGATGATCGCGCTCGTGCATGGCGGTGTGCGGCCATAGTGCCCACAGGGTTCGAGCGTGACGTACATCGTCGCGCCCCGCGCGAGATCGCCGGCTTCACGCAGGGCCATCACCTCGGCATGCGGACCACCCGAGGGTCGTTCGCCTCCCCCGCTGCCCCGTGACTGTGTCGGTCGGCCCAACTGCGACGCGGGATCCGGGCTGCCGGGCGGCTGTGTTGCGCCCTCGCCCACGATCTGTGAGCCCCGCGCAACGACGGCGCCGACTGCGGGGTTCGGACTCGTCGTTCCTCGCACCGAGCGGGCGAGCTCGAACGCTCGAGCCATCAGCCTCGAACTACCGACCGGGCGCGAGCTCATGTCCGTCGGCGTCGGTCCACGATCGCCAGCGTCAGCCAGAACACCGTCGCCGCCACTGCGAATGCAGCCAGCACGATCTGAACCGGTCGCTCCCACGACGGGTCGGTCGCCAGTTCGACGGAGCGGGAACGCGGTCGTTCTTCCAGCGGCCAATCCGATTCGGTGTGTCTGACCGACCGCGCGACCGTCCGCTTCTCGGTCTCTGACTGTCTCTCAGCCATTGACCCCTCGACATCCTGGTCGTCATCAACGGATGCCGCGACATCGGGCTCCGCAGCTTGTTCATCCGCCAAGGACGAAACGGTCTCTTCTGCGTCGTTCGACTGCAAAGCCTCCGCCCCATCTTCGGCTGCCGCCGCTTCATCCCCCGCGACCACGCCGGCCGCTGTCACATCCTGGGCATCGTCCTCTCCGCCGTCCTTGGCCTTGCGCCCCGCGGTTAACGCTCGTCGCGACGGATCGTCGTCGGCGTGCTGGGTCGGCTCCGCTTGTTGAGCCTCCCAATTCTCCTCAGCCTCTTCCTGTTGCGCCTCTTGCTCCATTGCCTGCTCTTGCTCTTCGACCTCGACTGCCGCCACCGCCGCTTCCTCCTCGGCCTCCATCTCCTCTGTTTCAGCGGCCGGCGGATCGCCACGACCGGGCTGTTCCGACCCGGACGACACCTGGGTGACCGCCGCCACATCGGACTCCTCAGCCGATTGTGACTGCAGCTCGACCTCGTCCGTCACAACCTGCGCCGTCGGGACGCTGTTCGGCGAATCACCTGCCTGAGTCGTCGTGAACGTAACCGTCGGAGAATCGATTACGTCGAACACCATGACCGCAGCGAACGCGGCAACACCTACGGCCGCCGTTGCCATGGACATTCTCAGCGCTCGTGGCGCGCCGGATGCGGCAAGCTCAGTCCGCGTGCCTCGATCGACGATCTCCGGGGTCAACTGGAATGGAGTCGCCGCTGGAGCAGGCGCAAAACTCCTCAGCACCGAGCGCATGTCCTGCAGATCGGCGAGGTACGCCTGCATCTCATCGGATACGGCGAGCCGCGTTTCGACGCGTTCTCGCTCCTGCGGGCTGAGCTCGTCGTCCAGGTACGCCGAGAGTTCGTCGCGCCAATCGCGGCGACCAAAGATCGACAGGATGCTCAGACCAAGCGGCATCTCAAACCAATCCAGACATCTCTACCTTCGTCGGCAGCCGCCAACCGCTCCATTTCCAGTTTCCCTCCAAATTTAGACGCAATCCCGACCACAATGGTTCCCCGTTGCAGTGGTGTTGCTGTGTACCGAATCGCTCCACACATGGCGGCTCACCGCTCCAACAGCTGATGCTGCTTCAGATAGTCGCGCATCGCGGATCGACCGCGACTGATCCTTGACTTCACCGTACCCATCGACCAGCCGGTCGCGTCGACGATCTCCCGGTACTCCATATCCATCACGTCGCGGTAGAACACCGCCCGACGCTGCTCCTCCGGCAAATGGTCCAGCGCCTCGCGCAGCGCGCCGCTCAGCTCAATGTTCATCAAGTGCTCGTCCAGCGGCCGGTCCGTCGACTCCGGCGTGAACTGGTCGCCCAACGCGTCGGTCAGACGATCGAGCGACGTCGATGGCCGTCGCTGTCGTTGGCGCAAATGGTCGAAGCAGGTTCGTCGTGCGATCACCCCGAGCCAGGCGGGGAACTTGCCGCGCTGCTTGTACGTGCTCAGTCGATCCCAGGCCTTGATGAACGCCTCCTGCATCAGATCCTCGGCGTCAGCCATGCCGACGATGCCGCCGCAGGTGGCCCGAATCCTGCTCTGGTGGCGCAGCACTAACACGTTGAACGCGTCCATCCGACCGTCCAGCGAGATCGTCACGAGGTCGTCGTCCTCGAGCGACGTGAGGTCTCGAATGCCGCGAAGATGCTCCACGCCGAGGCTCCACCCCTCCTCAGATATCTGCCGAGCCTAGAGAGACTAGCAATCGTCCGCCGCTAGTCCGTTCCCAACCTATGGGAAACTGCCGTCATGCCGCTCGTCGACCCGCGTCCAATCGTCGAACGCGCCCATGCCCGAGGCCGCGCTGTCGTCGGCGCCAATGTGTCCACGATCCAGATGGTGCGCGGCGTCATCCAGGCCGCCGAGTCCGCAGGGCGACCGGTGCTGATCCAATTCAATCGCTCTGGACTGTCGCTGATCGGCGGCGTCGACGTCGCCATGCTCGTGGTCAAGACCATCGCCGAGGAATCGGACGCGCACGTCGCGCTACATCTCGATCACGCCGACACCTTGGATGAAATCTCCGCCGCGATCAACGCCGGCTTCGGGTCCGTCATGATCGATGGCTCCACCTTGCCCTTCGAGCGACACCTCACCCTGGCACAGTCGGCCAGGGGTCTGACGACGTGGTCGAGGCTGCCGCTCGAAGCCGAGTTGGGGCACGTTGCGGGAAATGAAGCCGGAGTCACGATCGGCGACGCTTCATGGACCAATCCCGACGAGGCGGCCCGCTTCGTCGAGGCCTCCGATGTGGATTGGCTCGCCGTCGCTGTCGGCAACACGCATGGCGGACCGGCGGTCGGTGGACTCCAGATCGATCGTCTACAGGCCATTCGAGCCGCGGTGGATGTTCCGCTGGTCCTACACGGCGCCAGCGGTCTGACGGACGAAGATTTGTTCCGCGCGGTCGAGCTGGGAGTCGCGAAGATCAACGTGGGCACAGCGCTCCACCAGGCCGCCGCCAACGGCATGCGAGATTACATCCAGCAGCGTCCAGGCGACCTACGCGGCGCGCTCCAGAGATCCGAGGCCAACGTCGCCGAGGCGGCAACGGCCCTCCTCACTGCACCCTGGGCCTTGTAGCTCCGGACGAGCCTCTCGCTTCGTTGCGATCCGTCACACTGGACGGCAAACAGGGAACACGCGAGGGGTCCGCCATGCTCAGCGACTACCAAATTCTCGACCTCACCGACGACCGCGGCCTGATCGGCGGCATGATCCTGGCCGACCTGGGCGCTGATGTCATCGCGATCGAGCCTCCCGAGGGCAACGCCGCCCGCCAACGCGGTCCGTTCGCCGACGGCTCCAACGAGGGCGACATCGAGGACTCCCTGATCTGGCAGTCCTACGCCCGGGGCAAGCGCTCGGTTGTCCTGGATCTGCAGTCCGACGAGGGCCGCGCTCGATTCATCGAACTCGCTCGCAGCGCCGACGCCGTCATCGAATCGGCCGACATCGGCGCCATGGATTCGCTTGGCCTCGGCTATCAGGACTTGGCGGCAGTCAACCCCGGCCTGATTCATGTCGCCATCACGCCGTTCGGCTCTACCGGACCCAAGGCCGGCTGGGCCGCCACCGACATCACCGTCGCCGCCGCGGCCGGACCGATGATCCAGAGCGGCGACAAGGACCGTCCGCCGCTTCGCGTTGGCCTGCCGCAAACCGCCCTGCACGCGGGTGCCGAGGCCGCGTTGGGCGTCCTGATGGCCCTGCACGAGCGCAGGCGCTCCGGCCTCGGCCAGCACGTCGATGTCTCCGCCCAGGCCGCCTACGCCCAGGCGACGCAGTCCGGGATCATTGCCGCGGCCAACAACTCCGGGCAGTTCCTGCGCTCGGCCGTCGGCGCAGCCCTCGGACCGCTGGAGATCCGCCTCTTCTGGCCCTGCAAGGACGGACACGTCGCCATTACCTATCTGTTTGGCGCGGCGATTGGCCCCTTCACCGACCGGCTCATGCAGTACGCGCTGGAAGAGGGCTACTGCGACCAGGCAACCCGCGACAAGGACTGGCTCAACTACACCAACCTCATCCTCAGCGGCCAGGAACCGATCACCGAATACTTCCGCTGCTGCGACGTGGTTGGAGCGCTCTGCGCAGACAAGACCAAGGCCGAGCTCTTCCAGGTCGCGCAGGAACGACGCCTGCTGATCGTGCCGGTCTCAACGATGGACGATCTCGACGAAAACGAGCACCTCGCCGCCCGCTCCTACTGGCGCGACGTCGAGCGCAATGGCCAGACCATCAGATTCCCGGGCCCGTTCGCCCGGCTCTCCGAGACGCCGATCGAGTACGGCCGACCCGCGCCAATGCTCGGCGAACACACCGACGAAGTGCTCGCTGAGGTCCGCCGCCCGGCAGTTCTCAACAGAGCAAACGCGGCCACGCCGAACCTGCCGCCGCTCTCCGGCCTCAAGATGCTCGACCTCATGTGGGTCATGGCCGGTCCCGCCGGGACCCGAGCGCTCTGCGACTTCGGGATCAACACGGTACGCATTGAATCCAGCACCCGGATCGACACCGCCCGCACCCTGCAGCCGTTCATCGACGACGAGGCGACCCAGCCTGAGGGTTCGTCCATGTTCCACAACATGAACGCCGGCAAACAGATGATGACCGTCGACCCGGCCAATCCCCAGGGCCGCGAGCTGATCCTCGACCTCGTCCGCTGGGCCGACGTCGTCACCGAATCGTTCACCCCCCGCGCCATGCGCGGCTGGAACCTGACCTGGGAGACCATCCACGAGGTCAACCCGCGCGCGATCATGATGTCCTCGTGCCTCATGGGACAGGACGGACCGCTGGCCGAGTTCGCCGGTTTCGGCAACCTCGCCGCCGCCTTCGCCGGCTTCACCCCGCTCTGCGGCTGGCCCGACCGCTCGCCTGCCGGACCCTTCGGCGCATACACCGACTACGTCGCGCCGCGCTTCGCCTCCGCCGCCCTCCTCGCCGCCATCGACGAGCGCGACCGCACCGGCCAGGGACAGTACATCGACGTCTCGCAGATGGAGGCCGCCATCCACTTCCTCACGCCGGCCTTCCTCCAGTACCGCCTGACCGGCGAGAAATGGCTCGCCGACGGCAACAACGACCCGTACATGTCCCCGCACGGCGTCTACCCCTCCGAGGGCGAAGACCGCTGGATAGCCATCGCCGGCCGTGACGACGCCGACCGCGCCGCGCTGAACTCGGTGCTCAACGGTCAGGCGCTGGAAGACTGGACCGCATCACGCACGAACGAAGAGGCGATGAACACCCTCCAGGCCGCCGGCGTTCCTGCCCACGCCGTCCAGGACTCCGCCGCCTGCTTCGCCGACCCCCAGCTCCAACACCGCAACCACTTTGCCGAACTCGAGCATCCAACCCAGGGCAAATCAGTCGTCGAGGCAGCCCGCATCGTCTTTAGCCGAACGCCCGCCGGACGTCCACAGGTCGCCCCGACCATGGGCGCCGACAACGACGCCGTCCTGCGCGACCTCCTCGGCTACACCGACGAGCAAATCATCGAGCTGGTAGCGTCGGGCGCATTGCAGTAAGACCGCGATCCAACAGGAGCAGCGACATGGCCACCCATCACCCGGAGCGAATCATCGAGGGCAACGGCATCGAAATCTGCACCGATTCATTCGGCGATCCCAAGGATCCGTGCATCCTCCTGGTCATGGGCGCCGGCGCCTCGATGCTGCTCTGGGAGGTCGACTTCTGCCAGCGCCTCGCAGACGGCGGACGCTTCGTCATTCGCTACGACAACCGCGACACGGGCAAGACGACGTCATGCCCGCCGGGTGAACCGAACTACACGATCGACGACATGGCCGCCGACGGACCCGCCGTGCTGGACGCCTACGGCATCGAGCAAGCGCACATCATCGGAGCATCGATGGGCGGCATGATCACTCAGTTGATTGGTCTGAACCACCCCGACCGCGTCCTGACCCTGACGCCGATCATGTCCACCCCCAACGCCAACGCCGTCCTCGACGCCATGGAGGGCGCAGACGGCGGTGCAACACTCTCGCCGCCGACGCCGGAGGTTCTGGCCGCCATCGCCTCCAGCGCCGAGCTCGACTGGTCCGACCGCGACGCCGTCCTCGCCAACCGCGTCGAAATGTTCAAGGTGCTGCGCGGTTCTGCATACCCGGACGAGGGCATCCCCGCCGACGTCTTCGCCGAGGAGATCGACCGCGCGATTAACTTCCCCAGCTCGCTCAACCACGGACCGGCTATTGCCCAGTCCGACCGCTGGCACCACCGCCTCGACCAGCTCGACTTCCCCACCCTCGTCATCCACGGCGACGAGGACCCCATCCTCCCCTACGACCACGGCCAGGCCCTCCACGCCGCCATCAAGGATTCAACCCTGCTCACCATGGACGGCGTCGGCCACGAACTCCCTCGCCCCGTCTGGGACACCGTCATCCCCGCGATTCTCGATCACACGAGTTAGCTTCGCCGCCGATACACCGTCATCACCACCCCGTTCCCCGTCGACCCCGACCGCACCAGCTCCAAACTCCCCGCCACAACCCCCTCCGCGAACAACCGCTTCCCGCCCCCAACCACCACTGGAAACGTCCAGATTCTGTATTCGTCAATCAGAGCATGCTTCAGCAACGTTTGAATCAACTCCGAGCTCCCATGCACCTGGATCAACGGCCCATCACCGGCCTTCAGACCTGCGACTTCCCCTGGCACGTCCCCGCCAATCCGAGTCGCCGGACCCCAGACCAACGCATGCGCCACCGACCGAGTCGCCACATACTTGTGACCCCCATTCAGCCGAGCCGCCACCGGATCCTCATCCCCGACGTTGGGCCAATGCGAAGCAAACGCGTCGTACGTCCGCCGACCAAACAGCAAGTCATACGGCTCCGACATCGCCTCCGCGTACACCTGAGGCATCACCTCCGCCCAGTACGGAGCCCCCCAGCCGCCGCCCGCAAACCCGCCCGACGGATCCTCCTCCGGACTCGTCGGACTCTGCATCACCCCGTCCAGAGTCACAAAACTCAAAACCGCCAATTCCCGCATAACGCCGCACAGCCTATCTCCAGACCCCGAGGAAACTCATTCCCCCTCCAACTGGAGACCCATGCGGAGGTCCCATTCTGGTCCCCTCTCCCGGCGGGAGAGGGTTAGGGTGAGGGCCCCGTGGCGACCCGTTCGCCGCTACAGACTCCCCAGCTCCACCACCCGACCCGTCTGCGCCGACTCGTAGATCCCGAACACGATCTTCATCGTCTCCAGGTTGTCCCGACCCCCGCTGACCGGCTCCGCTCCGTCCTCGCAGCACGACGCGAAGTGCATGATCTCATTCACGTACGGATTCATCGTCGGCAGCGACACCTCGCTCGTGTCGACCGGCCGGAAACTCGTCACCGGATCGAAACTCTCCTCCCCCTCCTGCTCGACGCTCGTCATCACCGCCGGTATCCGGTGCCACATCAGCGGCGTGTTCTCCTCCGGCGGCGGCGTCCACGCCGCCCCCTGATCGCCCAGGATCACCGTCTGGAACAGCCACGGCGCCCGACTCGTCAGGCTCGCCGTCAACGTGCCGATCGCCCCGTTCGCGAACTCCAGCGTCGCCACCGCCCGATCCTCTGCATCGTTGGTGAAGCTTGGATGCCCACGCCACGCCCGCGCCTCGACCCGCACCACCTCGCCGACGAAGAACCGCATCAGGTCCAGGTGATGCACCGATAGCAGCGTCACCACTCCGCCGCCGCCGCGCTTGCCGTCGAATCCCCACCAGCCCGCCCGCGGCGCGATCGGCTGATTCGGATCATCCAGCGCCGCCGTCAGGAACGTGTCCGTCCGCGCCGACCAGATCCGCCCCAGCTCGCCCGCCTGGATCCGGCGCCGCAGCGCCACGTAGCTCGGCACATGACGCAGATGCTGCGCCACCATGAACGTCACCCCCGCCGTCTCCGTCGCCTCCACGATCGCCCGGCACTCGTCCACCGAGATCGCCATCGGCTTCTCCAGCAGCACATGCTTGCCCGCCTCGGCCGCCGCAATCGCCAGCTCCGCGTGCGTGTCGTGGATCGTGCAGATGTCCACCGCGTCGATGTCCGCCAGCTCGCACATCTCCCGCGCGTCCGTGAAGATCGCCGACGCATCAATCTCCGCCTCCGAGGCGAACTCCTGCGCCGCCTCCTCGCGGATATCGCAGACCGCCGCCAACTGAACTCGCTCCGGGTCCTGCTGGTACCCCGGCAAGTGCTGCCGAGAAATCCCGCCCGCCCCAATCAGTCCAACCCGCAGAGGCTCCGCCATGGCCATCTCCCGTTCCGCGCTCAGGTGACGCCAAGGCTACCGATCCGCCACCCCACGCGAGCATTCCCCGCCTAAACTGGCTGCGGGTCCTTAGCTCAGTTGGCCAGAGCAGCGGACTTTTAATCCGAAGGTCCTGGGTTCGAGTCCCAGAGGACCCACCACGGGCCGATCACGGCAATACCGGGTACGCCGGCGACTGGGTTTCGGCGACGGCCTTAGACTCACGGTCCCCTGCAGCGCTACCGGCTGGCTGACGAGTCGGGGAGGCTGCGAATAGATCCAGCCACGCACGGCCAATGGAGCCGCGCTTCACTGTGGGGCCCTGTGATTCGAGGCCTTCGATACTCAATCTGAAGGCCAATGGTCCGGGCTCGGAAGCCTCGAGAGTGTCGAAGCAAGTCATCGAGGTTGCGGATGAGGCCTGTGGAACTGTGGAAAACGATGGTGGGATTTCTAGATTGAGCGAACGTCTCAGCACCCTCGCGCACGGCCAATGGGAGTAAAACAAGCAGGTACGTCGGGCCCTTCCCGATTGACCTTCCGCTTTCTCCGTTGACGATGTCCCGTAAACTCTGATACGGTAATCTACATCGGGTCGTACCCGATGCACGAGGGAGCGCACCATGAGGAGACTAACGCTAAAATGGGATCGAAACAATCGAGAAATCGCTCAAGCGATTGACTCTTTCGAGCGCCGACGATACGTCGCCCGCCAGTTGGTCCCGCCAGGTTATGAACGCCACTTTCAAGACCAGGCTCGATTCTTGTCCGTTCATACCTCCACAGCGATCGAAGGGAATGTCTTGGACGAGAGAGAGGCCCAGCTGGTCATGATCCATGGGAGCTCTGGCCAGCCAAATGAACAGGAAGCCAAAAACTGCGAGGACGCATACGTGCTCCTGCAAGAATTGGCCGCCGATCCGCATCTTCAGATCGACCAAGGACTGATCCGCGTGCTGAACTCAATCATGCAGAAGGATCTGCCGGGCGAGGAGGCCAGCGAAAGAGGCAAATACCGCACCACTGGTTGCATCATCCAGGATTCAGCGACACGAGAGATTCGGTACCAAGCACCACCGCCGGAATGGATTCCCTCACTGATGGACTCCCTCGTGGAAGATCTGCGGAGTTGGAGGGATGTTGACCACCCACTGGTCGCCGCCGCAAAGGTTCACTTCGCGCTGATTTCGATCCACCCGTTTCGAGACGGAAACGGCCGAACGGCTCGATTGCTGGAAGATCTTGTCTTGTGGATGGGAGGTATGGCAGCCGATGGCATGGTCTCGGTCAACGGCAACCTCCTCAGCCGGAGGCAGGAGTACTACGACAAGCTGAGGAGCGTGCAGGGGAGAGAGTTCCAGGAATCTGTGGACATCACTGAATTCATCCTTTTCACCGTCCAGATGCTGAACGAAGCGGTAAATCGCCTCGAAGCAAAGGCAATCGACTTCTGCAAGCGCAAGGACAATCTGGAGAAGATTTCGGAGGGAATGCTCGATCCGAGGCAAGTTGTCGGAATCATGTACATGCTTGATCTCGAGCCGGTCTCAACAGCGGTGTACGCGAGACTAAATCGCTGTTCTATCCCCACTGCACGCAGCGATCTCAAGAGACTGCTCAGTATCGGGTTCATACAGCGGGTTGGGGACGGAAAGCAAACTCGCTACGCGTGGCTTCCCCCTTCGCCCGAAAGCGAGGTGGCGTAAGGGTGATGCCAAGCGCCAACTGCCTCTGCATCCATTGCGACCCAAGGAGCCGGCTGCCCACTTCGGGTCGGTCGTCAGTCAGGCTCTCGGGCGAAAAAGAGAGGGTTCCCGTCGGGGCACGACGGGAACCCTGTAGCACGGAAGGACTGTGCGATGCGATCGCGCACCATCCGCCGGACCATCCGCAAGACGATTCGTGTCCCTGTCAAGGTCACGGTTACCGTCACGCGGAAACCGATCCGGAGATAAGCAACGGGCAACCCGCCACGCAATTCGTATCACGGAGCGCGTGGCGGTGCGCCCACCCTTCCACGTTGCAATGTAGCGGATCACTCACATGATGAGCCGTTATGAGCCCTTCTTGATTCGGGGACCACGGGACTCACTTCGCACCATCGGGAGGCCTCTATCCGCGCTGGTTTCCCAATCTCCATTCGCGCCACAATCACGCCTCCGCACAGCGACTGAGCACACTGAGGGTTGTGGTCTCGTAGACTCCTGAATCGGTGATCGAGCGCCGATCGGCGCCCGGTCACGAAATCCGTCCAAGTCCGCTCAGTTGCAGCTCGCGGTTACCGTCCACGACGCTCTAGCTTCGGCATCGACCTCAACGAGGTATGTGCCCGTATCGCCAACGCGGATGACCGCCGAATCGGAGAGATTGACGCCAATCTCGTTCAGCAGCAACTCAGCGCCGGTGTCGCCCTTGATCCAGATGGACGCATGAGCGCCGCGGCCCGAGGAACGGGTGTTGTTGCTCACGGTGGCGCGAACCACGCACGTTCCCTCCGATAGCCGAATGTTCTTCACATCGGAGCCGCGGCCGCTGACAGTTGTGCCTGCCGAAGTGGTTGAGCTGGAGCCACTTGAACCGGACGTCCCGCTGGAAGACGAGCGGGCCCGGTAGTTTGGCAGCTGCGAGCGCCCGTTGTACCAGACTCCCTCTCGCACGTCCTGGGCGCGAAACTGGCGGACGGTCTTGTATCCGCTGCCGGATGCCGTCTGATAGCGGAACACGATGTCGTCTCCGTCCTTCTTGACGGAGATCCGATAGCCGTACGCGTCGTGCGCTTCTGCGGCTTGATTGCCGACATAGACTCCCACGCCGATACCGATTGCGGCAGCGAACAGCACAGCGAGTACGACGAGAATTCGGCTCTTTGGTCCCAAATCGAGCACAAGGGCCCCCTTCCAGGCACGGAATGATCTGCTGCCACGCGAGATCGCTCCGCTGATGCGCCGAGAAGGGGACAACGAGCAGGTCAATCCGCTTCCTTCGGCCCATCAGTGCTTCGTAGCTAATCTCGCGTGGCGCGGCTCAGCATAGCGGAGCCACACTTGACCGCCTGCTCTCAACTCAGTACACTTGTGCGCCATAACCTCGAACGCGAAAGGAGCCTGCGATGCCTCGGACCCAGCCGTTCCCGCGCCTCGCCCGCTCCGCGTGCCGAACCATCCAACACCATCCATCCAACCCGCCGAAAACCGACAAAACCATCACGAAATTGTGCAAAACTGACCACCCAGATTGCACGATCTCCAGCAAAACACTGGACTTCCGCCCAATTCAGCCCGCCAGAGGAAAATTTCCCTCCGCAGCATCCACCCACGGCCCCGACCGGCGCTCGAACCACATGCCCAGCATCCGAACAGAACCGAACAAGCCCGAACGCCCCCACCCTCCGCACTCACCAAGAATCACCCGCACTCAGCCAGAAAAACACCGACAAAACCTACCCAAATTGAGCCAGATCTGGACAAATCTGGACTTTTCCGGACACAAAACGCCACAATTCCCAGCCCACAGCACAAGATCCGCCCGATCACCCCGAAATTCGCCCGGAACGCAGCCGTGAAGAAGTTCATCCTCTTCGACCACGACGGAGTCCTCGTCGAAACCGAGCACTGGTACTACCTCGCCAACAAGCGAGCGCTCGCATCCCTCGGCATGGAACTCCCGCGAAACGAGTATCTCGCCAACATGGCCAACGGAGTCTCCGCCTGGGACGCGCCGCGTGCCTCAGGCATCTCCGAATCCGACATCAAGCGTGGCCGAGAACAACGAGACCGCTACTACCGGGAGTACCTGGCGACCGAGAACATCGAAATCGAGGGCGTCCTGGAAACACTGGCCGAACTCTCGGACACCCATCGAATGGCGATCGTGACCACATCCAAGCGACCGGACTTCGACCTGATCCACAAGAAGCGGTCCATCCTCGACTACATGGAGTTCTATCTGACCGTGGAGGACTACGAACGATCTAAACCACATCCCGAGCCCTACCTGAAAGGGCTCCAACGCTTCGGCGCGACCGCCGCAGAAACGGTCGTCGTTGAAGACTCGGCCAGAGGCTTGAAGTCCGCAGTAGCCGCAGGAATCGACTGCATCGTGGTCGCCAACGAGTTCACCGCAACTCACGATCTCTCCCAGGCAACAGCACGAGTCGAGACGTTCAGGGAGTTGCCCGCTGCCATTGCGGACCTGACGAATGACGCCAGTCGCCGCTAGACCGCCCGCACGTACCGCAGATGAGTCGCCAACCGACCGTCGATCACCTCGGCGATCCGATACCCCGACCCCACCTCCGACACCCCCTCAAACAGCCGCCGACCCCCGCCGAAGATCACCGGCGCCAGCGCGATCTCCAGCTCCTCGATCACGCCCAGCCGCAGGTACTGCTGGATCACGTTGGCCCCGCCCGAAATCCGAATATCCCGCTCCCCCGCCGCTTCCCGGGCCAGCTCCAGCGCCCGCTCGGGACCATCCTCGACGAAGTGGAACGTCGTCCCGCCCGGCCGCGCCCACGCCTCGCGCCGCTCGTGCGTCAGCACGAACACCGGATTGTGGAACGGCGCCTCCTCGGGCCAGGAAATCTCGCCCTGGTCGAACATCCGCCGGCCCATGATGTTCGCCCCCGTCTCCTCCGTAATCCGCCGCTGCAGGTCGTTCACCGGACCGGTCTCCCCGCCCTCGCCAAACCCGAGGTTCTCGCGAAAGTGCTCCAGCTCGAAGATCCAGCCCATCAGCGAGCCCCACTTCGCCGCCCAGTCCAGGTGCTCCGGCTCTTCCCAGTGCTCGACCGCCATCCCCTCCGGCGCCATGTACCCATCCAGGCTCAACCCAATATTGACAAACACCCTGCCCATCTCAACCTCCCCTGTACGCTGCCCCGGCTGTCGATTCCAGGCCGCGCCCCCAAAGGCTAATCAGTGAACCCCGAGCCTGACCCCTACTTCTCCAACCCGCGCCTCGCCGAGCTCTACGACGCCTTCTCCTCCCACCGTCGCGACTTCGACTTCTACCTCCCCCTCCTGCTCTCCGCCCACTCCGTCCTCGACGTCGGCTGCGGCACCGGCGAGCTGCTTCACCTGGCCCGCGACGCCGGCCACAGCGGACGCCTCCGCGGCCTCGACCCCGCCGACGCCATGCTCGACCAGGCCCGCAGGCGCACGGACATCGACTGGGTCCACGGCGACCTCACCACCGTCGACTGGACCAACGAGTTCGATCTCGTCGTCATGACTGGCCACGCCTTCCAGGTTTTCACCGAAGACGATGAGCTGCGATCCGCCTTGGCTGCCATCCGACGCGCCCTCGCCGAGGGCGGCCGCTTCGCCTTCGAGACCCGAAACCCACTCGCCCGCGCCTGGGACCACTGGACGCCCGAGAACGCAAGGGAGATCATCCATCGCGGCGCCCCGGTCCGAATGGAGACTCAAGTCGAAACCCCCGTCACCGGCGACCTTGTCTCCTTCACCCACACCTTCTCCAGCCCCGACTGGGACCGCCCCGAGACCAGCCGAAGCATCCTGCGATTCCTCGACTCCAACTCGCTCGCCGAATTCCTCGCCGATGCGGGATTCGAAATCGAGCAGCAGTTCGGATACTGGGAACACCAACCGTTGACCGACGCCAGCCCCGAGATCATCACCATCGCCAGGCTGCTCTGAATCATCCGACGATCGACGCTGGGCAGAGCAGCGCCAGGAATTCCTCCACCGTCTCAATCGGCCCCGTCCGACCCAGCTCCCGCCATTGGCGGATCAACTCATCAGCGCCGAAGTCGTGCAGCAGCGTCCACGCGACCGCCCGCATTGGGAATCCCCGGTCGTCAAGCAGCGATGGGTCATACGCGCCAAGGAAAGCCCGAGCCAGCGTCGGATCGCCAGCGCAGAACCCCATCCAGACCGGCATCCACTCATACTCCCGCACCCCGATCTTCGCGTCCCCGAAATCGATCAGCGCCTCGATCCGCCAACCCCCGTCGGACGGCGAGCACAGCACGTGGTCGGCGCCGAGATCACCGTGCACAACGACCCGCGAGGCTGGCCGCTCCGCCGCAATCGCATCGTCAAGCATGGCTTCCACCGAACTCTCGAGGTTGTCGCCCAGCACTCCCGCTGCAGGCAGTTCGCTCACCGAGGAGCGGCGCCGCTCCAGTACGACATCGTCCCACGCCCGCGCGGTCGCGGCGTTGGCAAACCGTCCGACATCGAGCGAGTGAAGCCTCCGCACGATGCGGCCGAGTTGGGCCGCCAGCGACGCGGCGTCGTGCTCGGGGAGCTCTTCGCGAATCTCCGAAAACGGTCGAGCCTCGCAGTAGCGCGTGATCACGTACGGCCAGGAAACTCCAGCGCCGTCCGCGATGCGTCCGCAGCCGACGAGCTCCGATGCGGGAATCTGCTCTTTGGAGCTGAGCGCTTCCAGCAGACGCCGCTCGAGTTCGAACTCATCCCAGAACGGGCTGTAGATCTTCAGGGCAAACGCTCGGTCGAGCAGGAACACGGCGTTGGTGTTCTCGCTGGCCGCGCGCAGCTGCCCGTAGCCGATCCGCTCTCGCGCGCAAATCGCGTCGATCAGGCCCCGCCAGACCGAGACGTCGCGATAGATCCGCGTCCAGTCCTCCCAGCTCTCCACCCGAATCGAAGGCAACATTGCGTCGGCGCCCAATCACACCCGCTTCGATAGGGGATTATATCGGATAGTGCCCACCTGACCCGCGCAGATGTCAACGATTCGTGACATCACTGCTATCTTGGCGGTGTTACACCGCCGCCAGCGAACGGACCACCTCTGATGCCGACACCAAAGGACCTGCGGATTCCCGCGCCGACCAAGACTGTGATCAAGGCAATGCTGAGCAACCGAGGCGAGAAGAAGAAGCCTCAGCCGATCAAGTCCGAGTAGCGCAGCCGCTTCCCGACCATCCCACGCACGACATCTCGGAGTTGATCGATGGTGTCCATCGGTCGCTGATTGTGGCGACCGGCGAACTCTGTCACGTAGCGATCCAGGTGCTTGCGCGACATCTGGTGGTAGGTCCCGTGATAGCCACGCTTCAACATCGACCAGAACGACTCGATCCCGTTCGTGTGCGCTTGCCCATTGACGTACTCGCCGACGGAGTGCGCGACCGTCTCGTGACGACGCGGGAGCGACCGGTACGCGCCATGCTCGTCCGTGTACACCGTCGCTTCAACGTCCGTGCGGTCGGTGATGAACGGAACCAGGCTCGCCGCGTCCGTTCCCGACACGACCTGCGCAGCGACTTTGCCCGTCTCGCGATCCTTGATCCCCACAACCGCCGTCTTGCCCACTGGACCGCGACCGGCGTGCAGCTTGTCCGCCGCGTGCTTGTTGCCTTCCAGTCCGCCGATGAACGTCTCGTCCGCCTCGACCGGACCATCGAACAGGCCGCCGCCGTTGATCCACGCCTGGCGAATGCGGTGCGCCATGAACCAGGCCGTCTTCTGCGATACCTGCAAGTCCCGATGCAGCTTCATGCTCGATACGCCCTTGAGCGACGTGGTCAGCAGGAACGCGGCCAGGGCCCACTTCTGGCAGCCGACGTTGGACGCTTCCATGACCGTCCCAGTCTTGACGCTGAACCGCTTGCGGCAGGCGCGGCAGCGGAACGGCATCGTCTTGTGCTTCGCTCCGCTCTGCACGTTGTCGGACTGGCAGTAGGGGCACTCAGGGCCATCAGGCCAGCGCTCCGCCGCGAAGAACGCCTCGGCGGTCGCGTCGTCGGGGAACATGCGGAACAGCTCGATCAGGCTGATGCCGGTTCGGTAGGACTGTCCTGGAGCGTGTGCGGTGGTCATCGGTCTCTCTCCCCGTTGGGCACTATTCTACCATGATAGAGCGCAACTTCGCAAGCGGGACGATCTGGACGCGCGACTGCATCGAGGTCATGCGGGGGATGAATTCCGAGACGGTCGATCTGATCTATCTCGATCCGCCGTTCAACTCGAAGCAGGACTACGCCGCGCCGATTGGCTCCCAGGCCGCCGGTGCCGCGTTCAAAGACACCTGGTCGCTCTCGGATATCGACGTGGAGTGGATCGATCTCATTGAGCGCCGGAACCCCGCGCTGCAGCGCGTGCTGCTCGCCGCCATGACGGACTCGGACAAGTCCTATCTCGCGTACATGGCCGCGCGGTTGCTGGAGATGCCGCGCCTGCTCAAGCCAACGGGCAGCATCTATCTCCACTGTGATCCGACGATGAGCCATTACCTCAAACTGGTTATGGACGCGATCTTCGGACGTGAGAACTTCAGGAATGAGATCACTTGGCAGCGCTCAGAGGCTCACAATACGGCGGAGCGCTACGGCAACGTCGCCGACATCTTGCTCTACTACACACGTTCAGAGCGTGCGACATGGAATCCCGTCCACACGTCCTACAGCCCAGAACAGATGGGCCGGTTCCGGCACACTGACGCCGATGGACGCCATTACAAGCTTGATGATCTCACCGCGCCGCGTCCCGATTCAGACTCCGGCAAATTCGCGTGGCGCGGTGTCACCCCCCCCGACGCGCGGTTGGGGATATCGCCTAGAGCAATTGGAGGAATGGTGGGACGAGGGTCGGATACACACGAAACGCGACGGCAAACCTCGAATGGACGGTCTCAAGCGGTACATCGACGAGATGCCGGGCAAGCGGCTGCAGAATGTTTGGACTGATATCGGTCGGGTAGCCAACACCTCGGCGGAGCGCGTCGGCTATCCGACACAGAAACCGCTTGCCCTGCTGAACCGCATCATTCGTGCCAGTAGCGACCCCGGCGACATGGTGCTCGATCCGTTCTGCGGCTGCGCCACTACGTGCGTATCAGCCGAGAATCTGGGCCGCCAGTGGGTCGGGATTGACCTGTCCCCGAAGGCTGGCGATCTGGTACTTGAGCGTCTCGGAGCGGGTGAAGGCGCGATCCGCCGCTCCGACGTGATCCTGCGAGACGATATCCCCGACCGTACCGACCTGGGACCGCTCCCGCGCTACAACTCACCCGACGTGAAACGCCAACTGTACGGGCAACAGGAAGGGAACTGCGCGGGCTGCGATGGTCACTTCGAGGCGCGACACTTCGAGGTCGATCACATCATCGCGCGCTCACGCGGGGGAACCGATCACCCGTCGAATCTGCAACTGCTCTGCGGTCACCGCAACAGGGTCAAAGGGGATCGCGGCATGGAGTACCTAGCTGGCAAGCTGCAACTCGCGGCTGCTGGCGGTTAGCATGGGCACTATCCGATATAATCCCCCTTCGATACGAAGGTACTGCGCGCCCCCCGACTGTCACCTCCGACACTCGCGGCCAGATCTCACACCGCAATAGCACATCTGTCCGCATACAATCACCAGGCCGCAACCATCGACCCGCAGCCGAAGGCAACCGCGATGACCGATTATCAACCGCCGACCAGCCCGGAACCTGTCCCCCAGATTCGTACAAGGCCGAACAAACCCGAACAAGGCCGAACGCAACGGAGCCTGAAAGGACGTGAAGAAACCTGAAAGAACCTGAAAGAAGCTGAAAGCTCGGGACCCATGATCTCACGTAAAACACTGGAGATCGCCGCTGTTCGGCCCGCGGAAAAAATTTTCCTACGGAAACCTGAAACGACGCCCTTCGCGCGCCAAACAGTTCCGGGCCGAACAGCTTCCAGGCAGCGTCACAATTCTCGCTGTTCGACCCACAGACGCACGTCGGCGGCGAAGCGCTCGCCTAGTTCGCTGATCACGAAGTGGCCGGCCTCCTCGAAGGAATACGGTTCGCTCTGTGGCGGGCTCTGGCCGACGCCGTCAACCCGGCGATGGACGGCGGCCGGATCGATGCTCGCCCGTCACCGTCTCATCGGTGCTCATCCACCGCGCGAGCACGCTGACCGGCTAGCGGAGAGCCGGCCTCGTAGGAATCGGCGCGACCTGATCCTCCCGCAGCGGATAGGCCTCCTTGCGATAGACCTGAACCCGGTTGTACCCAAAATCGGGGATCAACAGTCGGTCGCCGTCGATCCGCACCGAGGCCGGCGAGCGCAGCCGCTTCTCTTCCTCCAGCACCGTCAAATCGCGCTGGCGCAGCAGGATCGGCTGCTCCATCAACATCTTCAGCGCCGACGGCGAGAGCGTCGCGTCGCCGATGAACTTCTCGACATAGCGCCCGTCGCGGTTAAACAGCACCACGCGGTTGTTGCCGCGGTCGGCGACGTAGATGTCGCCATGCCGGTCGACGGTCACCCCCGCCGGACGGTTCAGCTCTCCGTCGCCGTCGCCGCTGGAACCGATGACCATCAGCGGCTCACCCGAGGGACTGAACTTCTGCACGCGGTCGTTGCGCCAGTCACCCACGTAGACGCATCCGTCCCCGTCGAGCGCGATGCCCCATGGCATGTCGAGCTCCCCGAACCCGCTGCCGTAGCTGCCGAATCCGTCGATGTACCGGCCGTCCATCGTGAAGCGCTGGACACGATGGTTCATCGTGTCGACCACCAGCAGGCGTCCCTCGTCGTCGATCGCCATGTGGGCCGGACGGTCGAGCTGACCGGGCGCGCTGCCGTGTTCACCCCAGCGCGCGATCTCTACGTCCCGCTCTCGCGTCGCAATCGTGATCGTGTGGTCGCCTTCATCCGACACGATGATCCGCTCGTCGGCGTCGCAGACGATCCCGGCCGGCCAGATCCAGCCGCAGTCGGCCTCGGCCGGCCGGTCGTTCGGCTCCGGAGGCCGGCGGCGGACCACACCCAGGTCCTCGTCCTCCCAGTTCAGGATCCGCAACGGCCCGCCGGTCTCGAAGGGCCCGCGTCCGAGGCAATAGATGCGCCCCTCTTGGCCCACCGCGAGGTCAATCGGGTTGAAGGTCACCAGCCGACGTCCGAGCGTCTGCTCGTAGGGGTAGCCGGCGCGCAACAGAATCTCGTAGGTGCCGTTGGCGGTTGCTCCGTTGGCGCCGTTCGTCTCGACAGCCATCAGCCCACTCCAATCGGCTCCCGGTACGGGCGGATCTGTTCAAAGCGGCCGCCCACGATCTCCGTCGGATCGACGCCCAGCCACTGGTCGAGCACCGTGCTGTAGATGCTGCGGAAGTCGATCGTGTGCGAAAGGTCCTCGCCGTACAGCCAGTCGTTCGGGTCCAGCGACGGATACTCGCCGTACAGGCCTCCGCGCACGCCGTCGCCGATCAGGTAGGCGCCGCCGCCCGAGCCGTGGTCGGTACCCGAGCCGTTGTCGCGGATGCGCCGCCCGAACTCCGTGAAGACCAGAATCGTGACCTCCTCGGACGCCTTGTGGTTGCGCAGGTCCTGGATGAAGTCGCGGATCGCCTCGGACAGCTGGCTCAGCAGCACCGGCAATTGGTCGTTCTGGCCCGAGTGGGTGTCGTAGCCGCGCTGCAGCGTGTAGAAGATCCGAGCTCCAAGCCCAGCCGTGTGCACACGCACCACGTCACGCAACGCTTGCGCGGTCGGGCTGCTGCCGTACTCCACTTCGGACGCGTACTGTTCCGGCGCGTCGGCCAGGATTTCCGCACTCTGCAGCACGCTGAGCCCGGTCTGGGCGAGGTACTCCTGCACCATCGCCGTACCCACGGCAGGCGTGTACATCCGCTTGAAGCTGTCCAGGTCCTTGGCCCGCTCCTGCTCCAACTCGATCTCGGTCATCAGACCGAATCGGTCGAGCGAATCGACCGACGTGACGGTCACCCCCGGCGCGGCCAGCGCCCGCGGCAATCCGAGACCGAAATTGACGGCCGTGACCGGGTTCTGAGATTGCGGGTCGAACTCACGGGTCAGCTTGCCCAACCAGCCTTCGGTCGAGATCTTATCGGGCGTGCAGGTGTGCCAGATGTCGGTCGCCCGGAAATGCGACCGGTCGGCCCCCGGACCGCCCTGGTGTTGCCAGCCGGCCCCCTGGATCACCGCGACTTTGCCGTCGTCGTAGAGCTCCTTGAGCGGCGCGACAGCCGGGTGCCAGGCGAGTTCGTTGTTGAGCGGCAGCGTCTCTTCCGCCGGCACGGCCACGGTCGGTCGGGCGTCGCGGATGATCCCGCTCTGAAATGGGATCACCGTGTTGAGGAAGTCCAACCCGCCGGCGAGCTGAATCACGACCAGCACCGGGGGTCTGGCTATGGATGTCGTCATGGTCAGTCTCTCCTTCGGGACTTATGCGAACTGGTACTCGGGCGCGGCCACGATCAGCTGCACCATGCGTCCGATGCGTTCTCTGGCGCCAGCGCCCGCGCCGTTCTCGAAGACGAGCGTTCCGCCTTCCTGCGCGCGCTCGATCAGCTCCTCGCGCGTCTGTGGCTTGACCTCAAGCGGTCCGCAGAGATCGAGGCAGCGGTCCACGAGCTGCGCGGGGCTGGCGTCGCCGTCGGCGGCGACGCGGTCGATGATCTGGGCAATGCCGGGCTTGGCCGTATCCATCACCTGTTCGACGGCGAAGTTGACCCGTTGCGTCAGCGTCCCGGAGTCGAACCACTCCTGGCCGGTGTGCCAGCCCTCGACCGAGGGCGGATCGTAGAGTCTCTGTCCCATCAGCTCCGCTGCTCGCGAGAGTTCGGACATCGCCAGGCCGGGGAACTGTGGTGCGCCGGTGAGCTTGATCACGCCGCCGACGAACTCGACCGGGCTCTTGACCCGCTGGAACCGCGCTTCTTTGAAGAAGTCCGAATTGAGCAGCGTGCGCATGACCTCGCGAATCTCGCCATCCGACTCGAGGAACGCCGTCGCCAGCGTGTCGATCGCCTCAGGATCGAGCGGCGGCGTCTGGTGCCAGGATGGGACCGGCGGTTCGTCGGCGACGAAGAAGTTGTAGAGGTGGCGCGCGATGAAGCGCGCGCAGGCATCCTGCTTGACGATCACGTCGATCACGTCCTCGCCGCTGACCACGGTGTGACCGAGGAATGCCTTCTCCTCGCTGTCGTGATCCTCGGGATCGAAGCGGAACTGCGGATCGTTCATCTCCCAAGGGTTGATCGGCGCACCCGGGACAATCGTCCAACCGGTGAACGCCCGCGCCGCCGCCTTGACGTCGTCCTCGGTGTAGTTGCCGATGCCCAGCGAGAACAGTTCTAGTAGCTCGCGGCCGTAGTTCTCGTTGACCGAGTCGGCGTGGTTCTCCGAGTTGTCGAGCCAATCGATCATCGCCGGGTCGCGCGAGAGGTCGAGCAGGATCTGGCGCATGCTGCCGAGTCCGTTCTCGCGGAATCGGTCGACTTGCGCCACGCTTGCTCGGGCATGCACCGCCTTGAAGAACGCGGTCGCGAAGATTTGATGCCAGAGCAGCGCCATCTTCTCGCGCAGCGGTCGCGGACCGTTGGCCATGTTGTAGATCCAGCGCGACGCCGGAACCGACGGTAGCTCGATCGAAGTAGCGGTCGGCAAGTACCGCTCGATCACGTCCTGATCGGGATCAGTGAACGCTTCCGGATGCAGCAGCTCCTCGACCACTTCTTCGTAGGGTCGGGCCGCCAGCTGTTCGAGTTCGTCCCGTCTGGCACCCACTCCAACGCGGCGCATCAGGTGCGCCATCAGTTCCAACTGGTCCCCGGACATCTCGGCCTCCGCTCCCTGGCGTGATGGCCGTTCGCGTTCAGCGTCGTGCAGCGCCAACAGCCGCAGCCGCGGTCACTACGAAACCTAGCAAATTCGCGGCACCTCCATCGGCCGACTGTTCATCGTCGCTTGGCAGAGCCCGCGCGGCTCTCTGCGCGCTGAACGGACCACGCCTGCGATTGCTGAGCAGCCTGTCGGGGGGCTAGCCTCAACCATGCCGCAGCGAAGGAGCCAGCCATGACCGACCACGACCAACCGCAACACCCACAGCACGAAGTCATCGTCATCGGCGCCGGCGTCGCCGGCATCTATCAGATCTACAAGCTGCAGGAGATGGGCATCAGCGCCACCGTCCTCGAGACTGCTGAGGGACCGGGCGGCACCTGGTACTGGAACCGCTATCCTGGCGCCCGCTTCGACTCGGAGAGCTACACCTACGGCTACTCGTTCTCCCAGGAGCTGCTCGACGAATGGGACTGGAGCGAGCACTTCGCCGGACAGCCCGAGACGCTGCGCTACCTCAATCACGTCGTTGACAAGTTCGATCTGCGCCAGCACATGCAATTCGGTTGCAAGGTCGAAGGCGCTTCGTTCGACGACGAAAGTTGTCTCTGGACCGTGCGACTCGACGACGGTCGCGAACTGACCTGCCGCTTCCTGCTCACCGCGATTGGCATGCTCTCGGCCGCCACAATGCCACGCATCGAAGGTGTCGACAGCTTCGAGGGCGACTCCTGGCACACCTACTACTGGCCGCACGAGCCCGTCAACTTGGCCGACAAGCGAATCGCCATCATCGGCACCGGCGCGACCGGCGTCCAGGTGATCGCCGAGATCGCCGACAAGGTCGGCGAGTTGACCGTCTTCCAGCGCCGCCCCAACTGGTGCGCCCCGCTGCACAACGGCCGCATCGACGAACAAACCCAGGCCGAAATCCACGCCACCTACGACGAGATCTTCGAACTCTGCCGCCAAACCCCGGGCGGCTTCATCCACGGACCCGACCAGCGCAAGTTCCGCGACGTCTCCGAAGAGGAACGACTGGCCCTCTGGCAGAGGCTCTACGAGACTCCCGGCTTCGCCAAGTGGATGAGCAACTTCATCGATACGGGCATCGACCCCGAGGCCAACGCCGGCTACTCGGAGTTCATCGCCAACAAGATCCGCGAGCGCGTTCACGATCCGCTCACCGCGGAGAAGCTGATCCCCAAGGACCACGGCTTCGGCACGCGGCGCGTGCCGCTGGAGACGCACTACTACGAGGCCTACAACCGCGACAACGTGCACCTGATCGACATCAACGAGACGCCGATCGAGCGGATCACGCCCCGGGGCATCCGGACCTCGTACCAGGAGTTCGAGTTCGACGTGATCATCTACGCGACCGGCTTCGACGCGATCACCGGCGCCTTCGACCGGATCAACTTCACCGGCTCAGCCGGCCTGCCCCTGCGCGACAAGTGGACCGAGAGCCCCGACACCTTCCTCGGCATGCAGACCTCCGGCTTCCCCAACCTGCTGATGCTCAGCGGACCGCAGGGCGGTTCCGTCTCGACCAACTACCCACGCGGGATCGAAACCTCCGTCAACTGGATCTCGGATCTGCTGGGCTACATGCGAGACCACGGCTACCGCCGGGTCGAGGCGCAGACAAACGCGGAGCAAGAGTGGCGAGGCCATGTCGCCGAGATGTATCAGTTCCAGCTCATGAACAAGATCAGAAGCTGGCTCACCGGCTACAACTCAAACGTCGACGGACATGGCAAGAACGATGGGACGCGCTACGTAATCTACCCCGGCGGCGCGCTGCGTTACCGCGAGCACCTCGCCGAGGTCGCCGGGAACGGCTACGAAGGCTTCACCCTCTCCTAGTAGACGTACGGCAGGATTCGGTAGGGCACTCGCTCCTGGTACTCGGCCCACTTCTCCGGGCCGTACTTCTCGGCACAGGCTCGGTCGTCCTCGATCTGACGCCAGGTGAACATCGTCACGACGAACATCATGTAGGTGTACGCCCAGACATTATCGAAATGGCCGAAACTGATCGCGATCGCCAGCCCGAACAGGCCCTCGCCGAAGTAGTTGAAGTGACGGGCAGCGCCCCAGAAGCCGCTGCACAGGATCTTGCGATCGCCGGCCTCGATGACC
The DNA here is from genome assembly GCA_028874365.1 of Chloroflexota bacterium. Taxonomy (GTDB): domain Bacteria; phylum Chloroflexota; class Dehalococcoidia; order Bin125; family Bin125; genus Bin125. The sequence continues at coordinate 110,102 of JAPPJZ010000079.1, read as the reverse complement.
TCCGGTTCAAACCACAGGAACTTGCGCTCCGGCCATCGCTTGAACCAGTATTTCTGCAGGTTGGCCCCGCGCGAGATCGTCCAGCCGGCCAGGAACACCGCTGCGGCACCGCCTACTATCGCGAACTCGGCAGCCGCCGAGAATCCCGGATCCGGCTGCGCCGCCATCGCCCACAGCGGAAGAATGAACAGCCAGCCGTAGACAACGAGCCCGCCCCAGAACAACTTGAAGCCTGTGTTCTCGTGGATCAGGTCGTAGGTGTAGAGCTGCACCCGCTCCCAGATGAAGTAGTCGGTGATGTAGAAGGTGTAGATCCCCGCGTACAGGAAGACACCGAGATTCGCGTCGTCGAAGTTCTCATGGTGCCAGACCGCGCCCGATAGGGCGTTCAGCGCCAACATCGATCCGCCGACGACGTAGAACCACATCTTCACGTCGAAGTACTCGTTGAAGAACGAAAACTCCTGCTTGCGGCCCAGGTAGAAGGCGATGATCGGGTTCTTCACCTCGCCCTGCGGTTGGCCGAACACAGCGATCAACGAGAAGATGACGGTGAACACCGTCCCGCCAAAGACGGCCCACAGCGACGACCGATAGAACCAGTCGCGCGGCATCCCCGTGACTTCGGTGGCCCAGATGATCACTGCGATGGCGAAAACGAGCAGGCCGTTGAGTCGGTAGGTGCGCGGCGCTCCGGTCTCGGGATTGGTGACGTAGCCGGTCACTTTGATCGCGCTCAAGGCCATCTGTGCGACTGCGAACGCCGCGAAGATGATCAGCGGAGTGAAGAACGCGAGGATCTTCTCCGTCGCGGTGAGATCGAACAGGTGCTCAAGGCCAATCGATTCAATCATGACCGAATACTCCCTCCGCCGGTTGTAGGCATATTGTTACGGATCGAGAACGACGACGGGTGCCGGCCGCTGCCAGGCGCATGCGCGGCACCATCGTCCGCCGATGGCTGAGCGCCAGCACCTAGCCTGTGGCCATGCAACCCGATCCTGCCGACCATCCAATGGTCGAGACGGCCAAGTCGCTGCGGCCGCTGATCGTGGCCTGCGCCGATGAAACCGAAGCGAACGGCAAGCCTCCCGACCATCTGATCGAGGCGTTCACCGACGCCGGGCTCTACCGCATGTTCATTCCCAGGGCGGCGGGCGGCGAAGAGGTGCCTCCGCTGGTCGCATTTCACGCCGTCGAGGCGCTGTCCGAGGCCGACCCATCCTCGGGTTGGGTGGTGATGCTGGCGACGGAGCTGTCGCTGGTGACCGGATTCCTGGAGACCGAGCACCTTCGCGAGATGATCGGATCGGACGAGGGGCGCGCCCCGCGCTGCCGCATCGCCGGCTCGGCTCGGCCGACGAACTGGGGCCGGAGGGTCGAGGGCGGTTGGATCATTAACGGGATCGCGACCTATGCCAGCGGCATCGATCACGCGACGCAAGTAGTGGCCGCGTTTCGCGACGAAGACCATCCCGAACACTCCTACATGTCCTTTCTCGATCCTGATCAGGGCACGATTCTGCGGACCTGGGACACGATGGGGCTGCGAGGCACCGGCTCGCACGACTACGAAAGCGCAAATGTCTTCGCGCCCGACAGGCGGACCATGCAGATCGGCTCTCGTCCACACGCGAGCGGGCCCAACTGGCGGATCCCCGACACCGGTATTGCGAGCTGGCTGCAGAACGGCGGTCAGGCGCTGGGCGCAGCGCAGGGCGCGATCAACGAGGTCCTGCGGCATGCGCACCTCGTTGCCAGTAAGAGCGACTCGCGAACGTTGGCCGAGCGCGAGCAGTTCCGCGTTGCGCTGGGACGGGCCCAGGCGCGCGTCGGCTCCGCCCGCTCCTACGTGCGAGAGATGGGCGGCCGGGCCTGGCAGTCGGTGCTCGACGGCGAGCCCGACCGCGACGCGACGGCGCAGTGGCGCCTGGCCAACGTTAACGCCGTCCACGCGGCGACTGAGGCGGTGGAAATCCTGTTCAACGCCGCTGGCACCAACGCCATCCACCGCCGCTGGACGCTCGAGCGCCGCTTCCGCGACCTGCAGGTCGCCAGGAGGCACAACGCCGGTCTCGACTTCAACTGGGACGCTGGAACAAGGCAGATGCTCGACCTGCCGCCGCTGACGATCGGCGCGGCGATCCCCGATCGGGATCGATACCAGGACGGGACCCGATAGCCTCTCGAATCCCGCTGATAGCGACCTGATAACACGACGCGGTTCTGGTAGTTTGAGGCCCGCAGAGGTTATGTTCGCTGGCCAAACGATCTGGGGAGACACTCATGAGGCTCGACTCCTGGAAGATCCTGTTGCCGATTGCGGTCGCACTGCTTGCGATTCCCTTCGCCGTCGCCTGCGGAGACGATGATTCCGATGAGCCGTTCCGCATCGGCGTGATGGAGTCCGCGACCGGGCCCGGTGAGACGTATGGGACGGTGGCGATTCAGGCCAAGGAGTTGGCGGTCGAGGAGATCAACGCGGCGGGAGGGATCAACGGGCGGATGATCGAGCTAATCGTCGAGGACTCGAAGTGCAGCGCGCAGGACGCGATTACGGCCTACAACAAGCTGACCGACGTCGACGGCGTGAAGATCATCCTCGGCACATCGTGCTCGGGCGCGATGCTCGGCGCGGCGCCGCTGGCCGAGAAGGACGGTGTGGTGATGTTCTCCGGTCTGGCGACCAATCCCGACATCGCCGAAGCGGGCGACTACATCTTCCGCACGTCGCTGAACGACGCGCAGCTCGGCGTCGACACCGGCAACCTGCTCTGGGAGGATGGCGTGCGGAAGCTGGCAACGATCTCAGAGTCGACCGACTACGCCGAGGGTGTGCGCCGCACGACAGCCGGGCAGTTCGAGAGCCTCGGCGGCGAGATCGTCGGCGAGGAGCGCTACGCCTCGGACGCGACCGATTTCCGCACATCATTGACCAAGCTGTTCAGCGAGAACCCCGACGCGCTGCACATCGCAGCGCAGGCGGAGTTCGCCGGCGGCACGATCGTCAAGCAGGCCCGCGAACTCGGCTACGAAGGTCCGATCTACTCAGAGATCGTGGTGGTCGGCGCAACGGCGCTGGAGATCGCGGGCGAGGCGGCGACCGGCCTGAAGGCGGTCATCACCGACATCGATCCCGCCAACGAGAAGGGTCAGGAGGTACTGGCCAGCTTCCGCGAGAAGTACGACTACGTCACGCTGCCCTGGTACCTCGCCTCTGCCTACGACACGGTCTACATCACGGCCGCGTGTCTCGAAGAGACGAACGACGACCAAGACGCCGACGGCTTCCGCGACTGCCTCTACGAGATCACCTGGAGCGGCGGGATCGGCGACAACTACAGCTTCGACGAGCGCGGCGAGGTGGTCGGTCTGGCTAACGTCGTGGTCGAAGTGCTGCCGGTCTCGGAGCGCAACGAAGACAACAACGGCTACCAGGTGCTGGGGCCCGCGCCGATCAAGTAGCATCGGTCGCCGGTTCCCCGCTCGGACCGCGGGGAGGAGCCCAGAGCCGTGACTGCCTGGTCGGGCCGTCTTGATCTGAGCGAGTTGCGCGAGCGTCCGCGCGACCTGCTTGCGGTGGTACTGGCGGCAGCGGTCGTCGGTTACATCTGCTGGGCGATCAGCCAGTCGCCGCAGCAGGCGCTGCAGTTCACCTTCAACGGCCTCTCGGTCGGCGCGATCTACGCGCTGCTGGCGATCGGCTTCACGCTGGTCTACAGCACAGTCTGGTTCTTCGACCTGTACTACGGCGCGGCGGCGGCGATGGGCGCGTACGGAATCTTCTATCTGCGCTCCGGCGAGGCGCTGGGCGGTCAGTACCAGGTCAACGATCCGGCGGTCAATGTCGTCTTCGCGCTGGTCACGGCGGGCGTTGCGCTCTGGGCACTGCGAGAAGCCCTCCACCGCCGTCTACGCCAGCGGTTCGGGAATCGCAGTGCGTTCTACGCGGAGGCCCTGGTCGCGGGTGCTCTGGGCGCCTACATGGGAGTCGTCCTGACCTGGACGAACGACCTGAACATCCTCTTCGCTCCCGCGATCGGTGTGGCCACGGCGTTCGCGGTCACCTGGCTCGTGAGGCGCGCCGCCGCGCGACTGCCGGAGCGGGTCTATCGATCGGGGTTACCCGCGATGGCCGCCATCGCCGGAGCGGCGATGGGGGTTGTCGTGGGCGTGGCGTTGGCCAACGCGGGCGGCTCGAAGCTGTACCTGAGTTGGGTCGTGTCGTGTCTGTTGGCGGGCATGGTGGGGCTCGCGTTCTACCGCGGCCTCTACGTCCAGATCATCCGCCGCACACGTTCGCGCCTGATCATGCTGGTCGCCTCGCTCGGCGTCCTGCTGGCGTTGACCGCGCTGACGATCATCGTCTTCGAGAGCGCCCCGCGTCCGTTGCCGGACGTATTCGGCAGCACCCCCTGGGAGGTCGGCGGAGCGACGATCAAGGGCTTTAACGTCTTCGCCATCGGCGTCGCCTGCGCCGCGTTCATCGGACTCCTGCTGTTGCTTAAGCGGACGGCGTTCGGCAAATCGGTGCGGGCGATCGGCGACGACGAAGAAGTCGCCAAGGTCGTCGGCATCAACACCACGGTCGTGATCGCGATCGTGTTCTTCCTCGGCGCAGTGTTCGCCGCGCTGGCCGGAGTGCTCAACGGTCACGACACGGCGATCCAGCCACGCATGGGTCTGATCATGTTGCTCAAGGGCTGGATCGCGTCGGTGGTCGGCGGCATTGGCAACCTCTACGGCGCGATCGTTGGAGGTTTTGCGCTGGGCATGATCGAGCAGTTCGGGATCTGGAGCCTGGCCGGAGAATGGAAGGACGTGGTCTCATTCTTGGTGCTGATCCTGTTCCTCTCCTTCTGGCCCAACGGTTTATTGCCGAGGAGGTAGTGGCGTGACGACTCTGCCGCAGACGCTCCGCGAGTGGCCGCGCGCCGACATCGAGCGCGTCGCGACCGTGTTCGTGCTCGGCTGGGCGGTGGCGTTCATGCTCTGGCAGGGGACCGGGTTTACGGTCACGCTGATGACGGTCTTCGCAATATGGGCGATCCTCGCAGTCAGCCTGAACCTGGTGGTGGGATTCACCGGGCTGCTCTCGGTTGGACACATCGGGTTCTTCGGGATAGGCGCCTACACGATGGCGATCCTCGCCTCGGACGCCTCCTACGATCAGCTCCGCACCGAGGCGATCCCGACGCCCGGCTGGCCGTTCTTCGCGGCGCTGCCAATCGCCGTCGCGCTGGCCGGGCTGGTCGCGCTGGGCGTGGGCATCGTGTTCAATCGCTTCCGCGACGACATCTTCGTGCTCGTCTCGTTCGGTTTCGCGATCATCGCGTTCAGTTTCTTCCTCAACCTGCGCGAGATCACTCGGGGCGCGTTCGGGATCCATGAGATTCCGCGGCCGGCGTTCGGAAGCTGGGTGCTCGATGGGGAGGTCGAGTTCCTCGTCTTCGCACTGATCTGCCTGGCGCTGGTCGTCCTGGTTTGTTGGCTGATCGTGACGTCGTCGTTCGGCCGCGTGCTCACGGCGATCCGGGAGGATGAGGAGGCGATCGCCGTGTTCGGCTACCGGGTGACGCACTTCAAGCTGGCGGTCTGGGTGCTCTCGGCGATGATGGCCGGACTTGCGGGCGCGCTGTTCGCGAGCTGGACCAGCTTCATCGACCCGAACTCGTTCATCCTGCTCGAGTCGATGCTGCTCATCGCGATCGTGATTTTGGGCGGACTGGCGACAATCTGGGGTTCGCTGCTGGGCGCGATGGCGTTCGTGCTGCTCGAAGAGGGGATGCGTTTCCTACCCTTCCTTCCGGCGGAGTTCGTCGGCCAGGCGCGCCAGGTGGTGCTCGGCGTGCTGCTTGTCTTGCTGATGCTGTTCCGACCGCAGGGCTTGGTCGGGAGGTACAAGCTATGACAAGGATGGCGAACAGGACCAATCCTGCCGGCAACGTGATCCACACGATCGATCTGTCGAAGCACTTCGATGCAGTGCGCGCGGTCGACGAGCTGACCGTCGCGATCCCCAAAACAGGGATCACGAGCATCGTCGGGCCGAACGGGTCGGGTAAATCGACGTTCGTCAATCTGCTCAGTGGGACGCTGCCGATCGACGGCGGGATCGTGATCATCGACGGCGTCGGTTTGCGCGTGGTCAAGGCGCACGAGTCTCCTCAGCACGGCGTCACGCGGACGTTCCAGGAGGTGCGCCTGTTCGACCAGATCTCCGCCTGGGACAACATCATGGTCGTGCTGACCGAACGGCGACTGCTGCCCTCGCTCTTCGAGCGGCTACGACCGGCTCACCGCGAGAAGGCCGAGCGCATCCTGATGGAAGTCGGAATGTGGGAAAGGCGCGAGGCGATGGCCGGCGAGCTGTCGTACGGACAACGCAAACTGCTCGAGATCGGTCGGGCAATGGCGATGGATGCGCAGACCTACCTGTTCGACGAACCGTTCGCGGGCCTCTTTCCGCAGATGCTGGAGCGGGTCAAGGAGATCGTGATCCGCATGCGCGACGAGGGGCACACGCTGATCTTCATCTCGCACAACATGGACATCGTGCGCGAACTGCCTGACCACCTGATCGTGCTCGACAGCGGCAAGCTGCTGACCCAGGGCGAGGTGCACGAGGTGCTCAGCCGCGATGAAGTGATCGAGGCCTACCTGGGAGAGTGATCGCGCGATGACTGCGTCGAACGACGCCACGCTCGAACTGACCGACATCGCCGTTCACTACGGCGCGGTCCGGGCCCTCGACGGCGTATCGCTGGGTATTCGTGAGGGCGAAGCGGTGGCCGTCATGGGACCGAACGGCGCGGGTAAGTCGACGGTGCTGAAGGCGATCATGGGCCTGGCGCCGGTCGTGGCGGGCGCCGTCTACTGGCGCGGACACCGGCTCGAGGCCGCGACGCATGAGATCGTCAAGGAAGGCATCTGCTTTGTCCCGCAGGGTCGGCGCGTGTTCACACACCTGACGATCGAGGAGAACCTCGAAATGGGCTGCCTGTTCCTTGGCGACGAGGCGGAGAAACGCCGACGGCTGGAGTCGGTGATCGAACTCTTCCCGATCCTGCACGAAAAGCGCCGCGACATGGCCAGCCAGATGTCGGGCGGACAGCAGCAGATGCTCGCAATTGGACGCGGACTGATGGGTTCGCCGGATCTGCTGTTACTCGACGAGCCGACGCTGGGGCTCGCCCCGATCGTGGTCGGTGAAGTGTTTCAGAAGGTGCGCGAGATCAGTGACCGGCTGGACACGACGATCATGATCGTGGAGCACAACATCAAAGGCGTGCTCGGCATCGTCGACCGAGCCTACGTGCTCGACAAGGGGCGAGTTGTGCATGAGGGCACGCCGGCCTCAATCCGCGAGACCAACATCCTGACCGACGTCTTCTTGGGGCGGGTGCAGCCTGAGGGTGAGGATGGAGATCCATTTCCCCTAGCACAAGCGGGGGGAGAAAGGACGGGGTTCTAGACTCGACTGGCTATGTCGTCGGCCCCCGATGTTGATGCCGAGCGGTTGCGCCGACGACTGGCCCGCAACATTCCCGTCTACTACCTCTTTTATGGCGTTAGCGGCTTCCTGATCTGGATGCCGATCTGGGTGATCTACCTGCAGGAATTCCGCGGCACGAGCCTGACCCAGATTGCCTCGATCGAGGCGATCTTCTGGATCACGGTCGTCGTGGCCGAAGTGCCCACCGGCGCTGTGGCCGACCACTGGGGACGACGAGTCTCGCTGGCGATGGGCGGCGCGATGTTCTGTGTCGGCTCGGTCGTCTTCGCGTTCAGCTCCACCTATGTCGTATTGCTGGTGGCGTACCTGACCATTGCCGTTGCGATGACGATGTACTCCGGCGCGGGCCACGCGCTGGTCTATGACACGTTGCGACAGCTGGGGCGCACCAAAGAGTACGAAAAACACATCGGCCGTTCGGAGGCCATGGCCTTCGGCTCGATGCTGATCGCCACACTGCTGGGAGGCCCACTGGTCGCGCTGATCGGATATTCGGCCACGATCCTCGTGGGCGCCATCTTCATGGGGGCGGCCGGCCTCGTCGCCCTGTTCCTGCGCGAGCCGCCGCGCAGCGAATCGGAGTTCTCCGTCCAGCCATCGAGTCAACAGCCGAAGCTGAACGGTGTTGCTTGGGAACCGTGGCGCAGCGTACTGGGCAACATGCTCGGTGGGGTTCTGGTCGTCTGGCGGGGCAAGCTGCTGCTCTGGTACATCCTGCTCGCCACGCTGCTCTCGGGCGTGATCTTGACGACGACCGACTTCCTCTTGCAGCCATTCGTCGTCCACCACGGCGTCAACCCGGCCAGTGGTGTCGATGCCGGGTTCGCCTACTCGGGCATGTTGATGTCACCGGTCGCCGGGATGGTCGTCGGCTCACTGCTGGCCGCCCGCGTCGCCAATCGGTTGGGTGAACGCCGATCGTTGGTGATGCCGCTGGTTGTCGGCGGCCTGATTTTGCTCGCGCCGACGCTGTGGGATTCGCTCTGGGTCGTGGGCGCGATCGGACTGCTGGCGGTGATCCGCGGCATGACTCGCCCGATCGCGACGGGCTACATCAATCGGCGCATTCCGTCCGACCAACGTGCGACCGTACTCTCGATGTTCGAGCTCTCGGCTGCTCTGCTGGTGGCGATCATTTTGCCTCAGGCCGGCACGGTCGCCGATGCTGCTGGATTCCAGGCTTCGTTTGGGCTGCTGCTCGTGATTCTGATCGGAGCGGGCGCACTGTTCGCTCTGATCTGGCGCCTGCTGCACGGCAGAGAGCAAGCGCGGTTGGCATTCTCCCTCAACTCGATGACCAAGCCGCAGGCGCGGATGTCCCGTTAACGGACCTGCGCTCCCAGGACGCACTTCCGAGGCAAGCTTCCGACCCGCTGTGGTAGCCTCGGCTCGGCTTTGTTCGTCCAGGTGCCCGTCCCGGGAGAATAGGGAAGTCGGTGCAAATCCGACGCGGTAGCGCCACTGTAAGCGGGGCTTGCTCGGTTGAGTGAGCAACACGGAGCGCCGAGGCCCACTGTCGCCGACGCGATGGGAAGGGTTCGGCAGCAACCTCCGCCCGTCAGCCAGGAGACCTGCCTGGACGAGAGGTGACAACTCTCCGCATTAGAGGGGTCCCTCGATCTCCGGGTCGAGTTCCCGGCCGATCGAACTCCAGACCTTCAGCGGAGAGCTGGAGGTTTTGTTCTTGCTCTATACGAGTGTCTCCGGGCTGCGCGGCTTCCGCCAGATGCGGGTTTCGGCACGCCTCACGATCGGTGCGGCGATCCTGCTGGCACTCGTATTGGTCGTGGCGCTGGTCTCGCTCAGCCTCGGCCCGGTTGACATTCCCACCAGCCACGTCGCCTGGATCATTCTCTCCTCGATCGGCTTCGATGTCCCGGAGTTTGCCCGCACAGAACAGCTGGTGATCGACCAGATCCGGCTACCCCGGATCGTCGTGGGCGCATCGGTCGGCATGGCGCTTGGCGTCGCCGGCGCGACGATGCAAGGTTTGTTCCGCAATCCGATGGCCGATCCCGGGATCATCGGCGTTTCGGCCGGCGGCGCGCTGGGAGCCGTCATCGCAATCGCGACCGGCACGGCGGCCCTGTTCTTCCTCGCGTTGCCGGTCTTCGCGTTCGTTGGCGCCATGGCTGCGGCGTTCCTGGTCTACGGGGTCGCTGCGGTTGGTGGACGCTTCTCGATGGCGACGCTGCTGCTCGCCGGGGTCGCGATCAATGCGTTCTTGGGGGCAATCGTGTCGGCGATCATCATCGTCCTGCCCGACAACGAGGCGTTGCGCGAGATCCTCTTCTGGCTGGCCGGCGGACTGGACTCCCGTTCCTGGGAGCACGTCCGCATCGCGACGCCGCTGATCGTCGCCAGCACGGTGCTGCTGCTGCTGATGTCGCGCGATCTCAATCTGCTGATGCTGGGCGACGACGAGGCGCGATCGATGGGCGTGCGAGTCGGCGCCACACGTATCACGCTGCTCGCCGCCGCGGCGCTGGCGACTGGTGCCGCCGTCGCCGTGAGCGGCACGATTGCATTCGTCGGGCTCGTGATTCCGCACATCCTTCGATTGGTGCTCGGTCCCGACAATCGCGTGCTGATCCCGCTCAGCGCGCTGGCCGGCGCGGTCTTCGTGATCCTCGCCGACACCGTTGCGCGAACGATCATCGAGCCAGCCGAGCTTCGGGTCGGGATCCTGACCGCCTTCGTCGGTGCGCCGTTTTTCATCCTCCTGCTGATCAAGAACAAGCGACAGGTCTACTCGCTATGAGCAAACATCCCCCTTCGCTGTCCAACGGGAACAGTCACGCGCCGGAGCGGCGGACGCGCGATGCGAGGCCGCAGGACGCTCGCGGTGTGCCTCTGCAAGCGCAAGCGAAGCGACATCGAACTGCGGCGGTCGAGGCACAGGCGCTCTCCTTCTCGGTCAACGCGAAACAACTGCTCGATCGTGTCGATCTCCGGGCCGAGAGCGGACAGTTCGTTGGTCTGATTGGGCCCAACGGCGCCGGCAAGACGACGCTGCTTCGCTCGATCTCGAACGTGCTCAGCTACGACGAGGGCTCGGTCCGCCTGCTCGGTGAGGACCTCGACAAGCTGCCGGCTCGGCAAGTGGCGGAGATCCTTGCGCTGGTGCCGCAAATCGCTCCGTACACGCAGGGCTTTACCGCGTTCGAACTGGTGCTGATGGGCCGCTACCCGCACATGGGCCGTTTCCAGGTTGAGGGCAAGGAGGACGACGCGATCGCTGAGCGGGCGATGCGGCTGACAGAGACGGAATCGTTCGCGACCCGGACCCTCGAGACACTCTCTGGGGGCGAACGCCAGCGGGTGTTCCTCGCGCGGGCGATCGCGCAGCAGCCGCGGGTGCTGCTACTCGATGAGCCGACCTCGAACCTCGACGTTCTGCATCAGCTCAAGATCCTGAAGCTCGTGCGTGACCTGGTCGACGAAGGGTTGACAGCGGTCGCCGCAATCCATGACCTGAACATGGCCGCGCGATTTTGCGATCGCTTGGTCCTGCTCGCTGAGGGAGAGGTGCGGACTGAAGGTGCACCTGGCGATGTGTTAACCGCTGAGACGATTGAAACCGTGTTCGGCGTAGAGGCGGCGGTCTACCGCGAGCCCGCCACCGGGGCCCTGGCGATCAGCTTGATCGCCCCGGCTGAGGCCGCGGCAGTTGAGGCTCCGGTTCGTCGGGAAACTACGGCATCGCGGTCCGGCGAGCAGGCTGTCGCGGCGCGAAGCGAGGCGACCAGTGGCATCCGCTGAGCGCGCTTCGGTCGAGCGCCGCCGTCAGCGCCAGCATGGCCTCGTGATCGTCAATACCGGCGAGGGCAAGGGCAAGACGACCGCAGCGCTGGGCGTGCTCTTCCGCGCCCGTGGCCGTGACTTCCGGGTGCGCATGTTCCAGTTCATCAAGCACTCGACCGCGAAGTTCGGCGAGCATCGGGCAGCCAAACTGCTGGAGTTCCCGATCGAGTCCCTCGGAGACGGTTTCACCTGGCTCTCGAAGGACATGGACGAGACGACCGCGCTGGCCGTCGCCCAGTGGGAGCGCTGCAAGGAAGCGATCGTCGAAGGCGAGGAAGACATCATCGTGCTCGACGAGTTCACCTACGCCATGCACTACGGCTGGGTCGACGTGGCCGACGTGATCGAGACACTCGGTCGCCGGCCGAAGCGGATGCACGTGATCATCACCGGCCGCTACGCGCCTCAGGAGCTGGTCGATTTCGCCGATCTCGTGACCGAGATGAGACTCGTCAAGCATCCCTACGAGGAACAGGGAATCAAAGCCCAGCCCGGCATCGAGTTCTAGAGAGCACGTGGCCGTTGAGATGATCATGCTCGACGACATCCTTCGGATCATCGAACCGCTCGACCGCGAAGCCATGGCGGCGGCGGAGCGGCGCCAGCGGCAGTTGACGAAGCCGCCGGGCAGCCTGGGACGGCTGGAGGAGCTGTCAATTCTGCTGGCCGGCATGCAGGGCGACGAGCATCCGCGCGCGTATCGCAAGCAGCTCATCCTGGCTGCTGCAGATCACGGCGTCGCGGCGAGCGGCGTGAGCAGCTATCCGCAGGAGGTCACCGCCCAGATGGTGCAGAACTTCCTCGAAGGCGGGGCAGCCGTCAACGCGCTCGCACAACGAGCTGGCGTCGAACTGACCATCGTCGACGCCGGAGTTGCCATACCGGTGGGTCCGTCGGACGAGTTGGTCTCGGTGCGGCTCGGATTCGGGACGCAGAACATTGCCGATGGGCCGGCGATGACACTGGATCAGGCTGAGGTCGCACTCGACACGGGCGCCAAGATCGCGCGCGCCGCGGCGGCCTACGACGACATCATCGGCGTCGGAGAGATGGGCATCGCCAACACGACCTCCGCCGCCGCGATCGTCTCGGTGCTCTGCGGGCGTCCGCCAGAGGAAGTCACTGGTCGAGGCGCGTCTCGAAGCGACGAACAGCTTGCCGCGAAGGTCGCCGTCGTGAAACAGGCGATCGCCGTCAACCGGCCCGACCCGACAGACGGCATCGAAGTGCTGCGCACGCTCGGCGGGTTCGAGATCGGTGTCCTGGCCGGTGTTGTGCTGGGAGCAGCCTCGCGGCGTACGCCCGTGGTGCTGGACGGCTTCATCACGGCCGCGGCCGCGTTGATCGCACAGTCGATCGTGCCCATGAGCCGCGACTACCTGATCGCCGGCCATCGCTCTGCGGAGCGTGGACATCGCATCGCCCTGGAGCAGCTGCGGCTGAAGCCGCTGCTTGACCTCGACATGCGGCTCGGCGAAGGATCCGGTGCGGTGCTGGCCATGGGCATCGTCGATGCGGCGGCCGCCTGCCTCAACGACATGGCCACCTTCGGCGAGGCTGGGGTGTCCGATCCGGTGCAGCAGCCTTCCGTCGAGTCGAACGAGCCTCGCTAGTGGACAGCATGCGGCACGCGTTCGGCTTCCTCACGATCCTGCCGGTTGCGCCGGCCGACGAGCCGCCAAATGCGTCGTCGAGAACCTGGTTCCCCTTCGTTGGACTCGCAGTAGGAGCGCTTCTGGTCGGGCTCGACGCTCTCTTGCGTCTGGGTCTGCCCGCGATCGTGGTCGGAGCGCTGCTGCTGGCAGCGATGTTGATCGTCACGCGTGCGCTTCACACCGAAGGATTCCTCGACTGTTGCGACGGTCTGTTCGGTGCCTACACACCGGATGCTCGACTGAAGATCCTGCGCGACACCCACGTCGGCGCCTTTGCCGTGATCGGCGGTGCGGCGCTGCTGATCCTGAAGTGGGGACTGTTGGCCAGTCTTCCCGACGGCGCGCGCATTGGCCTGCTGCTTGTGTTCCCCTGCTTGTCGCGGACGGGGATGCTGCTGACGATGTCCCTGTTTCCCTATGCGCGTCGAGCAGGCGCCGGCACGACGCTTCAGGAAGGAGCCTCGCGGTGGCAGGTGATAGCTGGCCTGGCGACGGGGGCTCTGGCCGGCGGCCTGTTCCTCGGGGCTGGCGGCTTGGTTCTGTCCGGCATTGCGATCATTGCCGCATTGGGGCTCGGCCGCTGGATCACCGGCCTGCTGGGCGGCATGACCGGCGACGCGTACGGTGCGGTCAATGAAGTTGGCGAGGTCGCGATCCTCGTCTCGGGCATAGCCATGGCGTCCGCGCTGGCCAACCTCTTCGAAGCTCCCTTCTGGTGAGAGTTCCGACATGAGCGACGAGACCGAGTTTGTGCCCTGGGATTCCGGTTGCAGCTGGTATCTCGCCCGTCACGGCGAGACGGACTGGAACCGAGAGCGTCGAATCCAGGGCCAATCCGACACATCACTCAACGCGAAGGGTCGGAGGCAAGCCGCGCTGCTCGGTATGCGCCTCGCCGAAATCGACTTCTCAGCGGTCTACTCCAGCGACCTGTCACGAACGATGCAAACTGCCCAGTTGGTCGCTGCGGACAAGAGTGAAGCGATCGTCCCAACCCCAGAGCTTCGTGAGATTGACTACGGGGAATGGGAAGGGCTGACGTTCGCCGAAGCCGAAGCGCGCGACCCCGAGGGCTTCGCAGAACGGATGACTCGTCAGAATGCGGAATACACCCCACCCGGCGGAGAGAGCACGTATCAGTTGGTGGATCGAGTGCGGCAGTTTCACAGTCGGGTGCGACCACTTCACCTGTCTGGGGAGAACATTCTCGTCGTCGGACACGGCGGATCCATGCTGTCGTTGCTGATCTGCCTGTTGGGGATGCCAGTTGAGTACGTGCTCCGTTTTCGGATGAACCCGACCGGCCTCTCTATCGTGCGAACCTTCTCCGATGCCGGTGTGCTGGAGCTGTGGAACGACACCAGCCACCTCACGACGGATCTGAAGGAGTAACCCGTGAGCAAGCGGCTGTCCCTCGTGCTGGGCGGTGTCCGCGCCGGCAAAAGCACGTACGCGCAACAGCTCGCGGAAGCAGGTGAGCGGATCCTGTTCGTCGCCACCGCGGAAGCCCGAGATGACGACATGACCAGGCGCATTCGCGCTCACCAGCAGGCCCGACCATCCGCATGGGACACATTGGAGGAGCCACTGGACATCGTCGGCGCCCTCACGCCGATACTGCGGCGCTACGACACTGTCCTGCTCGATTGCCTCACACTCTGGGTGAGCAACCTGATGCTGGCCGAGACCGAAGCGGATGTCCCCGCGGAGGCCCGCCGCCTACTTGACCTCTACCGCGCTGGCGATGCTTCCTGGATCATCGTCAGCAACGAAGTCGGGTTGGGCCTCATCGCACCGACCAGACTGGGCCGCGTCTATGCGGAAGAACTGGGCCGCGTCAACCAGATGGTCGCCGCGGCGGCCGACGAGGTGTACTTCATGGCTGCCGGCCTACCGCTCAGCCTCAAGTCTCGGGCCGACAGCTAGCGCCATCGCCCGGGCCGACGCACAACCCGCGCTAGAATCGACTGCCGGGTGGTGGTTTGGGCCTCTCCATGCTTCTGCCAGAGATCGCGTCGAGGCTGCGGCTGCTCGTGCGCGGCGGCGCGGCACTGTTGAGGCGGCGCGGTTCCCATCTGGCCGCCTTGGTTGTCGCATCGATGGTGCTGGTTGCATCGTCGGACAGCGGAGGACCGGACACCGACATCGGCGCGTCGCTCGACTCAAACGCCTTCACGATCTCAACGCAGGCGGCCGAAGATGCCGCCCTGAACGACCAGAGCAGTCTGAGGCCTCGATCACTGCGCGTCGTCGTTGCCCACTGGGCGGCGATTACCGATCAGCGTCGCGATGTGCTGGATCTGCGGCGCAGCGATGTCGTTCGGATTCTCACCGGTAGAGTGCGCGACTGGTCGGCATTGGGCGGCAGCCCGATTCCCATCGCTGGCTATCTGCCTAGGTCTCAAGCAGGTCTCATCACCAACGCGTTCGGCCTGTCGATGGCCGAGCTTGCTATCGAGGTGGTCCCTGATGACCAGATCATGGATCTGGTCGAGCGGACTCCCGGCGCGTTCGCGCTTGTGCGACCGCAGCGCCTGCGTCTGGGCGTGCTGGCGCTGACCGTGAACGGGCACGATCCGTACCGCGATCCCGGTATCGAGTCGCCCATTCGGCTGGTGCGCTGGATCCCGCCCCCGAGCAGCCCCGACCAACTCCCGCGGTTCTTCCGCGATTTCCTCCGGATTGCCCCGCCGTTCGATCCGGCTGGACTGCTGATCACTGGCGAGCTGATTCCCGTGCGTTGCACCAATCACGTGCTGGCGGCGCTCGGGGACTACGACGCCATGTTCGATGGGGTGCGCGACGCCATCCTGGCAGCCGACCTTGCTATTGCGCCGCTCGAGTTGCCGTTGACGGCCAACAAGGAACTGACGCCGTGCGTCGAGACGGTGGTCTTCACCGGCAGCTACCAGGCCGTGTCGGCCATGGCCAACGCGGGGCTCGATGTAGTGCTGACGATCGGCAACCACATGATGGACTGCTGGAAGGGCTGCTCCGGCGTGGCCGCGCTCTACGAAACGCTGGGGAGGTTGCGGAACGCCGGCATCGTCACCACCGGAGCGGGCAGCAACCTGCAGGCAGCGCGCACACCCGCACTGGTCAGCGTGCCGACTCGGCAAGGACCGGTCAGCTTCGCCTTCCTCGGCTACGACATCATCGCGCCCTGGTATCACGCGGAGGAAGACCAACCCGGCACCGCGCCGCTTGCAGCGGAGTATCTCCGTCGAGACGTGAGGCTGGCTGGCGAGCTCGCCGATCACGTGCTCGTCGGCGTCAACTGGGGCGTGGAGTACACCGCCAATCCGGTTGCCTACCAACGCGAGCTCGCCGGAGTGGCAATGGAGGCCGGCGCGACGTTTCTGTTCGGCAACCACCCGCACTGGGTTCAAGCGGTGGAACACTTCGACAATCAGTTCGTGGCGTACTCGTTCGGCAACTTCATCTTCGACCAGAACTGGTCCGTGCAGACAACACAGGGCATGTTGATGGAGCTGGGTTTCACGAGAGATCGACTGTTGGGCTATCGGATCCGTCCGGTCGTCATTCGAGCCCACTCGAGCGAACTGCCATGGCTCTATCGACCCGAGTTCGTCGATCCTGCGACGGAAGGGCGGCCAATCATGGACCGAATCTGGAACGCCACGGATCGCCTGCCCACACGTCCTGCCGAGGCGGCTACCATCCCTGAGAACTAGAACTGGATGGGGAATCGTTCATGCGAATCGAAGACGACAACGGGATCTCTGGCCTGCTGATCGGCGAGGAGACTCGTCTATGCGGCGGATTCGGCTTCATTGAAGGGCCGATCTGGATTGCCGCAGACAACGCCCTGGTATTCAGCGACATCCCGGGCAATCGGCAGCACATCTGGAGGCCCGGCGACTCCGAGGCCGCGGTCTACCGTGAGCCATCGGGATGGTCCAACGGGCTGACGCTCGACGCGGCCGGCAATCTGCTCGCATGCGAGCACGGCGGCCGCCGCGTGTCCAGCGCGCCGTACGGATCGCCAGGCAGCGAAACGTCGCTGGCCGACTCCTGGGACGGCAAGCAGATGAACAGTCCCAATGACTTGGTGGTACATTCATCTGGCGCGATCTTTTTCACCGATCCGCCGTATGGCAACGACACCGGCCGCACGCCGCGCTTCGGCTACGAGGGCCAGCAGCAGGAGCTCGATTTCCAGGGCGTCTACCGAATCGACGCCGACGGCTCCCTGCACTGCGTCGCGCCGACTGGCTTCTCCGGCCCCAACGGGCTCGCCTTCAATCCCGACGAGTCGCAGCTCTACATCGGCGACTCGCAAGAAGGCCTGATCTGGCGCTACGACGTCAACGACGACTTGACGCTCGGAGACCGCATCGTCTTTGTCGACCAGTCCAACGACGACCGCCTCGGCGCACCCGACGGTATGAAGGTCGACACGGATGGCCGTCTCTGGACGACCGGCGCCGGCGGCGTCTCAGCCCACGCGGCCGACGGTGCATACCTCGGCGTCTTCGAGATGGACGAGCACGCCGCCAACCTGACGTTCGGCGGGGACGACTTCTCGACGCTGTTCATGACAGCGGGGACAAGCCTGTTCAGCATCGAGACGTCGGTTCGCGGGATCGTGCCGGGTTCGCGCTAGGAGTGTGCCCCTGTAGGCCCGATAGCCGTCGGAGAGAGTTCAGCTGATGAGATTCACCTTCGTGGGGTTTCAGGGATCCAGCGACCTCAGCACATTGCCCGACACCTGGGCCAAGCTCGCTGCGAGCGCTTTGGCCGAGCTGCCGGACCATACCTGTGTCTACGTCCCCGACGGCGTCGGCGTGACTCACTTCGTTGGCATCTCCGGTGAGAGTCTCCCGGACCACATCTCGACCGAGGACTTCGATTCGCTGGAAGTGGAGTATGAGTTTCCCGCGACTCGCATTCTGACGGCCGAGACGGAAGACGAGCTGTCAGGGAAGATCTACCAGTTCTGGACCAAGGACCACTACGAGGTTGAACACGCGATGCCGGGCGGAATCGAGATCCACAAGGTCGATCCGCAGGGGAAACAGTACGCAGAGCTTATCCTGACCCTGAGTGAGTAGCGAGTGGAGCAGACCGGTTCAAATTGAGGGCCAGGTTCCGGGCCGGCGAACGCGAATTCAAGACCCCTGGCTGGAAGACCCACGCAGCACCGATTCGAACACTTCCAGCGTCCGTCTGGTGAAGAGCCACATGTTCTCTTCGCGGTCCTCAAGACCGGTTTCGAGGGTCTCGACGTGCTCGGTTGGCCCGGCAATGGCGATGCAGGTGTGGCCTGAGGCGTCGCCGTAGACATTGCCGCCAGGACCTGCGGCGCCGGTCTCGCCGATGCCCCAGGTCGCTCCGAGGCGTTCGCGAATCGTATTGGCGATGATCTGGGCGTAGGGCTCGCTGCTGGAGCGGACCCCCGGAAAGTCCTCAAGCTCGATCCCGAGGAACGTTGAGCGCGCAACGCCGGTGTAAGTCACAGCCGCTCCGGCGTAGTAGCGCGATGCTCCGGGAATCGAGAGCAGCGCTGCCGAAACGAGTCCGCCCGCGGTCGTTTCGCAAATCGCGACCGTCTCGCCCCGTTCACGCAGCAGTCCGGCGATCGCTTCAGCCATCGGTTGCAGTGGTTCCATGACGTTCGCTCCTCTTGCCTTCGACGCAGGCTAGTGTTCAGTGGCGCTAGCATCGCTGCTAGCTGAGCAGCACAGGAGAAGAGTCATGAGTACACCAATCCGAGCCCACGTCGTCGTAGGGGGATTTCCTCCGGGCAAGCACGCCGGGCACGACATGGACTATGCCCGCATGCGCATCCTGATGGCTCTGCAATCCAACGAGGATGTTCATACGACCGTGAGCAGCGACTTCACCGACTGCCACAAGTGGATCCGTGACGCGCACCTGCTGATTTGCTACGTCGCCGGACCGTTCGCTGACGACTACCAGACCGGCGTGATCCGCGACTGGCTCGGGGACGGCGGGCGTTGGCTGGCGCTGCACGGGTCCACCGGTGGCAAGGCCGAGCGCCTCGGCCGCGAGGACGGCCGCCGCCGCATGGCCAAGATGGACTACCACGAGGCGCTGGGCGGATTCTTCATGACCCACCCGCCGATCCGGGAGATGGACGTCAAGGTCTCGGACCACAACCATCCGCTGACCTACAACCTGCCCGGCAGCTTCCCGGTCCAGGACGAGCCCTACATGGTCGAGGTCATTCATCCCGACACGCAGGTCTTGCTGACGACCGAGGATGTAGAGAAGCCGCCGTTCGTTGACGAGCTCTACGGCGGCGACCTGTCGCTGCTGCCCGACGGCAAGTCGCATGCGCTCGGCTTCGCCCGCAAGGTCGGAGAGGGCGAGATCGCCTACATCGCGCCGGGTCATTGCCATACACCGCTAACCAATGGACAGCCATCGGTTCACGAGAGCATCTCACCGGATGGCAAAGTGCCGCTCCGCTTCCGAGGTCCGTGGGAGACTGAGCCATACGAGCAGCTATTGAAGAACGCGATTGAATGGGGCACCGGTGTCAACGGCTAGTCCCGCTGACCTGGAGCATCTCGCCGAACTGCGGCGTCGAAGAGACGAGTTCTTCGCACCGAATCCGGAAGGCGACGAGCGGGCCCACAGTCGAGGTCTGCTGACTGCCAACGAGCGAATCGAGTTGCTGCTGGATCCGGGAAGCCAGTGGGCGTTCAGCTACGGTCTGGGGCCGACGCCGCTGCAGTTGGGTTTCGGCGAAATCCACGGCCGACCGGTGCTTTACAAGGCACATGACGCGTCAAGAGGCGCGGGCGCGTACAACCTGCGCTCGCGGGTCAACATGCGCGCCGTCGGCCACATCGTCGACAAGGCCGCGCTGCCCATGTTCTACCTGTTCCAGGGGGCGGGTGGACAGATCGAGGACCACGTCATGTCCTCGGGATTCTCCGCCGTCGGCGGACACAACGTCGGTGCTCGTTCGAGCGTGCCCCGCAGAGGCGGCGTATTCACCGCCATCCTGGGCAACTCGTTTGCACCATGGGCTGCCTCCGTGGCCGACTTCTCGGTGATGACCCCGCGCGCGACGGCGACCTTCGTCAGTCCGTACATCATCGAGTTTGCCACCGGCAAGCGCCCCGACCTCTACGAGATGGGCGGCGTCGATGTGCACACCAGGATGACCGGTCAAATCTGCCGGCGGGCGGAAGACGAAGCTGAGGCGATGGAGACGCTGCGCACCTGTTTCTCCTATCTGCCCGGCCATGCCTTCGAGTCTGCGCCGCGGATCATGAGCGGCGACCCCAGGGATCGTTGCGACGAGGAGTTGCGGTCGCTGGTGCCGAAGTATCCGAACCGGCCCTATGAGGTGCGCAAGATCATCGAGCGGGTCGTGGACCGTGACAGTTTCTTCGAGTGGCAGCCCGAGTTCGGCATGAACATGGTCACAGGTTTCGCCCGTCTGGACGGGCACACCGTCGCAGTCATGGCCAACCAGCCGAAGGTGCGTGGCGGGGCGATCGATATGAATGCCCTGATCAAGGCGCGCCGCATCGTCAAGACGGCGAGGACGTTTTCGCTGCCGCTGCTCAGCTTCTGCGACACGCCGGGGATCATGACCACGCAGGAGGAGGAGCACAAGGGGCTGTTGACCGAGACCACGGTCTACATCTCCGAAAAGATGGCCTCCGAGGTGCCGACGGTCTGCGTGACGCTGGGCAAAGGCATCGGGATGGGCTACTTCATCATGGGCGGCAGCGACCCGGAGGCAATCACGCTCTCGTGGCCAACGACGCAGATCGCCTATCTCGGGCCAGAGGGCGGCGCTGCGGTCGTGCATCGGAAGAAACTCGCGGAAATCGAAGACCGCGACGACCACCGGCTCCTGCTCGACGAACTGGCCGAGCCGTTCCGACGCAACATGAACCCTTGGCGCGGGGCGCAGATGGCCACAATCGACAACATTATTGACCCGGTCGAAACGCGACCCCGTGTGGTTCAGGCCTTCGAAGCGCTAGGAAGAGGGGGACGCAGATGACGAGTCGACGCCAGCGGCACGTCAGCCCGGAGAAGAATCTGACCATCGCCGAGCGGCTGCAGCGCGTTGACGAAGAGCGTGCACATATCGAGGCGTTTGATCGCGAGCGAGAGCTGCAGCCGGGCCAATTGACCCCGCGCCAGCGGGTCGAGCTGTTGGTCGATGAGGGGTCGTTCCTCGAAATCGGCGCGTTTGCGAAGAGCCAGCACCATGAGGTCGCTGAGGAGACGCCGGCCGACGGCGTGATCGTAGGCTACGCGGAGGTCTCCGGGCGCCGGACCGTCGTGATCGCGGAAGATCCGATCGCGCTGGCGAACTCCGACGCACAGGTGGGCAAGAACAAGCGCAACCGGATGCTCTCCAATGCGATCTACCGTCGCTTGCCAATTGTGTACCTCGCGGACGGCACATCCGACGTGGTTCCCGAGTTCGACGCCCACGCCGGAGTACTGCTGAGTCGCGTGGCCGAGCAGTTGCCGGCCCGCGATATCGCCGAGCGCGAAGCGCCGTTGGTGACAATCGCCTGCGGCCTCTGCGCCGGTCAGAACGGCGCCCTGGCGGTGCGCTCGGATTTGCTCGTGGCCACGGATCGCGCCCATTTCGGGGCACACGAGGGCACAGCCGACTCGGTAGCCGACCTGGTTTGCGATAGCGATGCCGAGGCGATCGGCGCCGCGCAACGGTTTCTCGCGACGCTGCCAGCCGATCTCGGCTCGCCGCTTGCCCCGGTCGGCGATGCGTCGACCGAGGCTGCGCTCAACCTAACGGATGAGGACATGTACGCCACGCCGCGCGAGCAGATGGATGCGATCTTCGACGCCGCCAGCGTGACGTTGCTGGGTCCGGCCGATGCGAGCTGTGCGGTCGGCGTGGGCCAGGTTGAAGGCGTCCCGGTCGCCTTCGCGTTGACCGGCGGATCGCCGAGAGCGCCGCTGACGACCTCGGACATGAAGCGAATCGCCCGCGCAGCCTCGTGGAGCGCCGACTACCAGATTCCGTTTCTCTCGACCCAGGACACGCTTGGCTACGACCCGTCCGATGCGGCCACGGCCGAGTTCATGTTCGCCGCCGCCCGCGCGGTCGAGTCGCTGCGCGCCTCGCACGCGGCGAAGATCACGATCATCACCGGCTGGGGTCACGCGCTCGGCGACTTCGCCCTCGGCGGCATGGGCACCGGATTCGACTTCATCTGGTGCTGGCCGTCGGCCCGGCCGGCGATGACCGACAGTCCCGGTTACGTCGCCCGCGATCCCGAGTCCCCACCCTCCGAGGATCCATGGCAGGCCGCGGATCTGGGCCTGGTCTCGGAGATGATCACCCCGGCCGACACTCGGCCGTGGCTCGCTCGCTCACTACGATTGCTCGGCCCCGGCAGAGCCCTGCCAGCGGCCCACTACGACCGAGGCCAGCAGATCCACGACATGACATAGCGGCAGCGATCACGGCGCCCCTGGTCAGCCCGCCGACCTGTATGCAAGGAGCAAAACGATGACCTACACCGCCATCGAGTTCGAGACCGACGGCCCGATCGCGACGATCACGATGGACCGGCCAGAAAAACGCAACGCGCTCAACCACGCGTTGCTCGACGACCTGCTGCACTCGCTCAATGTCGTCGCCGAGGACGACTCGCTCAAGGTCGCCATTCTTCGCGCCAATGGTCCGGCATTCAGCGCGGGGTACGACATCGATGGCAGTCCTTACATCAATACGCCCGACGGCGACTCCGAGTGGAACATCGTCAACGGGCACAAACACCAGCGGATCATGCGCGGGATATACGAGGCGATCTGGGACAACCCGAAGGTGATCATCGCGCAGATCCAGGGTCACGCCATCGCTTGCGGGATGTACATTTCCATGCTCTGTGACCTGGTCGTCGCGGCCGACGAAGCGCTAATCGGAGAGCCATTCATGCGCATGGGCGGCGCCAGTTCGATCCCGTTCTGGAGCTATCTCGTCGGCCCACGTCGCGCCAACGACATGCTCTTCACCGGTCGCGTGCTCTCGGGCAAGGAAGCCGAGGAGTGGGGCCTCATAACCCGCAGCGTCCCGTCGTCCGAACTTGACGAGACGGTGCGACAGATGGCCGAAAGCGTTGCGGAGGCGCCGCTGGCGAGTCTGCTGACCAAGAAGGAGATGTGGCACACGCAGGCCGATATGCTCGGCTGGGGCGCGCAGTTCCGCTACACGACCAGTCTCAACTCCTGGCTCCGCATGGCACCGCCGCCACCGGACAGCGCCGGCAGCATGCGTGACTTCATGAACCAGCGCAAGGCACAGCAGGAGCGAGGTGAGGCGACGGACTACTAGAGCTCCGGGTTGCGCATGAAGTCGGTGGCCTGTTCGTAGGCGTAGCCGGCCCGGCAGAGGGCCTGCTCGCTGCCCAGTGGGCCAACGAGCTGCAGCGCGAGCGGCAGACCCTGATCGCTCCAGCCGTTGGGCAGCGTCAGCGTCGGGGCGCGGTTCATGTCCCAGGGCGCGGTGTACTGCAGCCGCGACCACTGGAATTCGCCCGGAGTGTCGTCGTACATCATGTCTTCAGTCACCTGGTGCGGCAGCGTGCCCTGCGCAGAGCAAGCGAGCATGTCGATTTCGGCGAATACCCGAGCCAGCAGACCGCGCAACTCCTCTCGCCGGATGCAGGCGTCCGCGTAGTCGGTTGCGCTGACCGACGACCCCAACTCCAGCCAGGCGCCGAACCAGTTGCCGTAGTCGCCGGCCCGACTGGGATAGTGGTCGAGATGCGCGTGCAGCGCCTCAACCGAACAGAGCGTGGGCCAGTCGGCCATGTAGGGCTCGAACTCCGGCAACTCAACCGAGACGATCTCCGCGCCCAGCGACGCCAGCGTCTCAACCGACGCAGCGACCGCTTCGGCGATCGGCGGGAACACTTCCTCTGTCGCATAGCGCTCGTCGTAGCCGATGCGCATGCCCAAGACGCCCCCCTCGATTCCTTCGAGCATCGAGGGAGCCGGTTCCGGGAGCGTGGTCGGATCGTTGGGGTCGTCTCCGGCGATCACCTCGAGTGTGACGGCGCAATCCCAGGTCGAACGACACATCGGTCCAACGTGGTCGAGCGACTGCGCCAGGTCGAGTACGCCATAACGGCTGACCCGGCCCCAGGTCGGCTTGAGCCCGACGATCCCGCACGATGCCGACGGCCCGCGGATCGAGCCGCCGGTGTCACTGCCCAATGACGCGTAGCACAGCCCGGCAGCCGTGGCCACGCCGGAGCCGCTGGACGACACGCCCGTCCACCGCCCGGCGTCCCAGGGATTGACCGGCACCTGGCGGGCGCGGTTGTAGCCGGCCATCGCGCCCTCGGTCAGGTTGAGCTTGCCCAGCATCACCGCGCCGGCGTCCTTGAATCGGGCCACGACTGTTGAGTCGAAGTCGGGGACGAACTCTTCCAGCACCTTCGTCCCGCCCATGGTGCGCACGCCGGTCGTGTAGCAAAGGTCTTTGACCGCGATCGGAATCCCGTGCAATGGCCCTCGATAGTTGCCGGCCGCAATCTCGTCCGCCGCCTGTTGCGCCTCAGCCAGCGCCGATTCGGCCATCACCGTGGCATAGCTCTTGAGCAGGCCGTCGTGGGCGGCAATGCGGTCCAACTGGGCTTGGGTCAACTCAACGGGCGACAGCTCGCCCGAGGCGATCCGCGGGGCGAGTTCTTCGATCGTGGCGTAGGCAAGGTCGGTGGTCATCGGGAGGCTCCGTCCGCGTCTGTTGATTTCCGGTCCCGCCGCTCAGGGAATCCCGATCAACTCCGTGTCCGCGCCGAACCAAATGGTCTCATCCCTGTCGACCAGGGGACCAAACGCGTCGGGCGTGATGGTTTCGCCGTAGCGAGCCCAGCCGGACAGGTCACGGAAGTAGAGCTCGGCCATGCCGGCGTAGGGTTCGTCGTCGGGGTTGATGCTGTGGCTCACCACGTAGCGCAGCCCGCCGACTTTGTGCATGGTCCGCTTGACGTTGGGCGCATGGTCCTCCAGCCAGACGCGGAAGAACTCATCCCAGTCGACGCCGTCCTTCGCCTTGACCAGGAACGAGACCTTGAACAGGTTGCTGCGAGTCGTCGGGAATGGCTCGTTCAGCGTCAACGGCACAACCGGCAGGTCGTCAGCACCGTCGATCACGACATGCTCAGTCGTCGCCCAGGGCACGAACGGTTCGACTTTCTGATCGAATGTGTCTCGCGGCTCGCTGAACATCGGACCGTCGGGTTTGCGCAATGGCTTGTCGAACCAGAGCTGGGCCATGCCGTCGTAGGTCGGCCGAGCAACGTGCTCGCCCTGCTCGCCGTTGAACAGGGTGACCAGGTACTTGCGCGCCGGCCGTCGGCCTGCGGCCTTCGCCGCCTCTTGCGCTTCGAGCACGCCGGGCATGTGGCTTTTGTACCAGTGGGCGATCATCTCGTCGCGCGACGCGTCTTCGCGGCGGCGGATCATGAACATCATCTTCGCGCCGGGCGTCGTAGTGATGGAATCGCTCATCATGGGCTCCCTCCAGAAGGGCGATCGCCGTTGAGGCTTTGGCCGAGTCTACGCGCCGGAGCTTGCAACCGTGCGCTGCAGCACTGACAATCGGCCCATGACGACACTCACTACCCAAGACCTGCTCGAGCGTCGGGAACGGCTGCTGGGGGCGGGCATCGCCACCTTCTACGACGACCCGGTCCACATTGTGCGCGGCGAGGGCGTCTGGCTCTACGACGCCGACGGACGGCGCTACCTCGACCTCTACAACAACGTGCCCTGCGTCGGCCACGGGCACCCGCACGTGGTCGAGGCGATGCAGCGCCAGTCCGAGACCCTAAACGTGCACTCGCGTTACCTGCACGAGGGCATCCTCGACTACGCCGAGCACCTGACCTCCGTCCACGCCGACCACTTGACCTCCGCCGTCTTTGCCTGCAGCGGGACCGAAGCGAACGAGATCGCGGTCCTGATGGCTCGGGCGGCGACCGGCGGTCGTGGGCTCATCTATACGCAAGCCGCTTACCACGGCAACTCAACCGAGGTGCGCAAGCTCTCACGTCTGCGGGGCGACAACGAGCCGGAGTTCCGCTCGATCCCGGTACCCCAGCGCTACCGGCCGATCGAGGAGGGTCTTGACGACGAGTCGCTGTCAGAGGCCTACCTGGGACGGCTCAGGACCGAGATTGATGGCTTCGCCGAGGACGGCGTCCCGTTCGCCGGCATGATGGTCTGCTCAATTCTGGCCAACGAGGGCTTGCCCGATATCCCGACCGGCTTCATGTCTCGCGCGGCCGACATGGTTCGCGACGCCGGCGGGCTCTTCATCTGCGACGAGGTCCAGGCCGGTTTCGCCCGCTCCGGCAACTGGTGGGGCTACGAGACCACTGAGGTCACCCCCGACATCGTCAGTATGGGCAAGCCGATGGGCAACGGGCTGCCGCTCTCCGGCGTTGTGGCATCGCAGGAACTGGTCGAGACCTTCCGCGACCATACCCGTTACTTCAACACGTTCGCTTCGAGTCCCTTGCAGGCGGCCGTGGGCAAGGCGGTGCTGGAGGTGATCGAAGGCGAGGGGCTGGTCGACAGCGTCGCCGATGTCGGCGGCTACTTGATCGAGAACCTGCGGTCGCTGCAGGAAGGCTGCGAGCCGATGGCGGACGTCCGCGGCCACGGCCTGTTCATCGGCATGGAGTGGGTCAAGGACCGCGAAAGCAAGGAACCGGACCGCGAGGGCGCCGCGGTGATCGTCAATCGTCTGCGGCATGCCGGATTCCTGATGGGCCAGGCCGGGGAGCACGGCAACGTGCTCAAGGTGCGACCACCGCTCGTGCTCAAGCGCGAGCAGGCCGATCTGTTCCTCGAGGCGTTCGAGGCCGCGATCTCCGATCCCACCTGAGCCGATGCCCGAGCCGACGAATCTGAGCGACGCCGATCTGTACGCGATCGCGGAACAGTCACTCCCCTCCTGGGGGCTACAGCCCGAAGCGATGGAGTTGGTCTCGCGCAGCGAAAATACCGTCTTCCGGCTCGACATGCCCGATCGACGGCGCTATGCGCTACGGATTCACCGGCCCGGCTACCACACGCTGCCCGAACTCGAATCGGAACTGCTCTGGACGCAGGCGCTCAACGATGCGGGGATTCGTGTGCCGGTCGGGGTGCGAACACTGGACGGCCCCGGTTATGCCACGATCCCGACGCCTGATGGGGAGTCGAGCCGGGCCGTCGGACTGGTGAACTGGCTCGAGGGCGAGCTCCTGAGCTCGGTCATCGAGGACGAAACCGATGAGACAGGGGCGGTCGACCACTTTCATCAGATCGGTCGGGTCCTGGCTGCCATGAACAATCAGGCGAGCGCCTGGGCGCCGCCGCCCGCGTTCACGAGGCATGCCTTCGATGTCCCCGGCTACGTTGGCGAGGACCCGTTCTGGGGACGATTCTGGGACATTCCCCCACTGACGAAGGGCCAGCGCGACGTGCTCTCTCGGGCCCGCGCGGGGATTCGCGAAACGCTCAGTGACTACGGCAAGCGTCGAGGCACTTACTCGATGATTCACGCCGATCTCCGTGCGCACAACATCCTGATCGATCCATCAGGCAATCTCCAGGCATTCGACTTCGACGACGCCGGCTTCGGCTGGCACCAGTACGACCTGGCGGTCGTTCTCTTCGGTCTGGAGGACCTGCCCTACTTCGATGCGATTACCGATGCCCTCGTGGCCGGCTATCGCTCGATTCGTCCGTTCAGCGAGGAGGCGCTCTCGTTGCTGCCGCTCTTCCTGCTGATTCGTCGGTTGGTGCTGATTAGCTGGCAGTGGGAGCGACCGGAACTGGGACGCCGCCACGGGATCGAGGCGTACATCGCGGACGCCTGCAACCGGGCCGACGCGTTTTCCTTCTAGGCCTCCGCCGTCTAGTCGCGACGGAAGGCTTGACGTCCCTGATCACACAGTGTACTTTACCAGCAGGTTAGATAACCGATTGGTGAAATACAGTGCCGGTCACCGCTCCATCCCGCGATCCGCTCAGCGCCACATTCGCAGCGCTGGCCGACCCGACGCGCAGGGCAATCCTGACGACCTTGGCCGACGGCGAGGCCTCGGTGACCGCGCTGGCCGAGCCGTTTGAGATGACGCTGCCCGCGGTGTCCAAGCACCTCAAGGTGCTGGAGCGGGCCGGTCTGATCGAACGCAGCAGCCGCGCCCAATGGCGGCCCTGCCGGCTATCCCCAGAACCGCTCAAGGACGTCTCCGACTGGGTCGAGCGCTACCGGCAATTCTGGGATCCGAGACTCGATCGCCTCGACGAGTATCTCAGCGACCTGCAGCGCCACGTTGACGGCGATCAAGAGCGTGACACGACACAGCTAGGCGAGACCGAAGAACAGGAGCCCCCGAGATGACCGCAGCAGAAAGCACCATCACGACCGATGCACGTGGCGTGCAGCTCGAGCGCATCTTTGATGCGCCGGCAGCGCTCGTCTGGCAGGCCTGGACCGAGGCCGAACATTTCGCTCGTTGGTACGGTCCAGAGGGCTTCACCGTCCCGACTTGTGAATTCGACTTCCGCGTTGGCGGCGAGTACTCATTGGTCATGCGCTCCCCGGACGGCTGGGAAATGCGCAACTTCGGCGAGTTCAAGGAGATCGTGCCGGGCGAACGGTTTGTGGCCACAATGTCGGCCGACATGCACGACGAGACGACACTGACCGTCGAAATCGAAGATCTCGGCGACGGCCGCACAAAACTGACCATGCGCCAGGACGGCTGGCCCGACCCGCAGATGGCCGAAGGCGCCGGCGGCGGATGGGCCCAGGCGCTGGACAAACTCGAGGCCACACTGGCCTCCAGCAGCTTGCAAGCCCTGGTGATCGAGCGCGTCTTCGACGCACCTCGTGAACTCGTCTGGCGTGCCTGGACCGACGCAGATCGTCTAGCCGCTTGGTACGGCCCCAATGACTTCACCGTCCCCGCTTGCGAGATCGACTGTCGTGTTGGTGGCCGCTACGCAATCACAGAACGCACACCTGATGGCACGGAGATTCGTACCACGGGTGTGTTCCAGGAGATCGTTCCGCTCGAAAGCTTCGTCGCAACGATGGAGATTGAGCCTGAGCCCGGCGCCCTGCTAAGAATGCTGCTCAGCGTCACCCTGGAGGATCTTAGCGACGGTCGCACTCGATTGACCCTGGACCACACAGGCTGGCCGAACAACCAGGTTCCCGAGGGAGCCGATCAAGGCTGGGTCGAGAGCTTCGACAAGTTGGCCGCCGAACTGGCGCAGGCTGCCTGAACGCCTCTATGGGTACGTTCGGCTACTCGATTTCGGCGTCAGGGTCGTCCACACCGACCCATTCCCCGACTGGACCGACCATCGCGAAGTGGCCTGGCCGCGAACGGCTGCCGTCCGCCTCCTCGACGGTGCCCATGCCGAGGTAGACGCCCTCGGCCAGCTTGCGAATCTCGTCAATCAGCGTTGAGCGCGGCTGGCTGCCGTCGGCACGAACGTAGGCGCCGTAGCACATCAACAGAGCCGGCTTGCCATCGATTAGCGACGGACCCATCTCCGTGCCGAAGCGGATATTGCGCTCCACCTTGCCGCCCGCCCGGCGCCAGCGGTTGTAGCCGTCGCCGGTGGTTTCGGTTAGCGGCGTGTAGGCCTTGCCCAGCCAGTAGCCGATCGCGCTGTGTTCGTTGTACATCACGTCGGCCGTGCGGGCTTCGGCCTCGGGGTCGCCGGCATTGGGCACGAGGCCCTCGTACTCGCCGTTCAGCTCCGCCATGTCGACAGCCTGCGCTTCGCCCCAAAGCGCGATCAGTTCCTCGCGGCTCAGTTCAAGTACACGTTCGCGTGTCCAAACCTCGGCGGCGGTTGCTGTCGGTGCTGTTTGGGTAGTCATCGGTATCTCCTTCGAGTCGTCGCACGAGCGCAACCTAGCACAGCCGTGAGCGCCGAATGTCCATGTCGGGAGCGCCAGTATTCTGCTCTCCGACGGAGGAACCCTTATGCCTGTCAGCAAACTGTTGGTCGCCAATCGTGGCGAAATCGCTATTCGGATCATCCGCGCCGCGCGCGAACTTGGCGTCGCCTCCGTCGCGATCCATTCCCAGGACGACGCCAACTCGCTGCCTCTGCGGTTGGCCGACGAGGCGGTGTCGTTGGAAGGCGCCGGGACTCGCGCCTACCTCGATGTCGAGTCGGTCGTCGGCGCTGCGATTGACGCCGGTTGCGACGCGCTGCATCCGGGATACGGCTTCCTCGCGGAGAGCGCGGAACTGTCGCGGCAGTGTGACGCGGCCGGGATTACCTTTGTTGGCCCGACGCCAGAATCATTGGAACTGTTCGGCGACAAGGCGCGGGCGCGAGCATTGGCCGTGGAGCTGAACGTTCCTGTTCTGCCCGGGACCGAAGCAGCCGTCAATCTCGAAGGCGCGAGCGACTTTTTCCGATCGCTCGGCGATGACGGTGCGATGGTGCTCAAGGCGATCGCGGGAGGAGGCGGACGGGGAATGCGTGTAGTCACGACCGAGGATCAGATTGCCGAGGCGTTCGAGCGTTGCCAGTCGGAGGCTGCCACAGCGTTCGGCAACGGCGACCTGCTGGTCGAACGCCTGATGACCACTGCGCGTCACGTCGAAGTGCAAATCATCGGCGA
Source organism: Chloroflexota bacterium (assembly GCA_028874365.1). Lineage (GTDB taxonomy): Bacteria > Chloroflexota > Dehalococcoidia > Bin125 > Bin125 > Bin125. The sequence continues at coordinate 79,477 of JAPPJZ010000079.1, read as the reverse complement.
CGGCTCCGGCGCGGTCGCGCACCTGGGCGAACGCGAGTGCAGCCTGCAGCGGCGGCATCAGAAGGTCGTCGAATGGGCGCCGAGCCCGTCGATCTCGGATGAGACGCGCGAGCGACTGACGTCCGCCGCCGTTCGCCTGGCGGCGTCGGACCGCTACCGCAGTCTGGGCACGTTCGAATTCCTGGTCAACAGCAACGATGAGACTGATCTGGCCTTCATCGAGGCGAATCCGCGTCTCCAGGTCGAGCACACGGTGACCGAAGAAGTGACCGGCGTCGATCTCGTCCGCGCGCAGCTCCGGATCGCGGGCGGAGAATCGCTGGCGAAGATCGGACTCTCTCAAGCGGACGTTCCGGCCGCTCGTGGCTACGCGATTCAGGCGCGTGTCAACATGGAGCGCATGGAGCCGAGCGGCGATGTGCGTCCGTCCGGCGGGACGTTGACCGCGTTCGAGCCTCCTTCGGGACCCGGCGTGCGGGTTGACACCTACGGCTATCCCGGCTACACGACAAATCCCAACTTCGATTCACTGCTGGCCAAAGTGATCGCCTACTCGTCCTCAGCGGATTTCGGCGATGTCGTTGGTAGGACGCGCCGCGCGCTCAAGGAGTTTCGGATCGAGGGGGTTGAGGCCAACCTGTCATTCCTGGAACATTCGTTGGCGCACGACGACTTCGGGTCTGGCGCGATCTACACCCGCTGGGTTGATGACCATGTCGCAGAGCTTGCTGCGGAGCCGGAGCTCGATCTGCCCGCTCAAAATGGCGCTTCCGATTCGCAGGCCGGACTTGCAGGAGCGCAACTCGACACGCTCGATCCGCTCGCCGGACTGAACTACTTCCGCGAAGGCTCAGGGACCAGGGCGCAGCAGGGCGTCGCGACGATGACGCCGGGGACACAGCCGGCGCCGAACATCGTGGGGCCGCCGGGGACGGAGCCGATCGACTCTCCGCTACAGGGCACGATCATCCAGATCCTGGTCGAAGAAGGTGACGCCGTTCGCGAGGGCCAGCAGATGTTCGTGATGGACTCGATGAAGATGGAGCACATCATCAACTCCGACATCGGCGGCTACCTGCGACAGCTCACGGTCGCGGTCGGCGACGTGGTCTACGAAGGACACCCGCTCGCCTTCATTGAGCAGGCCGACGTCGGCGACGCGATTCGCGAAGAACAGCAGGAAATCGCTCTCGACTACATCCGGCCCGATCTGCAAAAGCTGTTTGACAATCTCGACGCCGGCAAGGACGAAAACCGCCAGCCCTGGGTGGAGCGCCGGCACGAGAAGGGCAAGCTGACGCAGCGCGAGAGCCTGGCGGAGCTGGTCGACGACGGCAGCTGGGTCGAGATGGGAGAACTGGTCCTGCCTGCTCGACACAGAATCATGTCTATTGAAGAAATGCGGGTGCGCGCGCCGGCCGACGGCATGATTACCGGAATCGGCACAGTCAACGGCAACCTGTTCGACGAAAACCGCGCGACCACCCTGGTCGCGATGTACGACGAGACGGTCTGGGCCGGCACCCAGGGCATGATGGGCCACCAGAAGACCGACCGGGTGATCAAGTTCGCCGACGAACAGGCGACGCCGTTGATCGTCTGGGCCGAGGGCGCCGGCGGCCGATCCGGTGACACCGATTTCTCCGATGTCTCGTCTGCCGGCCAGTGGGTGCCGACGTACGACATGATGGCGCGAATCAGCGGCACGGTGCCTATGATCGGGATCACAGCGGGCCGTACATTCGCTGGCAACGCATCGATCCTGGGCATCACCGACTGCATCATCGCCACCCGCGACGCCAACATCGGCATGGGCGGACCCGCAACCATCGAGGGTGGCGGGCTCGGCCTGTTTACGCCCGAAGAGATCGGCCCGATGTCCGATCTCGGCCCGGCCGGCAGCGTCGACATCCTGGTCGAGGACGAACACGAGGCGATCGCTGCGGCGAAGCAGTATCTGTCCTATTTCCAGGGCTCGATTCCGAGCTGGGATTGCGTTGATCAGCGACACCTGCGACACGCGATTCCCGAGAACCGCAAGCGACCCTTCAGCGTGCGCAAGGTGATCGAGCAGATGGCCGACATCGACTCGGTGCTCGAGTTACGCGGCGAGTTTGGCGTCGGGATCATCACTTCGCTGATCCGCATTGAGGGCCACCCGATCGGCGTGATCGCGAACAACAACGAACATCTTGGTGGCGCAGTCGACAGCGATGGCGCCGACAAGCTCTGCCGCTTCGCGCAGCTCTGCGACTGCTTCAACATCCCCATCCTCGTGCTGGTCGACACGACCGGGATGATGGTCGGACCCGACATCGAGCGCACCGGCCTCGCCCGCAAGTGCAACAACGTCTTCGTCACGCTGGCCAACGCGCAGTCGCCGCGATTCACGATCATCCTGCGCAAGTCCTACGGTCTGGCGGCGCAGGCAATGATGACCGGCAGCTCGCGTGCGCCGCTATTCGCGCTCGCTTGGCCGACGGCCGAGCTGGGCGGCATGAATCTCGAAGCGGCTGTCCGCCTGGGCAACCGGGCCGAGCTGGAAGCGATCGGGGACATCGAGGAACGCGCCGCCCGCTACGAGGCGCTGGTCGCCGACGCCTATTGGCGGGGCAACGCGATCAACTCGGCCTCGGTCCACGAGAACGACGGCGTGATCGATCCGGCCGACACCCGCCGCTGGATCGTCCGAGGACTGATGGCCTGCGAGAACCCGGAGCCGATCCGTCGCGGCCGGCGGCCTAACATCGACACGTGGTAAATCTCAAACAGCGCAAGTCCAGCGTGAGGAAGTAATCAATGGCAGAGCAACCATCTGGCGACGCCCTGATACGAGCACAGGTCGGCCAGCAGCCCGTCCCCGAGTTCTCCGAGACGGCCTGGACCGTGCCACCGCCGCTGTCCGAAGCGAGAGTGGCGGTCGTGACCTCGGCGGCCCTGTATCCGCGCGGCGGGGAGTCGTTCACGGTAACCGACACCAGCTATCGCGCGCTTGACCACGACGACCGCCAGCTGGTGATGGGCCACTGGAGCCCCAACTTCGACCGCTCCGCATTCGGCATCGACTACAACGTCGTCTATCCCTTGGCACGCCTGGATGAGCTGGTCGAACAGGGCATCATCGGCTCGGTTGCCTCGAAGCACTACGCGTTTGCCGGCAATCAGCCCGACGATGTCGCCACGATCCGCAACGACTCCGGTCCGGCATGCGCAGCCGAGCTCAAGGCCGACGGCGTCGACGTTGTCTTCCTGACCCCGGTTTGACCGCTCTGCTCGCGTACCGTGTGTACGCTGGCCCACGTCTTCGAGGCGGCTGGTCTGTCGACCGTGACGATCACCTCGATTCGCTCCGTCGGCGAACGCATGCGCCCGCCGCGAGTGCTGCATTGCGAGTTCCCGCTTGGACGGCCGCTGGGGAAGACCAACGATCCCGATTTCCAGCACGACGTGCTGCGCCGCGCGTTCTCGTTGTTGGAGCGCGATTCCGGTCCGGTGCTGGATGTTCATCCCGAGGAAATCGTGGGCGTCGAAGAGCCATTGAGTTGCACGGTGCCGCCGCGATTCGATCCCGATCTGGCGCCGGCCGTGGACGAGGCACGGGGATTGCGCAAGGCCTACGATCGCGCCCTCGCTCGCCGCGGGGTCAGCGAAGTCGGCAACGCCGTCGACGCCGATGGCGTGCCGCATGCCCTGGATGTGCTCCAGAACATCGTGAATGGCACGCCGTGGAAGGAAGCCGGCATCCCGGGCGGACACACGACGGCGCTGGCCAACGACATTCGCGCCTACTACGAAGAGGCCGCGCTGGAACTGGCCGACGCGCCCAATCCCGGCGGTCATCAGACCGAAGACTGGTTCTTCGAACGCACGGAGGCGGGCAAACTGATCCTGACCGTGCGGAAAGCGCTCGCCGCCCAGGGCGCGCCCCAGCCGGTCTGGTTCTTCATGGCGCCGATGTATCGCAGCTAAGCGATCGACGACCGGTCCGCTACCAGAATGGAGCGCGGGCCTCGTCACCGAGCAGTACGCGCGCCGCCGCCGCATAGTTTGACGCTCCCAGCACTACGTGCTGATTCATCGCGTGGATGTCGCGCAGCCGTCGGTCGAGTGCGGAGCGATCCGAGTACAGCGCCGCGGAGCCGGCGACGGCGTAGAGCTGCTCGACGACTCTCTGGCACTCCTGGTGGACGTGTGTAATCGACAGGCGCAGATTGACCCGGTTCGCGTCGGACATTTCGCCGGTCTCACAGACCTCCTGCCAGGCGGCATCGGACGCCGACAGCGCATATGCGCGGCAGGCGGCGATCTGTGCCGCCGTCTCGCCGAGTGTTGCCTGGGTCAGCGGGTCGTCACGCAGCGCACCGCGAAAGGCGATCCGGTCGCGGGCGAGTTCCATCACCTCGTCGTGCGCCGCCTGGACCAGACCGAGCGCCACGCCGAGGTGCTTGGGCAGCAGCCAAGCGGGATGACGCAACGGATCGTCCGGCACGGAGCGATTACCGGGGCGCGGAGGAACGCTCCGTTCGTCAGGAACGAATAGATCCTTGACCTCAACGTCGTGACTGCCGGTGCCGCACATGCCGCCCGTCTTCCAGGTGTCGAGAATCGTGACCTCGTCGCGGTGCGCGACCAGTCTGATGAACGGCGGTCCGTCCGATGGCGCATCGTCTCCGCTCAACCGGCAGTTCATCTGCACCCAGTCGGCGTGGGTAATCCCGCTCATGTAGGGCCAGCGACCGCTGGCCACGTAGCCGCCTTCGACTCTTCGAGCGGTCCCCGGCGGGTAGCCCGCCCCGCAAGTGGCGGCGTCGATGTCGGCGTACATCTCGCGGGCGACGTCTGGCTCAAGCTCCCGGGTCAGCAAGCCGCCGTCGCAGCCGATCATCACACACCAGGCGGTCGAGGCGTCGGCTCTGGCTAGCTCGGCGATGAACAGGATCTGGGTCACGGGGTCGGCGTCGTGTCCGCCCAGCCAACGCGGTTGGAGTAGCCGGAACGCGCCAACGCTCTTCAGCAAGTCGACGATATGCCCGGGAAGCTGCCGAGCGGCCTCAATCTCGCCGGCGGACTCGCGAATCTTCGGCGCGATCGAACGAGCGGCCTCCAGCAGACCCTCGCGCTCTTCAGGGGTCACGCCGAACGAGGTACTCATGAGCTTGCGGGCGCCACGTCGGAACAGTGCAGCGACTGTCCGAAGCGTGAGAGCTACAGCTCCATCGGCGCGCCCTGGGCGACCTGCTGGGGGTCGGTCTTCCAGATGTCTGAACCGTCTACGTAGAGCTCGACGCCGTTGCCGTCCGGGTCGTTCAGGTAGAGCGACTTCGAGACCACGTGATCGATCGTCGCAAACACCTTGACCCCTGCGGCTTCGAGCTCGTCTCGCGCTTCGCGCAACTCGTCCAGCGTGTCGCCGATGCAGAAGGCGAGGTGGTAAAGGCCCGGCGCCTTGGGGTCGGCGGTCTCGGGGCCGTCCTCGCCCACTTCGAGCAGGGCCAGGTCGTGGTGGTTGCCGAGCGTGTAGAACGTCATCGGCATCTGTTCGTGCCGAGCGGCGAGTTTCATGCCCAGTACGTCGCCATAGAACGCTTCCGAGCGCTCCATGTTTCGGACCTTGATGACTGCGTGACCGAGTTCCTTGACCTGCATCGGTCTCTCCTTCGTACCAAGTGCCGCGCAGACGCGGCAGATATCTGCGCCTCATTCTATGCCTGACGGGGCGCGGCCCGCGATTTCTTATCTTGACAGTCAACCTGAACAAGTGAATTCGAGCGTCGGGAGAAGAATGAAATGGACGAGATTGGCTATTCGGTGGACGGGCACATTGCATCGGTCCAGTTGCTGCGCCCGGAAAAGCTGAACGCAATGACCGACGAGATGTACCACGCAATCGGCGACGCGTTCAAGGAAGCCGATTCTAATCCGCAGGTGCGCTGTGTCGTGATCAGCGGATCCGGGCGGGCGTTCACATCGGGTCACGACCTGCTCGAGTTTGGCGAGCGCCAGGCGTGGAGGCCGTGGGCGGCGGAGCGCTTCGACAACGGGTTGGAGACAGCCAAGCCGACAATCGCGGCAATCAACGGCTACTGCCTCGCGGGCGGCCTCGAGCTGGCGCTCTACTGCGACATCAGGATCTGCGACACGACCGCCCAGTTCGGATGTCCCGAGCCGCGTTGGGGCATCTTGCACGGCTACGGGGCGTTGCGCACACCGGGCCTCGTCGGCACATCCGACGCGATGCGCCTGCTGTTGACCGGAGAGTTCATCGACGCCAAAGAAGCGCTGCGCATCGGTCTTGTGAGCCAGGTCGTTGAGCCGGAGGAGCTGATCTCGACCGCCAACGACATGGCGGCCAAGATTGCCGTCAACAGTCCCCTGGCGATCCGGCTGACCAAGGAACTGGCCCGCCGCGGCCGCGATATGTCACTGGCCGACGGGCTGCGCCTCTACCAGGAATACTCGAGGCTGGCATTCAGCTCGGACGACGCGCGGGAGGGCACGCGCGCATTTGCCGAGCGGCGGGAACCTGAGTACCAGGGCTAACCCGACGACGTGGCCTTCGGGCCGTTTCGAAATCTCTAGCCTGTCGGCATTCCGCATCAAACAGACGAAAGGAGCGCGCCATGCCGCTCACCGCTGACGATCGTTCAGAAATCATTGTGCTGGCCGGACGCTATAGCCAGTCGCTGGATCTTCGCGATCCGGATGGCTGGCGGTCCTGTTTCACCGACGACGCCGTCATGGAAATGGAACTGCAGGAACTCTGGATCACCGGCGACGCGCTCTGGGGCCTGGCATCCGGTGTCACCGACAACGATGATGACCGCGTGTCGCGCCACCAACCCTCAAACTTCGTGATTGATGGCGACGGCGATGAGGCGACCATGAGGTCCTACTGCACGGTCGTCACTGCGGGGAGCCGCGACAATCCATTTGGTGAGCCCGCCCGGATCACGTTCCAGGGCCGGTACGAAGATCGGCTGCGGCGGGTCGACGGCGTCTGGAAGATCGCGCACCGCAAGATCCTCACCGACTGGATCGATGCGGACATCAACGCCGAAGTGACGGCCGGCCAGTCGGCCTGCAGCGTCAGCGAAGCTGCGTCCTAGATCTTCGCGGCGACGCCGCCGTCGATGTTGATGATCTCGCCGGTGATGAACCTCGAGTCATCGCAGGACAGGAACAGCACTAGGTTCGCCACGTCGACTGAGTAGCCAGGGCCCTGCACAATCTGGGCGAAGTCGAACATCTTCTCGAAGACATGGTGCCCGCCGTCGGGGTCGTTGTAGGTACCGCGGGTCGCGCCCGGAGTGATGATCTGTCCCGGCCGCACGCAGTTGACGCGGATGTTGTCGCGACCGCCGACGCCGGCCATGTAGCGGGTTAAGGCGTCGACACCGGCCTTGGCCGCGTAGTACGAGGCGGAAGTCGTGCCGAACTCGTCCTGCATGCGCGAGGAGAAGCCTCGTTGCGCGGCCAACGAGGACATGTTCACGACTGCGCCGCCCCCCGCAGCGACGATGTGCGGCCAGACCGCCTGACTGACGTAGAACGTGCCGGTCAGGTTGACGTTGATCACCCGTAGCCACATCTCATTGGGCTCGTTGGGGAAGTACTCGCCCGCACCGCCGCCGGCGTTGTTGAACAGCAGGTCAATCTGGCCATAGGCGTCCGCGGCCTGGTCGACCGCCGCGACGACGGAGTCGTTGTCGCCGACGTCGCAGGCGACAAAGGTGGCCTCACCGCCCGACTCCTTGATCTCGGCCACGATCGCTTCGCCTTCGGGAACTCGTCGGGCCATCAGGATGACCTTCGCCCCTTCGGCCGCGAAGAGCCGACCGGTCTCGGCGCCGATTCCGCTGTTGCCGCCGGTGATGATTGCGACTTTGCCGTCGAGTTTGCCCACGCGAACCTCCAACCGGTCAAGACACCCGACCCTGGGTGGGTCGGCGCGCTGAGCTTGATCCTAGCGAGGGCTGGGTTCAGTCATCCTGCGGCGGCTGCCAGAGGACCTGCCAGGCAATTCCGAACTGATCTCTGCAAGAGCCGAAGTAGTCACCCCAGAACATCTCGGCCATCGGCATGTCCACCTGCCCGTCGGCCGAGAGCCCGGCAAACTTTTCATCCGCGTCGGCCCGGCTGGCGGCGGCGAAGCTGATCGAAAAATTGGTGCCCACGACTGGTCCCGGGCCGAATGCCGGGTTCGAGTCGCTGCCCATCAGAACGCTCTCACCGATCGGCAGCGAGACGTGCATGATGCGTGCCTTCGCGTCATCGGGTACGCCCATGTCCGGCGGGCCGTCGCCGAAGGTCTGTAGTTCTGAGAACTCGCCGCCGAACACCGAGCGGTAAAACTCGAACGCTTCGCGGCAGTTGTCTTCGAAGGTCAGGTAGGTGTTTAGGGTCATTGTGATCTCCCGTGACGTTCAACCCGTGAGGTCGTCCGCACACACTGTATCGTCACGTTGGTCAACGGCCGCTTCCCCATGGACATGGCAGCCATCCCGACAGGCCCCCCGGCGCAGCTACCGTAGAATTCACTGACTTGAACGAGGTTGGATGTGTCTATGCCTGATTCTCAGATTCGTTTCGGCTGGTACATTCCCACGCACGGGGACCTGACCAATTTCGCCGATCCCGAGCAGTTCATCCCAGCCTCCATGGAGATGTTCGAGCGCGTCGCGCTGGCCGCCGAATCGGCCGGCTTTGAGTATGCGCTCGTTCCGGTTACGCCGACCTGCTGGGAGGCCTGGATCTCGACGGCGATGATGTCGGCCAAGACGACGACGCTGAAAATGTTGGTCGCGGCGCGACCCGGTTACATTTTGCCGACCCAGATGGCGCGGATGATCGGGGCCTTCGACCAGCTCTCGCAGGGGCGCGTGTACATCAACCTGATCGCCGGCGGCAATCCAAAGGAACTGGCCGGCGACGGCATCACCTACAGCCACGACGAGCGATACGAGGTGATGGACGAATCGGTTCAGGTGATGAAGGCGCTCTGGACGTCGCAGGAGCGGATCGACTGGGAAGGCAAGCACTACCAGCTCAAGGGAGCGCACGCCTATCCCAAGCCGTACCAGGCTCCGTGGCCGCGCTTCTACATCGGCGGTGAGTCCGAAGCCGCGCGGGACGTCGGCGCCAGGCACGCCGATTGCTACTTCTTCTGGGGCGACACGCCGGAGGCGACCGCCGTCAAGGTGGTTGACGTCAAGCGCCGCGCCGAGGGCTTCGGCCGGCCCAACATCAGCTTCGGCATGCGCTTACAAGTCTGCGTGCGCGAGACGGAGAACGAGGCCTGGGAAGCAGCGCATAGCCTGATTACGGGCACGACGGAGCGACAGCGGCAGGCCCGAAAGAAGTGGCGCGGAGAGTCGGAAGCAGACAGCCGCATGTGGCAATTGGCGGACGAGTCGAAGGACAACGATTATCGCATCGCGCCCCATCTCTGGAGCGGGCTAAGCACCGTGCGCGGCGGCGCCGGACTCGCGGTCGTCGGCAATCCGCAGCAGGTCGCCGATACGCTGCAGGAGTTTGTTGAGATCGGCTGCACCGAGTTTTGCCTGTCCGGTTACCCCCACGACGACGAGGCGAAGCGCTTCGGTGATTGGGTCATGCCGATCGTCCATGAACGCAATAGGCTGAGCTTGACGAGCGACGAGCGCGAATTGGCCGTCGCTGATTGAGGAGGGTCTGAGATGTCGCGCGTGCAACTGGCGCTGAACGTGGCCGAGCTTGATTCGGCGATCGACTTCTACACGCAAATGTTCAAGACCCAGCCGCACAAGGTGCGTGCCGGTTACGCGAACTTCGAGGTCGAAGACCCCCCGCTGAAACTGGTCCTCATTGAGAATCCGTCCGCGGCAGCTCCACTGAACCACCTCGGCGTCGAGGTTGCGACGACATCCGAAGTCCACGCCGAAACGCAACGCTTTGGTGGGCTCGGACTCGAGATGGAGATCGAAGACGCGGTGGTCTGCTGCCACGCCGAGCAGGACAAGGTCTGGGTTTCCGATCCATCCGGCACGCGCTGGGAGGTCTACACGATCACCGATGACCTGCCCGAAGCGTCCTACGCGTCCCGTGCCCAAAACCTGATCCCGTTGGCCGATGTCGCTGCGGGCGCAGAATCGATCGAAGACTGCTGCGCCGATGGCGGTCTTTGCGTCGGCTAGCTCCACGGATGGATGGGCCGCGCCGCGGGGCGGCCACGCTGCTCGCCCTTGGGTTGGCGGCCGCGGTCTGTCTTGTCAGCGCGTGTGATTCCGACACCGACGCCGACTCGACCCGGACAGTTGAGTCGGCACAGGTTCAAGCATCGGAAGTTCAGGTAGCAGCGCAGGCTGGAGCGCCTTCGCGTCCACCCGCCCGGCAACCCGCACCTCGGCCCGCCGAGCGCGAAAGCGACTCGAACGTCGAACCAGCGAGCGCCAGCGTCGCTGTAACGACGGAGTCACCGGCGGCGGCGGACTCGGGATTTGCCGTGCAGCTGCTGCACGCGGCCGACATGGACGGCGCGGTTGGCGCGCTCGACAACGTCGAGACATTCTCTGCGCTGCTTGATGGCTTCCGTCGGCATATGCCGAAGCGCACGCTAGTCCTGAGTTCCGGGGACAACTTCATCCCCGGTCCGCGGTTCTACGGAGCAGCCGACCCAAGTACCGCCGCGTTCCTGGGAGTGCCCGGGATCGGCCGCGGCGATATCGCCCTATTGAATGCGATGGGATTTCAAGCCGCGGCGCTGGGCAACCATGAGTTCGACCTCGGCCCCCGCGCGCTCGCTTCGATCATCGCGCCCGAGCAGGGAGAGGATGGCCGCTACGTCGGCGCCGCCTTCCCCTACCTGTCAGCAAATCTGGGCCTGGCCGACGATCCGGCCCTGCTGCCGTTGGTGACTGCCGATGCCCAGCGCGCCCCACTGGCCGCCGGCAGCCTGGCGCGCAGCGTGATCGTCGACCTGGACGGGGAGTCCATCGGCATCGTCGGGGCGACGACACCGCATCTGGCCTGGATCTCCAGCGCTGGTGCCGTCACGGTGGAACCTGCGGATGGATTCGACCTCGATGCGCTCGCCGAGGTCATTCAGCAGGCGGTGGACCATCTGACCGGGCAGGGCGTCAACAAGATCATTCTGCTCGCGCACATGCAGCAGATTGCGATCGAGCAACAGTTGGCGAGCCTGCTGAAGGACGTCGACATCATCGTCGCAGGGGGCTCGAATACCATCCTCGCCGACAAGACGGACCGTTTGCGGGACGGGGATCGAGCGGCGGGGAACTATCCGCTGCGCATGAGGTCGGCCAGCGGCGAGCCACTGTTGCTCGTGAATACGGACGCGGACTATCGCTACCTCGGTCGCCTCGTTGTCCGTTTCGATCGCGATGGGCTGGTGATGGCGAAGAGCGTCGATCCTTCGGTGAGCGGCATCTACGCCACCGACAAGGAGGGTTCGGCGGCGTCCGCGGCCGCACCAATCCCGGGCGTAAGCCGAATCGTCCGAACGCTGCGCGCAGTGATCCAAGAACGGGACCGCGAGATCGTGGGGCGGACGAGTGTCTATCTCGCCGGGCGACGAAGCGATGTCCGCACGCAGGAAACCAATCTCGGCAACCTCGTCGCCGACGCATTTCTGTGGCTCGCGCGTCAGTACGATCCTCGAGTCGCGGTTGCGCTCAAGAACTCCGGCGGTATTCGAGATCAGATCGGCCGCGTCTGGCAGCCAGCGGGGGCGCTGCAGGCGGACGAGGTCGCGTTCGCTCCGCCAGCCGGCAATCCGGCCAGCGGCAAGCGCGACGGCGACATCTCGCGATTCGCCGTCGAGAGCGTGTTGCGCTTCAACAACGGACTCGTCATCGTCCCGATCACGGCGCGGAAGCTGGTCGACCTGCTCGAACATGGCGTCGGCTTCGACGGCGTCGGCGAGGTCCCGGACGGTCGTTTCCCGCAGGTCGCCGGCGTCCGCTTCAGCTTCGATCCCGTCGGCCCACCAGGACGACGGATTCGTTCCCTCGCCATCGTCGACGACGAAGATCGAGTCACGGACCGCGTAGTCGAGAACGGCGTCCTGGTCGGCCATCCCGAGCGCGCGATTCACATAGCGGTACTGAACTTCACTGCCAACGGCGGGGACGGCTATCCGTTTGCGTTGCCCGCGCCTGGCCGGATCGATCTCGCGGGAGAAGCGGGTCAATACAATCCGCCCTCGGCCGAGTTCCCGGACACCAACGGCAACGGCCTGATCGATGATCCCGTCGCCGTCGATCCGGGCCTGGTCGACTTTGCGGCACCGGGCACGGAGCAGGATGCGCTCGCGGAGTACCTCGCCCAATTCCACCGCGACACGCCCTTTGACCGCGCTGAGACCAGCGCAATCGACGATCGGCGGATTCAGAACCTCGGCGTCGCCGGCGCGCGCGACACGGTGTTCGAGTCCCCGGACGCGCGCTGAGCGCGTCGGGGGTCTAGCTTGCCAGCTTCGCTGCGCGCTGGAAGATTTCGGCCAGCATGTTCTCGGTCAGGAGGCCAGTGAAGGTGTTGCGCTGGCTCGGGTGATAGGAACACACCACGGTCAGGTCTCCAATGGAGTGCTCCAGGCCGTGCGTGAACTTCGGGCGCGGTCGAATACCGAGTTGTCGGGCGGAGTTCTCCCAGGCGTAGGCGCCAAGGCAAACGACCACTCGCAGGTCCGTGATGAGTTCAAGCTCGCGTCGGAAGTAGGGCAGACAGCGGTCGCGTTCGTCGACGGTTGGCTTGTTGTCCGGCGGCGCGCACCGTACAATCGATGTGATCCTGGTGTTGACCAGTTCGAGACCGTCGCCGGCTGAGGTTGACTCCGGTTGGCTCGCTAGGCCCGCACGCCACATCGCCCGGTAGAGCCAGTCCCCGGAACGGTCGCCCGTGAACATCCGACCTGTGCGGTTTGCGCCGTGCGCCGCGGGCGCGAGTCCGACGACCAGGATGCGGGCATCGGCGGGACCGAAGGAAGGTACAGGCTTGCCCCAGTAGTCCTGATCGCGAAATGCGGCGCGTTTGTCGGTCGCGGCTTGCTCGCGCCATTCGACCAGTCGCGGGCAACGGCGGCAGCGAGTGACCGCATCGTTTAGCTCGGCGATGTCGAATTTACCGATTTGCGGATCGTGGACCTGCGCCATCAGCCCATAGTGGAGCCATGACAGTTCGATGTCCAGATTCGACGCCATGATTCAGATCAGATCTCTGCCCGCCGGCGTCCAAAATCGATCATTGGGTCGAGGACGCCGTCTGTTCGGGTCTCGCCCCAATGCCTCGATCGAAGCCCCGGTTGACTGGCGACGGTCGCTGGTCCTGCTCCGACGCCTACTGGCCGGCGAACTCGGCGTCGTCGGCGACGTGACGAGGAAGGAGTCCGACACGCGGCCAACGCTGGCCGTGCTCGTGTTTGGAGTGCTGTTCGCTAGCGTGGGCGGCTGGCTCTGGCTCGTGATCGATACCGGCGGCGCCGCGGTCGCCGATCCCGCGCTGAAAGTGTTGCTGCTGGGCTCGCTAGCGTCGCTGGGTGGCTGGGCGCTCTGGCTTGCGATCACCTGGCAGGCACTTCGGGCGATCTTCGAAGTCAACGTCGACCTCCGCGCGCTCATGCGCTCGATGGCGCTGGTCGGCGGATTCGCCGCGTGGCAGGTGTTCATGTTCGTGGGCCCCGCCAGCTTCGCCGTCGGACTGATCGTGACGATCGCCAGCGTGATGTTGACCGTGATCGCGGTGCGAGCCGCCGCACCAGATGCGGACGACCGCGCAGCCATCGTCAGCGTCGGAATCGGGTTCGGCATCTACGCGCTGGCGCTATCGCTGTTGGCTGACCTGGCCGGCGTCGGCTCCGGTCTCTTCGTTCACGCGATCCGCTAAGTGATCGTCAGCTCGACCCCGGCTTCGCACAGCTCGCAATCGTCCGGTTCATAGCTGGCGACATCGATAGCCAGGCAGGCAAACGTCTCGAGTTCCCCAAAACTCGTCGCCCCGTTGGTGCGATCGACCACAAGCCCGACTCCTATGGGCCGGCCTCCAGCACTGACGACCGCGTCGAGCGTGTCTCTCACCGAGCCGCCCGTCGTCAGCACGTCATCGACGACCAGCACCGTCTGACCCGCGGAGACCACGAACCCCCGGCCCAGGTATCGACCACCACTCTCGCTGCGCTCCGCGAAGTACGCGTTGATCGATTCACCCAGCTGTTTGGCCGTTTCATGGGCCAGCAGAATGCCGCCGGTCGTCGGACCGACGACCAACTCAGGCGCGAGCCGTCGGAAATGATCGGCCAATTGCCCACACAGGGCTTCGGTGACGTGTGGCTTCTCCAGCAGGCGGAACTTCTCGATGTACGTGTCCCCGTGACGACCCGACGCGTACTGGAAGTGACCCTTGAGCACCGCTCCCGCCTCCTCCAGCAAACTCATCGCGTCCGAGCCGGCGTTGCTCATGGGAGAATGTTCCCCTCATAGTCGGTAGCGTCCCTCGAGATGTCGCTCGAGATCTTGTTGAACGGGAACCAGCGGAACATCACCTCTCCAACGATCTGGTCCTCGTGGATCGGGCCGAAGGCGTGCGAGTCCTGGCTGCTGTTGCGATTGTCGCCGAGCACGAAGTAGTGCTCAGGCGGAATCACGGCCGGGCCCCACTGGTAACGGGGCGGCTCAAATGTGTAGCCGTGCTCGTTCAGCTCGGTGCCGTTGACGAAGACGCGGCCGGCGGTGACTTCCACGGTGTCGCCGGGCAATCCGATCACGCGTTTGACGAAATCGTGGGCGCTTTGGTAGGGCGGTCGGAAGATGATCACTGACCCACGATGCGGACCCGAGAGCAGGAAGTCGCCGTTCTCGCGGTCCGGTACCAGCGCGTCGAAGGGTCCCAGATCGACCTCCCAATAGCCGATCTTGTTGACCAGCACCAGTTCGGAACTGGCCAGCGTGGGCTGCATGGAGCGGCCTTCAACCTGGAAGTTCTGCACCGCCTCACGGGCCAGCAGGAAGACGATCAGCCCGAGGATAGCGGTCTCGATGATCTCACGCAGCGGACCGTACTGCAGCCTCATACGATTGAGCTTATCCGCCCCTACTATGGGCGAAAGCAGGGTGCGATTGAGCCTTTACGGAGTTTCGGAGATGCGAGCAGTTCGGCTATCCACCGACGGCCCGATCATCCGGCCGAACATGGATCAGCGAATGGGCGACAACATCAACGGGCCGTCATTGATTCGCGCGCCGCAGTGGCTGCCACATCGCTTGGGCGAGTTCTACCTCTACTTCGCCGACCACAAGGGCTCCTACATCCGGCTGGCGGCCGCCGATCATCTGCTCGGTCCCTGGACCATGCACGAGCCAGGCGCGTTACAGCTCTCACAGACCGCATTTCCGAAGTCGGATGGTGAGTTCGACCCGAGGCTGGGGCCGGCCCGGAAGCTGGGACACGTCTATCCGCATATCGCCTCCCCCGATGCGATCGTGGACGAGGAGTCGCATCAGATCCGGCTCTACTTCCACGGTCAGCTCTACGACGGACGCCAGGTGTCTCGGGTAGCGACATCGGGGGACGGGATCAATTTCGAGGCGGGCGAGGAGATCCTCTCCACCAGTTACCTGCGCATGATCTACCTGCGCGACGTGGACCAACCGGGCTGGTACGGGATGTCGATGCCCGGGATCATCTACCGCTCCGACGACGGCCTCGGCGGATTCGAGCAGGGACCGCAGCTCTTCGCCGACACCATGCGCCACTGCGCGCTGCTGCGTCGCGGCCAAACGCTGTGGGTGTTCTGGTCCAACGCTGGAGACGCTCCCGAGCGGATCTTCGTCTCACCGATCGAACTGTCCGGAGACTGGCGTTCGTGGGCCGCAGGTGAACAGCGAGAAGTGCTGCGCCCGGTCTACGACTGGGAAGGGGCCAACCTGCCGATCACGCCGAGCGTGCGTGGGTTCGCGCCCGAACCGGTCCACGAATTGCGCGATCCCGCGATCTTCGAGGACAACGGCAACGCGTACCTGCTCTACACAGTCCAGGGCGAACGCGGGATCGGCATCGCGCAGCTCGATGCCGGCTAGTTGATGCGGCGGGGTCGACGTGGTTCGTGAGTATTACCCCGTCTTCTTCGACCTCAAGGACCGCTCGGTGCTGGTCATTGGCGGCGGCCGACTGGCGTTGGAGAAGGTTGAGGGTCTGCTCGCCGCCGGAGCCCGCGTCAGCGTGGTCGCACACGGCCTGACTGAAGAGTTGGCCGCGTTGCGCGACGCCGGGCGGATCGAGCATCTGCCCCGCGACTACCAATCCGGAGATATGCACGGGCGAGCGTTGGTCATGGCAGCCGGCGGCGATACCTCGGCCAATGCGTCGCTGCACGCCGATGCACGCGCCGTTGGTGTGCCGCTCAACGCCGCCGACGATCCCGCCAACTGCGACTTCATCCTGCCGGCTGTGGTGCGTCGAGCGCCGCTTACGGTGGCGATCTCCACCGGGGGCGGGAGCCCGGCCATGGCGCGCCGCGTGCGGGAAGAACTGTCTGACTATCTCGATGCGGAAACGTCGAGCCTGGCTGAACTGGTCGCGGAGGTCAGAGCCGAACTGAGAGAGCAGGGCGTGTTTCGCTCGATTCCCGCGGAGGCCTGGCAGACGGCGATGGATGGTCAGCTGCGCATCCTCCTGGCACAGCGCCGCCGAGACGAGGCGAAGACGCTGCTGTTGTCGCGTCTCCAGACGGCGGCTGTGGCAACGGACGAATGACCATGTCGCGGGTGCTGCGCCTGGGAGGACGCGCCAGCAAGCTGTCGTTGGTCCAGGCCGACCTGGCCTCTCAGGCGTTGGCGGCGATCGGTCTGGAAACCGAGTTCGTACCGATCGTGACCCAGGGCGATCGCGACCGCACGTCCAGCCTGCGGTCGATTGGAGGGCAGGGCGTATTCGTGCGGGCGGTCGAGGCCGCCCTGCTCAACGGCGAGATAGATCTGGCGGTGCATTCGGCTAAGGACGTGCCGCCAACGGTCAGCGAGGGCACGAGCTTGGCGGCATACCTGCCGCGCGGCGATGTCCGCGACGCGCTAGTCAGCCGGGGCGACCTGGGGGTGCTCGATCTGCCGCAGGGTGCAACGGTCGGAACCGGATCGCGCCGACGCGCTGCTCAACTGTTGCGCCTGCGGCCCGACCTGGAGGTCGTCGACATTCGCGGCAATGTGGATACGCGCATTGGGAAGGTGGAGGCGGGCGAGTTCCATGCCGTGATCGTCGCGGCGGCCGGACTACAGCGGCTGGAGCGCGTGGCCACGGAGGTGTTGCCAATCGATCTGATGATGCCGTCTCCCGGACAGGGAGCGTTGGTGGTTCAGTGTCGATCCGAGGACGCGGAGCTGATCTCGGCAGCCAACGACGCGCCGACGTGCCTGGCGGTCTCTGCCGAGCGGGCGATGCTGCGCGCGTTGGGCGCCGGTTGTTCACTCCCCTTGGCAGCGCTTGGAGGCGCGCGGGGCGGAGAAGTGCTCGTGGCCGGGCGCTTGTTGAGCGGGGATGGTTCGGAGCGAATCGAGGTCCAACGATCCGGAGAAGACCCCGAGTCGGTCGGCGCAGAGGTCGCGGCGACGCTACTCGAACGGGGTGGCCGACGGTTGATGGAAGAGGATGCGGAGTCGTGAGCGACATCCCGGGCGACGTGCGAACCGTGTACCTGGTCGGCGCCGGTCCCGGCGATCCCCGGCTGATCACGCTCGCCGGCGCGGAGGCCATTCGTGAGGCCGACGTCCTACTCCACGATCGCCTCGTTGCTAGGGACCTGGTCAAGCTGGCTGACGGCGCCGAAGTAATCGACGTCGGCAAGACACCCGACGGGCCAACGACCACACAGGAGCAGATCATCGAGTTGATGATCGAGCGCTCGCGCCGCGGACAGCGTGTCGTCCGGCTCAAAGGCGGCGATCCGTTCATCTTCGGTCGCGGCGGGGAAGAGGCCACCGCCCTCGCTGCGGCAGGGATCCCGGTTCAGCTGGTCCCAGGTGTCTCCAGTGCCCATGCGGCAGGGGCTGCATTCGGAATCCCGGTCACGGACCGCCGCGCGGCTTCCGCGGTCACGGTGGTAACGGGATCGGAGGGCGACGGCGACGCGCCGCCGGTCGACTGGGAGGCGGTGGCGCAGGCCGGAGGGACAATCGTCGTGATGATGGGCTGGCGAAACTTCGACGCGATCGCCCGCCGACTGGTGGAAGCGGGGCTGCCGGCAAAAGCGCCGGCTGCGGCCATCGAACAGGCGTGGACCTCATCGCAGCGTGCCGTGTTTGCTCCGCTTGGCGAGCTTCGCACTCGGGCCGCGGACATGGAGCCTCCGGTGACCGTGGTGATCGGGGCTGTGACGTCGCTGGCCACCCCTGAGGTCTCGTGGAGCACCATGGGGAGACGTGTCGTCGTGACCAGGGCTGCGGCGCAGGCGGACTCGCTGGTCCAACGTCTGGGCGCACTAAACGCTCACGTCGTGCGACTGCCGACCATTGAGATCAAACCGATCGACAGCGAACACGTCAACGAGGCGATTCGGCGATTGGCGGAAGGGCGCTACGACATCGTGGGGCTCACCAGCGTCAACGGCGTCACTCGACTGTGGAACGCGATGCGCAGGCGCGGGCTGGATTCGAGAGCGCTGGCGAACACCCGAGTTGCCGCAATCGGCAGTGAGACCTCGCGGGCGCTAGCGGAGCGCGGCATCACCACTGATGTCGTGCCGACCGTATTCACGTCAGACGCCCTGGCTGAGGCATTGACGCAGCAGGACTTGCGCGGCAAGCGGGTGCTGCTCGCTCGGGCGGCACAGGCCGGGCGCCAGCTCAGCGATCGGCTCCGCAACGCCGGCGCTGAGGTGGACGAGGTGGCGCTCTACGACATCGTCACGCCGTCCGTTGATGCGGATGCGCTGGCCGAGCTCCGACGGGGCGTCGATGTGGTCACTTTGACATCGCCATCGACGGCGCGAGGGCTGGTCGAGTTGGCTGGCGATCTCGTCGATTTAGACTCATTGCATACCGTGTGCATTGGCCCGGTGACGGCCGAGGCGGCCCGGCAACTTGGTCTCCGCGTCGTCGCGACTGCTGAGACACACACGATCGAAGGGTTGGTTCGGGCAGTCGGGCGCTACGTCGCCAGCCTTGGACCGCCGGACGATCCGGAACTGGAACCAGCATGACCAGCGCGCAGCATCCTGCCACAGACATCAACGTCGGCGGGATTCCAACCGGTCATCGAATGCGCCGCTTGCGCCGCTCCGATGGTCTGCGCCGCATGGTGCGCGAGACTCGCCTGAGTCCGTCGGATTTCATCTACCCGATCTTCGTGACCGTTGGAGAGGGCGTGCGCGAACCCATTCCGTCGATGCCCGGTCAGTCCCGACTGTCAGTCGATCAGCTTGCACAGGAAGCCGCCGAGCTTCGCTCCCTCGACATCCCGGCGATCCTGCTCTTCGGTCTGCCTGCCGCGAAAGACGCCGAAGGCAGCGGCGCATGGATTCGCGACGGCATCATTCAACAAGCGACCCGTGCAATCAAAGAAGCACAGCCTGAGTTAATCGTCGTCACCGACGTCTGCCTCTGCGAATACACCGACCACGGCCACTGCGGTGTGCTCGACGAGCACGGTTCGGTGCTCAATGACGATTCGGTCGAACTGCTTGCGCAGACCGCCGTCTCGCAGGCTGAGGCCGGCGCCGACGTGATCGCTCCCTCGGACATGATGGACGGCCGCGTCGGGGTCATTCGACAGGCACTCGACCAGACCGGCTTCGACGACCGCACGCTGCTCGCCTACTCGGCCAAATTCGCATCGGCCTTCTACGGACCGTTCCGCGACGCGGCCGACTCTGCGCCCCAATTCGGCGATCGTCGCGGCTATCAGATGGATCCGCCCAACGGTCGCGAGGCGATGCGCGCGATCGAGCGCGACCTCGCCGAAGGCGCCGACATGGTCATGGTCAAGCCGGCCCTGGCCTATCTCGACCTCGTGCGGGACGCGCGGCAGCGCTTCGATGTCCCGCTGGCCGCCTACAACGTCAGCGGCGAGTACGCGATGCTCAAGGCGGCCGCCAGCAACGGTTGGATCGACGAGGAGCGTGTCGTCCTCGAGACCCTCACCGGCATCCGTCGGGCCGGCGCCGACATGATTCTCACCTATCACGCCAAGGACGCCGCGCGTTGGCTCGCCCGTCAGGGCGCTTGAGCTAATGTCCGTTAGGGCGCTTGAGCTAACGTCCGTCGGGGCGCCTGCAGCAACGCTCGACGGGTCGGCTAACCCATCCAACGAACCTCGAAGGAAGCGAAACCTCGCATGAGCGATTCGAGCCAGGAGACGCCGCGCGAACCGGAAGCCCCGACAGTCGGACCCGATCAAGCGGTCGAGACCGTCCGCGCCGTCGCCTTCGACTGTTACGGCACGCTGTTGCAGCTCGAGGAGCGGGAGTTCGCCTCATTGATCCAGGACATGCTGCACGATCACGGGGTCGACCACGCGAGCGGTGAAGATGTCTGGGACGCGTGGCTGGAGGCGTCTCGCGAGATGGCCAAGCGCGAGGGTCGCAATCCCGAGCGTCCGCTCGAAGGCCCTGAACCGACATTCCGCCCATTCTCCGAGACCTGGCCGTACTTCTTCGGCGAGGCGTTCAAGCATCATTCCGTCGAAACGATCCCGCCGGCGACCGCCTTCCAGCATCTCTGGGATGTGCTCTCCGTCGCTCCCGCCTATCCCGAGGTCAAGACCGTCTTCGCTGAACTCGAGCGGCGTGGCTACCGGGTGGCCATCGGCAGCAATGCGGATGACGACCATCTCGAACACGCGCTTGCGAAAGCCGGCATCGAAGTCGAAATGGTGCTCTCCTCCGAAGAGGCCCAATCGTACAAGCCGCGCCTTCCGTTTTTCGAGCAACTCTGCGAACGGCTCGATCTCGACCCCTGCGAAGTGCTCTATGTCGGTGACAGCCCCTGGGCCGATGTCACCGGCGCCAACAATGCCGGCCTCCCGGTCTACTGGGTCTCGCGTTACCCGGACCCCGATCGCGAGAAGATGATGCGCGCTCATCCCACTTGGAGCGGACAGGACCTCACCGGCATCCTCGATGCGCTCCCGGAACGCGCTCCCGCCTGACCCGACAGCAATAGTCCACACTCTGTCAACCGGCCATCAACAGGTCGCCGTCGTCGCTCCCTCATCAGATAAACTATGTGTATATCGATAACCCAAGTGATCAATACTTGGACCAAACCGACGGACTCGAATCGAGGGCGGCGCGATGCGTATCCAGACATCCCAGGCGGCGCTGCAGCACGGGCTCGGCGTTGTCGCCCGCGCGGTGGCGGCCCGACACTCACTCGACCAACTACGCCACGTACACGTCCAGGCCGACGAGGACGGCGTCCGCCTAACCGCGACTGACACCGAGATCGCGATGATCTGTTCGATCGATGCGGTCGTATCCGAACCCGGCGGGATCACGATTCCGCATCGGTTCATCAACGACTTGGTCTCGGCGCTCTCCTCCGCCGAGATCACTATCGATGTCGCCGAAAACTCCATGGTCGCTCAGATTCGCGCCTCCGACGCGAACGAGTCCTCAATCCACGGCATGTCGCCAACGACGTATCCGAACATCCCCGGCATCAGCGAGGGCGACTGGATCAAGATCGTGGCCCGCGACCTGCGCGAGGCGCTGCGCCACGTCGTGTTCGCCGCCGCGACCGACGACGGTCGCCCCGTGCTGACGGGCGTGCATTTCCGCTTCGAGGGCGACAAGATGACGCTCGCCGCCGCCGACGGTTTTCGCCTGGCGGTATACGACATGAACGTCGCCTCGGAGCTGACCGAACGCCTGGAGATCACGGTGCCGGCGCGGGCGTTGAACGAACTCGAGCGGCTGTTGACCGACGACGACGCGGCCGTTGAGATGTACATCCACGCCGACCGCACCTACGTGCGCTTCCATGTCCGCTCGGTGCAAATGACCGCGCAGCTGATCCAGGGCAACTACCCCAGCTACGACCAGCTCATCCCCGCCGAGTACCAGACTCGCGCGATCCTGCCGGGAGCAGTCCTGCAGGGAGGCGTGCGTTCGGCGGCCGTCTTCGCGCGCGAATCGAGCGGAATCATCCGCCTGATCTTCAACGGCGAGACATCCGATCAGAACATCACCCTCACGGCTCGAGCCGAAGAGTTGGGCAATCACCGCGGCCGCGTCGACGCCGCTATCGAGGGCGACGACTCACGCATCGCCTACAACGTGCGCTACCTCCAGGATGTGTTGCAGATCGCGAGCGGCGCGTCCTCGGCCGAGATCGCGATGGAGACCAGCGGCCCCAGCAATCCCGGCGTGTTCCGGGTCGTCGGACGCGACAACTACGTGCATGTCCTGATGCCGATGTTCGTTCAGTGGGAAGACGCCTAGGCCGGGCCGCCGAATCGTGGCTGAGTGGGAGATCAAGGCCGTCGGTCGTGACCGAGCCGGCAACTCACTCTCGTTCTGCGGTGACGAGCCGTTCCGCTGGAACGTATGGATCCATGATCTGATCGACGACATCGAGGGCGGGCGTCACTCCTACTTCGTCACCGGTCCGTTTGGACGCCGCGTGGACGTGGTGATCGCAATCACGACCGACGGCAAGATCGTCCGCTCGCACCAGGACGCCGGAGACGATCTGCTCAGCCAGCTACCGCGCTGCTGAGCGCAGGAAGCCACGACATGGCGATCCAGGCGACAGCCCACGCGTACGGTCGCGAAGCGCAACAAGCGCTGCGAGAGGCCATCAAGCGGTGCAAAACCATCGATGGAGCCTACGATCCGCTCGCGCCGGTCACGATCGTGGCCCCCTCATCGCTGTCGGGCTATCACGTCAGGCGCGCGTTCGGACGCTTACCGGGAGGCCTCGTCAACGTCCAGTTCAAGCCGTTGCGGGCACTGCTTGAACTGATCGGCTCGGGCGAGTTGGCCAATCAGGGTCGACGGCCGCTCGGCGATGCCTACCGGCACGAAGCGATCCGCGCCGTGGCCGAAGCCGACCGCTCAGCGTTTGGCGACCTGCCAATCGAGGACGCGATGCTGCGCACGCTCGAACAACGCTTCGCCGAGTTCGACCAGTGCGACGACGACGCGCTTGACCTGATCAGCGCAGGCGGGGTCGTTCCTCGTTACCTGGTCAATCGCTATCGAGCATTCCGCGGTTTGACCGCCAGCTTCTACTCGAACCGAGACCTGAGCGAGTCGGCGATCACCGCGCTCAGCGGACGGCCCAGCACGCTCGATGACATTGGCTCGGTCATCGTCTACCTGCCTGAAGACTTGACTGCATCGGAAAGGCGATTCCTGGAAGCCCTGACGCGTTACACCGACGTGCGCGTGATCGTTGGCCTCAGCGGCGACGCCGAGTCCGTCGACAATCGCGTCCTGGATTACTGGAGCGTGGCGGGCGAAACCTCGCGCCCCGCGGTCCCCGTTGCGCAGCGGATTGTGCAGGCGCCGGACCCTGAGGAGGAGGTACGCTCGGCGATTCGCGATATCACCGCTTCGCTGCAGTCGGAAGATCCGACGCCGCTGCATCGAGCCGCGATTCTCTATCGAGAGCCCGATCCCTATGCCCGGATCTGTGCTGAACAGCTCGACGCAGCCGCCGTTCCGTGGAACGGACGCAACGCGCGAACTCTGGGTCAGAGCATCGCCGGCAGCGTGCTCGCCGGAGTCCTTCGGCTACTCCAGGAATCGACCCCATCCTGGGCCTCCGACGTCGCACCCTGGCTTGCAGCAGGTCCGGTCCGTGACGGAGATGGAAATCCGGCGCCAACGGCGCGCTGGAACCAGCTCGCGCGAAGCGCCAATCTCCAGCGCGGTCCTCAGGACTGGCTCGTCAGGCTGCAGCGCTATCGCGCCAATCGCCAGGAAGACCTGGAACGTCTGCAGCGTGACCCCGATGACGAACGGCCCGGACGCCTGTCATGGGTGAGAAGCGAAATCACGCAGATTGACCAGCTCGTTCGGTTCACGACCCAGCTCGCTGACTTCCTCCACGATCTGCCGGCTGACGCTGCATGGTCAGAGTTCGCCGAGCGGACACGCCGGCAGCTACGTACGCTCACCGGTGATCGCAACGCCTTCGCCCAGGCCGTGCACCTCGGGGATGACGACCTCGAGTTGGCCCGCTGGGACGATGTCGAAGCCCTGCTGGAGTCGCTGAGCGCTCTCGACGATCTTGGCGCAACGACGCGCATCCGCTTCGCCTCGGCGGCCGCGAGAGGTCTCGCCCGGCAGGTCGGACATCACGGCCGGCTCGGCGACGGCGTCTATGTCGGCTCGCTGCATTCAGCGCTCGGCATGGAGTGGGACGTCGTCTACATCGTCGGCGCGGCCGAGCGGTCGTTGCCTGCGGCCCGCGCTGAGGATCCGCTGTTGTCCGACGAACTCCGGGCTCGCGCCTCGCTTCCGGTCAGCCGCGATCTTATGCGGCGCGAACGGTCGGACTTCCTGGCCGCCTTACATGCCGCCGACCGGCGGGTCCTCAGTTATGCGCGCGCCGACGTTCGGGCACAGCAGGCTCGCCTGCCCAGCCGCTGGTTGCTGGAATCGGCAACCGCGCTGCATGGCGAACGCGTCTATGCCTCAAAGATCAATGAGATCGGCGGAGGCGCCATCGAAGTCACGCCGTCATTTGAACAGGCGGTGACCAACGAAACCGAATACGCCGATTTGAACGAATACGACCTCGCGGGACTGAGGCGCAGTGCTAACCCGGCCGCACACTATCTGGCTCTGGCGACCCCGTCCCTGAGTCGAGGTTACGAACAGCGCTCCTGGCGAGCGGCGCAGGCGTTGACCCGCTGGGATGGGTTGATCGCGGACGGTGTGCCGCAGGCCGCGAGCCAGCCGCACTCGGCGGGCGCCTTGCAAGACTGGGCGACCTGTCCCTATCGCTACTTCCTCGGGCGTGTGCTTCACCTCGAGGAGCGCGAAGACCCGCGCGACGATCTGCAAATCACCCCGCTCGACAAGGGCTCCCTGATTCACGACATCCTCGAGCGGTTCTTCAAGACGACTCCGACGCAGCCGGAACCGGGGGCCGGTTGGTCCGACGCCGACCGCGACCGTCTCTTCGCCATCGCCGAGCACCGGATGCAGCACGCTGAGGAGCAAGGTTTGACCGGTCGAGGGCTGCTCTGGCAACGCGACCGACAGCGCATCCTCGACGATTTACGCACACTGCTCGATGCGGATGATTTCCATCGCGCCCGATTCCAGGTACGGCAGATCGCCGGAGAGCTGACGTTCGGCAGGCTCGACGGCAGCGCCGGGCCTGTGGAGCTCGCCCTCGGCGATGGCAGCACATTGCCGTTGCGCGGCAGGATCGACCGCATCGATCAGTCCGACGACGGCGACCTGATCATGGTCATCGACTATAAGACGGGCGGTGAGTTTCCCCGAAAGCGCGAACTGGAAGATGATCCGGTCGTCGGCGGACAATATCTGCAGCTACCGATCTACGCGGTCGCCGCTCGGCAACTGCTCGAGTCCGGCGTCGGGGACGTCGTCCGCTCCGCGTACTGGTACATCACGGAGAGAGGCGGCTTCGCTTTCAATGAAGTGCCATGGAGCGACGAGAACAGCGCTCGCTTTGGGTCGGTCGTCGATCTGGTCATCGAAAACATCAAGCACGGCCGATTTCCCGCCAACCCTGGGGAGGAGTATCGCCGCACCAGAGGCAGGCACTGCGCCTACTGCAGTTTCGATGCCATATGCCCCGCAGAACGACGGAGAAACTGGGAACGGATTCGGCTCGACCCTCAGCTCGCCGACTACGTAGAACTCAGCGAGGGCGAGCGACCCGAGGCCTCGGAATCATGACGATCGCCGATCAGGCTGCCCGTGAGCGCGTCGAACAGAGTCTCAACGACACGCTGTTCGTCGAGGCTGGCGCCGGCACCGGTAAGACCGAAGCGCTGGTGCGTCGGATCGTCAATCTGATCGCCAGCGGCGATGTCCGAGCCAACCAGATTGCTGCGATCACGTTCACAGAGAAAGCGGCTGCCGAGCTCTATGACCGCGTTCTCGAGCGACTCGACGAGCGTCGGCTGGAGGAGACCGACCCGCAACTGCAACTGCGCTTCGCGGACGCTGCGGAACAGTTGGACAACGCCGCGATCGAGACGCTACACGCCTTCGCCGCGCGGATACTGAGGATGTATCCCATCGAGGCCGGACTGCCGCCTGGCTTCAGAATCCTCGACGAGACCGAGTCCTCACTCGCATTCGCCGAGCGCTGGCAGCAGGCGCTGGATGCCCTGCTGGAGGACAAGGCCCTGGCCGACCATCTGTTGTATGCCTTTGACGCCGGGGTCGAGCTGGACGACCTGCGCCAGGTGGCTCGCCGTCTGCACGAGGATTGGGACCGTGCGCAGGCCGACGCCGCGCGACTCGAAGCAAACGAGGCCGACGCGGCTCTCTTCATCGCCGCTCTCGGTCGGGCCATCGAAGCGCGGCATCACTGCTCCGACGAGAAGGACAAGCTCTACCTCCGGCTGGTCCAGCTAGACCCCTTCCTCCAACGCCTGCAGGATTCCCTGGAGTCACCCGGCAGGCTCGCCAGGTTGCTGATCCACACCACGCCAACCTCGCTCAAGGTTCAGAACGCTGGCAGAAAGGCCAACTGGCCCAACCAGGTGCTGGACGAGATTCGCGAGGTCATGGGCAGCCTGGATCAGCAGCGCGACGAACTGCGCGGCAGACTGGCGCTCCGCTTCAGCGCTCCAATATTCGATCAACTAAGGATGTTCGTCGGCGACTACGCCGAGGATCGCCGACGCCGCGGCACGCTCGAATTCCAGGACCTGCTCATCCGAGCGCGGTTGTTGTTGGAGGGAAACGACGAGGTTGCGCAGGCGGTTGGAAATCGATTCCAGCGCATCCTCGTTGACGAGTTCCAGGACAACGATCCCCTGCAGACGCGGATCGTGGACGCGATCACGAAACGGCTGCCCGGTCGCGCCTTCTTCGTCGGCGATCCCAAGCAATCCATCTACCGCTTCCGCCGCGCCGACATCCGCCAGTTCAACGAGGTCAAGCGCCGCGAGCAAACAGGCTTGACCCGACTGACCCAGAACTTCCGCTCCGCGCCCGGCGTAACCCAATTCGTCAATGCTGTCTTCGCCCCGCTGATGCAGGCGGGCGGCCCGGATCAGGCCGAGTGGGAAGACCTGAACGCCTTCAGACCGTCGCCTGATGACGCATCGCACGCCGTTACCGTGGTCGGCGGCGCCATGTCGGGACCAATCGCCGGCGTTCGCCGAACCGAAGGCGACGCACTGGCGCGCATAATCGGACACGTCAACCAGGAGAGCTGGCAGATCCACGACCAGGCCATCGACGCAACCCGCGATGCGCGGTTCGCCGACGTCGCCGTCCTCGTCGCCACCAGAACGGGACTGACGCACATCTTGCCCGCGCTCGAGCGATACGGCATTCCGTACCGGCTGGAGAGCCGCTCGCTTGTCTACGACTCCCGGGAGGTGCGCGACCTGCTCAGCATTCTCCAGGCGATCGACGATCCAACCGACCAAATCGCATTGTTGGCGGCGCTCAAGTCGCCCGGGTTCGCATGCGCCGACGACGACCTCTATCGCTGGAGCACTGCCCGCGGGCACTGGGACTATCGACGCGAGCAGCCGCGAGAAGTCGCCAGGAATGATCCGGTCGCCGACTCAATGCGCTGGCTGCGTGCGACAGCGCAGCGCCGCTGGCAGATGTCGGTCAGCGAGCTCGTCGGGCTCATCATCCGTGAACGCCGACTGATGGAGTTGGCGGTCGCGGAGCGGCAGCCTCGCGAGCACTGGCAACGCTACCGGTTCATGGTCGATCAGGCGCGTGCGTTCAGCGATCGCGGCGGTTCGACCTTGAGCGAGTTCCTGCAATGGGCCCAACATCAGGCCGAGGAAGACACCCAGGTGATCGAGTCGGTCGTACCCGAGGAAGACCACGACGCTGTGAGGATCATGACGATCCACGCGGCCAAGGGTCTGGAGTTTCCGGTCGTCGTGTTTGCCGGCCTCAACTCTGCGCCGCGCAGCGACGCCCTCCCCTTGCTCTGGCACGACGACGGACGGGTAGAGGTCCGATGGCGCTCCGGGCTGGAGACACCCGGCTTCCTCTCGCTCCGAGACCGCGAACGTGATCTCGAACGTCAGGAGTACGTGCGTCGCAACTATGTAGCGGCGACTCGAGCGCGCGATTACCTGATCATCAGCTTGTATCGAGGTGACTCCGGGAA
Source organism: Chloroflexota bacterium (assembly GCA_028874365.1). GTDB lineage: Bacteria > Chloroflexota > Dehalococcoidia > Bin125 > Bin125 > Bin125. The sequence continues at coordinate 51,197 of JAPPJZ010000079.1, read as the reverse complement.
GAGCGACGCCCAACAGATCGACGACGTGCTCAGCGAGGCGCAACCGCAATACCGCCGCCTCTCGTATGACGAGATTCCCGAGTATGAGGGTTCCCAGCAATCGTCCTCGACCGTTGCCCAGGAAGGCGCGCTCGAAGATCGAACCCGTTGGCTTGAGGACCGGGAGCAGGCGATACGGGAGTGGGCGTCAATGCCGCACGAGTCGGCTACCGGAGTCGCCAGGCCGACCATCGATGACGGGCTTGCGCCAGTCGCGAATCCGAACTTCGAGCCGGACGATGATCTCCCTGCCTGGCGGCGCGGTCGCGCCGGAACCGCGATCGGCCGCGCCACCCACGGCGTGCTCCAGGTCATCGATTTGAACAACCCGCGCGAGGCGGAGATCGCAAATGCCGCCCGTGCCCAGGCCGCGGCTGAATCGCTGAGGAGGCCGGCCGCCGACGAAGTCGAACGGCTCGTCAAGCGCGCGCTTGAGAGCCGTACCGTACGCGCGGCGGTGCACGCTCCACGCCTCTGGCGGGAGATCTACGCAGCCGTCGAAATCGATGGCGTCCTGCTCGACGGCTTCATCGACCTGCTCTACGAACTGCCGAACGGCAATCTCGTCGTGGTCGACTATAAGACCGATGCGTTGCACGAAGCAGAAGCCGTCGACCATGCGCTGGATGGCTACCGCCTGCAGGCCGCGTCGTATGCGCTGATCCTCGAACAGTCCCTCAAGCGCCGAGTCGAGCGTTGCGTTCTGCTATTCCTCCATCCCGGTGAAGAGCGTGAAGTGACCAATCTCGACGCTGCGATGCAGCAAGTCAGAGAGCGGCTGCCCCGCGACCCAGAGACGATCCAGACCACGGAGCCGCGATAGCCACCACTGTCCCCAACTCGGCCAGGTCGGCCGGCATGTGGTCGCTAGGCTCAGTCCATGTCCGTCTACCTGTTCCACGGTGAGGACCGATTTGCCCGTCTCGAGGCGGTTGCAGCCTTGCGGCGCGAGCACGACAGCGACGGCTCGCTCGTCAACAACTCCGTCAACCTCGACGGCGCACGCGTGTCGCTGGGTGAACTCGGCGCGGCCGTCTCTGCCGCGCCGTTCCTTGGCGCGGTCCGCTGGGTGCGAGTCGATGGACTCTGCGCCCGCTTCGGATTCCAACCCGGCGCACGACGTGGGCGCCAGATCGGTGACTGGGATGGCCTGACCGACATCCTGGAGCAGATCCCCCCGACGACCGTGCTCGTATTCGTCGAGGACGAGCTGCGCCGCCGCAATCCCATGCTGCAACTCATCGAACCGCTGGCAGACGTTCGCGAGTTCGCCCGGCTCAAGCCGGAGCAGGCGCTCCAGTGGCTGCGCGTCGAGGTGCGCCGACGCGGTCTGCACATGACCAGAAACGCCGCACAGGCCGTGGTCGATCGCGCCGGCGGCGACCGCGGCGCGCTCACCCAGGCCGTCGACAAACTCGCGCTCTACGCGGGCGACGCCAACGTTGACGAGACGATTGTCGAGGCGATGGTCCCGGCCGTACGTTCGGTCACCATCTTCAACTTGGTGGACGCGGTCGCAGAGGGTCGGCTCGCCGATGCGATGCAGGCGCTCGACGGGGTCCGCGCCGAAGGGGAGCCGGAGACCCGCATCATCCAGATGTTGGCGCGCACATACCGCCAGGTCGTCGTCTCGCGAGAGGTGCTCGATCGTGGCGGCTCGAACGAGGACATCCAATCGGCCGTCAACACCAATTTCTCTTGGCTCGCTCGCAGGCTGCGGCGCCAGGCGCAGGCCTACACCCAGGCGTCAGCCGACGCCGCGCTGGCGCGAATTCTCGACGCCGAGGTGGCGATCATTGACTACCGCAGTGGCCGCGGAGGTCTACCCGAAGATGTAGCAGTGGAGCTGTTGGTGGCGGAGTTGGCCGGCGCCGGTCGGCGCTAGACCTCGAGCACCGGGTTGTAGCAGGCCACGCGCTGCCCGACTCGCCCGCCGTACACCTCGGCCAAGTCTGGCTCGTCGTCGGTCCGGCACTTCGTCAGGGCCTTGGGGCAGCGCGAGAGATAGGCGCAGTGATCACCGATCTCCTCGTCGGTCAGGTCTGGAAGTCCGCCCGGAATCTGGCGCAGTCGCGATCGACGCCGCCGGTCCAACCTCGGCAGCGTGTCCAGCATCGCCCAGGTGTACGGATGGCGGGGCTGTTGGAACAGCGGCACCACGTCGTCCACCTCCATCATCTTGCCCGCATAGATAATCGCCACCCGCTCCGCGACCTGGGCGACGACGCCCATGTCGTGCGTGATCAACAGGATCGCTGTACCGCGTTCGTCGCGCAGCCGCTCCAGCTCGTACAGGATCTGCGCTTGCACCGTGACATCCAGCGAGGCGGTCGGCTCGTCTGCGATGAGCACCTGCGGGTCGAGCGCCGTCGCGATCGCGATCATGATCCGCTGACACATGCCGCCTGACAGTTCGCCCGGGTACGATTTGGCGATCCTGACGGGATCCGGCAAGCGCATCGCATTGAGCGCGTCGAGCGCTCGCTCCCTCGCTTGGTCCTTGGACACCGGCCGATGCGAGGTGATCACTTCCTCGACCTGCTGCCCGACCGTGATGATCGGGTTCAGGCCGGCGATCGGATCCTGAAAGATCATTGAGATCTGGTCGCCGCGAATGCGCTGCAGCTCCGTGCGGTCCATTTCGCCGATGTTGCGGTGTTCGTAGCGGATCGTGCCCGTGGTCTGGTCCGCGTTGCGCGGCAAAATGCGCAGAATCGCGAGGCCCAGTGTCGTCTTGCCGGAACCGCTCTCGCCAACCAGGGCGACGATCTCGCCCCGATTCATCGTCAGCGAGGCGCCGCGAACCGCGCGCACTGGACCCTCGCGAGTGTTGTACTCGATGCTGACGTCGTCGATGCTCAGAACCGGCGGCACCATTGCAGTGTACGCACAAGTGCCGGCTGGAAAGCGACCGACCTACTGAGGTCGACGGATGATCGACACGACGCGGCCCTGGACCTGCATGTTCGATTCGTCGGTGAAGATCGGCTGCATCGTCGGGTTCTCCGGCTGCAAGCGCACTTGCCCGCCTTCGTAGTAGAGCCGCTTGAGCGTGCAGATGTTCTCTTCCCGCAGCCAGACCGCCGCCATCTGACCGTTCGCGACATCTGCGGTCTCCTCCAGGATGACCGTGTCGTTGTCCGCGATCAGAGCGTCAATCATCGAGTCTCCGCGGACAGTCAGGGCGAAGACCTGTTCCGGGTCGCGTCCGCCGAGCATGTCGGCAGTGACACTAATCCGACTTTCCGCGTGGGCGACATCAACGCCCTCGGGTACCAGCGACCGCGTGCCCGCGGCAATCGAGCCGAGCATCGGAACCTCCAGCGAAGTCGCACTCCGCTCAAGCGTGGCCGACTGGATCGGCTCGACCGGTTGGGTCAGAGAGATTGTGCGCGCCCGCTCTCGATCACGCCTGATGTGGCCTTCGCGTTCGAGGATCTTCAGGTTGTAGTCGGCGACGGATGTCGACGAGAGCTCGCAACCTTCGACGATGTCGCGCACCGACGGCGGATAGTGGTAACGCGAGAAGTAATCCTGCAGGAAGGCGAGGATGCGCTCCGGCTTGTCGGAGCGCGGTCCGCGTTTTCCCCGCCGTCGGGGCGTACTGGCTTGCTCAGCCTCGCTGTTGGTCAACTCTGCCATGATGAATACCTCGTTCCTGGCAAGTCCGTCTCGGGTGGTTCGATCAGTGACTGGCTGTGCAATCCGCTGTCACTATGCCTACTAGTGACATAATGCAATCCTAGCACAGTCTCCGCGCACGTGTGCGGAACCTCCGTTCGTAGTTATAGTCACAATAGTGCCACGTCCGTAGTGCCGCTGTCAAGCGTCCTGTGTTCCCCAATGTCGCGCTCAGACCCCGACCTGTGCAAAATTATGCGCAGACCTGAAAGTGTGGTTCCATGACAGTTCCTCCCGATACCGACAACAAGGTCGGCCTGGTGGTCGCCGCGCATCCGGATGATCCCGACTTTGGCGCCGGCGGCACCGCCGCGCTCTGGACCACCCTCGGCTGGGAGATGCACTACCTGATCGTCACCAACGGGGCCAAGGGCACCGCCGATCCGGAAATGACCTCGGAACAGCTTGTGCCAATGCGCGAGGTTGAACAGCGCAACGCGGCCGAGGAGCTGGGCGTCCTGACATGCACCTTCCTCGGCGGCGAGGACGGCGAGCTCGAGTACACCAGGGAGTACCTCGGCGGAATCGTGAAGGCGATCCGCAAGATTCGTCCGCACGCCGTATTCACGCACTCGACCGACTTCATCCATCGCCGTGCCCTCGAGGCGGACCCGACCGACCCGCTCTCGGAGTTCCGCGGCTTCATCAACCACCGCGACCACCGCTGCACGGGCGAGATGACGATCGACGCGGTCTACCCGACCGCCCGGGATCGACTCAACTACCCGGAGCATCTCGAGGAGGGCCTCGAATGCCACAAGGTCGCCGAGCTCTTCATCTGGGGAAGCATGGCCGCCAATTGCGACATTGACATCACCGATGTGATCCAGACGAAGATTCGCGCGCTCACCCGGCACGTCTCGCAGTTTGGCGACCGCGGCGAGGACTTCATCGCCAACGTCGAGAAGCGCTGGAGTTCCGAGGACGGCCGCTACTACGAGCACTTTGAACGAGTCTCGTTGCCGGTCTTCTAGTCGAGACGAGCGGCACGATGCCGCCTCCGCCGAGATACTGTCCCCAGTGCGCCGCTCCGCTCCTGTCCCCCGAGAACTGCGACGTCTGCGACTGGATCAACTACCGCGACCCGAAAGTCGCGGTCGTGGTGCTTGCGTCTGACGAGCAGGGTCGGCTGCTCTACGTCCGCCGCAACCACGAACCGGCCATGTACCGATGGGCCTGGCCCTCGGGCTTCGTTGACGCCGGCGAACGAGTCGAAGACGCCGCGGTCCGAGAAGTGCGCGAAGAAACGGGCGTCGAGGTGGAGATCGGCAGACTCCTGGGGGTTTGGTCCGCAACTGGTGACCAGACCGTCGTCATCGCCTTCCGTGCCTCGGCCAGCGGTGGAGCGCTCAGACCCGGACCGGAAGCGCTTGCCGCGGCTTGGATCCCGATCGGTCGCTCAGCCACCAGGCCCCGACCCGTGTTTCCCCACGACGAGTCGATCCTCGCATCATTCCTCCGACCAGAGCGGTAGTCGCCCCCGGCAGTGGTCGCACATCGCCAGCGCTTCCGTCTGGAGCTCCCCGCCGCGCGAGACGGTCATGATCACCTGCCGCACATGGTCTTCGCAGTAGCGGCAGTAGCAACGCTCGCAGAGCAGCGAGAACGGGCGCGAGCATTCGGGCTCGCCGCAGAGCTGTTCCTGGTTGCGGGAGCGGGCGGCCCCCTTGAAGATGAGGTGCTGCTCGACATCGAACTGGAGACGCCCGCAACGGTCCTCGACGCAGACTTCCTGTCCGTCGTCGTGCACCTGTCCGTGGCGGGAACAGAATCCACGTGCACAGTACTGGCACTGTCCGAGTAAGGGCTCGCGGCACTTGCGAATGCGGCCGCGGTGTTCGCAGCGGGTCGCCTTGCGATACTCGCGAATCTCCACGCCGCCAACCCCGACTTCAGAGGCGAACGTCCAAGACTTCTCCGTGGACGCGCCGAACTCAGGCTAGCGCGGGCGCGGGATCGGGGGGGGCGGGGGGGGCGCCGGGGGGCGGGGGGGGGGGGGGGGGGGGGGTAGAGGGGGGGGGGGGCGGGGGCCCGCGGGGGGCCCCCCCGGGACGGGGGCCGGTTGGGCGCGTGAGGTTAGAGGCGGAGCTTGCCGTGCGACGGCTGTCGGCGGCGCTGGCGGCCTTCCTCGACAGCCTGCTCACGCTCAAGCTCGAAGACCGAGATGATGTTGCTCTCGTAGACATACCCGCACGACAGGCAACTCGAATACACGCTGTGCGCGTCCGACTCGACCAGCATCATGCCTGAGCAGCGGGGGCATTTCGACGGAGGAGTAACGGGCATCGGGCCGACTCGCTTTCCTACTCCACTAATCCTGCGCACTGACTTTGTGAATGTCCGCACAACTGGGAGTTTGTGAAACGATGCACATTATCAGCCGGTAAATCCTCGCTTGTCAACTTTTTCACGAACTGCTGGGGATTTTCCTACCGTTGCGCCGCCGTTCCCGGAAAAAATTCACCGCCAGCCCGAATGCTCTGTGTCGCGCGACACACAACAGGGAACATCGGGCACGGCGGATATGCTCAAAGTCCAATGCGCCGCACGACCGACCGCCTCACGATCTTCATCCTGGCTCTGATCATCCAGGCCGCGCTGCAGTACCTGCTCGGCCCGCCCCCCGACGGACGGCCGACCTGGCTCGCGTGGGCGCTCTCGAAGAGTCGCCACCTCGCCTCACTGCCGCCGCGACTTCGCGTGTTCGCGCCGTTCGCTGCCTCCGCCGTCTCAATTCGCGTGGCCGCATTGGCCGAGCGGGCTCGACCCGGCGGTGGCGGACGCGCTGCGTCGATCCTGATCCAGGCGATCCTTTTGGCGGCCACCTTCGATGCCTGGCGTGGACTCAGAGCATCCGACTCCGTGCAACGCCACCTGGCCAATGCGCCGTTGGACGACCAGGGAAGGCCCGTCGCCGCGCTCGACAGCGAGCGCATCGAGGCAGAGATCGGCCGCCTCGCGAACGCGCCCAGCGAGAGCGTGGTCGGCCCGTGGGCCGCCTACGCCGCCTTCGACCTGTCCGGCGCGGTCGCCTACGCGGCCGTCGAATCGCTCGGCGGACCCATGGCCGGACCGGGCTCGGAAGGCCCCTTGACCGCGATCCTCGATCCGCGCCGCCGCCTCGTGTCGGTGCGACGCGCGCGCGACGCCATCGCCGCTGCCGCCACCCTCGCCGCGCGCGGCCGCTCCGATCTGCAACCACCCGAGCTCGAAGAACTGGCTCTCGGCTCGGAGACGCCGATTCCGGTCACCGCCATGTCGGTGGCGCTCGATCGCCGCACCTCGTGGAACGGCCGCGCCGTGGGCTGGCAGCGACCGGCGCCGGACATCGACGACTTCAGTCGCGCCCGTCGGCTGCATCTCAAAGCGCTGGGACTGCTCGCTGTGACAGCGGCCGGCGTCGTCGCCGTCGGCGATCTGTTCCGGCCGACGCCAGCGTCGAACGGTGAGCAATGGGAGGAATAGCGCCATACCGGCGATTCGCCCATGCTTGCTAAGATCACCCACGTACCGCAGACACATACCACTGAGATGTGACACCGAGACACGACGACCGGAGACCGACCATGCCGCAGTTCCCCTCCGTTGAATGGTTTGAAGCGCTTCGCGACACCGTCCAGGACGACCCGCACTGGCGCGACTTCGGCATGATGGACTGCGCCATGGGCGTCAACGTCGGCGAGACCACGATCAAGCTCGTCTTCGACGGCTACGAGATCCCGGAAATCGCCGATATCTCCAGTACGACCAACGACGAAGACCTCGACTTCACCCTGGTGATGCCGGAAGAGCGTTGGCAGGAGATGATCGAGAACATCCAGACCAACGGCCACGCCGATCTGCATCACACGCTCAACACGATCGACCTGGAGAGCCCGGAGGAACTCGCAAAGGGCGAGGACTACACACGCCGAGACCTCTTCTATCGCTTCAACCAGACCCTCCAGGACTTCTTCGACGCGTCGTCGTCGGTCGAGACGACCTTCGCCTAACGTCGCGCCAATCACCAACTCAGGGCTCAAACTGTGACCATCGCCGAACCACGTCTCCGTGAGATCCTGCGCGCGGCAGGTTGGCCGAAGGACGAACTGGACAACGCCCTCACGATCACCTACCACGAGAGTCGCTGGAACCCTCGCGCGATCAACAAGGACGATCCTTCCGGCGGCAGCTACGGGCTCTTCCAGATCAATGCCTGGTGGAGATACTTCGGCGACGAGGAGATCGGCGAATGCCTGGATCCGGTGCTCGCCATGCGTCCGCTCTACAACGCCCGCTACGCCCTGCGCATCTGGCGCAAGAGCGGCTGGCGGCCGTGGAGCACAGCTCGATTTATCTGAGTCGGCCGATGACCGCCTCAATTCGCCCTCCGCTATATTCAGTTGACATATTGACCCGATTTCTGCCGTACCTGGAGACCGAGTAGACGTGGCAATCTCCGTCAAACTGATCGACCACACCAAGGACCCGATCCGCGCCCTCTATATGGCGTATCGCGTCTGCTACTCGGCCCTGACGCCGCAGCAGGTGCTCGACCGCATCGACGACGAGCGCATCTCACAGGAGAAGATGCTCGACTTCGTCGAGGCGCGGCTGCTGACCGGACACATGTCACCGCTGGAGCAGGTCCATTTCGAGTTCGGCATCTCCGGCGTCTCGCGCGCCTTCTCGCACCAGTTCGTGCGTCACCGCATCGGGATCAGCTTCGAGCAGCAGAGCCAGCGCTACGTCACTTACAAGGGCGGCGCCTTCCCCTACTCCGTGCCCAGGACCGTGGAAAAAGCCGGGCTCGGCGACGACATGACGGCCCTCTTCGCCCAGGCCGGGGCGCTCTACGAGAAGATGGTCGAGGCCGGCGTGCCCGCCGAGGACGCCCGCTTCCTCTTGCCCAATGCGACCAACACCAACTTCAAGATCACGGTCAACTTCGCCTCACTGCTGCATATCTCCGATTTGCGCCTCTGCACCAGGGCCCAGTGGGAGTTCCGCAAGGTCGTCTCCCTGATGCGGGCCGAAGTCGTCAAGGTCGCGCCCGAACTGGGCCGTCAGCTCCAGCCCAAGTGCGGTGAACGCCGGCTCGGCTACTGCGACGAGGACTACGAGGCCTGGGAGGACTGTCCGATCGGCCGCAAGCGACCGCACAAGTCGGAGCTCTTCAGCCTCTACGACGCCTACCGCAAGGGCGAGCTCGACGATCTCGACGCCGAGGACATGGCCATCATCGCCGCCGACACCGACGACGCACCCGCCTTCATCCGCTAGCGACCCTCGATCACCCGCTTCAGCGCCGCAATCTGCCCGCCGTCCGTCCGCCGGATCGCAAGTCGGATCACAGGCCCCAGCAGCAGGTACTGCAACCCGCGGAACTGACAATCCGCCTCAAGGCTGACCAGGCTGCTCGATGTCCCCGCCGGCTCAATCGAATATCGGTAGTCCGCCGTCACCCCGCCCTGCTGAGATCGGAGCGTCACCGACCGCCCGGGCTCACAGTGCGTGATCACGGACTCGCGGTCCTGTCCCCGGGTGAAGAAATGGACCCGAGCCCCTTCGACTGTCTCACCTTCAATCGACATCGACTCAATCCCGTTCATCCAGCGAACGGCGCCCGGCCAGTCAGTCAGCACTTCCCAAACGCGATCGGGCGGTGCGTCGATCGTCTCGCTGACGGAGATCGTCTTTGCCATTTGGGAAGCCTCCATGTCTCCCGTCTCGGTCACTCGTCCGCGACCAGCTCCAACAACTGCACGAAGTTGCCGTCAGGATCCAACAACGTCGCAACCTCACCGCCCCACGACTCACGCTCAGGTCGCCGATGAATCCGAACATCCGGATCAGCGGAGACCACGCGTCGGAACTCGCTCGAGACATCGTCCACGAACAGATTGATCTGCATACGAGCCGGCTCCAGTGTCGGTCCCGAGATATCGGAATGATCCAGCAGCCGAATGAACCCACCGGCTGCCTCGAACACCGGATCGCGGAACTTCGCGACCCGCTCGAGCCCCAGCGTCGGGCCATAGAAGCGGGTCATCGCCTCTATCTGGTCCGTACCAACCATGATCGTCAGCTCCCGCACTTCCACGGCGCAGTCTCAGATCTCTAGCGACAGTCCGTCGGAAGCGACCACGATCGTCCCGTCGAACGCCCGCCGCGCCTCCTCCACCAGTTCCCAGTCTCGCTCCAGCGGCATGATGTGCGTTAAGACCAGCGTGCCCACGCCGGCGTCGCGGGCAATCTGCCCCGCCGACTCCGCCCTCGAGTGCGTCCCCCGCACCCCCTTGAACAGACCCTGTCGGCCCGACTCGGACAGTCCCTCCGCCATCCGCGTCAGGCACGACTCGGTAAATCCCTCGTGCACCAACACGTCCGCCCCATCCGCCAGCGGGACCAGGACATCGGGCGCGTAGGTTGTGTCGCCCGTGTAGACCAGCGAGCGTCCGCCGGCTTCAAACCGCCGCGCCAGACATTCCAGGTACGGCGCATGCGGTACCTCGACCGAGCGCACATCGATTCCGCCAATCTCGCGTTCATCGCCCGGACGAGTCAGTACCACCGACACCCCGTCCAACCAGTTCCTGATGAATTCGTTGGTCGCATTGACCCGGGCAAACCCCAGCGCCGCCTCGATGTACGAATCGGTGTCGCGCGGTCCATACACCGTCACCGGGGCGCCGCGCCGAACAATCAGCCGGGTAAACAACTCCACCACGCCCATCGCATGGTCGAAGTGCAGGTGCGAGAACACGACATCCTGAACCGAATCCGGTTCCAGCCCCGAGTCCGCCATCCGCTCCATGAAGCCCGGTCCCGTATCCACCAGGACCTGGGCATCCCCATGAGCCAGATGGATCGAAGAAGCACCCCGCCTCGGGTTCACCGCTGCCCCCGCCCCGGACCCACAGAACGTAATGCGCATGGCTCAAGCTCCTCGCTGCAGGCTACCCCCAACACAACGCCCGACACCTGATTCCCTCGCCTCAGTCGCTTCCAGGCCCACCCCGTCATTCCCGCGAACGCGGGAATCTCCCCCGTTGCTACCTTTACATTCGTTCCCTACCTCATCGAACGCATGTCCGTATAAGATTGCACCCAGAACCGTTGCAATGCCCACACAGGACCCCGACCATGGCCAGTTCAACCTCACCGACCACGACCGAACCCTTCCGACCAGGCCCGCACAGGCCGACCGGAGCCGACCGAAAGGGTCCAAAATCGAACAGATCCGAACAAATCCAAACAAGGTGAGCCGAAAAAACCTGAAAGAACCTGAAAGAACCTGAAGGTCCAAGCGCACGATCTCCAGTGTTTAACGCGGGATCGCGCTCTGTCCGGTCCCTGAAAAAAGTTTCGCCAAAACCTGAAACCGGCCAACCTCGACCGATCCCCACGAATGGAGAACACGACCTAGAATCCCAAACCATGCCGCCCCTCACCGGAGTTCGAGTCCTCGACCACGGCCACGTCTGGGCCGGACCGCTGCTCGGCATGTTCCTCGCCGACCTCGGCGCTGAGGTGATCAAGGTCGGTGCTCCGCACCGACTCTCCGGAGTCTCCATTGGCGGGCAGCGTGCTCCCGTTGGTTCGATCGGCGGTGACCGCGGCTCGACCGCAGCCGACGATCCGCGCGCCTTTCACGGTCTCGACCGGGGCAAGAAGTCGATCGCAATCCACCTCGGCGATCCTCGCGGGCGCGACCTCTACTTGCGCCTGGTCGAACAGTGCGATGTCGTGCTGGAGAATTTTTCCCCGCGCGTGATGCCGTCGCTTGGGCTCTCCTACGACGTGCTCTCCGAAGTCAACCCACGACTCATCATGGTCGCGCTTTCGGCTTCCGGCGCGACCGAGGGTCCCTGGCGAAACCTGGTGACCTACGGACCGTCGCTGGCCGCGCTCTACGGGCTCAAGTCGCTGCTCGGCTATCCCGACGACCCCCAGCCGCGCGAAGACACCGCCGACCTCGACCCGACCGCCGCGGGCCACGCCTTCGTTGCCCTGCTGGCAGCGCTCGAGTATCGCGAGCGCACGGGACGCGGACAGTTCATCGACCTCGCCCAGGGCGAGGCCACCCTGCAGCGCGCAGCCCAGCCGCTCATGGACTGGTTACTCAATCGACGTGATGCCGGACCGCAGGGCAACCGATCCTCGGCGATGGCCCCGCACGGCGTCTATCCCGCAATGGACGAGGACTCGTGGCTGGCCATTGTGGTCCGCTCCGACGACGAATGGTCCGCGCTCTGTGACCTCGCCCCGCAATTGGAGCAGCCGGAATGGTCGACCATGCGAGGCCGCCTCAACGACCAGGACGCGCTCGACGCAGCCGTCTCAAGTTGGACTCGCAATCACGAAGCGATGGAGTTGAGCATCCAGCTCCAGGGCGTCGGCGTGCCCGCCTTCCCGATGATGGATCCGACCGCGCTGCTGATCGACGAGGACTACGCCACCCTGTCGCACGCGAGCATCGACCTCGGTTCACCGGCCGCCGAGCCGCTACGCGGCGGATCGCTCTACACCGGCACCCCCTGGAAGATGGCCCGAACCCCGGCCGCGCTCTCAGCGCCGATTCCCAACCGCGGCGAGCACGATGAGGAGATCTACGGAGACCTCCTTGGTCTCGACGCAGCCAGCCGAGCGGAGCTGCGCGAAGCAGGGATCATCTGATTCCGTCCGATAACAGAGTCAATGGCCAAGCGGGTTATCCTCGCAGGGCTGACAACAGCCTGAGAGGACACCCAAGATGTGCCACCGATACGAAGCCCTGCCTGCGATCACTCCAATCGCCGGAGCGGCCGTCGACGTTGAAGACCTGACCCTGACCGCTTCCGACGGCGTCGAGTTCGCGGCCTTCCACGCCAGGGCCGAATCCCCGACCGGACCCGGAATGGTCATCCTGCCCGACGTGCGCGGCCTCTTCCGCTTCTACGAAGAGCTCGCCATCCGCTTCGCCGAGATCGGCGTCGACGCCGTCGCCATTGACTATTTCGGCCGCACCGCCGGCGTCTCCAAGCGCGACGCGGAGTTCGACTTCTGGCCTCACGTTCGCAGCACGACCGCCGAGGGTGTCTCCGCGGACACCGCAGCAGCGGTCGCGGTCCTACGGGCCAACAACGCCGACCGCGCCGTCTTCACTGTCGGCTTCTGCTTCGGCGGCAGCAATAGCTGGTTGCAGGCCTCCGCAGGACACGGCCTCGCGGGCGCGATCGGCTTCTACGGTCGTCCGACCGCCGAGGGCCTCAACGGCGCTCCCGCGCCCTCAGCCACCGTCTCCGAGATCGCGTGCCCGATCCTCGGTCTGATGGGCGGAGCCGACGAGAGCATCCCGGCCGACGCCGTCGCCGAGTGGGACGCCGCCCTCGGAGCCGGCGGGGTCACCCGAGAGATCGTCACCTACGAGGGCGCCCCGCACAGCTTCTTCGATCGCAGCTACGACGAACACGTCGACGCCTGCAACGACGCTTGGCAGCGAATCCAGGCATTCATCGCGGCCAACAGCTGACCATGCTCTCTCAATGACAGCGGCGGGAGAACACCCGGAATTCCCCTCTCCCCCCGCGCAGCGGGGGGAGATGCCGAAGGCAGAGGGGGGCACCGGCTCGAATCAAGAAAGGCAGTTCCGAATGCGCGTAACCAAATCATCGGATGGCGACACCAACCAGGCCAACGCCCCAATCTTCACCGGCGGCAACGTCTGGGTCCGAGCCCTGGCCGGCTCGATCGGTGGTCAGAACGCAGCCGACGACGCCGACTTCAACCTCGCGATCGTGCAGTTTGGCGCGGGTGCGCGGACGAAGATGCACACGCACAGCTCGGAGCAGATGCTCTACGTCGTCTCCGGCATCGGCAAGGTCGGCACCGCCGACGAAGAGCACACCATCTCCGTCGGCGATTTCGCCATCATCCCGGCCGGCGAGGATCACTTCCACGGCGCCGCCGACACCGGCTCGCCGATGTCACACCTGGCCATCACACGCCGCGACTCGGTCACGGAGGTCACCGAAGATTGATCGACCAGCTCGCCGGAATCCCAGCTCGGAACGGGTCTCAGTAACCGCTGCGGCGGCCGAGTGAACGCACGTCCCAGGCCGCGATTGCCACGCCAATCAGCAGGAAGAACGCAATCAGCCCCAGCATGATGTTGCCGCCCGCGCCCTCGATCTCGGCAAGCTGGCGCAGTGCGATCAGCACTCCGGCGCTGATCACGGCAAGCGAGATATAGATCCAGTTGTGGATCCACTCCGCCGCGAAGTTGACCGCGATCGCAACCACCACTGCCGCATTGACCACGATCAGCAGATGGACATCGGCATGGCGGCTCCAACCACCCCAGGCCGTGCCCGTCAGTTCGTTCAACTCGACCGCTGTACCACCTCTGATGGCGAGGAACAGCACCACGATCGCCGCGCCGACCGCTCCGCCAACCAGCGGTCGCAGCATCCTCGGGCCCATCGTGTCCCAGGCCCGCGACGGCAACGATCCAAGCCGGGTGCGGCTGTGCTCGTAGCGGTGCTCGGCCATGGCGTCCTCCCGACTCGTCCCGTTGCGCGCCAGTTTAGATGTTGGAGCGCGTCTGACCGCCGTCGACGTTCAGGCAGGCGCCGGTCACCCAGCTCGCCCTCGGCGATGCCAGGAACGCCACCACGTCGGCGACCTCTTCGGGACGTCCGAAGCGGTTGAACGCGATCGTGTCGAGCACGCTGCGCTGAATCCCTTCCGGATCCGACTCATACCGCGTCTGCCAGCGAGAGTTGGGCCACGCGATCGATCCCGGCGCGACCGCGTTGGCTCGGATGTTCTCGGGTGCGAGCTCAAGCGCCAGCGACTTCGCGTGGCTGTGCATCGCTGCCTTCATCGCGTTGTACTGCGCCGACCCTCCCGCTTCCCTGCCGAAGATCGAGCCGATGTGAATGATCGACGAACTGTCCGCGCCATCGCCCGACGCTGACTCGGCCAGGTGCGGCAACGCGGCGCGGGTCGTGCGCACCGCGGCCATCAGGTTGAGATCGAACATGTCCTGCCAGACCTCGTCACCCTCGCCGCGCAGTGAGACGCCCATGTTGTTGATCAGGATCTCCAGTCCGCCCAGCGCCTCCACCGCCCCCGCCACCGCGCGGTCGCCGGCATCGACATCACCCAGATCGACTGCTGTCCAATGCGTCTCACCGGCGCCGGCTGCGCCGATTCTCGCCGCCGCCTGTTCCAGTGCCTCAGCTCGTCGCGAGCAGATCGAAACATTCGCCCCCTCGGCCGCCAGCGACAGCGCGCAATACAGCCCGATCCCTTCCGAAGCGCCGGTGATCAGCGCCCGCTTGCCCTGTAAGCCCAGATCCATGGCCGCCTCCCTGCGAAATCTCGGCCATCAGTCTATGACGGCGTAGGCTCACAGCATGGTCGCTTCGCATGACAACACAATCTTCGGCTTGGATTGGCGTGCGCTCGCCCTCTCAATGCGGCAGGGCGGCTCGCTGCTCAAGGCGCTCGTCGGTACCACGCTCGCGAATGCCATGCAGATGCCCCAGACGCACAGGCGTCGTGGCAAGACCACGGTGGCTGGGCTCCATGCGCCGGTCGAGATCATCCGCGACCGCTATGACATCCCGCACTGTTTCGCCGAATCGGCCAGCGACGCACTGTTCGCGCTTGGCTACGTGCAGGCCCAGGATCGGCTCTGGCAGATGCAATGGAGCCGACGAGCGGCGATGGGCCGGCTCGCTGAGATCGCGGGGCCTGAAGCGCTCGCCGTCGACCGATTCTGCCGAACGCTGGGGATCGGGCGCGGGGGGCCCGCGGCCCGGGGCGGGGGGGGGCCCCCCCCCCCCCCCCCCGTGGGGGCGGGGGGTAGGTATGGTTTTAAAAAAAGCGCGCCCCCCAGCC
>JAPPJZ010000079.1:0-35599 GCA_028874365.1 Chloroflexota bacterium | reverse complement strand
CGGGGGGGTGTTGCGGGGGGGGCCTCCCGCGCCCGCGGCCCCCGTTTTCGCCCTACGGGGGGGGTGGGGGGGCGCGCCCCCGCACGCGGGGCCCGCCACGGCTCCCGAACGACGCGAACAGTTGTCGCCCTTTATCGCAGGGATCAATGCCGCCATCGCCCGCGCGCCTCGTCCGTTCGAAGCGCAGATCCTCGGCGACCGGATTGGGCCGTGGCAGGCGTCCGACAGCATTGCCTGGGGCAAGCTGCTGTCCTGCCTGCTCTCCCCGGCCTGGGAACAGCAGCTCATCCGCGCACGAATCGTCGAAGCGGCCGGTCTCGGCGCGCTGCACGAAATCGATCCGCCACTCTCGGCCGACACCACGGCCGCTGTCCCACCCGACGCTCCGTACGCCGAACTCGCCGCTCCGCTCCAGGAAGCAGCCTCGATGGCATCGAGCATGCTGGGGCTGCAGCAGGGCGCATCGAACAACTGGGCCGTTGACGGTCGCCACACGGCCGACAGCGCGCCGCTCTTCGCCTGCGATCCACACCTCAATCCTGTGACGCCTCCGCACACGTACTTCGTCCACCTCAAATGCCCCGAGTTTGACGCCGCCGGCGCCAGCGTGCCCGGGTTGCCCGGCATCGTCTGGGGTTTCAACGACCACATCGCCTGGGGCCCAACCGCCGCGCTGATGTCGATGAACGTCGCCGTCGTCGAGCAGCTCTCTGACGACGGCCGAAAGTCCCTCACGCCGGACGGCTGGCTCGACATCGCGGAGCGCGAGGAAACAATCGAGGTGCGCGGCTATCCAAGCGAACCCATCAGGCTGCGTCGAACGGTCAACGGACCGATCGTCAGCGACATCCTTCGGGCAAGCATCGACGGAGAATCGAACGGCAGTCGGGCGATTTCGCTGCATTCGCGCATCCTCGCGCCCCGACACGGAGGCGGCGGCATCGTCGATGTGCTCTCGGCGCGCGACTGGGAAGAGTTCAGCGCGGCCGCCGCCGATATGGCCGACTTCAACCTCAGCTACGCCTTCGCCGACAAGAGACGGGTCGGGCTGCGAGTCAGCGCCAACGTACCTCGCGGCGACATGGCAGCGCTCCGATTCCCGGCAGCCGGCTGGGCGCCGATCGATCGCGGCGGCGTACCGACCAACCCGATACGCGACGACGAACTGCCCAACGTCATCGATCCGTCGGGCGGCATCGTGATCAGCGCGAACGCCCCCCTCGCTCCGTTCGCCGAAAGCTGTTTCGGCGCGGAGTACCTCGATCCCGCGCGCGCCGAACGGATTCGAGATCTGCTGGACGAACGAGCGCCGCATACGCTCGAGAGCTTCGCCGCCATCCAATCGGACCGGGTCTCGGTCCCCCTGCGCGAGTTCGCCCGACACATTCCCGATGAGTCGCTCGCGGATTGGGACGGTGAGATGTCCACCGACTCTACCGAGGCCGCCCTCGTCGCCGCGACGCTGATCGAATATCGACGCCTCACAATCCAGGACATCTTGGGTCCGGCCGCGAAAGAACTGCTGACGCCGCTGCTGACCATCCCGACCCTCGACATCTTCGCCGCCCATGCGACCTCCTGGGCACGCAAGCAGATCGATGCCCGTCCCGAGCAATCAGCGGTACGGGTGCGCGATGCCCATGCTCGGGCAGTCAACGTCCTCCGAAGCAGTTTCGGACCAGATCGCTCCACCTGGACCTGGGGCAGATGTCGGCCCCTGATCCTCAAGCACAGCCTGTCCGACGCTCCCGTGGTCGGCTCCCTGCTTTCTCCGGGACCGTTCCCCCACGGAGGCGAGGCTGACACCGTTGCCCAATCCGGCGTGCTGGGCCTGCGCCACTTCGAGCCTTCAACAGCGATTCCCGCGCTTCGCCTCGTGGTCAAACTGAGTGACCCTCCCGAGGCGCGGTTCGCGCTCGCTGGCGAACAGATTCACGATCCACTTCATGCCAACGGGCCCTTGACCGACGCCTGGCTCAACGATCGACACCTGCCGCTGCTGCGCAATCGCGAAGAAATCGAAGCAGCGGCCAAGTCGACGCCGGGCCGGCTAGTCGCCCGACTGCAGCTTGTTCCCAGCCCTTCGGTACACTGAGTGACTTAGACGCACCTGAGACGACCACCCCATGCCCGCGCAGCGCCTCAGCCTTGGACGAACCGATGACATGGTCATCATCCGTGGTGGCGGTTCACTCGACGCCGCGTTCGTTACGGATCTCGGCGATGTCTGCGCAGCGGTAACCGAGGACATGCGTGTCGTCGTCCTCAATCCTGACCCCCAAGTGTGGACGGGATATTCCGGACCGACTGACTTTGGCGACCTGTTCGCGCCCCTGGCTGACCTGCCGCAGCCGACCCTGGCCGTCCTCTCCCGCGCAACCTTCGGCGGAGGCCTGGAACTCGCGTTGGCGGCCGACATCCGTGTCGCACCTCGCGATGCTTCGATCGGCCTCGATTCTCTGGGCGGAGATTTCCCGCGCGCCGGCGGACTCCAGCGACTGACCCGCGCGGTTGGGCGTTCTCGCGCGTCCCAGCTCTTATTGTTGGATGAGCACATTGACGCCGCGACCGCGCTCGACTGGGGCCTGATCAACGCCGCCGCCGACAACCCGTTCGAGGCGGCCGTGGCGATCGCCCGATCAATTGCCGCGCGTGGACCGATCGCCACCCGCTATGCCAAGGACGCCATTCGACATGGCCTCGACATGCCCCTGGCCCAGGCGCTGCACTACGAAACTGAACTCACGATCCTGCTGCAGGACACCAACGATCGCGCCGAAGGCGTCGACGCGTTCGTCAACAAACGAACCCCAGCGTTCAGTGGAACCTGAACCGGCTGAGATAGCGAATAGCAGCGGAACACATTTCCGCACAGGAGGTCCGACAGATGCGACTGATTCTGGATGAAGAAGAAACCTGGTCGTTGATGACCCTGATCACCGCCCAGGTGCTCGACCAGGTCGAGCTGTCCGACGAAGCGGTCAAGCTAATCAGAGACTGGCGCGCCGGAGTCGTGGAAGGTAACTCCGCGATGGAGGAAGTCGCCAACGGCGTGAACGAGGCCCTCGGCAACACGATCGACGAAGAGCTGACCCGCCAGATTCGCCGCCGCGACTACTACCGCACAGTCCGCTAGGCGCACACCGTTCGCGAGGACAGAGGGGAAGACGATCATGGTCAGAGTTGAACTGGAAATCGAAGAGGCCTGGGCCGTGTTCAGCCAGGTGGTCAACCACATGCTGGACGAGGTCGACCTGCACAAGTCGGACAAAGCGGCGATTCGCCGCTGGAAGTCCAGCGAAATGCGTCCCGGCCGCGAAGAGATGGACGCCCTCCACGAGAAGATGAACGCCGACATCGAGCGCCTCTGGGATGTCCGTCGCAAGAGCGAGATCCGTAAACCCGACTGGCGCTGATGACCGATTCGTTCGTCGACTACGACAAACCCCTCGACGGCATCGCCCGCATTACGCTCAACCGCCCCGAGGCGCTCAACGCGATCAACATGTCGATGCGTGACGACCTCTGGACGTTCGTCCAGTCAGCGTCGATCGATCCCGATGTCCGCGTTCTGATCGTTCGCGGCGAGGGACCACGAGCATTTTCCGCCGGCGCCGACATCTCAGAGTTCGGCACGGCTCCCTCACTGCACGAATCGCGCGAGGCCCGGCGACAGCGAGACCTCTGGGCATTGCTCGAGAATCTGCCAATTCCGACCATCGCAGCCCTGCACGGATTCTGCTTCGGCGCAGGAATTGAGCTACCGCTCTACTGCGACCTGCGCATCGCCGCCGCCGACACGCGCATCGGCCTGCCCGAAGTCACGCTGGGCTACATACCCTCCGCAGGCGGCACGCAGATGATGCCGCGAATCGCGCCCCCGGGAGCGGCGAAGGGACTGATTCTGAGTGGCGATCCGATCAATGCCGATCGTGCTTTCGCGTGGGGCATCGTCCACCGCGTCGTTCCCCTCGACGAACTCGATACCACCGTCGAAGCGATCGCACAGCGGCTGGCCGAAGTGGATCCAGAGCGCACTGCCGAGCTCAAACGCAGCATCCGCCGCGGTCTCGATCTGCCTATGTCTGCTGCGATCCGACAAGATGCGCAGACCGCACGCCGATTGGCCAATAGACTGTCTGACTGTTAACCCGTTCCTGTCCGCAACACGGTCGAGCCGTGCATCCGGCCCGGCCAGGGAGACTGAGTCGTGAACACTGCCGATTTCCTCGAACTCTCCGCCGCCGTCGTGCCCGACCGCGCCGCCCTGATCTGTGAAGACACCGTCAAGACCTACGCCGATCTGCAAGCCGAAGTCACCCGCCTGGGCAACGCCCTGCAGGGCCTGGGTCTGACGCGCGGCGACCACGTCGGAGTCATGTCGGTCAACTCTGCCGAGTACGTGATCATCTACTACGCCTGCGCCAAGATCGGCGTCACCTTTGTGCCGCTCAACTACCGGGCCAAGCGCGAAGAACTGACCTACATGATCAATACGGTCGAGGCCAAGGCGATCTTCGTCTCCGATCGCTACCAGGACCTCGTCCGCGCGATCAAGGACGACTGTCCCACTGTCCGCAACTACGTCGCCCTCGAGCACGATGTCCCGCTGGGCCAACAGCACTACCGCGACCTGATGGCTTCCGGCTCCGACGACTTCCTCTGGGCCGAGGTCGACGATAAAGACCCTACCGTCATCATCTACACCTCCGGTACCACGGCGATGCCCAAGGGCGTGCAGGTCACCTACCAGGACCTCACCGTCTACGTGACCAACACGATGTCACCCGCCGACCCCGAGATGCCCCACGAAAAGACCCTGCTCTCAGTGCCGCTCTTCCACATCGCCGGGGCGACCACGATGGTTTCCTCGGTCTGGGGCGGCCGCACCCTCGTCATCCTGCCGCAGTTCTCGCCGCACACCTGGATCGACGCGGTCGACGGACACGGGATCACGCACTCGATGGTCGTCCCGACCATGCTCAAGCGAACCATGGAAGATCCGCACTTCTCCAACTTCAATGGCGAGACCCTCCAGTTGCTGACGTACGGCGCCGCGCCGATGCCCTACGACGTGATCCGCGCCGCCGTCGATGTCTTCCCCGCCAATGTCGGCTTCATGAACGCCTACGGCCAGACCGAATCGACCAGTTCGATCTCATTCCTCGGACCCGACGACCATCGCCTCGACGGCTCGGCCGAAGAGATCGCGGTCAAGGAACACCGCCTGCGCTCCGTCGGCAAGGTCATGCCCGACATCGAGGTCCTGATCATGGATCCGTCGGACCAGGTCGTCGGCACCGGCGAAGAGGGCGAGATCTGCGTCCGCGGCGACCGCATCATGGCCGGCTACTACAAGCAGGAAGAAGAAACCGCGTCTGCGATCCGCGACGGCGTCCTCCACACCGGCGATGTCGGCTACCTCGACGACGAGGGCTACCTCTTCATCACCGGTCGTACCAAGGACCTGATCATCCGCGGCGGCGAGAACATCGCCCCCGGCGAGATCGAGCAGGTGTTGGAAGCCCACCCGGCCGTCGCCGAGGCCGCTGTGATCGGCGCGCCCGACCTCGAGTGGGGCGAAGTCGTCAAGGCCGTCGTCATCCTGCACGAAGGCGAGTCGCTGTCCCTGGACGACGCCGTCGCCCACACCAAGAGTCAGCTCGCGAGCTACAAGGCCCCCAGCTACCTCGCCGTCGTCGACACCCTCCCTCGAAACCACATGGGCAAGGTCCTCAAGAACGACCTGCGCAAAACCCACGGCGAAGCCAAGAACGGCTAGGTAACCACTCGGCGCTCGTTTCGGCCGGCATATCGTCGGACGACTGCCTCATGTCGGCTACCCACACTGTCCACAGTGGAATCCACAGGGTTAAGGACCGCCAACTCCTCGCGTCCCTAGCGTGGCCCCATGCGACGCTTGCCCCTCCTCGCCGCTCTGGTGCTCGCTGCCCTGATCGCCGCCTCGGCCTGGCTCGCCATCGTCGCGCAATCCGACCCCGAGCCGCTGCCGACCGCCGAGCATCTCCCCCGCGACGAGGACCAATCCCAACAACAGCAATCGCAGGCCGAGCCGGACCCGGGCCCCGATGACGACCGGGCCGAGCAGCAGTCCTCTGAGTCAGACCCATCCGATGAGCAAGCCACGCAGCAGTCGCAGGAGGAGGACTCCGAGCCCGCGGAGCGGGTCGAGCCTGCGCCCGATCCGGTCGATGTCCTGATCGCGGCGCTCGACGTTCCTCGACCACCAATCGAGCCGCCACCGCCGCCCGAGACGACCGTGGTGATCGAGTACGAGACCTACGTCGTCGAGTCGGGCGACACCCTCGCCGACATCGCCGAAACGATGGACGTCGACCTGCACGATCTGATCGCGGTCAACGAACTCGACTCTCCGGACCTGCTGTACATCGGCCGGGAACTCACCGTACCGGTCGAGCTCATGGTCACCGCCCCGGTTGAATCGACGGAACCAACCTTCGAACCGGTCGAGGTCGCGCCCTCCATCACCGACGCCGGCGTTGTCTACGGCACCATCCGCGACCACGAACGTGGAGTCGTCAACAGCGCCGTTGTGGCCGCGTCTCAGACTGACCCTTCCGTGCGGCTCGTCGAGGCCTGCATCGATGGCGAGCGCCGCACCTACATCATGGGATTGCCGCTGACCGAGGGTCTAACCCGCATCTATTGGCGCTTCGACGAGGGCCCGTTGAGCACCGATCGGTGGACGGCCGGCGACAATCTCATCGAGTCGACGAGCTGGTGTCCGTTCCTTCACACCCTCGACGAACAGGAGGGACTTCGCACGCTTTGGATCAGAATCGGCGGCCAGGATCTGACCTTCGGCATCGAGAACCTGATGCCTGACGAAATACTCGTGAACTTCGCATACTGCGGCCGCTGACCGCTCCTCGAACGTTCACATGCGATAATGCCCCAACGCAACATTGAAGATCGGCTGGTCGGTTGGGGGTGCTGCGGTGACCACATCGGCTCTCAAGTCGGAATCAGGCAAACGTAAGACCAGCGCGACATCGACCGGCAAGCGGGTCTCGGCCTTGGCTATTCCCGCCTGGTTGCCGCTTGGCGGCATCCTGCTCGTCTCCGGTGCCGAAACCGTCCGCGTGACCGGCGCCCACCGAGAGCTCTTCTTCAACATCGACCACTTCTGGGTCCTGTACATGCTGCTCCCGTTCGTGATCGGGATCATCGTCTACGGCCTCGTCCGCCGCTCGCGCGTCTGGCGACTGGGCAAGCCCAGCTTCAACTTCGACAACATGCCTCAGCGCCTCGCCCGCGTGGTCAAGGGCGGCGCCGGCACCGAGCGCGTGCTCAACGACCCGTACTCGGGCGTGATGCACCTCTGCATCATGACCTCGATGATCGTGCTCTTCCTCGTGACCGCGTTACTCGCGATCGATGACTACATCCCAGTCGACATCCTCGTCGGTCCGCGCTATCTCGGCTACTCGCTCGTTGCCGACATCTTCGGCCTGGTCGGCATCATCGGCGTCGCCATGGCGATCGCCCATCGCTGGGTCCGACCGCGCACTGCCTGGCTACCGACCTGGGAGGATTGGCTGATCCTCGGCGGCCTGGGCGCACTGCTGGTCACCGGCTTCATCGTCGAGGGCCTGCGAATCCACACGTCCGAAATCGATGTGCATCCCGAGTGGTCCTACTGGTCGCCCGTCGGCTACGTGGTCGCGCTGATGTTCTCCGGCGTCAGGATCTCCGCCGCTCTTGACATCCACACCACCTTCTGGTGGATTCACATGATCATGGCGCTCTCCTGGATCACCCTGCTCGGTTACTCGAAGCTCAACCACCTCGCGCTCGCCCCAGCCAACGCGTTCCTCAAGCGCACCTCCGCTCCCGGCAAACTCGACTTGATTGAGAACATCGAGGAGCAAGAACACTTCGGCGTCTCGCAGCTCGAACACTTCACGATGAAGCAGATTTTCGAGCTTGATGTCTGCGTGCGCTGCGGGCGCTGCACCGACAACTGCCCGGCCGACATCGCCGGCCAGCCGCTCTCGCCGATGCACATCATCCAGGACCTCAAGTCGTACGCCACCGCCGTCGGTGAGCAAAAGGTCGCCAACCTGGTTCAGGGCAACGACCTCAACTTCGGCCTCGAACACGAGACACCGATGGTCGGCGGCGTCGTGCGCGACGAGTCGCTCTGGGCGTGCCGTACTTGCGGCGCCTGCGTCGAGGCCTGCCCGGTCTTCATCGAGCACGTGCCCACGATCGTCGACATGCGCCGCTCGCTGGTCATGGAAGAGGCCCGCATGCCCGACACCGTTCAGGGCACCCTCGAGACGCTCGAACGTCAGGGACACCCGTGGCGCGGCACACCCTACACGCGGGACTCCTGGATGGAAGGCATCGAGGACCAGATCCCGGAGTGGACTGGCGAGCAGGACTACCTCTACTTCGTCGGCTGCACCGGTGCATTCGTCGACCGCGCTCAAGAGATCACCCGCTCAGTCGTTTCGCTACTGCGTGAGGCCGACGTTTCATTCGGCGTCATCAAAGGCATGGAATCCTGCAACGGCGACCCGGCCCGTCGGCTGGGCCACGAGTACCTCTACCAGATCCTCGCAGAGGGACTAATCGAACTGTTCAACGAGACCGGCGTCAACGACGAGCGAAAGACGGTCATCACCCACTGCCCCCACTGCTTCAACACCTTCCTCAACGAGTACCCCGACATGGGCGCCAGGTTCCAGGTCATCCATCACACCCAGCTCCTGGAGCAACTCGTCGACCAGGGCCGCCTCATCCCGAGCAACGAGGTCCCCGAGCAGACCATCACCTACCACGACAGTTGCTACCTCGGACGCCACAACGACATCTTCGAAGCTCCGCGCCGCATCCTCGAGCAGGTACCCAACGTCACCCTCATCGAGATGCCGCGCAACCGAGAGCAGGGTCTCTGCTGCGGCGCCGGCGGTGGCAATATGTGGATGGAAGAGCAAGGCAAGAGCCGCGTCAACGAGGTTCGCGTCGAAGAAGCCGTCGCCACCGGAGCCGAAGCCGCCTGCACCGCCTGCCCCTTCTGCATCCAGATGTTCGATTCCGGAGTCGGAACCGTCCAACTCGACGTTGAGGACGAACACAAGCTCAAAGTCCTCGACGTGGCTGAGCTCCTCCAGGCCGCGGCCGTAGCGGACCCCGATTAGCCGGTTCCGTTGCGCCTCGGTACGCCGAGATGACGAGCGATATCTTCGGTTCGACGGTTGACCTCGTCGAGCAGGTTCAGCATCCGAGCTTGGATGGTAGCGCTCTCGCCGACTAGGTCCTTGATGTCCGCGACGTCGGTCTTGACATCGGCAACCTCAGATTCTAGGCGGGTCAAGCGCTCGTCGAACGCGTCTCGCTGAGTGGTCATCGATTCCGCTCCCTGCCTCTGAGTGTAATGTCGTTGAGTCTGACGTAGGAAAACATCCCTTAGTGGAACATGCTCGTCCCGTTGCCACACCATTCTGTATCCCATCTGACTGCCCGACTACCTTGGTCGCGACAGAATGCGCAATTGGACGCGTGACCTGATTCCCGTCCGCTCGTGATCGCGCGAGCTTGTTTCCAGTCAGTGAGGAACCGATGGATGTCATCGTCTGCGTGAAGCAGATTCCCGATCCCGAAACGCCCGCCGCCGCCTTCAAGGTCGACGAGGCGGCGATGCAGGTCTTGCCGGCTCAGGGTATTTCGCCCGTCATCTCCCCCTTCGACGCCCAGGCTGTCGAGGCCGCACTCAGAATCAAGGACGCCTCAGGCGACGGCACCGTCAACATCATCTCGCTCGGCCCCGACTCCGCCCGCGACGCAATCAAGCACTCGCTCGCGATGGGCGCCGACGAGGGCTACCACCTCAAGGACGACGCCTTTGACGGGGGCGACGCCTGGACCATCGCACTTGCGCTGTCCAAGGCGATACAGCACCTTGGCGTGCCCGATGTCCTGATCTTTGGCCGCCAGGCCGCCGACTGGGACCAGGGCACCGTAGGCAGCATTGTTGCCGAGCTGCTCGACCTGCCCTCGGCTACCGTCCTGCGCGCCGTCGAGCTGAGCGGCGACAGCATCACAGTTTCTCGCGTCGTTGCCGACGGCTTCGAGAACATCGAGCTACCCACGCCCTGCGTCCTGACCATCTCCAATGAGTTTGGCGATCCGCGCTACCCGCAGCTCCGCCAGATCATGCAGGCCGCCCGCAAGCAGGTCACCGAGCTGACCGCCGCCGACCTCGGCCTCGAAGCGTCGGAAGTCGGCGCGGCTGGCGCGCGCATCCAGATGCACGCGCTCTTCCAGCCGACCAGCGACGTCGAGGTCGAGATCATCGAGGGCGACAGCCCCGAAGAAAAGGCCGCTGGCCTCGTCAATGCCCTTCGCGAAGCGAAGATCCTTTAGAGACTCAGGAACAGACCAACATGGCAAGCATTCTCGTGTTCGGCGAAACCGACGACGCCGGCCTGACCGCTCCCACCCTCGAAATGCTCGGCGCCGCTGCCCGCCTCAGCAGCGACCTGGGCGGCGGCGTTGCCCTCGCGCTGATCGGTTCCAACATCGCCGACGCAGCATCCGCCGCCGGTCCGGCCGGCGCCGACACCGTCTACACCGCCGACTCGGACTCGCTCGCGTCCTACCAGACCGACAGCTACCTCCCGGTCGCGCAGGGCATTGTCGAGCAGGACTCACCGTCGGTCGTATTGCTCTCGCAGTCCAGCATGGGGCGCGACCTCGCGCCGCGACTCGCCACCCGACTCGGAACCGCCGCGATCATGGACTCGCTCGGACTCGAAGTGGACGGCGACCGCGTCAAGGCCACGCGAAGCTGCTACGGGGGAAACGCCCGACAGGTCGTAACCGTCCAGACCGACCCACAGGTCATCACCGTCCGCCCCAAATCGCAAGACCCGCTCGAAGCCGACGACTCCCGCTCGGCGGAGGGCATCTCGGTCGATGTCGCCGAGCCGACGCTGCGAGCACGGACCACGGGCAAGGAGCAGGCCGAGGCCGAGGGCATCCGCCTCGAAGACGCCGAAATTGTCGTATCCGGCGGTCGTGGACTGGGCGGACCGGAAGCCTTCGCCGATCTCGAGAGCCTCGCCGGCGTGCTCACCGCCGCGGTCGGCTCCTCGCGCGCCGCCTGCGACTTGGGCTGGTACCCGCCCTCGCAGCAGGTTGGCCTCACCGGAACCGTCGTCTCGCCGACGCTCTACGTCGCGATCGCCATCTCCGGTGCCAGCCAGCACATGGCCGGCTGCGGAGGCTCGAAGAACATCGTTGCAATCAACAAGGATCCCGACGCACCGATCTTCAGCTTCTCACGCTTCGGCATCGTCGACGACTACAAGAAGGTGCTCCCCGCCCTCGAAGCGGCCTTCGCCGAAGCCCTCGACTAGCCAGGTCCGACCCACGCAGGGCCTTCCGGTAGGGGCCACCCATGTGGTCGCCTTGGCCATTCAACATCACAGGCCGAATCGTCGTCGTCACGATCAACCAAGGGCGGCCACAAGGCCTGCCCGTATCGTTCGCGTGGTCGAGGTGCTTGGGCTACACGCCCTGCGTCTTGCGCCAGGTGCGGATCTGGCCGGCGTGTTCCATCTCATGTTCGATCAGGCCGTCGACCAGTTCGTTGACCGAGATCTGCGTCTCGTCGATCGACAACGTCTTCTCGTCTCGCTCTTCGTCAGTGAGCTGACTGACCCGGTTCGCCATCGTGTCGCGAATCGTGCGAAGCATGTTCAGCAGGTCGTCGATCGGGCGGCCCGCCCAGTCTCCGGGCGCAGCGTCGTTGATCTCACGCTCGGCAGGAAGCGGCCCAACAGGCATACCGGCGACCGAACGCTCGAGCGCGTTCACAGCCCAAGCATCCCAGCCGACCAGGTGAGCGAGACAGTCGCGGACGCTCCAGGTCCCCACGACATTGGGGATATCGAATGCCTCCGCCTTCAGCCCCTCAACCGCCTCCAACAGGCATGTGCGACCGTCAGTGCAGTCAATCGTGTCCGACTTGATTCCTGCCGACTGGTCGGTAGCAACCATCACTGGCTCCCCACATGCTCGTCAACAGCGCAATGAACTGTGTCGTTCGGAGTGCGCGGTGGTTGCGCGGTGCGCCTGTCCGGTTCCCGGAGCAGCAGCCGCCGATTTCGTCAACTGGTTGTTAACCCTAGCAATCTGGTAGGAGGCTTCCTGCTGACTGTGACACACAACACATTCTCCATCATCCATTTCCCGATCAACTGCCCGGCGAACGCCGGTTGACCGGTTTCGCCCCCAGCAATAGCCTGAGCCCTCAGCGTGCGTCCGCGTGGCCAGTTGCCCAGCCACCCGCCCTTGGCCTCAACGAGGGTCGGTAATCGGTCAGTTGGTAGAGGCGGCTGGACGACGCCACACATGCGGAGACGCGAACCGACCATGCGCTCGATCGGACTCACCGGCGGCATCGCCTCGGGCAAATCGACCGTCGTCAACCAGCTCCGTGAACTCGGAGCGGCCACGATCGACGCCGACCTCCTCGGTCATCAGACATATGAGCCCGGCACGGACACGTTCCACCAGGTCGTTGCGGCGTTCGGTGAGGACTTGGTCGCCGAGGATGGCACGATCGACCGCAGCAAACTCGGGCCGAAGGTCTTCGGTCACCCGGACGGCATGAAGCGCCTCACCGACATCGTCTGGCCCGGAATCCGCGCCCTCGCCGAGGAAGAGTTGGAGCGGCTGGCCGCCGACGGAACCGAGGTCGCCGTGCTCGAAGCGGCGGTCATGATCGAAGCGGGTTGGCAAGACCTCGTCGATGAGGTCTGGGTCGTCGCCGTCAGCCGGGACACCGCTCGCGAGCGCTTGATGGCTCGCAACAACTTCTCCGCCGAAGAGGCGGACAAGCGAATCGACTCCCAGATCACCAACGACGAGCGTCTCAAGCACGCCGACGTGATGATCTCAAACGACTGCAGCATGGAAGTCGCCGCAGCGCGGGTTGCCCGCGCCTGGGCCGCGCTGCAGTCCCAGTAACGTCGAGCAATAGGCTGGAAGCAGAGACCACCATTACCACTTGTGCACACACTCGCCGCTGACGACGCGGCAGAGCGGGAGAGCGTTTGATGACTACTGCCACCGAAGCGATCACCGAGTACCGCAGCTGGGCGGTTGAGGAGTTCCGCGCCGAAGAGGAACCCTACTACGTTCCCGTCTCGGACGAGATTGAAGTCTTCGAGGCCGCCTGGAACAGCAAGATTCCCGTCCTCCTCAAGGGCCCCACTGGCTGCGGCAAGACCCGCTTTGTTGAGTACATGGCCTATCACCTCAACCGGCCGCTGGCCGTCGTCCGCGATGGCAAGACCGAGATCGAGGCCGAGACCAACCTACCCCTCGTCACAGTCGCCTGCCACGAGGACCTCACCGCTTCCGACCTCGTCGGCCGATACCTGCTCGAAGGCAACGAGACCGTCTGGATCGACGGCCCGCTGACTCGCGCCGTCAAGGCCGGCGCCATTTGCTACCTCGACGAGGTCGTCGAGGCCCGCAAAGACACCACCGTCCTGATTCACCCGCTCACCGACCATCGCCGCATTCTCCCCGTCGAGAAGAAGTCGCAGTTGCTCCAGGCACGTGACGGCTTCCTGCTCGTGATCTCCTTCAACCCCGGCTACCAGTCTGCGCTCAAGGACCTCAAGCAGTCCACGCGCCAGCGCTTCGTCGCGGTCGAGTTCGACTACCCGCCCCGCGAGACCGAGGCGGAAATCGTCCAGCACGAATCCGGCTGCGACTACGACGTCGCGCTCAACCTGGCCAAGATGGCCGAGAAGATTCGCAACCTGCGCGAGCACGGCCTCGCCGAAGGCGCCTCTACCCGATTGCTGATCTACGCCGGCAGAATGATCGCTGAAGGCGTCGCCCCGCGCCGCGCCTGCCAGGTCGCCATCGTCTGGCCGCTGACCGACGACGGCGAGGTCCAGCGCTCGATCGAGGAAGTAGTTTCCTCAATCTTCGAGGACTAGGACCGGACCCGGCTTCCAGTGCGGATCGGCATCGTCTCCGACATTCACTGCAACGCGGCAGCGCTCGATCGCGCCGTCGAGCAAATGGGAGACATCGACGAACTGCTCTGCGCCGGCGACGCCTGCTATCAGTACCGCTTCTCTAACGATGTTGCCGAGCGCCTCAAGAGCTTCGGTGGTCGCTACGTGCTCGGCAACCACGAGGAGATCCTGCTCTCCGAAGCCGGAGCGCGTGCCCAGGCTTCGCCCAGCGTGGACCAATCTCTGTTGGAGTGGACCCGCGATCAGCCGTTTCTGATCCGTACCGATATCGGCACAAAGAAACTGCTGATGTTCCACGCGACGCCGTGGGCGCCGTACCGCGACTACCTGTTTCCGCACGATCCAAAGCTCCAACGCCTGGCCGAAGAGGAAGCCGATTTCATCATCTACGGACACACCCACGCTCCGTTGGTCAAGCGCATCGGCCGCGCGCTGATCGTGAACCCCGGCTCAACCGGGGAAATGCGCGGGACCGGGCAGGTCCTGACCTATGCTGTGCTAGATACCTCAGATGATCACGCCGAGATCCACGAGATCCGCCTTGCGCAGTGATGCTCTGCAGTTCGATTGCTCCCCCCGCCCGGTGGGGGGACATGTCACGCAGTGACAGAGGGGGGCGCGTCCCAGCCCGACTCGCCCCCTCGAAACGAGACGCCCATGACCGCACAACTCGTCGAAGAAGCCCGCGAAGGACTGCGCCAGTTCCCGCCCGCCCTCGCTCAGGAGTTTGAGTCCGCGCTCGAAGCGGTCCAACCGATCCTCGAGCCCGACGAACTCGCCGAATGGTTGCGGGATGGGCTCGAAATCGCCCGTCACTCGCTGCGCAGCTGGGAAGCCTCCTCCGAGTATTTCCGAGCCTCCGGCCCGGTTCTCGAGCAGATCACCTACGACCGAATGCGCGAATGGTGCGCCGTCGGCGTCGACCTGATGGAGACCTCGCCCGCCCTCTCCGGCGCTCTCTTCCGAGCCTCTCCTGCTGTGCTGCCCCACCTCTCGGTGCCCCAGGCCAACGACTGGGCCTCCCAGGGCAAATCGCTCTACAAAGGCACCTGGAAGTCGGGATCCCTCTCCGCCCAGTATTTCGATGTGTCCCCCCAGATTCTGCCCCATCTCCCACTCTCCCAGATGCGCCTGCTGGTCGACCTGATCGACTCCCTCGCCTCCCACTCGTACGAGCTCGCCTCTGCCTGCCTCGGCATGGCGCCCGGCGTGCTCTCGCAGCTCGATCGCGCCGATCGTGCGCCCTTCCTCGAGTTCGGCGGCATCGTCGCCCACACCGCCTGGGTCGACGCCCGTGTTTACTTCGAGCGCGGACCCGGCGCCCTGCGCCAAGTCGGCGAAGAGCAGCGCCCCCGATTCCTCTCGCTGGCCGGACAGGTCGCGATGCAGGTCGGACGCCTGGGCCACCCCTACTTCATCGAGTCCGCTCAGGCCATGTCCGAAGTCGAGAAGGACATCCACGAGGGATTGCTCGAACTGGCCGAACAGCTCGCACAGCACTCCGGTGACGCGGCCATGGAGTTCCTCAAGTCCTCGCCTCGTGTCGCCCAGCGGCTCGGCATCGACGACATCGCCCGCTGGCAGGAGTTTGGACTGCAGATCCTCCAACAATCCCGCGATGGCGGTGAAGCATTCTTCCGCCTCGAATCCGCCCGCGGCGAAGAGGTCATGGAGGCGCTCAGCAGTCGCGTCGACCTCGATCGCGTCTCCGAGCTCATCCGCATGTACTGCAAGGCACTCACCGGCGTCGATGTCGGCGTCAAGGCCTCCGAGGAACTGACCGCCAAGGGCGTCGGCTGGGTCGACGAGAGCAGCCCCACCACCGAGGGCACAACGATTTACCTGCCCGAGAACGTCGAGCGCTACCCCACCAAGGAAGAGAACTTCTCGGTCTACAAGGTCTTCGCCACCCATCAGGCCGGGCGCTTGGAATTCGGCTCATTTGAGTACCAGTCCCAACTCGATCCGAGTCTCTTCCCATCGCCTCAGAACGGTACGCAGAACGGCCACGGCAACGGAGTCGCTCCCGCCGCGGTGGAAGGCCAAGAGGGCGAGATCCACACCGATATGGAGCTCTTCTTCGACCAGTTCGAAGACCGCCGCCTCGCACACGACCTCTTCACAATCGTCGAGGACACCCGCATCGACACGATCGTCAAGCGCGAATACGCCGGCGTCCGGCGCGCATTCTCACGCCTGCAGCAGGCCGCGATCGATCGCCGCCGCCCGGTCGAGGGCATGCCGGCCCGCCAGGCAATGGTCGAGAACCTGCTGCGCGCCTCACTCGATGAGATCGGCCGCATCCGCTGGCCGAATGAGCTGGCCGAAGAAATGCGCACCCCGCTGCGCATCCTCAACCGGATACGCAACGACGGCGCCACCGTTCAGGACAGCGCCGCCGCGACGGCCCTGCTCTACGAGTGGCTCTCGCAGATTCCCAACGTCGAACTCGACAGCGAGGACTGGTCCGACTTCGAGCAGGAAATGAACGCCGACCCTGACGGCGGCGAAGACTCCGACATGATGCCGGGCTCCGGCTCGTCCGGACTCGAAGAGTCGTTCATGCCCTTCATGCCCGGCTCCGAGGAACGCCCCTACGATAGCCCCGACCCGGTCGACTTCCGCGGCGACTTCAAGCCCGAACTCGTCCAGCTGCTGATGAAGCTCAAGGGTGAAACCGGCACCGGCGACGCTCCGCCGATCCCGCTGACCAAGGAGCAACTGCAGGAGCTGCTGGAGAAATCGGTCGAGATCTCCATCAACGAGCTCATGGACATGGACCTGGCCGAGTCGTCCGGCATGTTCCTCGACAACCTGCTCAAGGAAGTCAACCAGATTCAGGGCGAGCGCCAGGAAGGCCAGCAGGCCATGGGCGACGACTCAACCGGCGAAGACGACGGCGCCGAGCTGCCGGTCGAGGCGGCCTCGTTCTACTACGACGAGTGGGACTTCCGCGCCGCCGACTACAAGCCGCGCTGGTGCCGCGTCCAGGAGCAACGCGGCGAATCCGGAACGAGCAACTACTACACCGAGACCCTGCACGAGCACACCCAGCTCGTCCAGGAGACGCGCAAGCAATTCGAGATGCTGCGCCCTGAGATGTTCCGCAAGATGAAGCGCCTCACCGACGGCGAGGACTACGACCTCGACGCCGTCATCGAGTGGTACACGGAGAAGATCGCCGGCGCGACCTCCGAGACCAAGCTCTTCTACCGCCGCAACAAGGTCGACCGCGATGTCGCGGTCGCGTTCCTGCTCGATGTTTCCGCCTCAACCGATGAGGAGATCCAGAAGCACCACGACCAGCGCCAGGACGATCAGTTTGACGACGATCCGCGCAAGTACCTCTCTTGGTGGGCCCAGCGCCGCGCCGAGGCCGCCCGCCATCCCGGCAAGCGCATCATCGACCTTGAGAAAGAGGCCACCGTCCTCTTGATCGAGGCGCTGGAAACAATCGGCGACAAGTACGGCGTCTACGGCTTCTCCGGCTACGGACGCGACAACGTCGAGTTCTTCGTCTACAAGGACATGGACGAGCCCTTCGGCGACCGGATCAAGGAACGCATCGACAAGATCGCCCCCGTCCGCTCAACCCGCATGGGCCCCGCCATCCGACACTGCATCTGGAAACTGCAGAACACCGACGCCAAGGTCAAGATCCTGATGCTGCTCTCCGACGGGCGCCCGCAGGACCACGGCTACGGCCGCGATCGCACCGAGAAGGAATACGCGATCCACGACACCAAGATGGCGCTCACCGAGGCCCGCCGAGAGGGCATGGTCCCCTTCGCCCTGACCGTCGACCGGGCCGGCCACGACTACCTCAAGCAGATGTGCCAGGACATGGCCTACGAGGTCGTCGCCGACATCGAGTCCCTCCCCCGCCGCCTCCCCGCCCTCTACCGCCGCCTCACCGGTTAGCTGTACGGTCCCCCATCGCATTCCGTTCTCCCCCCGCGCAAGCGGGGGGAGATGCCGAAGGCAGAGGGGGGCTCCGAGCCGATATCAGTTGGCTCAGATCCGCATCCCGCCCTCAGGCGCCATCTTCGCGGCTACCATGACCCCATGACAGCTATCGCCGCCACTCTGACCACCGCAGGCATCGCCGCTGCCTTCGTCGCCACCCTGATCGGCCACGACTCGACCGGCCTCTACATCATCTGCGCCGCAATCGCCGCCGCCGGACTCCTGTTGATGCTCCTCCACATCGCCCGACGCCGACGCGACACGGCGCCCTGGTACGCCCTCGCCCCAATGGCCATCGTGGTCACACTACTCGGCATCGCTGCCTCCGGAGCCACCTGCGGAGTCGCCTGCATCGCCTGGGGCTCCCCCGTCGCCGCCGCAACCCTCGTCATCCCCGACATCCG
This sequence comes from Chloroflexota bacterium, assembly GCA_028874365.1. Taxonomy (GTDB): domain Bacteria; phylum Chloroflexota; class Dehalococcoidia; order Bin125; family Bin125; genus Bin125. Next base: position 17,178 of record JAPPJZ010000079.1, on the reverse strand, counting down.
AGGATGGTTCAACAGCAAACGACCGCTCAAACGGGTCTAGTTGGTCAGCCGCAGTTCGCGGTTCAGCTCCAGCTTCAGGAACCAGCGCCACGTCGCCACCACGCCGATCACCAACACCCCGATCAGCGCAGCAAACGCGATCCCCAGAATCTGCCAATCCGTCTCGATCAGGAACGGCGGCAGCACTGTCCGACCGGTCTCGTCGATCTCTAGGTACGCCAGCAAGAGCTGCGAGATTCGGTTGCCCAGCAACACACCGAGTGCAAGGCCCGTCCCGACAATGATCGCGTACTCCAGGAACAGTTGGATCAGGATGCTCACGTTGCCCACGCCCACCGTCCGCAGCAGCGCCATCTCCAGCCGCCGCTGGCGCGCCGATACTGCCATCGACACCAGGAACGCCAGGGCCAGCAACAACGAGATTGCGATGAAGGCGACCAGCAGGATGCCCGAGCCGCCCGCAGTCGTCAGCGGATCCCGACCGCTGTCATCCAGCCGCTCGTTGCGGTCGAGGATTTTGCCCAACGCGTAGCGCGGTCGGTCGATCTCCTCCTTGGCGGCCAGCCGGAGCTCGGGATCCTCCGTCAGGTCCAGCCACGCCTCGCTGGGCGTCACCGACGGACGCAGACCCGTTACCGAGCCCATGTGGAACAACGCGTCATAGTCCGCCACCACGAACGACAGCGAGTCCGGCCGCAGCGTGGGGAATAGCTCCACGATGCTCGCTACACGCGCCGTCAGCACCATCGTTTCCATTCTCAACGGATACCGATCGCCAACCTCCAACCGCTGCCGTTCCGCGAAGTCCGCGCTAATGATCGTCGGAATCGTGCAGCGACGGCTCGTGCAGAACGACGGGTCCGCGAAATGCGCGGCCCGCAAACCGGGCGACTGTCCCACGCCTGGATAGAACGCCATCACCCGCTCACCCGAAATCGGGTCATCATCCTGCTCGAACTCGATGTTGTCGCCCGTGCCGCGACGCTGCACGAACTCGATCCAGCCACGATTCTCGAAGTCCTCAACGATCAACTCACGCCCGTCCGGCTGGATTGCGGTGACCGCGTCTAGATAAATCGTGGACGGCTCCGCCGCGAACAGTCCGAATGGCTCACTCATCGCGATCGCGTGCAACGAGTACGGTGCGTTGGCGTCCACGGCGATCTCATTTTGGAAATCGATATCCATCGCCGTCCAGGGAGTTCCCGGCGGCGGCATCTGCAGCCCGCCCGCGGTGTGGTAGCGGCCGTCGCCGTCGCGGATCCGGAACCAGAGCGACTGGTCCGACTCGCCCTCGCCCATCCGCAGCCAGACCCGAAGCGTCTGGGTCTCCGGAGGAATGCTCACGCCGCGACCAACCGGCGGCACGTCAATCGAGGCGATCAGCTCCTCAAACGTCATCAGCGAGAGGTCTTCGCGGAACCACATCATCTCCACCGCGGCCCTCGGTTCGATGCCCAGCAACTCGACGCTCGACGCCGTGCCGATGCTTCGTCCCGCCGAGACCTTGCTGCGATGCACCGCAGCGATACCTTCGACGCCCTCGATCGGCCCCAGACGACTGCGAATCCCGGCCGCCGACGAGTAAGCCGAATCGTTCAACTCCACGCGGAACTCGACCCCGTTGTCGTATTCGATCCGTTCGGCCAACGACAGCTCGACCGTGTCCGCGTACGAAGCCGCGAACGTGCCCAGGGCAGCCCCAAGCATCAGCAGAATCGTGAGCCGCGCTGCCGGGCCGACGGTGCGGCTCACATAGCGCAACGTCGAAGCGACCGAAAGCGGGAATCGATCGTACGTCAGCCACGCGAAGAACCGATAGATGTAGGGCAGGAAGCGCAGAATCACCAGCGTCGCGGCCAGCGCGAAGAGGATCGGCGTGCTCAACAGCAGCGGATCGGCGGATAGGCCGCCCACGCTGTTGCGCTCAAACACGGTGCCCTTGAGGTCAGCCTCGAAGATCAGACCGACCGCCACCAGCACCAGCGCGACATCGAGGAAGTAGCGTTGTAGCGCGTTGGGACCCGCCGGTCGCGAGACGTTACGCAGCCGCTCCGACAGGACCCGCGTACGGCTCGCGATCACCAGCGGGGCCAGTGTGAACAACACCGCGACGATCGCCCCCGCCGCCGATAGCAGGAAAGCCATGTCCGTCAGCGTCGTCGGGATCGTGTGCCCGCCGGTCAACGACTCGAACACCGGCGTGTACCCCAGCAGCCCAATCACCCCCATCGCGATAAACGGAGCCACCGCGGCTGCGATGATCGCCAGCAGAATCCCCTCGATCGCTGTGTGCGAAATCACCTGCACGATCGAGGCGCCGCGAGAACGCATCGAGAACAGCTCTTCACGCCGCTCCGCTACCTGCACGCCGGACACAATCACCACGTAAAACAACGCAATCCCGACCACCTGCGCCAGCAGCATCAGGATCGGCACCTGGGTGAAGTTGAGGTCCTTGACGAACGACTCAAGCCGAGGTTCAATCGGCGAGCGCACGCCGCCGCCAACCGAGCGCAGATCCTCGCGCATCAGGTCGAAGGACTCGCGAGTCTCGTCGAGCACGGCCACGTTCAGTTGGTCCGTGTCCAGCTCCGAGATCCACGTCGTGTTCACCAGGTAGCCGCTCATGACACTCGCCATGGCGATGTCGAACGTCTCTGACGGAATGATCAGCGGAACCGTCTGCGGACGCGGAGGCCCCGAGTACACGCCGAACGTGATCTCTCGCGGTACCCGCGTCCAGTACGAACTCTCAGTGTTGTCTGGCCCAATGATCCCGGTCACCACGACCGGAATCAGCCGCGAGACGGACATGGTCGGCTCGCAAGGCGGACGCGGCGGTGGCGGGGGGCCGCCCGGCGGTGGATCCGGCTCGCGGTCGCATTCATCGAACGCGTCAACAATCTGCCATTCGCTGCCGACCCCGACTCCGTACACGCTGGAGGTGCGCTGCGTCAGAGCGACCTCGATCGGTCCCTCTAGCCACCCTGCTCGATTAAGCTCAGCAGCGGTCGGGAACCGCCCTTCGATGAGTTCAACGTTCTCTTCCGCGTCGTCCAACGCCGCAAAGTACGCAGTAGTCGGAATCACCTGGCTCGGCCGAAGTGGGAAGTCGATCAACGTCGGCACGGTCGAGCGGAATCGCAATCGCTGCGTCTCGAGATCGCCAAAGCGCTCGCTGATTGAATCCTCGGCGTACGCGCGAGCCGACACGTTCGGACCGCCGGCTAGCGGCAGACCGTTCATGAACGTGAACATCTGCCGGCGCGTTTCCAGGTCCTCGCGCAGGCTCACCGTCAGCGACAGGTCCGAGACGGCGCGCGTGTAGATCGTCGTCGACGACATCAACACCGCCGCCACCAGGATGCCGGCCGCGATCACCAATTGCAGCCGCCAGCTATCGCGCATACGGCGCAGGACAAAGCCGAGGACGGCCCCGAACGACTCCACCCGGACCCCCAACCACGAACTGCGAACTCGCTCAAAATTCGCCGCCACCGTGACGACGGCGGCGGCGATGAATTTGTGAGATCGCCTAGTAGTCTACGAAGGCTAGGCGGTCGAACATACCCCCCACTCGCTGATCTCACTCTCCCCCGCGCAGCGGAGGAGATGCTGAAGCCAGAGGGGGGCGTACGCTTTGACCGAACGATCGGTCGTCGCGAGGCAGCATGAGCGGCATCTTCAGGTCACTCCCCACCGCGTTTCGCATCGCCGTGCGCCGACTCAACGGCAACCGCCGGCTCATGGCTGCCGTCGCCGTCGGCGTCATCCTCGCCGTCGCCCTGATGGCCTCCACCACGATCTACCGAAACGCCTTGCGCGACCTCGGCCTGCAGACCGACCTCCGCCGTGTGTCCGACGCCGAACTCGATGTCCGCATCCTCAACGCCGCCCACGGCCTCTCCAGCAACTTGGCTGAAGACTCCTTCGAGCTCATCGACCGCCGCCTGCGCATACCCGATGACTACATTTCCGACGTCAAACACTCACTGACGAGCGCCACCTTCTTCATGACCGAGGTCGGCGGCATCCCGCCCGAGGAGGACCCGCGCGATCGCGCCCGGGTCCTCTGGTTTGAAGGCGTCCGCGACCGCGTCGAACTGGTCGACGGGCGCTGGCCCGATGCCGCTCCCGCCGCTACCCCCGATCAGCCCCCGGTCGTTGAGGTGGCGATGGGCACCGAAGCGGCCGCATCTGGTGGCTTCACGCTCGGCGAGACCCGAGACATCCACGCCTCCTGGCGCGACGACGCCCGACCGATCCAACTCCGCGTCGTCGGCCTGATCCGCCCGATCGATTACACCGAACGCTATTGGGGCGTGCGACGCGATCACTTCCTGGTTCCAACCGAAAAGACCGACGCCTTCGCCTTCTTTGCGCCCAGATCCTCCCTGATCGATGCCATGGCCGGCTTCATGCCCGAACTGCGGGCCCGGCTCGAGGTCTACGCCCAGATCGACCGCTCAGCCTTCACGGCGGAGTATGCCGGACTCGCCGCCGTCCAGTTCCGCGCCGCCTTCGAGTCAATCGCCAAAGAGATCGAGCGATCCCGCGTTGAAACGGAAATCGTCAGCGTCCTCAACAACTACGAAACCAAGGAGTTCTTCTCCTCGATCCCCCTCCTCGTGCTGACCCTCCAGATCGTCGGCATCGTGCTGTTCTATCTCGTCCTCGTCTCGACCATGGTGGTCGAGCGCCAGTCCTCCGAGGTCGCGCTGCTCAAATCGCGCGGCGCCGGCCTCGGCCACATCATGTCCATCTCCACCCTCGAGGGTCTCTTACTCGTCGCCCTGGCGTTAGGAGTCGGCCCGATTGTGGCCCGTGAAGCGATCGCATTCCTCGGTCATTCGCCCGCCTTCGAGGGCTTGACTGGTGGGGCCAGACTCACCGTCGAGCTGACCGGCGAGGTCTACATCTGGGCTGGAGTCGGGGCCGCGCTCAGTTTCATCGCCCTGATCTGGCCGGCCTGGCGCTCCAACCGCGCCACCGTCGTGCACCATGCCCGCGCGACCTCGCGACCACAGGACAAGCCGATCTTCCAGCGCTACTATCTCGATCTCGTCGTCGTCGGAGTCGGCGCCTTGCTCTTCTTCCAGCTCCAGGAGTCTGGCTCGCTCGTCACCGAAGACCTGTTTGGCGGCCTGCAACAGGATCCGCTCCTGCTCATCGCGCCGGCCGTCTTCGTCGTCACCGTGGCCGTGCTCTTCCTGCGCCTGTTCCCCTTGGTACTCTCCGCCTTTGGCGGCATCGCGCGGATCTTGGGCGGTGCGTCAACGCAAATGGTGCTCTGGCACCTCACCCGCGCCCCGGTGCAACCCGGCCGACTTGCCCTGTTGCTGATCATGGCAACCTCGCTCGGCATGTTCGGCGGGACTTTCGGTGCCACTCTGGACAAGTCATTCGACGATCGCGCCGCCTATCAGTCCGGTGCGGCTCTGCGTCTCTCCGACGTGCGCAGCAGCGGGGCATCCGTGCAGATGCTGAAGGAGGATTTGTCCGATGCGCCGGGCATCGGCAATGCCTCGTTCGTCGTCCGACAGAATGCCTCCTTCTCAAGAGGCGCACTCGACGTCACCGACGCCACCGTGCTCGGCATCGATCCCGAATCCTTCTCCGACGTGCTCTGGTACCGCGAGGACTTCTCCGTGCAAGACATCCAGGAACTCGTCAACCGCGCGACAGGCCCCCAGTTTGAGGTTGAGCAGATCACGATTCCCGCCGACGCCACATTCGTCGGCATGTGGGTCTGGCTGCCGCAGACGAATGGCGTGATCACACCTGCGTTGCGCTTGCGTGACGGCAAGGGCCGCTACCGGGACGTCGGCTTGCTCGGTCTGCCTCGCGGTCGAGGCTTCGGCGGCGTCGAACTGGAAGAGGGCTGGCGATTCCTCTACGGCGACCTCCACGCCGGGTCTGGCGCTCCCCACATCGGACCCTGGACGCTCCAGGCCATCTCCATTCGAACCGCCGGAACGACCAACTTCTCCGGAACCGTCGGTTACGACGCAGTGCAGTTCACGACGGCCGGTTCAGTGCCGGACAACATCATCGATGTCGGCTTCCCCGATAGCACCATCGTCGAGAGCTTCGAACAACAGGGTCGCTGGACCGTCTACACCGACACGACCCGGGCCGGACCTCTGCCCGACGATGCCCGGCTGGACCCGGCTCAGGCCCGCGACGGCGAGTTCGGCATGCGTTACCGCTGGAATCGCGACGTACGCTCCGGCATGCCGCGTGGCGTCCGGCTTGTAGGACCCGATGCGCCCGTACCCGTCCTGGTCAGCAACACGTTCCTCGCCGAAGCCTCGCTCGATCTCGGAGCGCTCATCAAGCTCAACATGTCCAGTGTCTACGTGCCCGTCCAGATCGTCGGCAGCTTCGATCTCTTCCCCACCTGGAACCCCGAGGACGCCCGCGCACTGATCGTCGCCAATCGCGACTACCTCCACTACCGCGTCAACCGCAATCCCGCCTCACTCGGCGCGGTTGCCCCCAATGAAGTCTGGATTCAGCCCTCAGACGAGGACGGCCTGCGCCAGTTGCGCACCTTCCTCGAAGTCACACCGCCCTGGAAACACGAAGCCTTCGATGTCGACGCGATCCGCAACCTGCAGGACGAGGATCCCCTCGTCGCCGCCGGCTGGGAGGGATTGCTGTTCCTCACCTTCATCGCGATCGTCCTGCTTGCGGCCCTGGGCTTCCTCGTCGCCTCCGTCCTCGTTGCGCAACAGCAACAGGGCGAGTTTGCCGTCCTCCGCACGGTGGGATTCTCGCTGCCACAGGTGCTCCTCGTGGTCGGAATCGAGAAGATCCTGATCATCGCCGTATCCATGGCCCTCGGCACCGCCGTCGGACTGCAACTCGGAACGATGATGCTTGAGTTTGTCGGCTTCGTCGAAACCGGCGAGTCCGTCCTGCCACCCTTCGTCACCGTCACCGACTGGGCCACCATCGGCGGAGCCTACGGAGTCCTCGGCCTCGTCTTCCTCGGAGCCATCGCCGTCATCGTCGCCCTCTACATGAGAATGACGATCGGCCAAATCCTCCGAATCGGCGCCGACTAGCCCCGACTATCCGCCGCCACCACCACCACCCGCGCCGCCGCCTCCGCCACTGCCCAGCCGTTCCTCAACCGCCGAGTGCTGCTGCGCCGGACGCGCCGCAAGCTCGAGCGGCTGAATCGCCGCGCTCACTGCCCCTACCGCCTGTCGCGCCGCTTCCCGCACCATGCGCCGCCCCTCCTCGACGAGCTCCCCGTTGCGAACCACCGAGCGGATTCCGGGCAGCACCAGAGCGATGATCATGATCGCGGCGAATATCAGGCCGGGGCCGATCAGCAACGGGCGGATGCTAATGAAGTCCGCCGCCAGACCGTTCGCCAGGATCATGACCGCCATGATCCCGCCCGCAAACATCGCGTAGAGCGACATCACTCGGCCACGTACGGAGTCCGGCACAACCGCCTGGATCATCGCACTGGTCAGGACCATGAACATCGCCTGACTAGCACCGGCGATCACGCTACCGATCAGCGCAATCAGCAGCGAATCGGCAAACCCCACCCAAACGAGCGAAATCCCCGATATGAACCCGGCGACCAGGAACACGCGCCCCCGGATCGCGCCAATCGGCAACATCGACAATCCAACCGACGAAATCAGCGCGCCACTGCCGAGCGCCATCAGCAAGTACCCGTACTCCGACTGTCCACCGCCCAGAATCAGGTCCGCGTATGCCGGCAACAGCGAAAAGTCATACGCCATCGTGAACATGCAGTGCAACGAGACCATGATGATCATCAGCCGCACCGACGGCGCTCGCCCGAGGTAGCGCAATCCATCGCGAATGTGTCCGGCCGTGTCGCGAAACAGTCCGCCCGCGTGGCCCGCGATGCCGCCGGTTGATCGAGTGGTCATGCGGGTCATTTGCAGGATCGACAGCGCGAGGAACAGCGCCGCCCCGACGAACACCCACTCGGCCCCGAATGCCTGCAGGATCGGTCCCGCAACCGGACCAACCACCTTCGAACCGAACTGCATCATCGAGGCCATCGTCACCGCACTGAGCAGCGCATGCATCTTGACCGTGTTGGGTAGCAGCGCCTGCAGCGCCGGCATCTCACCCGACCGAATCACGCCCGAGAGCAGCGTGATCAGCACCAGATTCCAAATGGTTAACTGGCCGCTGAACGCGAGGAATGCAAGTCCGAGCGCGCAGACTGCCGCGCCGGAGCGGCAGATGATCACGATCCTGGCTCGATCGAAGCGGTCCGCCAGCGCACCTGCAAACGGCGCCAGCACCCAGGGGAAAATCGCCGCGAAGGTGACGATCCCGGTGCCCGAAGGATTCCCGGTCAGCTCGTAGCCCAGCCAGCCGCTGGCCACGATCATCGCCCACAGGGAAACAGAGGACAGCCCCGCCGCGTAGAACATCCGGCGGTACTCGAGGTACTGCATCGCCGGGAAGATGCGCAGCAGGAACCCCTGCGGCTTGACCTCGGCCCCGACCTGCTGACTCATCCGCATTTCCCCTGCCAATTCATCGCATGTTACGGCCTTCCGAATCTCCCTGACCAGACCTGCGGCTACGCTATCGGCGATAACGCCGTCCGACCCAGCCAGAGCAGGCAGTTCCATGACCTCGCAAGACCACCTTCGCGAACGATCCAGCGTCCTCGTCGACGGGCCCAACCGCGCCGCCGCACGATCGCAGTTGTACTCCGTCGGCTTCGACGACGAGGCCCTCTCCAAGCCCCTGGTCATGGTCGCCCACAACTGGATCGGCACCATGCCCTGCAACTTCTCCCACCGAGAACTCGCCCAGGACGTCATGCGCGGAATCCGCGAAGCCGGCGGCACCCCGATGGAGGTCAACACCGTCTCCATCTCCGACGGCATCACGATGGGTACCGAGGGCATGAAAGCCTCGCTCATCTCCCGCGAGATCATCACCGACTCGATCGAGCTCTGCGCCGTCGGCTACGCCTTCGACGCCGCCGTCGTCATCTGCGGCTGCGACAAGACCATCCCCGCCGCCGCCATGGCCATGGCTCGGATCAACATCCCCTCGGTCGCGCTCTACTCCGGCTCCATCGCCCCCGGACGCCACCACGACGGCCGCAACCTCACCATCCAGGATGTCTTCGAAGCCGTCGGCCAGCACTCGGCCGGCACGATCGACGACGACGAACTTCACCAGGTCGCCCTCAACGCCTGCCCCGGCGCCGGCGCCTGTGGCGCCCAGTACACCGCCAACACGATGGCCACCACGCTCGAGTTCCTCGGCCTCTCACCGATGGGCTCCGCCACGGTCGGCGCCACCGACCCGCGCAAGCACAACGTCGGCGAGGCCGCTGGACAGCTCGTCATGGACGTCCTCCGCCGCGGCGTCAAGCCCCGCGACATCCTCACCCGCGAGGCATTCGAGAACGGCATCGCCTGCGCTGCCTCAACCGGCGGCTCGACCAATGTGGTCCTCCACCTGCTCGCCCTCGCTCGCGAGGCCGGCGTCGAGCTCAGCATCGACGACTTCGACGAAATCTCCGAACGCACGCCCTTAATCGGGGACCTCCGACCCGGAGGCCGCTACGTCGCGCTCGACATGGACCGAGCGGGCGGCACACCATTGTTGGCCAAACGCCTGCTCGAGGGCGGCAAGCTCCATGGCGACGCCACAACCGTCACCGGCCAGACCATCGCCGAGGCCGCCGCCGCCGCCGTGGAAACCCCCGGCCAGGACGTCATCCTGCCCGTCGATCACGCGCTCAAGGAGACCGGCGGACTGGTCATCCTCAAGGGCTCACTCGCCCCCGACGGATGCGTCGTCAAGGTCGCCGGCTACGAGCGACAGCTCCAGACCGGCCCCGCCCGAGTCTTCGAACGCGAAGAAGACGCCATGGACGCCGTCACCCACAACCAGATCAACGCCGGTGACATCGTCGTCATCCGCTACGAAGGCCCCAAGGGAGGCCCCGGAATGCGCGAGATGCTCGGAGTCACCGCCGCCATCGTCGGAGCAGGCCTGGGCGAGTCTGTCGCCCTGCTCACCGACGGACGTTTTTCCGGCGCCACCCGAGGCCTCATGGCCGGTCACGTCGCCCCCGAAGCCTACGTCGGAGGTCCCATCGCCCTCGTCGAAGAGGGAGACCAGATCACCCTCGACATCGCCAAACGAGAACTTAACCTCAACGTCGACCAAGCCGAACTCGACCGCCGCCGAGCCAACTGGTCCCCCCGCCCCGCCAACTACGCCAACGGAGTCTTCGCCAAGTACGCCACCCTCGTCTCCGGAGCCGAACGCGGCGCCGTCACCAGCTAGCCGCCCGGCACTTCGACGATTGAAGAGCCGGGAGGGCATTCTTTTCTCCCCCCGCGAAGCGGGGGGAGATGCCGAAGGCAGAGGGGGGCACGGCACCGGCAGTTCCGAAGCCCGCAGACGATCCTGAGCTCACCACCCCCGCCGACGTCGCCGTCTTCGCCTCCGACCGCCCGAACTCGACGCCGACGCCTTCAACATCGCCACCAACACCGCACCGACCAGCTTGAACACCCCGCCAATCAGGATCACCCACGGCGACTCCGCCGCCTCCCGACTCTGCCTCTGCTGGGCCCGCTTCGCCCGCCGATGATCCCACGGCTTGACCGACCCCTGCTGGCCCCAGACCCCGGCCCGTTCCCGCTTCGCGAACCGCTCCGAGTCGTCGAAACCAAGCTCCGCTCCGCCGTACTCCCGGTACCAGTACGCCAGCCCCGACTCGACCATCGCGTGATTGGCTGAATCCCGCACCGACCCGCCCTCTGGGTACAACACGCCTACCAGCCGCTGATACCGATCCACATCGACCACTCGTAACCGCCACTCCCGACGACTCCGCACGACGCGCCGCAAATGGTCGTGGGAATCACGCCCCGCCCGCTGGTCCTTCTCCGGTGCGTCGATCCCGTACATCCGCACCGAATACTCGTCACCGTTCGGCAGCTGCACCTTCACCGAATCGCCGTCAATCACCCGCACCACGTGAACCGCATAATCCTCAGCCATGCCCCGGAATATACCTGCGCTACGATCCCCGCCATGACCCGACTACAGATAGCCCCCGACCTCTCCCTCGATGTCACTGACCAGGGCGATGGCCCGCTCGTCATCCTGATCGCCGGCGGCATGATGGACATGGACCAGTGGGCGCCCGTCGCCGACGCGCTCGCCGAAACTCACCGCGTCGTCCGCTACGACCAGCGAGGCATCGGCGAGTCCGATCAGCCGACCGAGGGCTACACCGTCGACCAGTTCGCCGACGACGCCGTCAACCTGATCAAAGCCCTCGATGCAGGCCCGGCCGTCCTGATCGGCAACTCCCTCGGCGGAACCGTGGCGATGGGGGCCGCCTTCCTGGCCCCTGAGCTCGTGCGAGGCATCGTCACCTGCGCGGCGAACGCTGGACCCACCGGTCCGCCAACACCGCCCGAGACCATGCAACACATGATGCGCGGCGCGCAACTCCCCGTCCCTCAGGCCGCTGCCGCGATGATGGACATCCTCTTCGCCACCGACTTCATCGACGAGCACCCCGACATGCTCGACGAGGCTGTTGAAAAGCGAAGCAAGGGCGCTCCCATGATCGCCACCCTCGGCCCGCTTCAGTCAGTCCTCACCTTCGACCCCATCGAACGCCTCAAGACCCTCAACATCCCGATGCGCGTCCTCCACGGAGAAGAAGACATCCTCGTCCTCCCCGACCACGCCCAACTCCTCGCCGAAGCCGCCGGAACAACCGCACAGCTCATCCCCAACGCCGGCCACGCCCTCGTCGTTGAGCAATCGCATGCCGTCGCAGAAGCCCTGACCTCGTTCCTCACCGGTCTCTAGGTTCCCTTCTCCCCCGCGCAAGCGGGGGGAGATGCCGAAGGCAGAGGGGGGCACCCAGTAGTCGAGGCGGCGCTGTCCCTACCTCCCCGCTAAACCTCCAACTCCGGACGCTGCAACACCCAGTCGGTCGACTGCTCATACGCATGAGCCACCCGACAAACCGTCGCCTCGTCGAAGTGCCGTCCGCCGATCATCAGCCCAATCGGCATCCCGTTCCGGTCATACCCGCAGGGAATCGAGATAGCGGGTATCCCGGTCACGTCGTACGGAGCCGTTAACCGAGCCAGCTCCGCCGTCGGATCACCGTCTTCAATCAACGGAGCCGTTCGAGAACAGGTCGGCGAGATCAGCACATCCACGTCCTGCAGCACCTCCACCGTCTCGTCGATGAACTTCCGACGCAGCCGCTGGTCGTTGATGTAATCGACGGCCGTCACCGACAACCCCGCCTCGACTCGCTCCAGGATGTCGCCGTACTCGTCCCGTCGCTCGTGCAGCCACTTCGCGTGATAGGCCGCCGCCTCGGCGATGATCGTCAACCCCCGCGGACGATCAGTCTGCAGCGGCATCTCGACCTCCGTCACGGTCGCGCCCATGCTGCGCAGATGATCGACCGCAATCTCGCAATGCTCGACCACGTCCTCTTCGCAGCCTTGCCACAGCATCTGGCGAGGGATGCCGATGCGAATGCCGTCCACACCTTCGATCAACGTCGACGTGCAATCCCCGACCGGCACATCCGCGCTCCCAGGATCCTCCGCGTCATAGCCCGCGATCGCATTGAGCACCAGCCCCGCGTCCTCGACCGTCTTCGTCAGCGGACCAACATGATCCAGCGTCCACGACAGCGGCAGCACCCCCCGCCGCGACACCCGGCCGTACGTCCCCATCAGCCCCGTCACCCCGCACACGCTCGCCGGAATGCGGATGCTGCCGCCGGTGTCCGAGCCCAGCGCCCCCAGCGACGATCCCACCGCCACCGATGCGCCCGATCCGCCGCTGCTCCCACCCGGCACCTTCTCCAGATCCCACGGATTGTGCACCGCGCCGTAGTGCGGATTCCGGCTGGTCGTGCCAAACGCAAACTCGTGCAGATTCAGTTTGCCCGGCATCACCGCGCCGGCCTCTTTCAGCTTCCTGTACACCACCGCATCCGTGTCGGGAATGCGGTCGCGCAGGAAGCCGCCTCCGCCGGTCGTCGCAATCCCCGCCGTATCGACCAGATCCTTGAGCGCCACTGGAATCCCATGCAACGGTCCCAGGTCACGCCCGTCCCTCAATAGGTCGTCCGCCGCCGACGCCTGCTCGCGCGCCAGCTCAGCCGTCACCGTGATGTACGCATTGAGCAGCGGCTCCGTCGCCTCCAACCTCGAGAGCACCGATTCGGTCAACGCCACCGCCGTCAGCGACCCGTCTCGCAGCGCGACCCCAGCCTCGACAATCGACAGGTCATACGGTTCGCGATGGTCCATCTCAGTCCTCCACTCCGCCGCGCAGATCGCCGACGTCATAGCGCAGCCCGATCGCGGGCTCGGTCTCTCCCAGATCTGGCAGCGGATCCGTCCGCAATGCGTTCTTCAGCGTGCGCGTCACGATCGGCAGTGCTCGCTCCAGATCCGCTTCGCTCGCAGACGCGCCGAGTGACTCGGCGAGCGCTGCCAGCGCCTCCAGTGGTGAGTCGGCCATGCCCGCTCCTCTCCCGCTCAAGTCTGCGCTAGATGATACGCGCGCGACCCCTATCCTGCCCTCATCCAGTCCGATTCCACGAACCGTACGACGACGCTGCAAGGAGCCCACCCGATGGCAGATGAAGTCCTGTTTGACGTGTCCGAGCGAGTCGCCACGATCACCCTCAACCGCCCCGATAAGATGAACACGATCAACAGCGCCCTCGGCTCCCAGTTGATCGAGTCACTGGTCGAGGTGCGCAACAACGACGAGATCCGCTCGGCCGTGATCACCGGCGCTGGCGACCGAGCCTTCTGCGCCGGGGCCGACCTCACCCAGGGCGACGGCCCTGCCGCCTCCGCCGGTCCGGCAGGCCATTTCCCCACCAACGCCGCCGACCGTTTCGATGAGTTCGACGCCAAGAAGCCGCTCATCGCCGCCATCAACGGCCACGCCCTCGGCGGCGGCTTCGAGATCGCCCTCATCTGCGACCTGCGCATCGGCGCCGAGAACGCCCGCGCCCGCCTCGGCTTGCCCGAGATCACGCTCGGATTCTTCCCCCTCGCCGGCGGACCCATGCGCCTGCCCCGCGCCATACCCCAGGCCTACGCCAACGAGATGCTCTACCTCGGCCGCCGCCTCAGCATGGAGGAAGCCCTCCAGTGGGGCGTCATCTCCCGCCTGGTCCCTCAGGAGCAGCTCCTCCCGACCGCCCAGGAGATGGCCGCCCAGGTCGCCCGCTACGCCCCCATCGCCGTCCGAGCCATGAAAGAACTGATCAACGCCCAGGGAGACATGACCCTCGCCCAGGCCAACCGCTTCGGAGGCTCCCTCCGCTGGATCGTCGGCCAAACCGCCGACTCGAAGGAAGGCCCCCGCGCCTTCGCCGAAGGCCGCCAACCCGAGTTCAAGGGCGAGTGAGTCCGCTCCTCGAGAATCTCGTTACCCTGAGCACACGCTCCCGGTGAACAGGCTTTCCACATGACGACGACCGAAGAACGCAAGCTGACGCTCACCATCGACGTCAGTCTGAGCGAACAGATTGAACAGGCAGCTGCTCGCGAAGGCATAGCGGTTGAGCGCTACTGCGTTCAGGCCATCGAGGGCGAACTGGCCAAGGATGGCCACACATTTCCTGTAGGAGAGCCGACGGGCAAACGACGCATCAGCGACATCATCGCCTGGCGCAATGAGACGTTTGGAGACCGAGTGTTTGCCCGCGATTCCGTCGACTACATCCGTGAGACTCGAGAGATTCGCAACGTGCAGATGGACGCATGGCGCAAGCCAACGTTGTAGTCGTCGATACCAGTATCGCGTTCAAGTTGTTGGTACCGGAGCCGGATTCACATATTGCTGATGAGATCTGGAGTACCTGGATGGCATATGGGGTGCGGATCGCCGTCCCAGCAGTCTTCGTCGCTGAGTTGTCCAATGCCATGCATCGCAGCATTGCTGAGGGCGAGACTACCCTCGAGCGAGGAATCGCAGGGCTCCTAGAGATGCTCGAGATGGACCTTGAGATCCACGACATGATGCCACTCACTCGCCGTGCCCTGCAGCTCGCGAACCTAATCGAACAGGGCGCAGTGTATGACTCCTTCTACCTTGCCCTCGCTGAAAGACTTGATTGCGACCTGTGGACCGCCGACAACAGATTCCACCGTGCCGCATCCGCCCACAGCGATCGCCTGCGTACTCTCACCCAATACACGCTGTAGCACTCACCGCGAGAGGAACACGACCGGACCAGACCCATGAGAAGCCAGGAATCACTCAACGAACTCCGCTACCTCCGACGCATCCAGGAAGATGTCGAGGACCAGTGGCGCGCCCGACAACCCGACCTCGACCGTCTCCACCGCGTCATGGCCCTGCTCTACACCAGCCACGGCCTCGTCTGGAAATCCCACGGCTGCTCCGGCGCCGGCGAGCATGATCCCTACGCCGGCGAAATCGTCGAGCTCGCCCTGCGCATCGAAGCATCAGCCCAGCGAGGCGCCCACCGAGCCTTCAACCTCTTCGAGCAGTGGCGCTGCGAGGCCTGCAGCTGGAACTACAACGCCCTCTACACCCTCTGGGCCACCACCGCCAATCCCGGCGCCGAGTTCCAACCCCTCGACGCCATCGACGACCACCGCCTGATGCATGAGCGAGCCGACCAGGGGCTCGACCAACCTCTCCCGGAAGCCCTCGACATCCGCAACAAGGCCGCCAGTATCCGCCTCGAAGCCAACGCCCAAATCGCCGAGCGCCTCACCCACTGGACCACCGAAGGCCTCCTCAGCGACAACGTCGACGAACGCTACCGATCCGAACTCACCGATCCAGTCCCAGTCCCAGTCTGAACCTCATGACTTACCTCCCCCTCGACCACCTCTTCGTCCTCGATCTCACCCGCGCCCGCGCCGGACCCACCGCCACCCGACAGCTCGGCGACTGGGGCGCCGACGTGCTCAAGATCGAACAGCCCGAAGTTCCCGGTCAGGGCGAAGGCGTCACCGGCGCCCGCGAGTCCTCCGACTTCCTCAACCTGCACCGCAACAAGCGCTCCCTCACGCTCAACCTCAAGGAGCCAGAGGCGGTAGAAATCTTCCTCACCCTGGTCGAGCGCGCCGACGTCGTGGTCGAGAACTACCGCGCCGATGTCAAGCGGCGGCTCGGCATCGACTACGAGGCCTGCCGAGCCCGCAACCCGCGCATTGTCTACGGCAGCATCTCCGGCTTCGGCCAGGACGGACCCTACGCCTGGCGCGCCGGCGTCGACCAGATCGCCCAGGGACTCGGCGGCATCATGTCCGTCAACGGGCTGCCCGGCGCAGGACCCGTCCGCGTCGGCATCCCCATCGCCGACCTCACCGCCGGCAACTTCCTCGCCCAGGCCATCCTCATCGCCCTGATCGAGCGCGAGCGCTCCGGCGAAGGCCAGTGGGTCCACACCTCACTGCTTGAGGCCCAGATTGCCATGCTCGACCTCCAGGCCACCCGCTGGACCATCGACGGCGAAGTCCCGCCCCAGGCCGGCAACGACCATCCGACGCTGATGCCCACCGGCGTCTACGAGACCGCCGACGGCCACATCAACATCGCCGCCTCCGGCGGCGTCATGTACGCCCGACTCTGCCGCGCCATCGGCGCCGAAGCACTCCTCGACCACCCCGACTACGCCTCCTCCGTCCGCCGCTCAAAGAACCGCGTCGCCCTCAACGAGGACATCAACCAGCGCACCCGCACCAACACCTCCGCCTACTGGATCCAGTGCCTCAACGAGGCCGGCGTCCCCTGCGGACCGATCTACGACATCCCCGGCACCTTCGAGGACGAGCAGGTCAAGCACCTCAACATCGCCCGCCAGGCTCCGCACCCCGATCGAGGCGAGATCACCGTCGTCGGACAACCAATCAACCTGGCCCGAACCCCCCAACCCGACAAGATGCGCCTCGGAACTCCGGCCCTCGGACAACACAACCAGGAAGTCCTCACCGACCTCGGCTACACCCCCGAGTCAATCGCCGACCTCCGCACCCGCGGCGTCATCTGAGCGCCCCAACAGGAGACCACCAATGAAGAACCACGTCCAACTCGACACCGACAAGATGCTCGCCTGGTCCGAGGACGGCATCGGCTGGATGGTCT
>JAPPJZ010000068.1 GCA_028874365.1 Chloroflexota bacterium | reverse complement strand
GCGTCATCTACCGGGTGCTGGAGAAGCTGCTCGTGCTCGACGGCGAGCGCATCTCGTACCGCACGCTCGACGTGGAGCAGATCGGCTCCGTGTACGAAACCATCATGGGCTTTCGCCTGGACACCGCCACCGGCCGCTCGGTCGCCATCAAGCCGGCAAAGAAGCTGGGAGCGCCGAACACGGTCGATCTTGACGCACTGCTGGCTCAGCCGAACGGCAGCCGCAAGCGGTGGCTCCAGGAGCGCACGGACCGCACCATCACGGACAGGGTCGCGAAGGCGCTCCGGCAAGCGGCGACGGTGGTCGACCTGCACGTGGCGCTGGACCGCGTTCTCGACAAGGACGCGACGCCCGACATCGCCCCGCCCGCTGCCCTGGTGCTGCAGCCCAACGAAGAGCGGCGACGCTCCGGCTCCCACTACACGCCGCGCGAACTCACCGAGCCGATTGTTCGTCATACCCTCGCACCCCTCCTTGAGCGACTGAAGGGCGAGGACGGCCGGGCGCCCACCCCCGAGCAGGTCCTGGACCTCAAGATCTGCGATCCGGCAATGGGCTCCGGCGCGTTCCTGGTCGAAACCTGTCGCCAGCTCGCCGATGCCCTGATCGACGCGTGGGGCGCGCATGGCACGATGCCCGAGATCCCACCCGACGAAGACGAGGTGATCTACGCCCGGCGCCTGATCGCGCAGAAGTGCCTCTACGGCATCGACCGCAACCCCATGGCCGTGGACCTCGCCAAGGTCTCGCTCTGGCTGAGCACCCTGGCCCGCGACCATCCGCTCACGTTCGTGGACCATGCCTTCCGCCACGGCGACTCGCTCGTCGGGCTCACCCGCCGCCAGATCGAAGCGCTGAACTGGAAGGGAGGCCAGCCGATCCTGGCTGGTTTCGGCGTCCACGAGGCCGTGGAAGCGGCATCGGAGTTGCGGCGCCAGATCCGCGAAGCCGACGAAAGCGTCGACGAACGCCGTCTGCAGAACGTCTGGCGCGAAGCGCAGGACGCGGTCGGCGAAGTGCGCTTGTTCGGCGATCTCGTGCTCGCCGCGTTCTTCGAGGGCGCCAAACCGAAGGAGCGGGAGTCACGGCGCGCCGCCTACCAGGAGGCGATCCTCACCGAAGAGGCGTGGCGTCACGCGGTTGAGCTGGATGAGCGCCGCAACGCGGAACCGCCATTCGCCCCGTTCCACTGGAAAATCGAGTTCCCGGAGGTATTCGAGCGCGACAACCCGGGCTTCGACGGCTTCGTCGGCAACCCGCCCTTTGCCGGGCATGTCACGGTAGTCGATGCGAACATTCGGAACTACACGGATTGGCTTCGCACCACCCACCAGGAGACCACCGGTAAGTGCGACATCGTGGCGCACTTCTACCGACGCGCATTCACTCTGATCCGAGACGGAGGCGCGATGGGCCTGATCGCCACGAATACGATCTCCCAAGGTGACACGCGCTCAAGCGGCCTTCGCTGGATCTGCGAGCATGGTGGCGACATCTACCGCGCCACCAAGAGGGTGAAGTGGCCCGGCGACGCTGCGGTCGTCGTCAGCGTTCTTCACGTAGCAAAGGGGGGATTCAACGGAAACAGAGTGCTCGATGAACAACCAGTCGGTCAGATCACCGCGTTTCTGTTCCATAGTGGCGGCCACACCGATCCCGTACGCCTGATAGCCAATACGGCCAAGAGTTTCGTTGGCAGTTACGTGCTTGGAATGGGTTTCACGTTCGATGACACGGACAAGAAGGGCGTTGCGTCATCTCTAGCGGACATGCGACGTCTGATTGACCAAGACCAGAACAGTCGCAAGGTAATCCGTCCCTATATCGGAGGCGAGGAGGTAAACGCCAGTCCAATACACTCTCATCGTCGGTACGTGATCGACTTTGGCGAGCGAAGCGAAACTGAATGCCGGAAGCTCTGGCCCGAATTACTGAGGATTGTTGAAGAGAAGGTAAAACCACGCCGGATAGCATCGGCGAAACGGAGTAGATCCGGCCATGGGCGTCGCGCTGCTGCTGTGTGGTGGCAGTTTATGCACCATGCTAAAGACCTCTATGCATCAACGGCCGGATTGGAGTGGGTATTGGTCAACTCTCAGGTCAGCAACAACGTCCAGTTTGCCTTCTTGAAATCTGACCAAGTGTTCGCACATACCTTGAACGTCTATCCATACCAGACGTACGCAGCTTTCTGCGCTCTACAGGCTCGTCCACACGAGATCTGGGCTCGCTTCTTCGGCTCATCGATGAAAGACGATCTAAGGTACACTCCGTCCGACTGCTTCGAGACCTTCCCGTTCCCGGACGGATGGTCGACCAGCCCTACGCTTGAGGCTATCGGCAAGTCGTACTATGAGTCCAGGGCGGCCCTCATGGTCGACATCGGCGAGGGTCTGACCAGGACTTACAACCGCTTCCACGACATCTACGACACCGACCAGCGCATCGTCGATCTGCGCGAGCGGCACGCCGCCATGGACCGGGCGGTCCTTGACGCCTACGGTTGGACCGACATACCGACCGAGTGCGACTTCCTCCTCGACTACGAGATCGACGAGGCCACCTGGGGTCGCAAGAAGAAGCCCTACCGCTACCGCTGGCCAGACGCCGTCCGCGACGAGGTTCTCGCCCGCCTCATTGCCCTCAACGCCATACGCTCTGCGGGCGAAGCCCGTGCCGGTGTGCTCGGGGCGATGTCGGCACACCGAACGCCATGGCACGAAGCGACAGATTCGTCCGGCTCGGCTAAAGTAGCTGAGCCCAGATCCGGCTGTGCGGCGACCGATGGCTGACTGCTGCGCAGGTCGATCGGAGTTGCCTGCATGGCCTTGCTCCACTTGAGCTGGTGGCGAGCTTGGACATGAATGCGGAGTGTGGACTATGGCGAACGGCAAGCTGTTGAGACAACTCATCCGCTCCGGCGCAGAAGGGGATCTGGAAGCGTTTCATGGGGCCGCACAGCGGGTGATTGCGGAAGAGCGGCAGAAGCAACACCACCTGCTAGCAAACGACCTTGAAGCTATCCTCCATGGCCGCCCCTCTGCACGTTCCTGGCCGGCGCTTCGGGGCGTGGTCGAGAGCGTGCCCGAGGATCGGGAGCGGGGCATGCCGCTCCTGACGTTGCGTGAACCCGATCGCCGTCTCGAAGATGTCGTGCTGTCGCCGCAGAACCTTTCGCTGGTACGCAATATTCTCCGCGAGTACAACCGTGAGGAAGTCCTCAGGGCATACGGAATGCGCCCGAGTGACCGGCTGTTGTTCTACGGCCCTCCCGGGTGCGGCAAGACGCTTACGGCCGAGGTCGTCGCCGGTGAGCTAGGAAGACCACTCGCCATCGTGCGCACCGACAGCGTGGTCTCCTCCTTCCTCGGTGAGACTGCGGCCAATCTCCGTAAGGTGTTCGACTTTGTCTCGGCTTCGCCGTTGGTTGCCCTGTTCGACGAATTCGATGCGCTCGGAAAGGAGCGTGAAGACGCTTCCGAGCACGGTGAACTGAGGCGCGTCGTGAACGCCGTCCTGCAGATGCTCGACGCGTACGACGGCCGCAGTCTCATCATCGCCGCTACCAACCACGAGCGGCTGCTCGATTCCGCAATCTGGCGCCGGTTCGAAGAGGTGCTGTTCCTCAAGCCTCCGACTTTGACCCAACTTTGCCGTCTGCTCGCCATGAAG
Source organism: Chloroflexota bacterium (assembly GCA_028874365.1). Classification (GTDB taxonomy): domain Bacteria; phylum Chloroflexota; class Dehalococcoidia; order Bin125; family Bin125; genus Bin125. Next base: position 2,809 of record JAPPJZ010000068.1, on the reverse strand, counting down.
CTGCGCGGCGTGCGACATGATCTCGACATCGAATACCTGGCCCATCGTTACTGGTTCAAGGATGCCACCCATGCCGACGTTGAGCGGATCGTACGGCGAGCAATAAAGGAAATGGTAATGCAAGGTGGCAAACCGATTCTACGGATAGCGCACCTTGAGTCCGCGTACCGCCGCGAGCGTGCGCGAACACAACGAGCAACCAAGCGCTGACGCCAGAATGGCTGAGCCCGAAAACACCCACCCTCACCTGGAGATCACTCGTGAAGAACCCGTGACGGAGCGGCGATCTCGACCAGCCCCGATTTCACCCGAGCCACCCGACGATCCTCGCAGTCACGCGGCCGGCCTACGCACTGCGCTCGGAGCAGCCCGTGAAGCCGTAATGGACGATCTTGGCGGTTACGACGAACGGCGCCTGATCAAGATTGAGCTCACCGAGAAGGTGTCGCCGGAGGATATAGCACGAGCATCTGGCGGTCTGGAAGTAGTGAGTCAGGAGGAAGGCACGCTGGTGTTGGCGTTCGCGACCGAGGCTGAGCTTGAGGCGTTCGAGGCGAAACTCGGTCAGTTGGCTGCCGGTGAACCAGTCACTTACCAATCGCTGATGTACGCGCTACGAAGTTTCGATCGATGGACACCAGACGACCGAACCGGCTGGGCGCTCCGGGGCGACGGCTTCCCTGGTGATGAGCCTTTTCTGATCGACGCGGAATTGTGGCCGCTCACCCGCGGTACCGAAGCGGATCGGCTGCGCTCCGCCTTCGAAGTGTGGGTACGCGACCATGGTGGAGAGATCGTCGACTCGGTCAGACAGCCCTACCTGTGCATGTACCGGATTCGTTGTGACCGATCTTTGGCCGAGAATCTCCTTCGTCATCGCGACGTCCGCACCGTGGACCTCCCTCCTCGCGTCGGATTGGAATTGGCGCTGGCGTTCACACCCGTTCAGGACCTCGGGGAGGCACCTAGTGCTCCCGCGGACGCACCAGGAATCGCGGTCCTCGATTCGGGCATCGTTGCCGGGCATCCGGTTCTTGGCCCCGCGGTGGGAGATGTGCAGAGTTTCCTACCGGGCGTGTCTGCGGCGGACCAGCACGGTCACGGAACCTTCGTATCCGGCATAGCACTATACGATGATGTTGCCGACCGTCTGAGAAACCGGGTCTTCATCCCGGAGTTACGAATCTTCAGCGGAAGAATACTCGACGCGGGCAATCGTGGCGATCCCTACCTGATCGAAAACCAGGTGGAAAGGGCAGTCCGATACTTCGCCGGCGAGTACGGATGCCGGATATTCAACCTCTCTTATGGAGACCTCAACAAGCCGTACAGGAACAGACACGTGGCCGGTCTGGCCGTGACGTTGGATGCTCTGAGTCGAGAACTCGACGTGCTGTTCGTCGTCCCAACAGGGAATTATGAAGGGGACGATACTGGACCTGGCGACTGGGGTACGGAGTATCCGAGTTACTTGACGACCGATGCCTCTACGCTACTCGACCCGGCGCCGGCACTGAGCGCCCTCACGGTCGGAAGCCTGGCCCGGAATGAACGGAATAGTCGATGGCCGCACGATCCCGGTTATCGTCCGGTTGCCAGATCCGATCAACCGTCGCCGTTCACAAGACATGGGCCGTCCGTCAACGGCGCCATAAAGCCCGACGTGGTCGACTACGGTGGAAACATGATGCTCGATGCACGCGCCGGAAATCGTCCGATGAATGGGGCTCAGGGTGCCGGCGAGTTGTCCACTTCACACCGGTTCGCCGCCGGGCAGCCATTCGCGGAAGACTCCGGCACGAGCTTTGCGACGCCTCGGGTGGCGAATGCAGCCGCCCATGTCCTCAGGGAGTATCCTGATGCGAGCGTCGACCTGTGTCGTGCGTTGCTGGTGGCGCATGCCAGGACGCCAACGGCGTGTTCACAACTATACGCCGGCGATGAGGACGCGCTCCGTAACGTCACGGGCTATGGTCTGGTGGACCGGTCGGCCCTCTATCGGTCGCTGGAAGACTGCGTAACGCTCTGGGCCGAAGAAGCCCTTGAGAACCGCCGCCATCACTTCTACGAATTACCGGTACCGGCAGAATTCTGGTCGCCCGGCAGACGCGAGCGCGAGGTTACCGTCGCGCTCGCGTACCGTCCCGCGGTACGTACGACGCGAATCGACTATCGCGCTGCTTCCATCAGCTACAAGTTGGTTCAGTCCGGCTCACTTGATGAGGTCGTCGACAGATTCAACGCAGCAGTCGACATCGGGGACACTACGAGTATTCAGGAACGACAATCCGGACGTCGATTCTCGGAACGGCTTCGATCACGGGGAAACGTTCAAGCGTCGACATGGACTTTCAAGCAGCCGTCGAGGTCCCTGCGCGCCTGTTCGTGGTATGTGGTAGTGACCCGCAACGACCCCGCATGGGGGGCGAATCTCTCTTCTGAACGCGAGTCGTATGCCTTGGCCGCCGTACTCGCAGACCGCGCGGCTCCAGAGCCAAGGCTGTACACGCGCATCGAAGCCGTGCTCCGCGCACAAACGCGGCTCAGAGCGAGGGTCTGAGGCCAATCCTCACAAAGGAGCCAAGCTTGAGACGACAAGCATGTGCATGAATACAGGTACTGATCGCAGATTGATCGCGCGGGTCGCGGCGCTCAACTTCAAAAGCGTTGCGGCATGCGATGTCCCGCTGGGGCCGCTGGCGGTGGTCGTCGGTCGCAATGGTGCGGGGAAGAGCAACTTTCTGGACGTACTCCGATTTACTGCGGACGCGCTGCATCTCTCGTTGGATCGCGCGTTGCGGGAACGGGG
>JAPPJZ010000015.1 GCA_028874365.1 Chloroflexota bacterium | reverse complement strand
GCCCACATGGGCATCGGCCGCGGCGACTCCGCCCTGGCGCATCTCGGACTCGCCCCACACGCAGTCGATCCGTTCGAGCGATACCTCGAGGAACTCCAGGCATACCTGCGCGGCGACAGCCTCGCCTTTGGCGAGACCGACGTCGAAGCGCTCGGGCTTGCCGATACGCCCGAGGCCAGCAGCATTCGCTACATCAACGGCATGGGACCCAAAGTGCCCGTCGACGTCGCCGCCACGGGTCCTCGCGTGATCCAGGCCGCCGCCCGGCACGCCGACCGGGTCAGCTTCAACGTCGGCGCCGACGTCGATCGGACGCTCTGGGGCATGCAAGTCGCCCGCGAAGCCCGTGTCGAAGCCGGTCTCGACCCGGAAATCCCGTTTGCCGCCTACATTCCCCTCGCCGTCCATGACGACCCCGAGCGAGCCATGCAAATCGGAGCGGGACAGGTTTCCCTCTTCGCCCGCTTTTCCAACATGTACGGCCAGGTCGTCGGACCGGCGACCGAGCAGCAGACCAAGGTCCTGACCGACATCCACGACAACTACGACATGCACGGACACGGACGCCCCGGCAGCGCCCAGGCGGGCGTGATCCCGGCCGAGTTCGAACGCTCCTTCGGCGTCTTCGGACCGCCCGACTACGTCGTACAACGCCTCGGAGAACTCATCGATATCGGCATCGACCGCTTCATCTTCCGCGGCTCCCCGCTCGACCCGTCCAACCCCGACACCGAATCGAGCGTCCGCTTCACCCAGGAAGTGATTCCGCAGTTGAAAGGCTGAGCGCCATGCCGGTCGAATTCTGGACATCGGGCCGAGGCCTCGCCTCGAGCGGCGATCCATCCGCGTTCACCTCCGCGCGGCAGGCTCAGCGCGCCGAGGAGCTGGGCTTCGACGGCATCACCTTCGTCGACAGCCAGAATCGCGCCAGCGACTGCTACGTCGCGCTGACCGTCGCCGCTCACGCGACCACACGGCTCAAGCTGGGCACCGGAGTGACCAACTCCTACACCCGGCATCCCGCCGTGACCGCCTCGGCAATCGCCGCGATCCAGGCCGAGAGCGGCGGTCGCGCCTATCTGGGCATCGGACGGGGCGACTCGGCGCTGGCCCATCTTGGACTGGCGCCGCACGCGGTGTCCAGGTTCGAGCACTACCTGGTACAGCTCCAGGGCTACCTGCGCGGCGACGATGTGGAGTTCGGCGAGACCGACGTCCACGTCCTCGGCCTTGCCGACACGCCCGAAACCAGCCGCATCGAATGGCTCAACCCGTCATATCCCAAGGTGCCCGTCGACGTGGCCGCCACCGGGCCGCGCGTCATCGCCGCAGCCGCCCGCCACGCCGAGCAGGTCAGCCTCGCCGTTGGCGGAGACCCCGAGCGGATCAAGTGGGGCATGGAGGTCGCCCGCGAAGCGCGATCGGCAGCGGGTCTCGACCCCGAAATCGCATTCGCCGCTTACATTCCCACGGTCGTCCACGACGACCCGGAGGTCGCGCTCTCGATCGGTTCCGCGGGCCTCTCACTCTTCGCCCGTTTCTCCAACATGTACGGCCAGATCGTCGGGCCGGTCACCGACTACCAGCGTGACGTACTGACGAAAATCCACGACAGCTACGATATGCATGGCCACGCGCGAGAGGGCAGCCCGCAGTCGGCACAGGTCACACAGGAGTTCGCCGGCAGCTTCGGAATTTTCGGCCCGCCCGACCACTGCGTCCAACGCCTCGGAGAGCTGATTGAACTGGGAATCACCCGCTTCTTCATCCCCGGCGCCACCCTCGACCCCAGCCACCCCGACTCCGAGTGCAGCGAGCGCTTCGTCAGCGACGTCGCCCCACAGCTCAGGCGCTAAGGGTCAAACCGAGGCCGCTTCATCGAGGAACTTCAGCAGCAACTCCGTCACCGCCTCGGGCTGTTCCTGTTGGACCCAGTGGCCGGCGCCATCGACCAGGTGCATGCCCATCAACTTCGTGCAGGCAGCAGCCATCCGATCCCAGCCGCCCGGCGACTGGTACACGCCCCAGTCCGACGAACCGCCGATGAACGCCGCCGGCACATCGATCGTCCGACCGTGAAACAGCTGCAACTGAGCCACACACTCCGGATCGCGCGTCGCCCGGTACCAGTTCAGCCCGCCCTGAAACCCGTTGCGCTCATACTCGCCCGCGTAGACCGCCATCTCCGACTCCGTCAGCCACGAACAGTTCGCGACCTCCTCCGCCGACGGCATCTCACCAGCCACCGTCGTCGGCATGTCCTCTGCCAGGTCCATCACGTAGTAGGTCGGCAGCTTGGCCAGGTCCGTCGCCGTCCACGCCTCCAGCGGATGCGGCCGGTTCTGCGTCCAGTCGGCGCTCTTGTGGTGGTAGTAGGCGCGCAGGAAGTCATGAACGCCCTGCGGGGCGTTCGTCATGTCGCCATCCGCCGGCCGCGTGCAGTAGTAGAGCTGGTAGTGCTTGCGCGGACGCTCCAGCGCCGCCAGGTCGTCGGCGATGCTCGCCGACCCCGCCGCCCCCGACCCGCGAAGCTCACCCGCCGGCAGACCGGGCGGACCGCCAAACGGTCCGCTCATCGTCACGACCGAATGAAAGATGTCGGGCCGAATCAACGCGCAGTATGCCGCCACCGGCGAGCCGAAATCATGCCCGAACACGCCGTCGACGCTGTCCCATCCCAGCGCGCTGACCAGCCCCACCGCGTCCCTGGTCAGATTCAACATTCCATACGGAATCAGGCTGTCGTCGTAGCTCGCTGTCCAACCGGTCGTCCGGCCGTAGCCGCGCTGATCCGGCGCAACCACATGAAACCCGGCCTCCGCCAGCAACGGCATCACCCTGCGCCAGCTGTAGGCGATCTCGGGGAAGCCATGCAGCAACAGCAGGCGGGGACGATCCTCACCGCTCCAGCCGGCTTCCAGGATGTGCATCGTCAGACCATTGACGCCTTCAACGAACCGCGAGCGAATGCTCGAGTCCAGCGTGCCCGCTCCGTAGCCCGTGAGTTCGGTCATTGTGCAATCCAACTCGATCGCTCAGCGCCCCTTGAACTGCGGCGTCCGCTTCTCCATGAACGCCCGTGGCCCCTCGATCGCGTCCTCGCTGCCGAACGCTCGGGCGCCCAACAACGACTCCATGCTCCACGCCTGCTCCCAGGACATGCCCATCGAGCCGCGAATCACGATCTCCTTGGCCGTGCGCACGGCGAGCGGACCGTTCGCGCAGATCAGGTCGGCGATCGCATGGATCGTCGGCATCAGCTCGTCAAGCGGGACGACGCGATTGATCAACCCGCATTGCAGAGCCTCCTGCGCGCTCAGCCGCCGGCCCGTCAACAGGATCTCCATCGCCCACGCCCAGGGAATCTGGCGCGGCAGGCGAATGTGCGCCCCGGCGTCGGGAACGATGCCCCAGCGGACCTCCTGCAACCCGAACTCGGCGTGCTCGGCCGCGACGCGAATGTCGGTGCCCAGCATGTACTCAAGTCCGCCCGCGATGCAGTAACCGTTGATCGCCGAGAGCACCGGCTTGAACACTCGATGCAGATTGCGCGTCTCGTTCACCTTGAGCGGCTCGTTGCGAGCGCCGCCGGCCTTGGCCGGAATCGTGCTGCTCAGGTCGGCGCCGGCGCAGAAGGCGCGTTCTCCCGCCCCGGTAATGATCGCGACCCACAGATCCGGGTCGTTGTTGAAGTCCTCGGTCGCGTCGCGCAGCAGCGAAAGCAGCTCGAGCGACATCGCATTCATCCGCTCAGGGCGGTTGAACGTGATCACACAACGCCTGTTGGCGGGATCCTTCTCATAGATCAGCGGCAGATCGGACATCGGCACTCTCCTTGGCTCGAATCAGAGCCTATCCCGCTATCGACCCTTGAACACCGGGTCGCGCTTCTCCATGAACGCCCGCGGACCCTCGATCGCATCCTCGCTGCCGAACGCTCTCGCCCCAAGCAGCGACTCCAGGCTCCAGGCCTGCTCCCACGACATCCCCATCGCCCCGCGCACCGCGATCTCCTTCGCCGTCCGCACGGCCAACGGGCCGTTGCGACAGATCAGATCGGCGATCCCGTTCGCCGTCTCCATCAGCCGATCAGCAGGCACGACCCGGTTGATCAATCCGCACTGCAACGCCTCAGCCGCCGAAAGCCGGCGACCGGTCAGCAAGATCTCCATCGCCCAGCACCAGGGTATCTGCCGCGGCAGGCGGATGTGCGAGCCGCCAATCGGAATGATCCCCCATCGCACTTCCTGCAGTCCGAACTCGGCATGTTCGGCGGCCACGCGGATGTCGGTGCCCAGCATGAACTCGAGCCCGCCGGCGATGCAGTAGCCATTGACCGCCGCGATCACCGGCTTGTGCACATCGTGCAGTCCGCGGGTCTCGTTCACCTTCAGCGGCTCATCGCGGGTCGCCGCCGTTGCGTTGGGGATCGTGCTGCTCAGATCGGCGCCGGCCGAGAACGCTCGCTCGCCGGCCCCGGTCACGATCAGCACCCAGAGGTCCGGATCCGCTTTGAACTCTTCGATCGCCTCGCGCTGGAGCGCCTGTAGTTCCGGGCTAATCGCGTTCATGCGCTCGGGGCGGTTGAATGTCATCACCGCCCGCCGGTTGGCGCGATCTGGTTCGAATAGCAGAGGCGGTTCCGGCATTGCGAGTCTCCAGGAGTGGACCGAACGATGTAGTGCGAAGATACGGGCAATCCCACTGACGCAGAGTCGGGCTGAGATCCGAGGCATACGGTTGCGTCATACGCTGTGGAGAGCGGACGGGAGGGGCGGAGAAATGCGTTGGCTGATCGCGACTCTCGCGTGCGTAATGGTTCTATCCGCCTGTGGTGGATCCGAGCGAACTCCGGCGCCGTCAGCGGTCGAGCACGCGGAGCAACAGGCAACCACTCAAGCTCAGCCCGCAAGCGAGCAGCCGGAGCCCGACGAGCCCGACCCGGAGCAGCGCCAGGTCGCCGAGCAAGCCGAGGAATCGGTCGCGCAGACGCGCCAGCAGAGCCAACAGGACGCAGCTGAGCCGCAACAACAAGCTCAGCAACAGACAGAGACCGTCGCTGACGGCCCATTCGATCCCGACGCCGTGGAGATGGCTGAATTGGTGTTCTGGGGGCCGTTGGACGGCTTCTACGGTCGCTACCTACCGATTCCCGCCGCTGCACAGGCGCTGATCGACCGGTTGCTCGCCTCCGACTCCCCGGCAATCGACAAGTACATCGTCGACCTCGCCGCGTTCCCCAGCCCCTATTGGGAGCAGGCCCTCGAACATCTGAAGGCGCGCTTCGGGGACTCGCTGCGCACGGTCTACGACTTCCCCGAGATCTTCGATTTCCACCCAGACGACAGCGCGACAACCGCCTATCTGCGCTTCAAGCAGGCACTGTTCGGCGGCCAGTTCGAAGACATGGCCGAGATGATGGATCCTGAGGCGGCGATCGTGATCGACGCGCGAGAAATCCAGTGGGGAGGCGTCCGCGTCGACGGCATCCCGCCACTCGAGTTCCCCGCTCAGATCTTCCCCGAGGAAGCAGCCGATTGGATCAATGACACGGATGTCGTCGTAGGCGTCGAGATCGACGGCGACGCCCGCGCCTACCCGATCCGAATCATCGCCTGGCACGAAATGGTCAACGACACGATCGGCGGGGTCCCCGTGTCCCTCGCCTACTGCACGCTCTGCGGCTCGCCGATCCTGTTCGACGGTCGCGTTGGCCCCGAGGTCTACCGCTTCGGCACCAGCGGACTGCTCTACCGCTCGAACAAGCTGATGTACGACCGCAACACGCGCACGCTCTGGAACCAATTCAGCGGCAAACCCGCCTGGGGCCCGCTGGTCGGAGAGGACATCCGACTCACGGTGCTGCCCGTAGTTGTCACCACCTGGGGCGACTGGTACGAGCGCCATCCCGACACGACAGTGTTGAGCATCAACACCGGCTTCGTGCGTGACTATGGACCGGGAGTGGCCTACAACGACTACTTCAACAGCCCGCTCACCTGGTTCAACGTCCCGGTTGAGGACGATCGTCTGGCCCAAAAGGACAATGTCTACGCGGTGCGAGTCGGCGAGGCGCTGACTGCCTACCCAATCGAACTGCTGGCACAGCGCACGTTCGCACAGGACGAGGTCGGCGGCTTGCCGATCGTCGTCGTCGCGACCGCCGACGGCGAAGGCGGCCGCTCATATGAGTCGGGCAATGTCCGATTCGAGTCGGCTGTTCCGCAGAGCGGAACGCTGATCGATGCCGATGGCGGAGTCTGGAAGATCCGAGAGGACAGTCTGCTCGGACCGGACGGCGAGGTGCTTCCAAGGGTCGGCGGACACAATGCCTATTGGTTCGCCATCACCAACCAGACCGACAACGGCCAGCTCTGGCAGGGCTAATTTCCGCGCCGTTCGGTTCGCTATCTTCGCCGAGTAGCCCGAGGAGGCCGAGATGTCGACGAGCACCAAGCCGCCAATCCCGGAGAGCGAATGGGTGGAGTTCGCATCCAGGGAATGGTGCGAAGAGGCGAACCGCTATCTGCAGGACCAGGCCGCTTTGCACCCTGATGCTCTCGACGGCGTCGAGTGGTCGGTGACGGAGCGCTGGCAGAACGCCCCGCCGCACCTTGGCTTTGAGGACAACGTCGCGGGCTTCTGGTTCACCATCTCGGGAGGCAAGATCGAGGTCGGCGCCGGACCGGCCGCCGAGGCTGACACCGAGATCGACGGAGACTACAACGCCATCCTGCCAATCGGCTGGACGATCTACAACGGCGACGCCGAAATCCAGGCTCGAGCCCAGCGGGAGTACGGCCACCTCTCACGCGACAAACCGGTCAAGATGAAGGGCCAGTTCCCATCGCATCCGCCGCTATTGCCGTTCCTCGGAGGCCTCCACGACCACATGGCCCGACGGACCATCAACAACCCCGACATCGACCATCGAATCGAGCACTACGGCCTGCGCTCAAACGTGGAAGAGTTGGCCGACCGGGGCCGCACTGTCCTCGCGAGCGCCTTCACCTCAAAGATGGCCGACGAGTTACAGGCTGCCGGAGGTTGCGGTCGACTGTGGGACGAGGCGGTCGTGCATCAGTGGGTATTGGCACTGGTCGAGCAAGAACTTGGCAGAAGGCCCCTCCTGGTCTGGCCGGAACCCGGGTCGGCGGGCGACTCCTCAGTCACCGCGCTCTGGGCCTTAGCCGACGATGCCCTGACCAACGCCAACGTCGGAAGCATCGCCATCGCGGTCAACGCCCCAGTCGCAGCTGAACCGGCGGGGACGTTACAAGTGATCTACGCCCGCGGGAACTCCATGCTGAGTGAACAGCGAATCGAAGTAGAGCAGGACCAGGCAGAGCGAAACCCACCGGTCTTCCGCTCGCTCTGCGGCCGCTGAAACAACTGCGGCGCGTCCTTGACGCGCCGCAGCGTTGTTGACTTCGGAACGACAGTAGCTACGACCGCGGCAGACCGAGACCACGCGTCGCGATGATGTTTCGCTGGATCTCGTTGGTACCCGAGTAGATCGTGCTGGGTACGGCGAGCAGGTACTGCTCGGGCATGTCTCCGGACCAGGGAGCGGTCGGTTCTTCGGGGATGAGCTGGCCGCTGAGGCCGAACATCTTGATCCCGTAGTTGTAGATCTTCTGGCCCAGTTCGGACTGGAAGATCTTGATCACAGATGCCTCGTAGTTGGGCACGTTGCCGGTGGCCTGGATGTGACCAATCCGGTAGCCGAGGTACTTGGCCACGTTGTTGCTGATCACCAGGTCGGACAGACCCAGCCGGTAACGCTCGCGGTCATCGGCCGGGCCGTTCTGCAACTCCTCGGTCATGCCCTCAAGCGTCTTGCGCTGACCGGCCGTCGTGCCGATCCCGGAGCGCTCGAAGTCGAGCAGCGTCATGCCGACGTACCAGCCGCGGTTCTCCTCGCCAATTCGGTTCTTGGCCGGCACGCGGACGTCCTCGAAGAAGACCTCATTGAAGTGGTGGCGTCCGGCCATGTTGATCAGCGGTCGGACCGAGAGGCCGGGCGTGTTCTTGATGTCGTCAATCAGCAGGAACGAGATACCGCGGTGCTTGGGGGCGTCGGGGTCGGTGCGGACGAGGCAGAACATCTGGTTGGCGCGGTGACCGCCTGAGGTCCAGATCTTCTGGCCGTTGATGATGTAGTCGTCGCCATCGCGGACCGCGCGGGTTTGCAGCGAGGCGAGGTCGGAGCCCGAGCCGGGCTCGGAGTAGCCCTGGCACCAGATGTGTTCGCCAGAGGTGATCTTGGGCAGGTAATCGGCTTTCTGCTCGTCCGAGCCATGGATGATCAGGGTCGGGCCGATCATGCCGACGCCGAAGCCGCGCGTCCCAGTATCGGGCGCTCCGTGGTAACCGAACTCCTCGTTGAACACAATCTGCTCGTAGATCGAGGCGCCCAAACCGCCATATTCCTTCGGCCAGGCCGGAGCGATCCAACCGCGATCGGCGAGCTTGCGGTTGAACTCGACCGCGTTTTCGAAGTCCTCTTCGTTCTCGCGCGCGCCGCCGGGGCCCTCGCTCGACGCCGGTTCTGGGATGTTGTCGAGCAGGAACTGGCGGACCTCGCCGCGCAGGGCTTCCTCAGTCTCGGAGAATCGCAGTTCCATTTGTACCACCTCACCAATCCGTTGTCTGGGGATTCCTGGGCCTGTTGGAGCGGGAGACGGGATTCGAACCCGCGACCCTCTGCTTGGGAAGCAGATGCTCTACCACTGAGCTACTCCCGCAAGCACGCACGGAGCGTGCATCCAGCATCGCTCCGTCAATGCCGTCCGGTTGGTTGCATCGTACACGTCGTTGAGACATCGAGCGGTATCCACTCCAATACCTCACGCGTAAGCACCCGGTTGCCGCCGCCCGCGTGTCTCGATGACACGCAGCAACCCGCCACCAGCAGTCGACGATGCAGCGACGACTCCCCCGGCAAGCGCGACGATGGCGGCATTCCGCACCAGCAGCGAACCCGCGTCGGCTGCGATCAACCAGAGATCGGCTGCAAACGGGTCAGCAGTCGCATCCGCTCGACCCTCGAACGACCCCCGTACCAGGGTGGCGACCAGCCAGAGCAGGGCGGCGCCCAGCCCAATGGCGAATCCCGGCGTCCCGATGCGACTCAAGCCACGAACCTGCGCAGCAGTCGCCAGCGCCAGGAGAATGACAAACGAGCCGCTCACGATCAGAGCCACGGTTGCGACCTCATGGCCGCCACTGGTTAGCCGCCCGATGGTGCCGTCAAATGCGCCGCCGCGAGAGACGAGCCGGAACACCTGCCGCGACTCGGCCAGCACTTCGAACCCATCGTCGTAAATCAGGGAAGCAGTGGTGGCAGATATCGCGTCGGCGACTGCGTCGGGCCCCTCAGACAGGCCGCCCGGTTCGAGTTGCAGCGAGACCGGATAGCCCTTGAGCGCAATCGGACCACCTTCCTCTGCAGCCGTCTGCAGAGCCGGCCAGGCATTGGCGACGAATTGATCGACCTCCAATAGAGAGTCCACGGCGCGCGCCAGATAGTGCTGGGCAGTTGCCCGACTGGTGAGTTGCGCAGCCGTAACGAACAACACGGCCACCGCCGATACCGCCGCGGTCAGCAGGATCGTGATGAACAGCGCCCAGCGACGCCAGGCCGAGTCGGTCGCCGCTTCCGACCGAGACAACCTCGAGCGCGTAGTCACGCTGCGTGGCTGTCGATCAGGAGAGAGCCGGAGAGCATGTCCGGCAGGCTGCGCCCCTGTCCGTCAATCCACGGCCACCACAGTCCGATGCCAAGCAGCACAACCGAAGGCCACCAGATCAGCCCGCGGATGACAAACGTCCGCCTGCCGCCCCGCAATTCCCGAAATCCAAGCGCGCGAGCACCTACAGTCCGCGCTCCCAGCCCCGCGTACAACGACGACAGCAGAAACCAGAGCAACGCAATCGCGTAACCGACGCCCCACTCTCCGGCTGTCGGGTCTCGTTCGAGCGGATCCACCTGGAGCAGCATGGCCAGCACGGCAAACGCCCCGCAGAGCGCGCTGAACAGCCCGATCACCACGAAGTCAATCGCCGCAGCAACCAGGCGCGCCTCGCGGCGAACGACCGGAATGTACAGAGCTTCAGACGCTGGACGGGCCATCAACGGGCTTGAGCGTAGCATCGAATCCATGGCCGACAGACGCATGTTCCTCGCTCTGATGCTCTCGGCGCTCACCGTCGCACTGTGCATCGCCTCGGCGCTCTTCGCTGCCTCGACACTGAAGGCTCAGTCGACACCGAGTCTGGGTGATGTCGTTGCCGACGCGACGGAAACGCATCGGTTCTCACTGCTGTCTTACGAACTGACACACCTGCCCAACCGCTGGTTGACCAATGTCGCCGGATGGCTAGAGGAGCCGGACCTCGACGAAGAGGCGATATTGCGACGATGGTTCGACCGCACCGATGAACACGACCGCAAGCGGGCGGAGCTGCTCCTCGAACGCCGGCTGGGTCGAGCCGTCTCGCAACTGCAACTGGACACGCCATTGCCGCTCTTTGGCCGCGTGCGCGTCGTCTGGCCGCCGATCGACGTGGATCTGAGCGAACGGCTCCATGTGCTCGCTGTCTCGCCTCGCGACGAAGTGCGGATGGTCCGCTCCGTATTGTTGACCTCAGACATTGATCGGGAGCAGTACGAACGCATCGAGGCGGCGATCGAAGCGGACGGGCGTTGGTCCGCCTGGGTCGGACGAGTAGGCGGTGTGGCGTTGTACCCGGCATCGGTGGTCTCGTCGCGGGACTATCTCAGCACGCTGCAGATCATGGCGCATGAATGGACCCATCACTACCTCGGCTTCTATCCCCTGGGCCTGGCCTACGGCCGCGGTTCCGACATGCGCACGATCAACGAAACCGTGGCCGACATCGTCGGCGATGAACTCGGCCAAGCCGCTGCGCGGTTGCCCGGGTTCGTCCCCGCAGCGCACACGGACCAGGACGAACGCCGCGGTGAGATTCGCGCGGCAACCGACCCAATCCTGCGCCAGCTTCGGCTTGACGTGGATGACCTCCTGTCTGCAAGACGGATCGACGAGGCGGAACGGCTGATGGCTGACGTTCGCCAAGAGCTGATGGATCTCGGCCGGCCATTCAGAAGGATCAATCAAGCGTTCCTCGCCTTCCGCGGCGGCTACGGCGCGAGCCCGGCCTCGCCTAGCCCATGGGGCAATCGCCTCCTGGCGCTTCGGGCCTCGACGGCTTCTCTGCCCGAGTTCGTTGAGTTGGTACGCGAGATCGGCTCACCCGACGAAGCCGACTCGCTGCTGCCGCCCTAGCTGCCCTCACGGTTTGGCATCCTCGAGCGCCTCCTCAAGCTCGGCCACGCTCGACTCGTCCGGCAACGCCACCACAATCTCGTGCGAGATGGTTCCGAGATATGCGTCGTTGACTTCCAGGCGCAACGAGTAGACGCCGCTGGAAATCTCATCGCTCTGCCACCGACCGAGCACCCCGCCTTGGACCTTGCTGTCTCCCGATGCCAGGGTGACCGGTTCGTCGCTGCCCAGTCTGGTGGCGACCAACGACCAGCCCAGCAGGTCACCGCTATCCGCGCGTCCGGTAATCACCAGCGTTCCCCGGCGGACGACGGCTCCATCATCAGGAGAATCGAGACGCACCGGCGCGAGCGCTTCGTCAACGGTTCCGGGCTGGAGGTAGGCCACCCGATTTCGCCTCAACCAATCGACCACGACCGGGTCCAGCGCAGCCGCGCTCCCACGGGCGACGGTCGGAGGTTCGAGCCAAACGCCTTGCCGCAGGAAGCTCTCTGGCGTGCCAACCGTTGCACGCTGGAGGGTCCGGCGATCGACCTCGACCTCGTAACAGATGTGGTTGTCAACAGGAGGCGCAACGCGAATGGAGACGAACACTTCCTCGCGAGGCAACGCGCACGGATTCCGCAGCTCGGTCACACTGTCGGTGGCAGCCCACAGAGGAGCCACCTGCGGTGTGTAGACCATCGCTCGATGCATGCCTTCGGGCTCGAGGAACTCTTCCGATTCCAGACCCGCGTGCGCCGCGAGCATAAACTCGCTCCAGATCAGACCGGCCGTCTGAACGGACGAGCCACCCGTCATCGGCGATTCGTCCGCGTTACCGATCCAGACGCCAACCGCGAGTTGCGGCGTGTAGCCCATCGTCCAGTAGTCGCGCCTCACATCGTCCATCTCCGGATCGCCTGCGGTGCCGGTCTTGGCTGCGGCCGGTCGGTCCAACAGCAGTGGACTGTCAGTCCCGTAGAGCAACGCACGCGCCTGGTTGTCAGACAAGATGTCGGTGATTTGGTAGACCTGTCCCGGTTGGGCAACCAGGCGAACCTCAGCCTCGCCCGTCGGCGACCACTCGTAGAGCAAGCGCCCCTCAGCGTCGCGAATCTCCAGCACCGCCACCGGATCAAGTTTGCGGAATCCATCTGGCAAAGCGAGAACGGTGGGATGTCCCTTCATCTCGCCACCGTTCGCAAGCGTCGCGTAGGCATACGTCATGTCGAGCAACGAGACCTCGCCTCCGCCGAGCGTGATCGACGGTCCGTAGGAGCCGGGGTCGTGCATTGTCGTGATCCCGAGCTGATGCATGGTGTCGAGCAGCGCCGGGCTGCCCAGGCGCTCGGCGACCTTGAATGCCGGTACATTCATCGAGTTCGCCAGCGCGCTGCGCACCGTGACCGGCCCGCGGAAGACTCCGTCAAAGTTGACCGGCCGGAACTCCGTCCCGTCCGCCTCGACGTACGTGGTCCGAACGTCCCACAGCACCGTCGCGGGGTGCCACGTGCGGGGATCGATCTGGAATGCGGCTAGGTACGTCAACGGCTTGAGTGCCGAACCCGGCGAGTGTGTCGCCGTGGCCAGATTGACTTGCCCATCGATCTTCTCGTCGAAGAAGTCGCGGCTGCCGACCATCGCGAGGATCTGACCAGTGCTCGTGTCGATAGCGACCAGCGCACCGTTGTGTGCGCCCGTAGACGCTTCGAACTCGCTGATCGCCGCGCGTAGCTCGACTTCCGCTCGTTCCTGCAGAGCGAAATCGAGCGAAGTGCGAATCCGCAAGCCGCCGTTGTCCATCAGGTTCTCGCAGCCGCCTGCTCCCGATGGCGGCACGAATCGTTCCAGTCGACAGAGTTGTTCCACCTGCTCGCGGACGTAGAGCACGTAGTGCGGCGCCTCGATGTCGAACTCGGCGGTCTCGAACTGCAACTCTGTTTCCCAGGCCGCGTCTGCTTCCGACTGGCTGATGTAGCCGTGCCGCACCATCAGCTCGAGGACTTGCAACTGCCGCTGCTTCGCCCGATCCAGATTCTCTAGCGGATTGAAGAGCGATGGTGCCTGGGGCAAACCGGCGAGCATCGCCGACTCTGCCAGCGTGAGCTGCGCAGGCGCTTTGCCGAAATAGCGTTGGCTGGCTGCGCCGATCCCGTACGAGAAGTTCCCGTAGTAGATCGAGTTCAGGTACCACTCGAGAATCTGCTCCTTGCTGTACTCGTCGGTCAGCTCGACGGCAAGGATCGTCTCTTTGAGCTTGCCTCGGATCCGATTCATCGTGCGGCCGGTTCGCTCCTCAGGTGGAATCAGGACGTTCTTGACCAGCTGTTGCGTGATCGAGGATCCGCCCGATCCTCCGAGAAACTCCGAGCTGCCGACACCGAAATTCTCCCAGGCAGCCCGCAGCAGTCCGCGAAGGTTGATCCCCTGATTGGTCCAGAACGAGGAGTCCTCGGTCGCCACCGTGGCATCGACGATGTGTTGCGACACTCCGTGCAGCCGCACCGGCGCTCGCAGCCCATCAGAGGGGCGGGAGTACTCGAACAGCAGGAC
Organism: Chloroflexota bacterium; assembly: GCA_028874365.1. Classification (GTDB taxonomy): domain Bacteria; phylum Chloroflexota; class Dehalococcoidia; order Bin125; family Bin125; genus Bin125. Next base: position 34,361 of record JAPPJZ010000015.1, on the reverse strand, counting down.
GCCGTCTTCGCCATTGCGGTCGAAGATTCGACTACTGCCGAGTAGTCGTTGCGTCTCCTCGATCCGGTCGGGCGGAGCCAGGTCGTTGGCGAAGTCCGAGTAGATCAAGTAGGCAGCGCCGGCCGCCGCGCCAAGCATCACCGTTGGGACGCCCAGCAGAAGCACGAGCGCGATCATCCATCCACGCATGCGCGCCGGTTCGACCTGCTCGCCTCGGTTGCGCCGGCGCGAGCGAATCGCCAATCGAGTGGCCAGGCTCAGGCGCCGGCTGAGTTCCGCGTTACGTTCCGGCGGCAACGGTCACGCTCCGTCTCCGTCTCCACATTACGTCTTGTCCCTCACAACCTTGATGCGCGATAGGCTGCGTTTCACGCACCGATAACGAACACTTCTCAGCGGCCCAACCGACATGTCCGAAGTCGACACGACGCAGTTCACAAGCGAACAGGTACGTCACCTGGCGTCGTTGGTCCGTATTGAGTTAACGGAATCAGAAGTCGAGGAGTTCCGCAGCGAACTGGCCAGCATCCTCTCCCACATTGATGCACTCTCGGAGATCGACACCGAAGGCGTTCCGCCCACGAACAACGGCGCAGACCTGCTCAACGTCCAGGACGCCGACGTCTCCCAACCCGCGATGCCGCGCGATGAAGTCCTCGCCAACGCGCCACAGCGCGAGGACGACTACTTCCGGGTCCACGCGGTGCTCGACCAATCATGAGCGCTACTGCGAACAGTGATCTGCTCACGATCACGCTTGCCGAGGGCGCGAGGCGGTTACGGGCCGGCGAGATCACGGCTCAAGAGCTGACGCGCGCGTTCCTTGATCGGATCGCTGCTACCGACGATCAGGTGCGCGCCTTCGTCACCGTGACTGAGGAATCGGCGTTGGCCGCGGCAGAACAAGCCGACGAGATTCTCTCCAGCGGAGACGCGACCGCGCCGCTGACCGGTCTGCCGATCGGGCTCAAGGACGTCCTGATGACCAGGGGCGTCCGCACGACGGCCGGATCGCGCATGCTGGATACGCTCATTCCGCCGTACGACGCGACGGTCGTCGGTCGGTTGCGCCAGGCCGGCGCAATCTCACTGGGCAAACTCAACATGGACGAGTTCGCAATGGGCTCGTCGACCGAACACTCCGCGTGGTTCCCGACGGCGAATCCCTGGGACCTTGATCGCGTTCCGGGCGGCTCATCCGGCGGCTCGGCGGCGGCGGTCGCGGCGCAGCAGTGCATCGCCACGCTCGGCTCCGACACTGGGGGGTCAATCCGCCAACCGGCCTCATTCTGTGGCGTGGTCGGACTCAAGCCAACCTACGGACGCGTCTCCCGCTACGGCTTGATCGCCTTCGCCAGCTCCCTCGACCAGATCGGTCCGTTCACGCGAACCGTCGAGGACGCCGCCTTGCTGCTTCAGGAGATCGCCGGACCGGATCCACTCGACTCAACCTGCTACGACGCCCCGGTGCCCGACTTCAGCGCGGAATTGGACCGCGGCCTCGACGGCCTCCGCGTCGCTGCGCCGGTTGAGTTCTTCACCGGCGGCATGGACGACGATGTCGCCGCCGTGATCGAAACCGCGCTTGATTTGCTATCTGCTAACGGCGCGATGGTCGATCGTTCGCCTTCGATGCCCTCGGTGCCGATGGCGCTGCCGGTGTACTACATCCTCGCTCCCTCCGAGTGCTCCGCCAACCTGGCCCGTTTCGACGGCGTCAAGTACGGCCACGGCGCCCGACAGGGCGAGTCGATGTGGGCTGACATGGAGGCGACCCGCAAGCACGGCTTCGGCCGCGAGGTCAAGAGGCGCATACTGCTCGGCGCGTATGCGCTCTCCGCTGGCTACTACGACGCGTACTACCTGAAAGCGCAGAAGGTTCGAACGTTGATCCGGCGCGAGTTCGATCGTGTCTTCGCCGACCACGACGTCATCGTTGCACCCACCGCGCCGACCGTCGCCTTCAAACAGGGCGCGATCACCGACCCGTATCAGATGTACCTCAACGACATCTTCACGATCCCGGCCAACATTGCGGGGCTTCCTGCGATCTCGATTCCCGGTGGATTCGGCGCCGATGGCATGCCGGTCGGTCTCCAATTCGTTGGACAACGCCTGGACGAATCCGTGCTGCTGGGCGTCGCCAACGCGTACGAAAAACTGACCGGTTGGAATACGACTCCGCCGTCGATTGTTGGCTCAACGTAACGAGTCGACCACCGTTACCCATCCCCGCAGACAGGGCCCTGTTCTTCACGTAAAGTTCAACACTGATGGACTCAATCCTGGAATCGGTACTGCGCGAACTCGCACGCGATGCCCGCCTCTCCGCAGGCGAGATCGCCGCCACCCTCGGCGTCGAGGAATCGGCGGTTACTGACGCGGTCAGTGAGGCCGAGGAGCGCAGCATCATCCTCGGACGAGGCGCGAAGATCAATTGGGAAACGCTCGGTCTCTCGACCGTCTACGCCGTCGTCGAAGTCACCGTTGAGCCGCAGGAGAACGTTGGCTACAACGCCGTCGCCCGGCGCATCGCCCGCTTCGATGAGGTGCGCACGGTCTATTTCGTCTCCGGCGCCTATGACCTGCTGGTCATGGTCGAAGCGGACAACATGCGGGGCATCTCCGACTTCGTCGGCGACCGCCTGGCCACGATGTCGGGTGTCAAAGGCACCACGACCCGAGTCCTCATGCGCCGCTACAAGGAAGACGGCGTCTTCCTCGATGCCGATCTGCAAAACGACCGCCAGAAGGTCGTCTTCTAACCCGCCCATCGCAGTAGCAGGAACGAGTTCAAAGCGAGTTCAGCCATGCCGATAGCGTCCAACGACCGCCCAATTGCCAGCGACGACGATCCCCGGCGTACCGGCGCCGCGGGTGCCGGATCGGCTGCTGCGGCGCAAGGAACAGGATCGGCGGATGGCGCGGCTCGAGTTGCCGAGCGGGTGCAAGCGGTGCCCGGTTCCGGCATCCGGCGCTTCTTCGACATCATCGCCTCGATGGACCACGTCATCTCGCTGGGTGTCGGCGAACCCGACTTCGTCACCCCCTGGCCGATCAGTGAGGCGGCAATCCGGGCGATTGAGCAGGGCCACACGCACTACACCTCCAACCTGGGCCTGCTCGAGCTCAGGGAAGCGATCGCGCGGGACCTCGAACGCCGCTACGGCGTGACATGGGATCCGCGCGAGGAGCTGCTGATCACGACCGGCGTGTCTGAGGGCCTCGACCTCGCCGCCCGCGCCATCATCAATCCCGGCGACCAGGTGATCGTCGCCGATCCTTCCTACGCGGCGCATGCGCCAGCGATATTCCTGGCCGGCGGGGTTCCGGTCTCGATCAAGACCGACGCCGCCCACAACTTCGAGCTTGATCCTGCGGCCGTCGAGGCAGCGGTCACGCCCAACACTCGGGCGCTGCTGATTGCCTACCCCTCCAACCCCACCGGCGCGGTGCTGGAGCGTCCCACCCTCGAGGCGCTGGCCGACATCGCGCGTCGACGCGACCTGCTCGTCATCTCCGACGAGATTTATGACCGCCTCGTGTACGGGGGTGCCGTGCACACGCCGATCGCCTCGCTGCCCGGTATGAAGGATCGCACCATCACCCTCGGCGGCTTCTCCAAGTCGCACGCCATGACCGGTTGGCGTGTCGGCTGGGCCGCGGCGCCGCCCGACTTGTTCGGCGGCATGCTCAAAATCCACCAGTACGCGATGATGTCGGCGCCTACTGTCGCACAGTACGCCGCGCTCGAAGCGGTCCGCGCCGGCGAGGAATACGTCGTCTCGATGCGCGAGGAATACGACCGCCGCCGCCAACTCATGTGGCGCGGCTTCAACGACCTTGGCCTCGCCTGTGCCGAGCCGCGCGGTGCCTTCTACGCCTTCCCCTCGGTCGCTCAGACCGGCTACGACGACGAGACCTTCGCCGAAGAGCTGCTCCTCCGAGAGCAAGTGGCGGTCGTTCCTGGTTCCGCATTCGGCGAAGCCGGCGCTGACCATGTCCGAGCCTGTTATGCGACCAGCTACGAGGACATCGAGGAAGCGCTCAGGCGCATCCGCCGCTTTCTGCACCACGCTCCGATGGCCAAATAGCAGGGCATTGATCCGGTCGGCCAGGCGCTAGCCTGCGCCAATGACGTTCCGCCTCAAGCCCCCCGAGGACCAGCCCGACCCTGAAGATCTGACGCTCCGTATCACCGGCGTCCAGGCGCGTCCGCGCCCGGTCAGGGACGGCGAACCGGATCCGTCGCGATTGGAGTTGAAGCTGGGTACCACCCGCGGCGAAATCAGCGCTCTGCTCGATGTCAGCGAAGGACAAACCGGCGCGCTGGTTACCTGCTCCGGCGCGATGGGTGGCGAGCACGAGGTCCGCGGCCCGGCCGACAGCGTCTACGAACGCCTGGCAGAACGACTGCCAGCCGAAGGTATCTCCGCGTTGCGTATTCATTACCGGATCGCCGGCGAGTTCGAGGAGTGCGTGCTCGATCTGCTCGGCGCCTGCTCATTCTTGAGCGGAGTCGGAGCGGAACGGATCATCCTCGCGGGCCACTCATTCGGCGGCGCGGTCGTGATCAAGACCGCGCAGATCATGCCACAGGTAGCTGGCGTAATCTCACTGTCGCCTCAACTCTTCGGAACGAGACAGGTCGAGGGGATGGCCAAGCCGCTGCTGCTGATCCATGGCACGGCTGATGCCATCCTCCATCACATGGCATCAGAAGACATCTACGGACGAGCAAACGAACCGAAAAAGCTAGTGCTGATCCCCGATGGAGGCCACGGCCTCGCAGAGGATCCGGAGGCGGTGCTGACGGAGATGCACCAGTTCGTCCACGAGCACGCGGGCCCGCAGTGAGCCCGTCTACTCGTCGCTGTTGTCGCCATTCCCCGAAGCCACACCGACGCCCAAGCGCTCGGCGATCGTGCGCGCCGCGTTGGTCAGTTCCATCGGAATGATCCACTTGGTGCTCTCGCTGTTGGCCAGGTTGCGCAGCGTCTCCAGATACTGCAGCCCCATGGTGTTGCCGTGCGCCACTTGCGCCGCCGTGTTGATCGAGTTCAGTGCGTCGGCGTAGCCCTGCGCCTCGAGAATCTGCGCCTCGCGGTGACCCTCGGCGCGCAGGATCTGGGCCTGCTTCTCACCCTCAGCCTCAAGAATGGCGGCTTGCCGCTCACCCTCAGCCACGTTGATCTGCGCGTCACGGGAACCCTCAGACTCGGTAATCTGAGCGCGCCGCGTCCGCTCCGCCGACATCTGCCGGGTCATCGCCTCGGCGATCGCAGGCGGCGGCTCGATCTCTCGGATTTCCACCGCGGTCACTTTCACGCCCCAGCGGTTCGTCACCTCATCCAGTTTGACCTGCATCTGGTCGTTGATGTCGTCACGGCGGGACAGCACCTCGTCCAGGTTCATCTCGCCGACCACCGCGCGCAGCGTCGTGGTCGCAAGCTGTCTCGCGGCGCCGAGATAGTCGCGGACCTCGAGCACCGTGCGCTCGGGATCCATCACTCGCAAGTAGACCACGAAGTCGACATCGACGCCCGCGTTGTCGCGCGTAATGTTGCGCTGCGGAGGAACGTCGAAGTACTGCTCACGTGTATCGACCTTGGTGCCGGCCTGGATGATTGGAATGATCCAGACGAGTCCCGGACCCTTCATTCCGACGTAGCGACCAAGCTGGAACTTCGCGACTCGTTCGTAATCTCGGACCATGTTGATGATCGCCATCGGAGACTCCTCCATCGGCCGGGACTGCCGACTGTCTGTTGTTCGTTCGCAGCGAGTATATGGACTCGCATTCGATCCAAAGGTACACAGCGTGAGATCGTCGGCGCGACATGGTGACTGCCGAATAAGCTGCCCTGTGTGAACGAACCCGAACGCGAACCTCTGCCCGAGTCGGCAGTCTCGTGGCAAGTCAGGCTGGCACGCAGCCGTGCTGTCGCCTGGCTCGAACTGTGCCGACCGCACGCGGCCACGTTGCTGCTGCTCTCATCCGCACTCATGGTCCTGACCGCTGCCGAGGGCTCGCTCTTCTGGGCCCTGCCGTTGCAGTACGGAGCGATGGTCGTCGCCTTCAGCTGCGCCGCCGGCTTGCTCGGCAACGCCCTCGATGCCGAGATCGATGGCAAGAGCCGCTTGATGCGTCCGATCCCCGCCGGAAAGATCGGGACCAGATCGGTGCTCCTGGCGGCCGCCATTCCGACGGCCATCGGGGCGGCGATCGGGTTCTCTACCGACTGGCGGGTGAGCATCATTGGGCTGGCCATGCTCGGCGCCAGCGTTATGTACAACGTCGGCTGGCGGGGCTCGATTTTGGGTTTCGCCTCGTTCGCCCTGATCGGCGTACTGATGCCGGTCGGCGCGATCCAAACGGCTGACGTCAGCTTCGCCGATGCACACCTGCTCTGGGTGATTCCTGTAGGCGCGCTCACGGGCGCAGCCACCTTTCTGATCTACAAGCTGCCCGACTTTGAGCTCGACGACTTCGATGGGTCACGTTCAATCCTCCATGGGTTAGGGATCGACACTGCCATTCCGATGTCCTGGGCGATCCTCGCGGGGGGACTTGCCCTGGCTGCTGCCTCGATCAACCTCTCCGGCGGTCACCTCGCCTGGCTGCTTGGGCCGTTGCTCTACATCATCCTCGCGGGACTGTTCTGTATCGCGATGCTGATTCGCCGCGTGACTGAGGCGCGGCTCCGCCTGCAGCGACTACTAATCGTGCCCGCCCTGCCAATCCTGCTTGTCTGCTGGCTCGGTGCGGCGGCATCGGCTTGAGCAACGCGCACGCGTTGCAGCATCGGTTAGGTTGATCGCGCATACTCATGGAGCCCGAGATGTCCGAACCGACCGACTGGCAATCCGAAGTTGACGAACTCAACCTGCGCCGCAAGCTGGCCCTCAAGATGGGCGGCGAAGAGCGCGTCAACCGTCAACATGAACTGGGCAAGTTAACCATCCGCGAACGGATCGACGCGCTGGTCGATCCCGGGAGCTTCCACGAGATCGGCGGTCTCGCCGGGTACGGCACGTACGAAGACCGAGAGTTCAAGGACTTCAAGCCGCTGCCCTACATCGGCGGCCTGGCGAAGGTCGACGGTCGCTCGGTCGTCGTCGGAGGCGAGGACTTCACGGTCGGTGGCGGCGCGGCCGACATCAGCACCCAGGAACGCTTCAAGAGCCTCTTCCTCGCCGACATGGCTCGCGAGTACCGGGTGCCGCTCTTCGTCTTCCATGAGGGCGCCGGCGCCAATGTTGCGGCCGAGGGGGACGGTCACGGCCACCTGCCCAGCAGCTTCGATGTCTTTGGACCCGACATCCGCGCCGGCCAGGAAGTGCCGCTCGTCTTTAGCGTCTCCGGCGCGACCGCGGGCGGCGTCGCAGCCCGCGCCATGCTTGGACACTTCACCGTGATGACGCCCAACGGCGCGCTGTTCGCAGGTGGACCGCCACTAGTTGAGCGAGCGCTCGGTCAGGAAATCACCAAGGACGCGTTGGGCGGTCCCGACATCCACGTCGGCCAGTCCGGCGCAATCGACAATCGCGCCCAAGACGAACTCGACGCGATCGAGCAGATGAAGGCGTTCCTCAGCTACATGCCGCAGAACGTCTACCAGCAGCCGCCGTTCAAGCCTACCGAGGATTCCCCCGACCGCGAGGAAGAGGCGCTGCTCAGCATCGTCCCGCGCAAGCGAACCAAGCCCTACAACATGCTCAAGCTGGTCGAGTTCCTGGTCGACGACGGCGTCTTCTTCGAGATCAAGCCCGAGTTCGGTACCACCGTGCACACACTATTCGCTCGCGTCGGCGGCTACGTCGTCGGCATCGTGGCCAACAACCCAAGCATGCTGGCCGGAGCAATGACGGCTGACTCGGCCGACAAGCAAGGCCACTTTGTTGAACTCTGCGACCACTTCCACATCCCAATCGTGTTCATCGCTGACGTCCCCGGCTTCATGCTCGGGCCGCAGGCCGAGGCGACCGGCACGTTGCGTCACGGGATGCGCGCCTACTGGGCGACGTATCTCGCGACCGTGCCCGTCTTCACTGTGATCACGCGCAAGAACTACGGCATGGCCGGACAGGCCACCGCCAACGTGGGCACGATCAACTACCGCGTCGGCTGGCCTTCGGGTGACTGGGGCTCGATTCCGATTGAGGGCGGCGTCGCAGCCGCCTACCGTCGTGAGATCGAGAGCGCGCCCGATCCGGATAAACGCCGCCGCGAGATCGAGGAGCACCTGCTCCAGTTCCGAAACCCGTTCCGCACCGCTGAGGCGTTCGGGATCGAGGACATCATCGACCCGCGCCAGACCCGCTCGTACATCTACCGCTTCCTCGAGCACGCCTACGAAACGATCTCGGCGAATCTCGGAGTCAAAGGCAAAGCCGGGGTGCGGCCCTAGACTCAAACACGACGACCCAAGACGACCGAACAGAGAGCACCAACATGTCCGACATCTTCACTGTCGACCCCAATCTCCCGGACTGGATCCGAACTCACACCGAGCAGTACCTCGACTCCGGCGGCGAAGAGGGCCACCTGTGGGACCGCCCCGACGGCTCCGGCCCGATCCCGTGCTTGCTGCTCGCGGCCAAAGGCCGACGCTCCGGTGAGTGGCGCACGCTGCCACTGATCTACGGCGAGGCCGACGACGCCTACGTGATCGTCGCCAGCAAAGGCGGCGCCAGAAGTCACCCCGCCTGGTACCTCAACATCGACGCCAACCCGGATGTCCAGCTCATGGTCGGCACGGAGCAGTTCGAGGCGACGGCCCGAACCGCCGAAGGCGCCGAGCGAGACAAGCTCTTCGCCATGATGGCCAAGGACTTCGACCCGTACCTCGACTACGCCATCCGCGCTGGCGGCGCCGGTCGGCAGATCCCGATAGTGGTGTTGGAGCGGAAGTAGCTACAGGACCTTCGCGACCTCGGGCAGTGACGCTGGCAAGCCGATCGCAGCCTTCACATCTGCGAGCACTTCGGCCGCGATCACGCGAGCGCGGCGAGCTCCGTCGATCAGGATTTCGTCCACCGCTTCGGGGTTGGCCGACAGTTCTTCGCGGCGCGCTCGAATCGGGGCGAAGTAGTCGTTGACCGAATCGGACAGCATCTTCTTGCAATCCACGCAGCCGATCTCGGCACTGCGGCAGGCCGGGTCGATTTCTGCTTGCTTCTCCGGGCCAAAGAATCCGTGCAACGAGTAGACGTTGCAGACCTCGGGGCGGCCCGGGTCGGTGCGGCGGACTCGCTGTGGGTCGGTAATCGCGGTGCGGATCGCCTGGAAAGTCTCCTCCGGCGTGGCGGCCATGTCGAGAGAGTTGCCATAGGACTTCGACATCTTGCGATTGTCGAAACCCAGCACCATCGGGGCACTGGTCAGTTCGGCCTCGGGCTCGGGGAACGTGTCGCCGAAGATGTTGTTGAACCGGCGCACGATCTCGCGGGCCAACTCCAGATGGGGAAGCTGGTCCTCGCCGACCGGTACCTTGTTCGCCCGGTAGAGCACGATGTCGGCCGTCTGCAAGACGGGATAGCCGACCAGACCGTAGTTGACGTTCTCCGGCTGGGCCTTGGCCTTCTCCTTGAACGTGGGCACGTTCATCAAGCGCCCGATCGGCGTGACCATCGAGAGCAGCAGGTGCAGCTCGGAGATCTCGGGCACGTGGCTCTGCGCGTAGAGGATCGTCTCCTCAGGACGGATGCCAGAGGCGAGCAGGTCGAGCGCCGTTTCACGCACATTGTCCTGCAGCTCCTCGGTGTCGGTCAGGGTGGTGAGCGAATGCAAATCAACGATCGAGTAGACACACTCGTACTTGTCCTGCAGCGCGACGAAGTTTTGGATCGCTCCGAGGTAGTTGCCGATGTGCTGCCGGCCGGTACAGCGGATGCCCGCGAACACGCGATCCTGCCCCTGCTGCATGGTCGTCTCCTGCTCTGGTTGGCCGTCTCTACTCAAACACTACATTTCGTCGGGCGCGTCTACCCCGATCAGCCGCAGCGACGCCGCCAGCGCCGCTTGCGAAGCCAGCGTCAGAGTCAGTCGTGCTCCCGACCGTTCCGGGTCGTCTGGGACGACGATCCGGTGGGCGTCGTAAAACTGCGTAAACGCCTGGGCCAGGCCCTGCGCGTAGTAGGTCAGGTGATGCGGCTCTCGTCGCGTGGCCATGTCAGCGACGAGCTCCGGTAGACGTAGGATTTCCCCGATTAGTACGGTCTCCTGCTCCTCGACCAGCAGTTGCAGATGGTCCGACGATGCCGAGAGCCCGGCTTCTGCCGCGTTGCGCATCACGCTCGCGCAGCGTGCATGGGCATACTTCACATATGACGCTGGATTTTGCCGCGGGTCGGCGGAAGCTGCTGCCGCGAGGTCGAAATCCATTTGCGCGTCGGCTGATCGCTGCAGCATGAAGAACCGCGCCGCGTCCGCACCAACTTCTTCGATCAACTCCCGCAGCGTCACGATCTCACCGGTCCGCTTCGACATCCGCACCCGCTCGTCCCCGCGTCGCAGGTGGACGAGCTGGTAGAGCAGCACCTCTAAGGCGTCGCCGTCACCACCGACGGCGGTGACTGCAGCCTTCGTGCGCGCCACGTGACCCTGGTGGTCGGCGCCCCAGACGTCGATCACGGTGTCGAAACCGCGCGACAGGAACTTGTCGTAGTGGTAGGCCACATCGGAGGCGAAGTACGTCGGTTCGCCGGACGACCGGATCAGCACGTTGTCCTTGTCCTCGCCCAGATCATCAGAGCGGAACCAGACCGCGCCCTCCTTCTCGATCACATATGAGCCGTCGCGCAGCCGTCCCATAGCCACGTCGTACGTGGACGAACCGCTTGCGCCGTCATAGAGCGCTGATTCCCGCTTCCAATGGTCGAACTCAACCCGAAGCAAACCGAGATCGTCTCGGATTTGGTCGACCATCAGTTGCAAGCCTCGTTCGGCCAACTCCTCAGGTGGATCGTCCGCACTGTTGAGCCAGCGCTCGCCCGCTTCATCCTTGATCTGTGCGGCGAGGTCGATCATGTACGCGCCCTGGTAGCCGCCATCGGGGAGTGGAACCTCGCGTCCGAACTGCTGCTGATATCGAGTGAACAGTGTGCGGCCGAACAGTCGAATCTGCGCGCCGGCGTCATTGACGTAGTACTCGCGCTCGACCTCAAAGCCCGCTGCATCCAGGACCGATGCGAGCGCGTCGCCCAGCACCGCTCCGCGTCCATTGCCGACCTGCAGCGGGCCGGTGGGGTTGGCCGAGACGAACTCCACCTGCACCCGATGTCCGACGCCCAGATCGATCCGTCCCCATGCTTCGCCGGCATCGATCACCGAGAGCAACTGACCGCGCTGCCACTCTTCGTCCAGCCTGATGTTGATGAATCCCGGTCGGGCGACGTCAACCGTGGCGATCGGCTCTGTGCACATGATGCGCTCCGAGATCGCCGAGGCGACGTCCATGGGCGGACGTCGCACCGCACTGGCCAGCCTCAAAGCGACATTGCAGGAGTAATCGCCGTGCTCACGCTCCTTGGGACGCTCGATTCGCAACTCGATCGGCGGGATCGGCGGCAGGGCGCCATCGGCCTGCGCCAACTCCAGCGCGTTGCGCACCAACTCCCCAACCAGATCCCGCGTCGCACGCGCCATGTCGCTATCGCATTCTCAAATCGTCAGATTCACACAGTAGACCGCTGAGGGCCAAAGATGCAGGATATCGCCGATCGGGCTGATGTCACCGCTAGTGGACCGCGGTAGCACCCGACACATTCAGGTTCTGTGCCTGAAGTCGGAGTAGCCGATGCTCCGGCGCGCGCAGGTTCGGATCCTCGTCCAGGATCCGGTTGGCCCAGTTCCTGGCCAGACCGAGCGTGCGGTGATCTGTCAGCTTCGCCACCCGAAGCTCGGGCAAGCCAGACTGCCTCGTGCCAAAATACTCGCCCGGCCCGCGCATCTCGAGATCGGCCTCGGCGAGTTCGAATCCGTTCGACGTTTGCACCATCAGGTCGAGCCGCCGCTGGCTCTGCGCGATGTCCGTGTCCGAGATCAGGAAGCAGACCGACTCGATGTCGCTGCGACCCACGCGACCGCGGAGTTGGTGCAGTTGCGCCAACCCAAATCGCTCCGCTCCCTCGATCGCCATCACTGTCGCCCGCGGCAGATCGACGCCAACCTCAACCACGATCGTCGAGACCAGCACATCGGCCTCGCCCTTGACGAGGTCGCTCATCGCCGCCTGCTTCTCTTCCGATGACATCCGTCCATGCAGCAGCCGAATCCTCGAGGCCAGCGCCCGCAGCGGCCCCGAACGCAGGAAGTCGAACTGCTCGGTTGCGGCTTCCGATTCCAGCTTGTCCGACTCCTCCACCAGCGGACAGATGACGAACGCCTGCCGACCCTTGCGTGCTTCTTCGCGGATCCGCGAGTAGACGATCTCCTCGCGCTGCGATGGCTCGACAATCTGTGTTCGCACGCGTTGGCGCCCCGGCGGCAGCTCGTCGATCACCGATGAGTCGAGCTCTCCGTAAACGGTCAACGCCAACGTGCGCGGGATCGGCGTCGCCGACATGACCAGTAGATGCGGGCTGCGACCCTTGCTGCGCAGCGCGTCTCGTTGCAGGACGCCGAAACGGTGCTGTTCGTCGACGACCGCGAGGCCTATGTCCTTGAAGTTGGCGCTCTCCTGGATCAGCGCGTGCGTCCCGACCACGAGGTCGAGCATCCCCGATTCCATTTCCTGGTGAATCTGCCGCTTGCGGGCCGAGCGCATGCTGCCGGTCAGCAGCGCCATGCGCACCGGCCGTCCGAGCGCCGGCGCCAGGCTGAAGTTGTGCCAGAGCTGATCGTCTCCCGAGAGTTCCTTGCCGGCGAACAGCCGCTGGAACGTCTCGTAGTGCTGCGACGCGAGCACCTCGGTCGGCGCCATCAGTACGGTTTGATGTCCGGCGCGCACGGCGGCGAGCATCGCGGCCGCGGCCACCACCGTCTTGCCCGATCCGACGTCCCCCTGCAACAGCCGCGCCATCGGCTCGCGCCGGAACATGTCGTTGCGGATTTCTGTCAGGACGCGCTGTTGCGCGCCGGTGAGCTGGAACGGCAACGCGCCGATGAAGCGGTCGAGGAAGTCTCCGGGCATTGGAATCGGTGGCGCATCCGCCCGTTGTCGCGCTTCACGTTTGCGACCGAGTACCGCGAGCTGGATCGAGAGCAGTTCCTGGAAGGCGATCCGTTCCTTCGCCTGGTCCACATCCTCGAGCCGCTCGGGGAAGTGGATCGTCGATAGGGCCTCTGCCTCCGGGGGGAATCGCTCCTCGGCGACGACCCGAGGTGGCAGTGACTCGGCCAGCAGCGGTAGATAGTCGCGCACTGCGGCGTGGGCGAGACGGCGAATCGTGCGGTTTGGGAGACCCTTGGTTCTCGGGTAGACCGGCGACAACCTGCCGACGTGGACGGTGTCGTCGTTGGGGTCGTCGAGCCGTTCCCATTCCGGTGAGACCATCTGCAGTTGCCGCCCGCGAATCTCGATCTTGCCGGACAGTCCGACGCGCATCCCAGGCTTGAGCGAGCGCGCCAGGTAGGGCTGTTGCCACCACCAGATCCGCAGGCTGCCTGAGCCGTCGCGCACCACCGCCTCTGTTGCCGTTCGACCGCCTCGCAGATACTTGACGCCGATGCTGGCGATCTCGCCGACGATCGTCAGTTCGATCCCCTCCAGCGCATCGGAGATCGTGCGCACATTGCGCCAGTCCTCGTACCGGCGCGGCAAGTGCCACAGCAGGTCGTAGACCGTGTTCAGCCCGATCGTGGTCATGGCCTTGCGAGAGATCGGCGGGATGCGGCCGAGAACCGAAACGTCGCGGGCGAGCGGATTTTCGTCGTCGAACGCAGCAACGGGCCGTCTACGGCTGGATTTCGTTCGTTTTGGTGTCCGGGTTTGTCCAGATTTGTCCAGATTTCGTCCGGATTGATCCAGATTGTTCCCTGATTGATCGGCGCTTTTCGCAGTTGTTCCAGACGTGTCCGAGCGGTTGAACGTCCCCGGTGAGGCGCCGGGGCGCAGGGCGGCGCGGACATCGGCGGTCCAGCGCTGGCGCTCGTCGATGCTCAGCGCCGCATAGCCTTCCTGCGGCAACGCGGCGACGATGCGCTTGAAGAACTGGGCCTGCTCGCCCTCCCTGAGGACGTTGCGGAGGAACCCGTCAAGGCCACCGACGACAGCCCGATCCTGGAATCCGAGCTTGGCCTCACGCTCCAGCATCAGCTGGAGGGTTTGCGTGGGCCGGCGTCTGGTGGTCATCAGGCTCGTCGCAGGACCGACGCTCCGACGGTTCCCGGCCCGACGTGCGCCCCGATCACGGGCGCCGAGAGGACGACGGGCACAGACATGCCGTCACAGGCAGCGGAGACGCGTTCGGCGAGGGCATGGGCATCAGATTCGGCGCCGCCGTGCATGATCGCGGCGCGCTCGGGCGGGCCCTCTGACATGATCTGCGCGTAGAGCCGGTCGAGCGCCTTCTTGCGGGTGCGAGGTTTCTCGATATCGACGATCTCGCCGTCGATCACTTCCAGCAGCGGGCGCATTCGCAACAGGCGCCCGGCGAGATGCCGCGCGCGTCCGATCCGGCCGCCGCGCTGGAGGTAGTCAAGCGTCTCGACGAACAGCACAGCTCGTGAACGAGCGGCGCTTGCCCGTGCGGCGTCGGCGGCCTGCTCGATGCTCTCATCCTGGTTGATAGCATCGAGCGCCGCCTGCGCGGCCCACGCGACAGACATCGAGGCGGATTCCGTATCGACAAACTCGAAGGGCGGCGGATCGTCCAGCAGTGACGCACCTTGGCGGGCCGAGTTGAGCGTGCCCGAAAGCTTGCCACTGATATGGATCGAGATCACGCCTTCGGCCCCATCGTCGATCAACCGCTGGTAGATGTCGCGAAATGCGCCGGGGGACGGCTGGGAGGTCGTGGGCAGCACGCCGCCCTCCTCGACAACACGATCGAGCCGCGTCCAGAACTCCGGTTTGGTCAGAGTGACGCCGTCCTTGAAAACCTCGTCGCCGAAGTGCAGGTGCAGCGGGACGACGGCGATTCCTTCGATCTCGCCCTGTTCCAGATCGGAGGCAGAGTCGGTAACTATGGCAATGGACATATGTTCTATCCTAGTTGCTGTGCAGACGCGAGTCCAGTCGGTTTCATGGCGCTATTCGAGCGCCAGGAGCCAGGGATAGTGGGGCTGGCCGCCCTCGATCAGGTCGACCTCGATGCCCGTCGAATCCTCGATCGATTGCGCCAACGCATCGGCTTCCTCTTCGGAAACATCCTCGCCAACGTACGCCGTGAACAGAGACGCGCCCGCAAGTGACTCGGCCATTGAGCCGGCAAGCGACAATGCGACCTGGTCGATCGATTCGCCCGCGTCGACGATCTCACCATCGAGCATCGCGAAGGGCTGTCCCTCGCTGATGGGTATGTCGCCCTCAAGCGTGCGCGCGGCGTGCGTGACGCGACCAATCCGAACCGACTCGAGCGCTTCCTGCATCTCGGCAACGACATCCTCGGCCGGCACACCACCGATGATTGCGGCCAGCGCTGCGACGCCCTCGGCCTGGCTGTCGTTGTGGATCACGTGAATCGTTTGCGGCTCATCGGCCTCGGCAGCGAGTTCCCCGGCTCGTTCGGCGGCCGGCGTGACGTTGTGGTTGTTAGGCAGGATGATGACGTCGTCGCCCTTGACTGACTCGGCCGCCGAGAACAGCATCTCGACGGAGGGATTGTCGGCCGCGCCTCCGGAAACGATCGCTGCCGCCCCCAGTTCAGTGAACACGCGGACAAACCCACTGCCCTGAGCAACGGCGACGACGGCTGCGCCCGACTCCGACTCGTGAGTGCGAGCCGCCTGCATACGCATGTCAACAGCGCGGAAGACGCGAATTCGTCCTGCGTCATCAGCGGCGGCGTAGGCGTCGGCGGGTTCGGTCGTGTGCAGGTGGATGCGCAGGTCCTCGCCGTCGGGGGCGAGCATCACGGTCTCGTCGTCTCCAGACAGCACTTCGCGCAGGCCGTCGATGTCATCGACGTTGGCCACGACCAACTCGGTGCAGAAGCCGTCAAACTCGCCGTCGTCGTCGAGCCGACGCGCGAGCCAACCGGGATCGATTGCGCCGAGCTCGGCCGGCACATCGGGAATCGCCTCGCCGGCCAGCGCGCCGGCCATACCGCGCAACATGAACTCGAGCCCACGCGCCCCGGCGTCGACGACTCCAGCGTCCTTGAGCACCGGATTCTGTTCCGGCGTGTACTCGACCGACTCGTACGCCGCCTCGACGGCGCACTGCATTTGCGTCAGTGGACTTCCAGCTGAGGATTCAACCGCCGACGCCGTATCGGCCGCGACCGAGATCATGGTGCCGTCGCGGGGTTCAGCGACGGCGTTGCGCGCGGCCTCGGCTGCACCGGCGAAGGCGGCGCTGAGCGATGCGTCACCGTCTTCGGACAGTCCGGCGGCGAAACCGCGCAGCCATTGGGCACCGATCACACCTGAACTGCCCCGGCCGCCGAGCAGCGCGGCCGAGGCGGCCCGCGACGCGATCTCGCGCGCCGACGCATCTTCAGAGATCTCATCCAGCGCCTCGCTGGCGGCCGCCAGGGTCCGACCCAGGTTGGCGCCGGTGTCACCGTCAGGGACGGGAAAGACATTGATCAGATTGAGCGCCTCGCGGTGCAGGGCAACCCAGCCGGCCGCACCCCGGATCATGCGTCGAACATCGGGCCCGCTGAGGCCGGTGATTCCGACGTCAGAGGCGCCTGGTTCGACCATGTGTAGCCTCCCGTATAGAGTGCCAACGTGAGCCCACGGCACGGCGCGGAACCGGGCCGAGGTGCTGATATGATACCTGCCACGCGCCGGCGACTGTTGAAGTTGATGGCTGCGTCGAGGATGGATTAAGGACGGGTTGATGGCCGGCAAGTGTGACCTCTGTGACAAGCGGACCACGTTTGGCCGCAACATTCGCCACAAGCACTCTGGTCGCTGGAAGCGCAAGGCCCCGCGCACATCTCGTACGTTCAAGCCGAATATTCACCGACACAAAGTAACCGTTGACGGTAAAACGCAACGTCTTAACGTTTGCACCGCATGCCTACGTACGATGATGAAGCGGCTCGCCGCCTGACTCATCGACCATGACCGAGCAAGTCTGAGCCGGATCGGATTACCCAAGCCCTGAGAGCCAGAGCCGCGGACGAAGCGTCCGCACCTGACCACCTGTACGAGCCCGAAGCCGGCGCGCCTGCGCCGCCACACCGAGACCGAGGAATATGCGAATCTACGTTGGAAACCTGCCCTTCCGAACCAACACCGAAGAACTACGCGACCTGTTCGCCGAGCATGGCGATGTCCAGGATTGCGTCATCCCTGTCGATCGAGACAGCGGTCGATCCCGAGGATTCGGCTTCGTCGATATGGCCGACGAGGAAGCGCGTAACGCGATCACTGCGCTCGACGGCTACGACCTCGACGGTCGCCAACTGCGCGTCAACGAAGCACGGCCACGCGGCGGTGGCGGCGGTGGTGGTGGCGGCTACCGCGGCGGTGGCGGCGGCGGGTACCGAGAGGAGCGCGGCGGCTACCGGGAAGGTGGGCAGCGCGACGGTGGGTACCGCGATGGCGGCTACCGCGAGAACCGCGGCGGCGGCGGTGGCGGCGGCTACCGTGAGCCTCGCTACGACGACCGCGGCTCGCGCGACAGCTACGCCGACCGTGGGCGCCGCTGGTAGCGTCGGCATCGACCAGGCTTCGCCCGAACCAATGCCATGACATCCGACGTCCGAGTCCGAGCAATCGGATTCGGGCGTCAGGCCGCACCCTTCATCGATGTCCTCTGGACCGTCTACGACGGCGATCCGACATGGATCCCGATGCTGCGTCGTGCGCAGGTGGAGCGGCTCGATCCGGAGAAGACTCCGTTCCTGCGCTACGGCGAGGCGCAGCTCTTCATCGCCGAACGCAATGGTCGCGACATCGGCCGCATCTCGGCACAAATCAATCCGCTGCACAACGAGAAGTGGGACGAGTCCGCCGGGTTCTTCGGCCACTTCGACTGCATTGACGACGGCGAAGCAGCGACTGCGCTCTTCGAAGCGGCCGAATCCTGGCTGCGCTCGCGCGGGGCCGAGTTCTCGCGCGGGCCGTTCAGCTTCACGATCAACGACGAGTCGGGCTGCCTGGTCGAAGGATTTGATTCGCCGCCGATGGTCGCCATGCCTCATGGACGGCGCTGGTTCCCGGCCTTGATCGAAGCGAACGGGTACGCGAAGGCCAAGGACCTCTGGGCCTATCACTATCCCGTGGACGCCGCACTGGGTGACCGGCGCGAGCGCGCGTGGCAGCGCATCCACGAGCATCCGCGAGTGACGGTGCGACCGTTCTCCAAGCGCAACCTCCGCCGTGACGTGCGCATCGCGGCGGAGATCTTCAACGAGGCGTGGGTCGAAAACTGGGGCTCCGTCCCGATCACGCCGGATGAAGCGGACCGCCTGGCCGCCGACCTGATCCAGTTCGCCGATCCAGAGCTGACCGCGTTTGTGGAGATCGATGGCGATCCGGCGGCGATGGTGATCTCGATCCCCAACCTGAATGAGTGCGCCCGCGACATCGACGGACGGCTCTTCCCCTTTGGCTGGGCCAAGGTGCTCTGGCGGTTGCGGCGCGGACCGGAGAGTGGCCGCGTGATGCTGCTCGGAGTACGGCAGAAGTGGCGAACCCGGGAGTTCGCGCAGCTCGGGATGATGCTGACCGCCGAAGTTCACGTGCGAGGCGCGGCCCGCGGCTACAAGTGGGCCGAGCTGGGTTGGGTCCTGGAGGACAACCATCTGCTCAACCACGCCCTGCGACGCACCGACGCGGAGGTCTACAAGGTCTACCGGATCTACGAGAAGTCGCTCTAGCTATTGCTCAGCGCCCGGCGCAGCCGCGCCACCGCATCGGCCACAGATTCGCGGTCGTTGTAGACCGCCGACCCCGCCACCAACCAGTTCGCGCCGGCCTCGACGATTGAGGCGATCGTCGACTCGTTGACACCGCCGTCCACGGCGACCGGCGCGTGCTCGCGTCCGCAGCCGTCAAGCATGGACCGAGCCTGGCGAATCCGTCCCAGGGACTCGGGAATGAACTGTTGCCCGCCCCAACCGGGGTTCACGCTCATGATCTGGATGCGGTCGCAGATCGCCACGACCGGCTCGATCTCGCTGAGCGGCGTACCGGGATTGAGCGTCACACCCGCGTCGACGCCGGACTCAGAAATCTGCTGCAGCAATCGGTGGGGATGCCGAGTGGACTCGATGTGAATCGTCACGCAGTTGACGCCGGCCTCGATGAAGTCGCCGATGTGTTCCTCGGGATGCTCGACCATCAGGTGCGCCTCGATCGGCAGCGATGTCAGCCGGCGAACCGCCGATGCCATCTGCGCACCGAACGTGATCGGCGGAACGAAGTTGCCGTCCATCACGTCAAGCGAGATCCAATCGACACCCGCCGCCTCCGCTTCCGCGATCTGCTCGGCCAGGCGCGTCCAATCGGCGCTCAGGATTGACGGCGCGATGGCAACCGGCAACGTCATGATCGACCCTGCTGTTCGCGCCGGCCCTGTTGCTTTGCCGCGGCGCGCTCGGCGGCCCGTCGTTGGGCCCGGTTGAGACCGGTCTCCAGACTCGGCTCCTGCGCGGGCGCGGCGTCCTGATTAGGAGGCTGGGCAGCCGGTTCTAGCTGGAGGCGTTGCTTCGCCTCCTCAAGCGCTGCTCTCACCTGCTTCGGAGCGGTACCGCCGGGCACGTCCCGCGATTCCAGGGCAAAATGCACCGTCATCCCGACAGCATCCGCCTCGAACGCGGAATGCTCCGCTTGCAGGTCCTCAAGAGAGAGGTCGGCAAGCCCGCAACCGCGTTGTTCACAGAGCCGGACCAGGCGTCCCACGACGCCATGCGCTTCGCGGAACGGAACGCCCTTGCGCGTGATGTAGTCGGCATAGTCGGTGGCCAGGATGAATGGGTCTCGGTCGACCATAGCCCGAGCCCGATCGCCATCAACGTTCGCCGTCAGCAGCGCCCGCGCCAGGACGTGCAGTGTGCCGATCAGCGTTTCGGCCGTGTCGAACAGGCCGGACTTGTCCTCCTGCAGGTCGCGGTTGTAGGCGAGTGGCAGGCCCTTGAGCATCGTTAGCAGCCCGGTCAGGTGACCCAACACCTTGCCGCTGCGGCCCCGGGCGAGTTCGGCGATATCTGGATTGCGCTTCTGCGGCATGATCGATGAGCCGGTCGTGAAGGCGTCGCCGAACTGCAGCACGCCGAACTCGGCCGAACTCCAGAGGATCACGTCCTCGCAAAGGCGCGAAACGTTGACCATGCAGATCGCTGCGTTGGCGATGAACTCGACGATGTAGTCGCGTGACGAAACGGCATCCATGCTGTTGCGGGAGACCTGCTCAAAGCCGAGCTCATCGGCGACGGCCTGGCGGTCAAGCGGATAGGCCGCGCCGGCGAGCGCCGCGCTACCCAGCGGCATGATGTCGGCTCTGGCGAACGAGTCGACCAGGCGCTCGGCATCTCGATCCAGCATCTCCAGGTACGCCAGGAGGTGATGCGAGAGCAGCACCGGCTGCGCTCGCTGGAGGTGTGTGTAGCCGGGCAGGTACACATCAAGTGAACGCTCGGCCAGCTCGATCAACGAGGCTTGCAGGCCGCGCACGGCGCCCACGGCCTGGACAATCGCGTCACGCACGAACATGCGCGTATCGAGCGCGACCTGATCGTTGCGCGAGCGCGCGGTGTGCAACCGACCCGCGGCGTCCGCACCGATGATCTGGCTCAGCCGAGCCTCAACGTGCGTGTGGATGTCCTCGAGCTCGTGGTTGATCTCGAATCCGCCGGATTCGATCTCCGATTCAACCTGGTCGAGGCCTTGCAGAATGCTGGCCGCGTCTTCGGCGTCGATGATTCCCTGCGCCGCCAGCATGCGGGCATGGGCGCGTGAGCCGGCGATGTCGTGCCGGAAGAGCAACAGGTCGGTCTGGATCGAGGACGTGTAAGCCTGCACGAGCGCGTCGGGCGCTTCCTCAAAGCGTCCACCCCAGAGCCGTTGCGAGTCGTCCTGTTGGTTGCCGGCTTCAGCCATGCGCCGCCTGCTATTCGTCTGCGGGCAGCCTGGTCAGTCCTGCTGCGGTGATTGTGGCGTCGAACTGTTCGCCATCGAAATCCGTAGCGCGCATCGTGATGATCGCGGGCGGCTGGACACCGTCGGCAATTAGGGCCGGATAGAGCCCACCGGCAATTGCCCGGATCACTGCCTGTGTCTGCGCATCGGAGAGTGGACCGCAGGCGGCCTCGAAGGCCTGCTTCGCGTCGAGCGCCAGGTAGAGCGCGACTTCCAGGGTCGGGTGACCCGGTCGGCGAATCTGGAAGTCCGCCGCGTCTGGCCCGCCGGCCGTGGGTACGGCCGCTTCGTACTCGATGTCGATCTCGATGTCGGAGGCGTCAGTCGTCATCGTGCGTTGCCCTCGCTGGCCGTTCTGCTGACTTCCAGTTATGAACTACGTCCCGATGATACGTCGAGCACACCTCCAGGTTGCCGCAACAACTGCTTCTCCGCCTGAACCCGCACAGGCAGGCCGAAAATGTCGATGAATCCGACCGCCGAGGTCTGGTCGTAGATGTCGCCTTCGTCGTAAGTGGCCAGCGAATACTGGTACAGGCTGTTGGGGCTTTCGACGCCCACCGTGACGGCCTGCCCCTTGTATAGCTTGACCCTCGCCGTGCCGGACACGTGACGTTGCATCGATGATGTCAGTGCGGCCAGATCCTGGTGCAAGCCGGTGAACCAGAGGCCGTCGTAGATCAGATCGGCGTAGTCCTGCATCAGCCGGTGCTTGATTCGGAGCTGGCTCTTCGAGAGCGTCAGGGTCTCCAATGCCTCATGCGCAATCCGCAGCGTGGTCGCAGCCGGCGCCTCGTAGACCTCACGGGATTTGATCCCGACCAGCCGGTCTTCAACCATGTCGATCCGTCCAACGCCGTTCGCTCCGGCGACATCGTGCACGCGGCTGATCAGCGTGACGGGATCAATGTCCTCTCCGTCGAGCGACACCGGGCGCCCCTGCTCGAATCCGATCTCGATGTATGTCGCTTCGTTGGGCGCCTGCTCGGGATTGACCGTCCACTCCCACACGTTGTCGGGCGGTTCGGTCCACGGATCCTCGAGCGGGCCCGCCTCGATCGAGCGGCCCCAGAGGTTCTCGTCGGTCGAGTACTGCTTGTCGACACTCACGGTGATCGGAATGCTGTGCGCCTGCGCGTAAACGATTTCCGATTCTCTCGTGGTTAGCTCCCACTCGCGAACCGGCGCGAGGATACGCAGGTCGGGCGCGAGTGCCTGTACAGACACATCGAAGCGAACCTGATCGTTGCCCTTGCCGGTGCAACCGTGAGCGACGGCTGTCGCATTGTGTCGTCGAGCCACATCGACCAGCGCCTTCGCGATCAATGGTCGCGCCAGTGCGGTGGCGAGAGGGTAGCGGCCCTCGTAGAGCGCTCCGGCCATCAGCGCCGGGAAGCAGAAGGCGCGAGCGAAGTCGTCGCGCAGGTCGAGCATTTCGAAGCCGACCGCGCCGGCGGCGTAGGCGCGAGATTCCAGTTCCTCGTCCTCCTCGAGATAGCCCATGTCGGCGGTCATGCAGATGACTTCCCATCCGCGCTCGGTCAGCCAACGGGTCACCACCGACGTATCCAGCCCACCCGAGTACGCCAACACCACCCGCTTGTCGTCAGTTCGTCTTGCCACCCGGGTCTCCTGTCCGGTTCGTGTGCTCTGCCCGCGCGCTACTCGGAGATCGACGAGAGGGCGTCGTCGATGATCCCTATCGCCTGGTCTATCTCGTCGTCGGAAATCGTCAACGGCGGCACCAGCCGCAGCACATTCGGCTTGACCACGTTGCAGATCAGGCCGCGGTCGCGGATCGCCGCGACCAGCGCCGGACCAACATCCTCGCTGAGTTGAACCGCAACCAACAGTCCCTTGCCGCGCACATGGTCGATCAGCTGATGACGATCTTCCAACGCGCGAATGCCGGACATCAGTCGTTCGCCGGCGTCCTGCGCTCGGGCAGGAATGTCCTCTTCGATCATCACGCGTAGCGTCTCAAGCGCCACCGACGTGGTGAACGGCTGACCGCCGAACGTCGTCCCGTGGTCGCCCGGCTCGAGGATGTCTCCGCGCTCATTGGCCACGATCGCGCCGATCGGCACGCCGCTGCCCAGGCCTTTGGCCAGCGCCATCACGTCGGGCTGCACATCCTCGTGCTGCCACGCGAAGAGTTTGCCGGTCCGACCAATACCGGTCTGCACCTCGTCCAACATCAGCAGGAGATTGTGCTCGTCGCAAACTTCTCGAAGCGCCACGAGATAACCCTCGTCGGCGACGTTGACGCCGCCCTCGCCCTGCAGCGGCTCAACGAGGATCGCCGCCGTCTGCGGACCGACGGCCGCGCGCACGGCATCAACGTCGTTGTACGGCACGTGGCGGAATCCCTCCAGCGGACCGAACGGCTCGCGATAGTTCGGATTGCCGGACGCGTTGACCGAGGCCAGCGTGCGTCCGTGGAAGGCTTCGTCCATGACGATGATCTCGGTGGCCCCGTCGCGCCGCGTCTGACCCCACTTACGCCCAATCTTGATCGCGCCCTCAGTCGCCTCGGCGCCGCTGTTGCAGAAGAAAATCCGGGTCATACCTGACTGTTCGAGGATGACATCGGCCAGATCGAGCTGGGGGATCGTGTAGAAATAGTTCGAGACGTGCAGCAGCGTTTCGGCCTGCTGCTTGATCGCCTCGACGATCCGCGGGTGGCAATGGCCAAGGTTGTCGGCCGCAATACCGGCGACGAAGTCAAGGTATTCATTGCCTTCGTCATCCCAGACCTTCGTGCCCTCGCCGCGCACCAGCGTGACGGGCAAACGGCCCGCCGACATCATGAAGACAGCGGACTCGCGCTCAGCAGTGGTGGGCATGTTCGTCACTCCGGTTACGCCGACAGGACATTCGACCGATTCAGATTACGCGAGCGCTCGATGCGCGTCTATGCAGGCGATAGCGCTTGGACGGCTGACTACTCCGACCCCGACGCCAGGCGATCGAGGATCTGACCAAGCCGCTCGATTGCCTCGCCATACCCTGCCCAGTCGCCCTCGCGCTGTTTCTCCAGAGCCTCTTCGAACGCTTCCTGCGCCTGTGCGGTGAGCTCTGCCGCATCATCCGACAATACGATCGGCTCTCGCTGCTCGGGCTCTTCCTGCTGCGCGGGCTCGCGCGCGGCCTCTTGTTCCGTTTCCGCGGAAACGTCCTCGGCTGCGACCTCGCCCGGCACGTCGCCGAGGAACGACAGGCCCTGAGCGGCTCGGTTGCCCAGCGCCACCTGCACGGCGTTGGCAAACGTGTCCTCGAAGGCAATCGTGTCGCCGTTGACGACGATCACCCCCTTGAGTTGCGGGAAGCGGCCCGTTTCGGCTTGCAGATAGATGGGCTCAACGTAGACGTAGGAATCGCCAACCGGGATGAAGAGCAGGTTGCCCCGAATCACCTCCGAACCCTGCTGCCCCAACAGCGTGAACTGCCGCGATACGGCGACATCCTGGTCGATCCGGTTCTCAATCTGTTTGGGGCCGTCCACGTTCTTGTTCGCGGGGAAGCGGAACGCAAACAACTTGCCGTAGTTCTCCCCGTCCGAGCGGCCGGCCATCCAGGCGATCGAGTTGAGCCGGTTTCTCGGCGTGAAGGGCAGGATCAACAGGAACTCCGGTTCGTCCTGGTCTGGCAGACGCAGAGTGACGTAGTACGGCTCGACCGCGATCTCCTGCTGTCGCAGCAGCTCTTGCGGGATCGCCCAGAGGTCCTCGCGGTTGAACAGGCCGCGCGCCGACTCGATGTGATACGTCAGGTACTGGTCGGCCTGGATCTGGAAGTAATCCTGCGGGTAGCGCCAGTGTTGTTGCAGGTCCCCTGGGAACGCCGCCGCCGGCTTGAACAGCTCCGGGAAGATGTCCTCCCAGACCTGGATGATCGGGTCGGAGTCGTCGACGATGTACAGCTCGACGCTGCCGTGATAGGCGTCGATCACGGCTTTGACCGAGTTGCGGACGTAGTTGTAACCCCATGGGTGAGGCTGGGAGTAGGGGTAACGGTCGGTGACCGTGTAGGCGTCCTGGATCCAGTACAAACGACCATCCTCGCCGACCACGATGTAGGGGTCGGCATCCAGCTGCAGGAACGGCGCCAACTCCGTCACGCGTTCCTGGATCAGGCGGCGGAAGAGGATTCGACTGTCGCCGTCCACAGATCCGGAAATCAGGATGTTGGCGTCGCCGAACGACCAGGCGAATGCCAGCCGACGGAAGAACCCACCCAGCTCGATCCCGCCGTCGCCCGAGTATCGCGTGGTGGCTTGATCAGCCACGCCATCCGAATCCTCGCCGCTGAGCGGGTAGTCGAACTCCTCAGTCTCGCTGTTGGCGATGACGTATGCGTCGGTGACCTCGCCGTAATAGATGCGAGGCTCAACAATCTCCAGGTCCAACGGCCCGGATGATGTCTCGTCGATCACTTCGGGTGGGATGTTAGAGACCCAGAAAACCGGTTCGCCCGAGGGCGAGACCTCGTCCACTGGCGTCATCACGACGCCGAAGCCGTGCGTGAACTGCAGTCGGCGGTTGACCCATCCCTGCTGCGTCGACTGCAGGTTCGCCTGCGAGAGTTCGCGAGCTGCGAGGAAGACCTGGTGGTCCTCGCCGCCGACGTCATAGCGGTCAACGTCCACATCGGGGTAGACATAGAGCGGACGAATCGTCTGGATCGTGTTCAGCGTGTCATTGAGCGGTCGATGGTCCCACAGCCGAACGTTCTGCAGCGCCTCGGGATTCAGCGAGAGGTCTGCTTCACCGACGAAGTCTGCGGCCGGGAACTCGCGCTCCTCGATCGTGTCCAGGGCGAACGCCGCGCGGGTCGCCGCGATGTTGCGTTCGATGTAGGGCGTCTCGCGCTGGAGCTCGTTCGGCTCGACAGTGAAGCGCTGGATCGCCGCCGGCAAGATCGCACCGCCAACGATTGAGACGACGATGAGCAACGCGATCGGCGTCAACGCGTAACGCAAGCGCTCGTGGAACGGCCAGGAGAGCACGCCGAGGATGACTACGATGCCGGCAATCATCTTCACGATCTGGACCGGTGAGCGGATGTTGTCGTCGGTGAATGTCGCGCCGAAGACGAAACCGCCAGGATTCAGCGCCAACTCGAAACGAGCCAGCCAATAGCTCCAGACGAACAGACCCATCACGGCGGCGATCGTGAGCGCGAGATGCAGCCGAACGCCGACCGTCGAGCGGGCGTTACCGCGATGCAGCATCAAGCGCACGCCGTACGTGGCGGCAGTGGTCAGCATCGCCATGATCGCCAAACCGGTCGCCCAGCCCTTCATGAACTGGAGCGCCTCTAGCTCGAAGACATAGAAACCGAGATCGCGGCCGAACTGCGCGTCGGTCTGGCCGAACGGCTTGGCGTGCAGGAACTGCAGAATCAGCTCCCACTGGCCGGCGGCAACGGAGCCGAAAATGATCGCCAACAGGATCATCGCGACGGCGGCGATGATGTGGACCACCCGATTCAGACGGGGATCGTCGACCGCCGGACCCAGTGCCTCGACCGGCATCCGCCAGGCGATCAGATACATCGCGCCGAGTACAACCAGCGAGACCCCTGCGCCGGCCGCGAACAGCCACACCTGGGTCACGATCCGCAAGTCGAACACGCCGCGGTAGCCGACGTTGTCGAACCAGAGCCGATCGACGTAGATGTCGATGCCGATGTTGAGCAAGATCAGCGCCACCAACAGGGCGACCCCGGCGACCACGACTCGAGGCCAGGTGCGACCGCGGCTGGGCGGCTGACCCTCAGCCGCGGTATACGGCGGCGGCTCGTCGTCGCCGACGCCG
The DNA here is from genome assembly GCA_028874365.1 of Chloroflexota bacterium. GTDB lineage: Bacteria > Chloroflexota > Dehalococcoidia > Bin125 > Bin125 > Bin125. Next base: position 7,340 of record JAPPJZ010000015.1, on the reverse strand, counting down.
CCTCCGCCACCGAGGCCTTCGCGGAACACCGGAGGCGGGGGTCCGAGCTCGCCGGAACGCCCCTCGTCCGACGGCGGTACGTCGCGGGGTCCGTCGTTGCCGTTGCGCCAGCCGCCCTCGGTGCGGTGAATCCAGCTCGACCACCGAATGTTCACGTTGCTCACGACAGGACCGTCCCCACCTCTTCGCCGTCAACCGCCTGTCGCACGACGCGCGGTTGTCTGCCGTCCACGATACGAACCTGGACGCCGCAACCGTACGCTTCGCGACCGGCGCGCAGCTTGGGCAGCATCCCGCCCTCAATCACGTCATGCTCAATCAGTTCCCGTTGCCGCTCCGCGCCCAGCGAGTCGATCCCCATCCCTTCAGCGTCCAACACCTGCGCCACGTCGGTCAGGAAGATCAACGACGAGGCGCCAAGCGCGGAGGCGACCGCGCCGGCCGCGGCGTCGGCGTTGATGTTCAGGGTCGTCGACAGGTCGTTCGCGAGACCAACCGGAGCCAGAACCGGCAGCAAACCGGCATCCAACGCCCAGCGCAAGGTACGCGGGTTACAGCGCGGTCTCTCCCCGACAAGACCGATCCGGTCAGATATCGGAGAACACAGCGTTCCAGCGTCAACGCCGCTGAGACCAACGGCCTGAGCGCCCAACGACTGCAACTGCCTGGTCAGCTCCTTGTTGATCAACCCGGCCAGCACCGCCACCACCACGCTCAGTGACTCAGGCGTCGTCGAGCGCAGACCGTCGACCCAGGTCGCCTCCGCGCCGAGTCTGCGCTGCCAGTCGGTGACCGCCGCTCCGCCGCCGTGGACGACCACGACCCGGCGACCCTCGCGGTGTAACTCAACGCAGTCGGACAACGATGTGTCATGCTCGCCCAGGGTCGAGCCGCCGATCTTGATCACGATCGGTGCGTTCCCGTTCTGCGATGCGCTCATGGATGCAAGCGTAGCCCACGATGGTCAGCGCTTCTGACGGCGAAAGCGATACCGTCGGCGTATGAGCGCCCGCGCGACCAACCACGCCATCCTCTTCTTGCTTAGCGTCGAACTACTCTCCGGCCTGGTGTCGTTCACGATCGGTCGACCTGGCGGCGAGTGGGTCTTCTGGCTACATGGAATCGCCGGGTTCTCTCTCGTCGGCCTCGTGATCTGGAAGTACCGCATCGTCCTGCGCTCGTTTCGGCGCCGTGGCGTCGCATCGGAGACCGTCGGCTCGATCGTCCTCGTCCTGCTCTTCGTCGGCGTCCTGACCACCGGCACGCTCTGGGCGATCCTCGGCCGCGGCGGCCTCGACATTCCCTTCTACGGCAACGCGCGGCTACTCGTCATTCACACGACGCTGGGTCTCGCGCTGACCATCCCATTGATCGTCCACGCGGCCATGCGCTGGCCGCGTCGTGTCAGGCGCACAGACTTCACCAACCGACGCGCCGCGCTGCGGCTGATTGCTGTTGGCGTGGGCGGCCTCGTTCTTTGGCAGGGCGCGTCAGCCGCCGCGCCCGTGGCCGGCCAACGCCCCCGATTTACCGGCTCGCGAGAGGAAGCCAGCGGACAGGGCAACGCGCACCCGGTCACTCAATGGCTCTTCGACAGCCGCCAGCGAATCGATGCGGATGATTGGACCTTGACCATCCACGGGCGGGTCCGTGAGCCCGCGAGGCTCACTTACGAGGAGATCCGGACGATCGCCAACCGCTCCACGACCGCAACACTCGACTGCACCGGCGGCTGGTTTACCGTCCAGGACTGGAGCGGCGTCAGACTGTCGGATGCGTTGGCCCAAGTCCAGGTTGGAGATGAAGCAGAGAGTGTCGTAGTCCAGTCCGCGACCGGATTCGACCGCAGATTCCCCATTGCTGACGCGGAACAACTGCTCCTCGCCACTCACATCGCGGGCGAGCCGCTCTCATCCGGCCACGGATTTCCCCTCAGGCTGGTCGCACCCGGCCGTCGCGGATACAACTGGGTCAAGTGGGTGACCTCGATCGAAGTCAGCAACAAACCCGCATGGTGGCAATCGCCGCTGCCGCTGCAGTAGCCGACAGGTGCAGACTCAGGCGACTCGGACCGAAGTGATTCTGACAGATTCCTCGACGACCAGGAGTTCGTACCTCAGCCGTATGGGACCGTTCCGTAACTCGCGTAGATCGACGCCTGTTGCTGTGGGATCAGAGACGATCCGGCCGTGCGCCCACCTATCGTGCTTGAAGCTGCCAACGAGCTGACGCACCAGGAGGTACCGGACGGTACCTCTCTGTTCCAGCGTTTCGAGCTTGGCTGGATCAGTCCACTGGACTGCGAAGGGCATGTCGCGCCGCGCGCAGGTGGTTGAAGATGGTGAGCTCTTCGCGGCTGGGCAAGCCGAGTGACGCAGCTAGTTGGTCGCGATCCATGCCGAACTGCTCAGCGATTTCCCGGTCGGTGAGACCAGTCGCTTCGATAGCCTCGTGCGGCGTCTGGCCGGACTCAAGCACGAAGTAGCGGTCCTCCGTGAGACCATCGTCGCGCACGTCGTGTTCGTCGATCAGCCGCTGGATCTCAGCGCAGGTATCAGCGTCATACCATGCCTCACCAATCTGCACCGGAGGAAGCTTCGATGGCTCCTGGCCGGGTCGGCGCCAGACGTGTCGCGTCGTCATCAGACCCTCCACGTGTCCACGATAGGAGATCCGCTACGTCACATAGTCCGCGTTGAAGCGGACGTACTCCTCGGTCAGATCGCAGCCCCAGGCGGTCGCTTCCGCATCGCCCTGGCCGAGATCCATCCGCAGGAAGACCTCTTCGCCCTGCGTCTTAGCCGATGCCTCCTCCTCAGGCACACCCGTGGCGGTTCCATCGAAGACGCACAGATCCGAGATCCAGATCCGCACCTGGTCCAGGTCGTACGGCACACCGGCGCGACCGGCGGCCATCAGGATCCGGCCCCAGTTTGGGTCGTACTTGCTCAGCGCGGCCTTGAGCAGCGGTGACACAGCGATGGTCCGGGCAACATCGCGGGCGTCGTCCCAGGACTTCGCGCCCGACACCGTGATCGAAATCCGCTTGGTCGCGCCCTCGCCGTCGCGGGCCATCATCTTGGACAGGGCCGTAGACGCACTGAGCAGGGCAGAGCCAAATGCTTCAAGCGCTGCTCCTGTCAGAGCCTCACCACCCGCGGCCCCATTGGCGAGGATGACCGACGAGTCGTTGGTCGAGGTGTCGCCGTCGACCGTAACCATGTTGAATGAACGATCCATGGCGGAGCGGAAGCAAGAGTCCAGCGCACCCGATTCGACCGGCGCATCCGTGGTGAAGAATGCCAGCATTGTCGCCATGTCGGGGTGGATCATGCCCGCCCCCTTGGCGCATCCGCCGACGGTGTAGCTGATTCCGTTCGCCTCGAAGCTGACAACCGCTTCCTTTTGGAAGGTGTCGGTGGTCATAATCGAACGGGCGAAATCGGCGCCGCCCTCCGCCACCGGCGATAGTTGGGGAATCGCGGCACGCAACAGGCCCATGGGCAGGTAGTGGCCGATGACTCCCGTCGAGTTGACGAACACGTCCTCCGCTTCGCAGCCGACCAGCGCGGCCGCGAGTTGCGTCATTTCGCGAGCGTCGGCCAGCCCTTGCTCACCGGTCGCGCAATTGGCATTGCCCGAGTTAACGACAGCCGCCTGCAGAGAGCCGTTCGCCGTGTGCGCCTTGCTGATGTGAACTGGCGCCGCAGTGCTCTGATTCTTCGTGTAGACAGCCGCCGCCGTCGCCGGGCGATCCGAGACCAGCAGGGCCAGATCAGGGAGCCCTGACTCCTTGATCCCGGCGGTGAAACCGCACGCCGAGAAACCCTGCGCTCTGGTGACAGCCCCTTCGGCGTCGGGATTGGCGCTCAAGGTATCATGGTTCGTGCTCACGGGTAGACCCCGATCTTGCTCAGGCCCAACTCCTCGGGCAGACCGAACATCAGGTTGAAGCACTGCACCGCCGCCCCGGCCGTGCCCTTGACCAGGTTGTCAATCGCGCTGATCACCATCACCTCGCCGGTCATCGGGTCGACCATCGGATAGACGATGCAGGCGTTCGAGCCGAGCGTTTGCTTGGTCGACGGCGCGTTCGGAGCAACGTGTACAAACGGCTCGTCCGCGTAGTAGGACTCGTACACGTCACGCAACGCTTCGGCCCGTTCAGCCGAGTTCTCAGGCAGGGAGCCGTCCGCGATCGACGGATAGCAGGTCGCCAGGATGCCTCTTGTCATCGGCACCAGATGCGGGACAAACGTGACGCTCAACTCCCTGTCCCCATCGGCCCTGTCTTGCAGCGTGGTGAGTTCCTGCACCATCTCCGGCTGGTGCCGGTGACCGCTCAGTCCGTAGGCGGAGAAGTTGGAATCGACCTCTGAGAAATGAGACGTGATCTTCAGCGCGCGACCCGCGCCGGAAACGCCCGACTTGGCGTCAACGACCGTGCGGCCGTCCAGCCAGCCCTTCGCGGCCAGGGGCGCCAGGGCGAGAATCGCTGATGTCGGGTAGCAACCCGGCACCCCTACTAACCGCGATTCCGCGATCGCGTCGCGATGTAGCTCGGGCAAGCCGTATACCGATTCGGGCAGCAGGTGGGGCGAGGGATGCTCGCCGTACCACTGTTCATAGGTCTCCTCGTCGTAGAGACGGAAGTCCGCCGACGCGTCGACCACCGGCGTGCCTTGCTCGATGAATGGCGTCAACCGCTCCGCGGCTGCTGCGTGCGGCAGGCCGGAGAAGATCACGTCGACATCCTCGTCGACCTCGGACACGATCGGCAGATCGAGCGACCAGAGGTGCGGGAAGACCTCCGGCAGACGCTTACCCACCTCGGAACGACCGGTCACGCAGACGATCTCAACACGCGGGTGTTGCGCGAGCAGGCGCGCCAACTCCGCTCCGACGTAACCCGTCACATTGATGATCGCTGCCCGGATCGGCGATCCGGAGGCCGAGGTGCTCACAACCCGTTCCGTTCAACTGCGGCACTGTTGCCGACTCGTCCGTCAGAAAAGAAGAAGATACACGGAATGTCGAGCGCACTACCTGTCGTACTGTATTCACTATGTCTCAGGCTACGAACGCTGCGCTTGGTCCCTACCGAGTCATTGATCTCACGGCCGATCTCGGCGCTCTCTCGACCATGGTGCTGGCAGGCCTTGGCGCCGATGTCATCCGTGTCGAGCCGCCTGCTGGCCATCCAACACGGCAACGCGGTCCGATGCTGCGGGAAGACGAGACCTCATCCCTGTACTGGGCCCAGATGAACGCCGGCAAACGGTCAATCACACTCGACCTCGAGGATGAGCGTGACCGCGAGCGCCTGCGCGGTCTGTGCGAAACCGCCGATTTCCTCTTCGAGTCGGAAGCGCCCGGCAATATGTCGGCGCTCGGTCTCGGATACGAAGACCTCTGTGACCGCGCGCCGCAGCTCATCTACGTCTCGATCACGCCCTTCGGCCAGTCCGGCCCGAAATCCATGTGGGCCGCCTCCGATCTGATCGGCCACGTCTCCGGCGGCCTCAGCTCGCTCGTCGGCGATCCCGACCGCGCACCATTGCGGCCTTCGGTCGAGCAGGCCTACAACATCACCGCGCTCAACGCCGGTTCAGCCGCCATGATCGCACTCCATGCCCGACACCTGACCGGGCGCGGCCAGCATGTCGACGTCTCGATGCAGGCAGCAATGGCCAACACCCTTGGCAACGCGCGGCTCTACTACGAATCGGACGGAATCATCACCGAGCGGGCCGGCGGCGCGCGCGCCTTCGCCGATCGCGCCACGAGGATCATCTATCCCTGCGCCGACGGCTACGTGGCGTTCGTCCGTGTTCCGGCCTCCATCACTCGGTTGCATCGCTGGATGGTGGCCGAAGGCGTGGACCCGCAGTTCGACGCTGAGCGATGGGCGAGCATCGCCATCGCCGGCGACGATCTGCCCACGCAGGACGAGGTGACCGAACTCGAATCAGAGATCGAGCGGTTCTTCGCCCCCCGTGGAGCGCAGGCGCTCTACGAGTCGGGACAACACTTCAACGTGATGATCTGTCCAGTCAACACGATGCAGGACATCGTCGACAGCCCGCAGCTACATGCGCGCGAGTTCTTCGACGAAGTCGAAGACCCGGCGCTGGGACGAATCAAGGTCCCGGGGGCGCCGCTGAAAATGTCCGCAACACCCTGGCAAACCCGCGCCGCGCCGACGCCGGGCCAACACAATCACGAGGTTCTCGTGGACCGAGCACACCCTCAGCCAGTCGGAGATTGACCCATGAGTGATGACCATCTGCTGATCGAACGACGTGACAACGGCGTGGTAGTGGCCACGTTGAATCGGCCAGAAGTGTTGAATGCGCTCTCACCGCGGATTCGCGACGGTCTGCGAGAAATGGCCGCCGACCTGCGCGATGACCCCGACGCGCGCGCCCTCGTGATCACCGGCGCCGGCCGGGGATTCTGCTCGGGCGCCGACCTCTCCAATCGAGACGAGCGCGTCGCCGCGGAGAACGCGCCCGGACTCGCATCGACCGAACTGCGCTACGGCTTTGCCGCCGAATTGCAACAGCTGGAAATCCCCGTGATCGCCGCCGTCAATGGCGCGGCCGCCGGCGCCGGCATGGCGATCGCCCTCGCCTGCGACATCCGCCTGATGTCCGATCGCGCCCGCATTCACCCGGGCTTCCTCAAGATCGGACTCGGCCCGGACTGGGCCGCCTCGTGGACGATGACCCGCCTCGTCGGACACGCGAAGGCGATGGAACTGTTCTGGACGTCCGATCCGATTGACGCCCAACAGGCCGTCGCAATCGGACTCGCCAACCGTGTGTTCCCGCACGACGAGCTGATGACCGAGACGCTGGCCTTCGCCGATCGACTCGCGACCATGGCGCCGTTCGCGGTTGGGTTGACCAAGCGCGCGATCTATGCCGCGCTGAACAACGACGCCACCCAGCAGGCGCAGCTGGAAGAGCTCTACCAGTCCTGGCTGCGCGGCTCGCTTGACGCCAGAGAAGGCGCGCGCTCGTTTGTCGAGAAGCGCGACCCTCAGTTTCAGCGGCGCTAGGGTCGACTGGCCTGATGACCAGCAACGACGTTCCAGGCGCCCGCGTCTTCGACGGCATCCGGATCGCCGACTTCGCCTGGGTCGGCGTCGGTCCGAACGCGACGATGCAGATGGCCTTCCACGGCGCCGAGGTGATCCGGGTCGAGTCCTCGCACCGGCCCGATACGTTCCGTTCCGGCGGACCGCGGCCGGCCGGCGACAGCTCGCTCGACGCTTCCGCCTACTTCGCCAAGTTCAACCGTGGCAAACGCTCCGTCGCGATCAATCTTGGACATCC
>JAPPJZ010000075.1:642-6751 GCA_028874365.1 Chloroflexota bacterium | reverse complement strand
GCAGCCGCTGCAGGGCGGTGAGCGCGTGACGGGGATTGACCTGATCGAGCACAAAAGAGAGGGTCTGAATGCTCAGCCGTGCGCCGAGGCGGCTGGCCTCGACCGGATTCATGTGTTGCAGCATCCAGGTGACGGTCTGCGGCGACATGATCTGCAACAACGCCTCGCTGCTGGTGCGCGGCAGGCCGGCGAGGATCAGACCGACGTCGGCGGGATGCAGTTGATTGAGCCGTTGCCACGCTTCGCGCGGATCGCCGGCGGCGATCAACTCCTGCACGCGTTCGGCGATCCGTCCGACTTCCTCCAATGGGATTGCCGGAGCCAGCTCTGTCGGTGGCTGTGCCTCCGCGATCGGCTCAGTGCCTGGTTCATGTCTTGACATAGCGAGGCCTTCTCAATCGTCGAGATCGCGACGCAGAGCCGCACGGTCGCAGCGCGGCAGGTTCGCGGGGTCAGAGGAGCGGGGTACTTAGCGGATCGAGCCGACGAAGCTGCGCAGTCCGGCCTTGATGTTCGTCGTCGCGTCGATCACCGCCGACGCCTCGTAGCCCGAGTGGACCATGCAGTCGACGCATTTCGGATTGCCCGACGCGACGCCATAGTTCTCCCACTCGGTCTCATCGATCAGTTCCTGCCAGCTCTCCGCGTAGCCCTCGTCCATCAGGTAGCAGGGTCGCTGCCAGCCGAAGACGGTGTACGTGGGATTCCCCCACGGGGTGCAGTCGTACTCGATCTCACCCTTGAGGAAGTCGAGGAACAGCTCCGAATGGTTGAACTTCCAGTGCCGCGGCGGATCGTTGAGGATGTCGCGGAAGAGTTCTTTGGTCTGGTTGCGGGCGAGGAAGTGCTCCTGGTCGGGCGCCTTCTCGTACGGGTAGCCCGGCGAGATCATCAGTCCGTCGACGCCGATCTCCATCAGCTTGTCGAACATCATTCGGATCCGGTCCGGTTGGGCGCCCAGGAAGAACGTGCTGTTCGTGGTCACCCGGAAGCCACGCTCCTTGGCCGCCTCGATCGCGCGAATAGCCACATCCCAGATCCCGTCGCGGCAAACCGAATCGTCGTGATCCTGTTCATAGCCGTCGACATGGACCGAGAACGTCAGATACGGATTCGGCTCGAAGTCCTGCAGCTTGCGCTCGAGCAGGATCGCGTTGGTACAGAGGTAGACGAACTTCTTGCGATCGGTGAATCCGTTGGCGATCTCGACGATGTCCTTGTGAATCAGCGGCTCGCCGCCGGCGATCGCAACGACCGGCGCGCCGCACTCTTCGACAGCGTCCCAGCACTGTTGCGGCGAAAGGCGACGACGCAGGATGTCGGTCGGATGTTGGATCTTGCCGCAGCCGGCGCACTCCAGGTTGCACTGCAGCAGCGGCTCCAGCATCAGCACCAGCGGATAGCGCTCCGTCCGGCGCAACTGCTGGCCGACGACATACTTGCCGACCTGGATCGTCTGTCGTAGGGGTGTGGCCATCAGTCGTCCACTCTATCTGGCGAGAGATTCGCGATTCCCGCGAAGGCGGATGTTCGGGCCTGGCGACACCTCGTATGTGTCGAGCAGGATTCTTGCACCTGTTGCAGTTTACAAGAGCCCGATCGCGCGGAGATACGCCTCGCGTGTGTTGAGGTTGAGCGTCACAAAGGGATCGTTCATCTCCAAGAAGATAGTGCGATCCGCGTGACGGCGTCTGATTTGTCGAAGACCTTCCTGTCGTTCCGTAACGTTCCGAAGCTCGGGAAGCAACTCTGCGCGAAAGACCGGTGGATGCCCATTTCGTCCTTCGTGCCGCGGGACGGCGATCAACGCATCCGTGGACACACTCAGTTCTTTGGCGAGCCGTGTGACAACCGCCGCCCTGGTCGGCTGATCCACCGACACGACCGCGACGGCGTCGACCTCGGATGGAACGGCGCGTGCGCCGGCTCTGATCGACGAGGCCCGTCCGCCGCGCCACTGGTGGTTCGTCGTAAGCTGCACATCTGCGCGGCCAGGTATGGACCGGCGAACGCGGTTGCCGTGTGCGCCCAGCACCACGATCACCGGACTGCACTGCGCCTCGAGCAGCGTCTCGACCTGCGCGGCCACCAGCGTCCGGCCCTGCCAGTCAAGCAGCTGCTTGGGCTCGCCCATGCGACTGGACTCACCGGCGGCGAGCAGGATGGCGGCTGTCATGCGGTTGGGCATCTTGTTGACGGTCGCGTAGGCGTCGGAACAGTCGCCGGACCGCGTCTTCGACCTGATTCACGGCCACCCCATCGGTGAGGTCGCCCACGCCGTAGGGTTGCGCTTCCGAGCGAGCGGTCTGCGCGGCGAGGTCGATGATCCGGTCGTTCAAGGTGCGACCGCGTACCACCGACTCGATCTGTCGGGCGCGGATCGGGTACGGCGCGATTCCGACCAGCATCACTGCCGCATCGCCGTTCAGCGAGAGCCGCGCAGCGGCGCTGTAGGTGCGATCGGACTTGGCCGCGGCCATCGCGGTATGCGCTCCACTCGGCATCCTCGGGATCCGAAGCTCGACGGCCGGAGTCGCCCCTTCGCGGCCGTCGACATCCACGCCCCCGTCGCCCAACAGGCGTTCGTCGACGCGCTCGGTCCCGCCATCGTCGAGGGCGAGTTGGGCATCCAGGACGATCAGCGCGGCGGCCAGCGCATTGTGCTTCGGATCCTCCAGGCAGATGCGGATCGTCGAGACAGAATCGCCGATCGGGAACCAGTCGTTGAGCGCGTTCTCCCCCTCCGCCTGTAGATCGAGCACAGTCTGGTGCAGCGGAAACCGACGTGCGTTCACGCGGAGCGGCCAACAGGGGACGATTGGGAGTGGCTCGCAAGCGCTTTCTTCAGCGCCGCTGCAGCGAGCACGGAACAGTGAATCTTGGCTTTAGGCAGTCCGCCCACGGCGTCGACAAAGTCCTGTCGCTTGAGTTGCGCCGCCTGGTCGACCGACATCCCTGTGAGCACGACGGTCGCCATGCTGCTGGTCGCGATCGCCGCAGGACAACCTCGAGTCTGGAAGCGGGCCTCGGCGATCGCGTCATCCTCGATCCGCAGCATCAGCTTCATGTGGTCGCCGCAGACCGGGTTGCGGTCCTCACCAACCGCGTTGGCGTCTGCGAGGACTCCGGCGTTGCGCGGATGCTGGAAGTGCTCGATCACGATGTCGCTGTAGGCGCGCAGGTCTTCGCTCGGCATGGCCTCAGTCTAGTCAGGCGGGCGCTCGGAGCTGCTCGGTGTGAGATCAAGCAACAGCCGGGTGATGACGCGCAATGAACGGCTTCGCTCGTTCGGATTGAACCACTCGCGCACGCTGTGCTGGTTGTCCGAGCTGCCGCCCCAGCTCATCGCGATTCCCGGAATCCCGGCCGCGATAGCGGCATTGGCGTCGGTCGAAGCGGCGATCAGGCGCGCTTCCAACATCTCGGCCTCCAGAGCGCGAATCGCAGCCTGGACAAGATCGGATTCAATCGGGGTCACGCCGGCCGGTCGGTCGCCAATCTGGGTCACCAGCGGCTCCATTGCACCATTGCTACGTCGACGCAGCTCTTTCTGGTGTCCGAACCGGATGATCTCGTGCAACTCGATGTCGAGCTGCTCGAGTTGGGCGTCGGACTCGCTGCGCAGGTCGACGTCCATCTGAGCGAACTCTGGGATCGCGTTGACGGTCTCGCCACCCTGGACGACGCCGACGTTGTACGTCGTGCGCGGGCTGCGCGGGGTGCGGATGTCGCCCAGACGGTCGGCGGCAGCGGCGAGCGCGAAGGCCGGGTTGTATCGACCGAAATGGGCCCAGCTATGGCCGCCGCTGCTTCGGTATTGCACGTTGTAACGGCGCGAGCCAATCCCCCTGTGGACAATTGCCGCCGGGTCGGAGTGGTCGATCGTGACAAACGCACGTGCTGTGCGGCCGAGATCGGAGTCGAAGAAGTGGCGTGCGCCGCGCAGGTCGCCCCGACCTTCCTCCCCAACCGTCGCAAGGAACAGCAGGCAGGGGGCCGCCGGCGTGTCCCGGAGCACCCGGGCAACGGCCAACATGCCGGCCAGCCCGGCAGCCGCGTCGGAAATGCCCGGCGCGTGGAACTCCCCGTCGGCAACCACTTCGTCCGGACGGTAGGGATTCCGTTCCCCCGGTCGCGCCACGACCACTGCCTGTTCCGGTCCAAACACCGTGTCGAGATGTGCGCTCAGCACGACCGGATTGCCGACAGGCTGTGGATGGCGAGCAATCACGTTGCCTACATCGTCTCGCTGCGTTCGCAGGCCGAGCGCCTCAAACGCAGCGCTGATGTAGTCCCCCCGCACATCCTCGCTGCCGGTTGGCGCGGGGATCTCGCAGATCCTGATCTGCTCTTCGAGGATCTCCGATTCAAGCGAATCGAATGATTGGAGCATCAGATGTCCAGCCCCAGCGCCTCGAACACCCGCTGATACTGCTCCAGGTTGTTCGGCTGATAGAAGGGAATCGCGAGGCTGACAACGCCGCTCTGATCAGCGACGAAGGCCGCACGTTGGGCGCGTTTGCCCGTCTCGTCAACGACGCTGAATGCGTTGGCGGCGCTGAGTTCGGAGTCGGTTAGGAGCGGGAACGGGAAGAGATGCTCCTGGTCGAAGCGCAGCATTTCATCCAGAGGGTCCGCCGATATGGCGACCACCGAGGCCTGCAACTCGTTAAGCATCTCCTCGTCGTCGCGAAAGGCGCACAACTGCTGGGTGCACAACGGCGTGTTCGCCTCCGTGTAGAACAGAATCAGCAGCGGACCATCACCGAGATACTCGCGCAGGTGGAGCTCGGTATCCGGGAGCTCGTCGCCCGGTTCGATCACGATCGCATCCATCCCGGCAACGGCTCCATTGCACCCCTGGTGAATCCCATCACGGCAATCCGTCCCAGGCCGGCCGGATCGGTGAGCGTCTCGCTCGCTCGGCGGGCGGAGAGATATGCGGCGGTGTCCGCGTGTGCCTCGGCCACCGCCGGGAACACGGCCGCGCCAAGCTGGTGCAGCCATTCCGACTGGCTGAGGGCGGGCAGAGGCACGAGGCCCGCCGCTTGAGCCGCTGCCTGTACCTGGTCGATGTCAACGTGCGCCGTGATGTCCCGCTCGCCGGGGTGGACGTACGGATCGACCCCCGGCACGTGCCGGCGAAACGTCATCAGGGTGCCGTCACGTCGCCAGGGTGCGTACAGCCGATCGCGCGAATAGCCGTAGTCGAAGAGCAACAGCAGGCCCTCGTCGGCGATGGAGTTTGCCAGCGATCTCGCCATCGCAGCGCGGCTGGGCGCCACTTCTACGATCTGGCCCTCGGCCGGGTCGATCGCCGCGAGCGGCTCCAGTAGCGATCTCTCGCACACGTCCGCAGCGACATCGTGGAAGCCGTCGGCCGACGAGTAGTCGACGAGCAACTCCTTCCAGGTCCCGCCCATCAAGCGCAGGCGATGAACGGGAAGCGCATCGAGCACTTCGTTGGCGACAATCAGTTGCTGAGGCGCGTTCAATTCGCTGACGTCGTGGATTCTGTGGACCTTGTGGATAACTTCCAGACGGTCATTCTGGGCCTGTGCGGCCCGGTCATCAGGTTCGACGGTGGTGTACTCGATGCGCTCGGCGCATTCGGGCGCGGCCCCGTGGATGTGCCGCAGCATTGACTCGGCGAGCGTGCCAGTACCGGGACCAACCTCGGCGACGCGAAACGTCGCCGGACTATCCAACTGGCGCCAGAGATCGATCGCGACATGGCCGACCGCGGCTCCGAACAGCGGATGGACCTCGGGGCTCGTGAGGAAATCACCGTCCCGTCCGACCGTGGGACGTCCCCGTCGGTAGTAGCCGTGCTCGGGATGGTAGAGGCACGTCTCCATCCACTCGCGGAATGCAATCGGTCCGTCCTGCAGGATGCGGGCCGCGAGGATGCGGGCGAGCGGACTGTTGAGCGTGGTCTGTGCCGTGGCGAGTGGATCGAACGTGGTGGGGCCGCTCCGAGTCATGAGTGGAGTATAGAAACGGCCGCCCCCCGGATACGCGGGGGGGGGGGGGGGTGGGGCGGGGGTATTGTGGCCGCGGGAGACACGCCGGCCGCCAAGGACCCAGACCCAGGCACCGCGGGCCCGCG
>JAPPJZ010000075.1:0-632 GCA_028874365.1 Chloroflexota bacterium | reverse complement strand
GGGGGGGTTTTGTTTTTTTGGGGGGGGGCGCGCCCGTTTTGTTTTTTGTTTATTACAACGGGCCGCCCGGGGGTGCGGGGGGGGGGTCGCTGGTTGGGACTGGATTCTGGTGCCCGAGCTACTCTCCCGGGACTCCAAGGACCGTCACGCTGACACGGCGGTCGCGCGACTCGTCGAGCTCGACCAGGAAGATGGACTGGAACTCGCCGATGTGCAGCTCACCGCTGAGCACGGGAATGGTCTCGGACGTGCCGAGCATCATGTGCTGGACGTGCGAGTGGCCGTTCTCGGGCTCGTTTTCGTGCATGTTGACGGTACGGATCTCGAAGTCGTTGTGCCGGTAGTAGACACCGGGCGGACCCCACGCGATCAACCGATCGCGGAGGTCGTCTAGGAGCAGCGGTTCGTGCTCCTGCAAGATGATGGCAGCGGTCGTGTGCTGTGAGAACACCGAGACCTGTCCGAAGCCAACACCGGAGCGGTGAACGATGTTCCGCACCTCTTCGGTGATGTCACGGAACGACGGGCCGTCCTCGGTTCGGTAGGCGAGCTCGTCGTGTACGTGACGGAAGGCGTTGGCAGGCACTGCGCTATTCGTCACAGCCCCGTTGACACTGCGCAGGGCTGTCGCG
>JAPPJZ010000048.1 GCA_028874365.1 Chloroflexota bacterium | reverse complement strand
CGCCCGCGATCAGCATGTGGGCGTGGCAGCGATAGCCGGTGATGACCGAATCGCCCGGCTCGAGCGCGTACTGCACGCCGGTGACCACGGCTTCCTGCCCGATGTAGAGGTGGCAGAAACCGCCGATCATCCCCATGCCGTAGAGCTGGCTGGCCTTCTCCTCGAAGCGCCGCAGCAGCAGCATGTCGCGGAATGCGCGATGCAGCGTCTCCGGCTCCATCGCGGCTGCCTGGGCAGGCTGAGCCGCCCCGCTTCGGGCTCTCTTCTTGGCGGTCGCCATTCCGTCCTCGCGCTTGGTCTCCGCGTTGCCCGCCTCGCGCGGGGCCACGGAAGCATGCGGCACGCTAGGTCAAATGCGGCAGCCTGACAAGGGAAAGGCGCTAAATACTTGCTATGATAAGCAATACTCACCGGCGCCTGGGCGCCGCTTACTCGCCTTCGCCCGGGCGAGACTGCGCCGGTGCGTCGTGAAACAGGACCTCTTCGTCCGGGCGGCCCAGGTTGAGCAGCCGGCGAGCCTCCTGGTCGAGCAGATCGAGGTCCAGGTTGTCGGTCCTGAGCTGGGAGACGCGGCGCTCCAGCTTCGCGCGTTCGTCAGCGAGCACGGCGACCTCGGCACGGGTCTTCTCGACCTCGGCGGAGCGCTCGACCCAGCCGAGCAGCCCGCGCTCGCCCTGCACGCTCTGGTAGCCGACGTAGAGAAGGCCCAGCGCGCAGGTGAGCAGCACAACAATGGCGCGGTAACGGACGCGCACGAATCGCTCGACCATGACACCCGAGACCTCAACCCCGCCGCCCGCCCCTGTCAAGACAGCATTGCTGGCCTGAATTGGCGAGGAGCGGAGGCGCCTGCCGCCGGCTCAGCCGCGCCGCAGCACCGCGCGGCCGGCGTAGCGGGCGGTTTCGTCCAGATGCTCCTCGATGCGGATGAGCTGGTTGTACTTGGCGGTGCGGTCGGTGCGGGAGGGCGCGCCGGCCTTTATCAGGCCGCACGCCGTCGCCACTGCGAGATCAGCGATGGTCGTGTCCTCGGTCTCGCCCGAGCGGTGCGACATGACCGCGCCGAACCCGCTGCGTACCGCGAGCGCCACCGTTTCCAGCGTCTCGGTCAGCGTGCCCACCTGGTTGACCTTGATCAGGATGGCGTTGGCCGCGTCTTCCGCGATCCCGCGCCCGAGCCGCGCCGCGTTGGTCACGAAGAGGTCGTCGCCCACCAGCCGGATGCGTGACCCCAGCGCCGCCGTGAGCGCGGCCCAGCCGGCCCAGTCGTCCTCTGCCAGCCCGTCCTCGACCGACGCGATGGGATAGCGGCCCACGAGGTCCTCGTAGTAGGCGATCATCCCGCCCGCATCCAGGGTGCGGCCCTCGCCGGCGAGGCGATAGGCGCCGTCCCGGTAGAACTCGCTCGCCGCAGCATCGAGCGCGAGGTGGACGTCCTCGCCAGGCCGGTAGCCCGCCGCCTCGATCGCCTTCATCAGGTGGCCGAGCGCGGCATCGGTGCCGCTCAGCGCCGGCGCGAAGCCGCCCTCGTCGCCGACGTTCGTCGACAGCCCGGCCTCGGAAAGCCGCGTGCCCAGGCTGCGAAAGATCTCCGCGCCGATGCGCACGGCGTCCGCTGCGCCCTCGGCCGCGACCGGCATCACCATGAACTCCTGCACGTCGATGG
Organism: Chloroflexota bacterium; assembly: GCA_028874365.1. Classification (GTDB taxonomy): domain Bacteria; phylum Chloroflexota; class Dehalococcoidia; order Bin125; family Bin125; genus Bin125. Next base: position 5,402 of record JAPPJZ010000048.1, on the reverse strand, counting down.
CGTTGTCGGCATGCGCGCCGCCGTTCAGCACGTTCATCATCGGCACGGGCAGGAGTCGCGCATCCAGGCCGCCCACGTAACGGAAGAGCGGTTGGTCCAGTTGGATTGCCGATGCGCGCGCAACGGCGAGGCTGACGCCGAGGACCGCGTTGGCCCCGAGCCGGCTCTTGTTCTCGCTGCCGTCGAGCGCGATCAGCGAAGCGTCGAGGCGGGCCTGCTCCGATGACTCCATGCCGCTCAGCGCCGGAAAGATCTCCTCGTTGACGGCGCTGACGGCATCCAGCACCCCCTTGCCGCCGAAGCGCTGCCCGCCGTCGCGCCGCTCGACCGCCTCGTGGGTGCCGGTGGACGCACCGGAGGGGACCGCGGCCCGGCCCAGGGCACCGCTCTCCAGCTGCACGTCGACCTCGACGGTCGGATTGCCGCGGCTGTCCAGTATCTCCCTCGCCCGGATATCGGTGATCGCGCCCATTCTCGGCCCCTCCCCTCGGCACCGGCTGCTCTTGATAGGGGCCATGACCGCCGCGGGCAAGGGACGATCCCCCGCAGGGCGGCGGTTGCGTGCGCACCTGAATCGTGGCACATGTCCGCCGCGGAATCGCCGCGTGTGGGCGCATAGCTCAGTTGGTAGAGCAGCTGACTCTTAATCAGCGGGTCCTAGGTTCGAGTCCTAGTGCGCCCACCAAAAATCCCCGCTATTCCGGAGACTTAGCGGGGATTTTCATTTTCAGGCTTTAGCCCTGCGTTCTTCAGGCACCCTATAGGTACCACTTTTTTGTAGCCTCCCGGCTGCTCCAGACCACGGCGAAGGTGTCCGTTCGGCGGCCAGCGGCCCGGGGGATGTGTTCGTTCGGTCATCGGGGTGATTCCATTGCGGGAGCCATAGACGATCCCCGGTTCTGCTCGATCGAGGACGGCTGGGCCCGGTTGTCTTCGTCACCGCCATCACTCATTGAACGAATAGGTTCGTTCGTAGGCGTCCTGTCTGACCGCCCCTGCGAGTTCAGACGTGGGCTTCCCGATCTTCGCCCAGCGTACAGTTCAGTGGATGGACACTCCCTGGTTTGCAAGGGATTTCGTGATCGTCGAGGCGACTGGTCGGGTGATCAGGCGAAAACGAGCGATCGAGACTGGACAACTGCGCAGAGTCCACCAAGGTCCAATTCGAAACGATCGCAGATGTCGGAAGCCATGGAGAGGCTAGCGTCCGGGCGGGTAACCTACCTGACGAGCTCGCTCAGGCGATGATCTGCAGCATGTCGTCGTGGATGTCCTTCCAATTCTTGGAGAGGTCGATGCTGCGCGCCTGAATCCGGTGCCCCTCCAGACGGACCTTGGCTGAAATCGCCTCTCCCACGGTTGGATATAGGAGAAGCCCTTCGTGCACGGCTCCGGCCGCCTCCGTGGCCTCCCGGTTCCTCAGGTAGGCCAGCAGTTGGTAGAGGTGGTCCGAGCGCAGCTTCCCGCCGAAGGCACCACGCAGGGCCTCGGGGTAGTACTTGGCATCCATGATGATCCGGCGGTCCTCCGCTTCGAGGATCGCGTCCGCCTGCATGCGAGGCAGCTTCGACCGCTCGTCCTCGTGGGTGCCCTCCCGCGCCCACAGAATGGTGCGTCCGCGCCTGTTCACGCGGTAGCGGTCCTGCTCGCGGCGATAGAACTCGATCACGAAGTCTTCGTACACCTTCCACATCACCGCGTCCGTCAAGCCGGAGAACCGGTGCTCGCCGGACCGTGGGTCGACTAGCAACAGGTCGTGGACGAGCCGACACACCGACAACAGAAACCGGTAGTACCGTCGGTTGCCGTCCAGTTGCACCTGGTCGAACATGCGCCGCGTCACCCGCACGACCGTCACACCGGCGAGCTTCTCGTGGGCGCTTCGGACACCTGCCCGCACATCGCGGTCCAGATCCCTAACACGGAGCAGCGCGGACAGGGTGGATCGCAGGATCCGGTTGTGCGGCACGTCCAGCGTCAGCTCCTCGAAGGCGCACGCCACCTGGCCCCGGCCGCGCAACGCTCGCTTCACCGTCCGGCCGACGTCCACCTTCCCGCGGATGCCCGCTAGATCCTCCCGCACGTCCCGATACCCGCGATCAATGCCTTGTCGGGCCAGCCGGAACGCGCCCTGGACGAGCACCGTGGCCAGCAGATCGTGCACCCGATCTAGTTCGTCCAAAGCGTCGAGCTCTACCAGGTCGCGCTCGTCCACGTGACGCCACGCGTAGCAAAGCAGGTAGTAGACGTTTGCGATCGGGATCCGCTCGGCGCTCAACGGCGTAGCTTCTCGACAAGCCCGTCAACCTGCTCCGGCTTGTCGAACCAATACTCGCGAAGCAAGGGAGCGATCTGCGTCTCCACGGTGTTCAGGTACCACTCCTCGTCCGCCGATTCCTCGGGCACAAAGTAGCTGTGGCCGATCTCGAACCCGGGACCCAGGTCCTTGTCGTCGCGAATGCGCTCATTGAGTTCCGACAGGTTCCGCACGATGCGGTCCACGAGGCCGGTCTCCATGTCCGCTTCCAGCAGGTGTTCCCGGTACTGGCGCGTGCCATACGCGGGCCTCAGTGACGCGAAGGCGAACCGCCTCCGCAACGCGTAGTCGACGATCGCCAGCGAACGATCCGCCGTGTTCATGAGTCCTAGGACGTGGACGTTGGTCGGGATGGCGAACCGCTCTCCCGCCGGGCTGTAGGTCAACGGGATGGCGAAGTCCCGGCCTCGCTTGTCGGCCTCCAGGAGCATCAGCAGCTCGCCGAAGATCCGCGAGAGGTTTCCGCGGTTTATCTCGTCGATGATGAAGACGTAGCGTCTGTCCTGGTTGGCTTCCGCGCGCCTGCAGAACTCGAGGAAGACGCCAGATCGGAGTGTGAAGCCACCCGTCTCCGTCGGACGCCAGCCCTGCACGAAGTCCTCGTAGGCGTACGACTGGTGGAATTGGACCATCTCGATCGCGCTCGAGTCCTTGCAGCCCATCAGGCACCACGCGATCCGACGTGCGATGAACGTCTTGCCGACCCCCGGCGGTCCTTCGAGGATCAGGTTCTTGCGCCCCGCGATGGCGTCGACCATGCGGCCCAACTGGTCCTCCTCCATGAAGAGATCGCTCACGGCTTCGGCAAGATCGTATGACTCGTGGTCCGCCCCCCGCCCTCCTTCACCCGTGCCGTCCATCGACTCGAACACATAGCGCAGCCAGTCCTTGTCCGGAGTGAAACGAGTCAGCGTCTTGGTCGTGATCTGGCTTCTGAGCTCAATCGCCGCGTCGCAAGGATGCCATTCGACCGAGCGCGTGTTCCGGTACTCCGCGCGTTCCGGGTCGTGGATGTAGCCGCCGGTGACCGTCCCCCAACCGAGGATCGCGCTCCGCCCCTTCTTGGCCAGCACGATGTCGCCGACTGACACCTCGTGGAAGAACTCCCAGGCCGCAAGCGACTGCATGGTGGGATTCTCCCCTCTGCCGTTTGCAATCAGCGCGGCATGGATGGCTTCCCGCGACTCGTATTCAGCCAGATCGCCGAGATCGTCCCAGCCGATCGCTGCAACACCGGCTTCAAGGAATTCCGCCCACAGTCGCGCTCCCTCTCCGGGCGCGATCACCCAAGCATCGACCGTACCGAAGCGGTCCGCGTACCACCCGTCGTCGTCTACGTCCTGGCCGCTGTCAGCACCACCTTCCTGCACTCCAGGCTGCCAGACGCTCCGCACGCCCTCGTCGTAGAAGCTGAATTCCTCGCCGGGTTGCTCTTCCGTCAGCCGTCTCCGCACCTCCAGCAACGCCTTGTCCAGACGGATCAGGTCCACCTCGCCCGATTTGGGGAGCCCATCGGACCCGTCCCCGTACGCCCTGACTATCTCCTGCTTGTGCTGCGGCGCCATGATCGGTTCGAACTCGTCCGGAAACAGCAGGTACAGCAGGGCATGCCGAATCTGCCGACGGCGGTCGCCCTGTCTGTCGAGATACTCCGCGAAGCGCCATGGATCGTTCAGCAACGACTCTCGTTCGTCAGCAGACCGTTCACACCAGTCCAGCATCACGCCGACGACGAATCGGTACTCCCGCCACTGGTGGCCCGTATAGCCCCGGCCGGGATGGACGATGCCCTTGTCGAGGACGTCTGATCCCAAGGCCCAGTGGTTTTCGGGCAGCGCGGTTTCTGACCACTCCCAGACCGTCCTGATCCGATCCAGCTTGGTCACGCTTCTGACCGGGCTCACGATCAGGTAATACACCCAAGTCAATTCCGCCCACAGCCGCTTGGCCTCGGGCGGCGCGGGCGCAAGCTGGTCCCGGAGCTTCTCCAGGAACGACCGGTTCTTGGTTTCGTCCGGCTGCTCCACGAAGTAGGTCTGGAGTTTGCCGAAATGCTCGCTGGTCCAGAGCCTTTCCTCGCCGAAGAGCGAGCCGCCGTCGATTAGACACGACTTTTTCCACCGCGCGGCGGCATCGAGCACCGCGGCGGCGCGTGATGTTCGACTCATGCAACCCCCGTCAAACCGCCGCGAAGGGTTCCGGCTTCGCGCATTGAGTTCTAGCGTGCCAGCGGCGTTTTCTGGCCGCAACCCGTCGATCCGTCGGATCGCTGGCAAGCGTGGCGCACGTGCTAGCCAGGTCAAGCTGACGGTTCTTCGCTAATGCCCCGACCCCGCGTACCGCAAGGTGATCGGCCCGCCGCACTGAAGGCGAACGGGCAATGGGCCGCAAGTTACCAGTCCTGCCGTGGCCGCTAGGTCGCTGGTTGCCGCAGATAACCAGCGGCATCGGTCGCCGAAGGCGGCTGCCGCAGGTGCGCGTACCGCAAGCGGGCGGAGGGTGACTTCCACTGCACGCGGTGCCGCGAGAACCTTCGTTCGGAGGGTAGAAAGCGGAGCACATGCTGTTCCACGTCCTGAGCGAGCCCGGTTCGGCCGGTGCTTCCGCCACATCAGCGGCGCAATCGACCTGCTCCATCACCCGCTCAACTAACTAATACGGGGGTTTGTATTTAGACGCTGCACCGACTAGCCAAGCCCACGGCTGGCCGCCGAACTGCTGCTGCGCTGCCATCACCCGGCGAACGAAACGGTTTCAGTTCGGACTTCGCGCCTCCTGCAGCAACGCCGCGTCCGCCTCGCCCTCGCGTGCCATCTCCACGAGGACGTTTCAGGCTTCCACACGACTTGCTATATTCCAGCAAACGAGCTTGACCACGGTGCGCCTTCTCTCCCTACTCATCGCGAGCTTATGGTCTGTCTAGCTTTGCGCAACCAAGCTAGGGCAGATAGGTCGGCCTCATGTGGAGCATCTTTGCTCCGCCGTGAACGGTTCGGCACATGTTCACCTGCCGCGGACCGGTACGTTGATCAATTGGAGGAAGCGTCCTACTTGTGACCGCAATTCCCGCCCGCGAAATCCGAGA
>JAPPJZ010000058.1 GCA_028874365.1 Chloroflexota bacterium | reverse complement strand
CGGGGTAGTAGTTCGCGTCCTTGGCCAGCGCCCAGCTCTCGACCGAGACCGGCGCCCGCGAGGGTGCGCCCAGGCCTTCCCAGGCGACTTCGTTGATCGCCTGACGATCCAGGGCCCGGTTGTAGGCGTGGCGCATGCGGGGGTCGCGGAACGCGTTGAAGGGCAGACCGTCGGAGGGCGCGTTCGGGTTCAGGTTGAACCAGGTCTGCGTCCATGTCTGAGCGGTCCCGCGGATGACCTTCATCCCGTCGGCCTCGAGCTCGGCCTGGAGGTCCGAGTTGACGCCGCCCGTCGGCGCGTCGATGTCGATGTCGCCGTTGAGGAAGGCGTTCCAGGCGGTGTTCTGGTCGGGGATGATGTTCTGGACGAAGCCGTCAAGGTGGACGTTGTCGTTGTCCCAGTAGCCGTCCCAGCGTTCGCCGACCCAGCGCTCGCCGGGCTCGTGGACCACGTGCTTGAGGTGGCCGGCGCCGACCGGGTTGGTCACGGCGGTGTCGAAGTGCTCCGGCGAAATCAGGAGGCCCGTGCCGGGGAACTGCTGGAAGAAGGCAAGCGTTGGACCGAATGGCTCGCCGTTGACAAGTTTCCAGGTGGCGTCGTCGGTGGCCTCGAAGAAATCGGCGTACTGGATGCCGCCTCGGTTACGTGTGCCGCCGGCGAGGTCCTTGACATCGCGGATGCGCTCCATGTTGAGTTGGACCGCGTTGGCGTCTACGGGTGCGCCGTCCTGGAAGATGGCGCCCGGGCGCATCGTGAACAGATATGTGACGTCGTCGGGGATCTCGATGTTCGAGGCCAGCATCGGGATCACGCGGGCCTGGTCGTCGAAGCCGAGGAGACGGTCGTAGATGTGAACCCAGTAGCCCAGGGCGTCGCCGCCGGTGATGCCGATGTGCGGGTCGAAGCCGCCCTGCGGGTCCTCGAACCAGCTGTGCTGCAGGGTGCCGCCCCGTCGAGGACCGCCAGTCGCCTGGGCCGCCTGTTGCTGCTGCTCCTGCTGTTCGGCCTGGGCGACGGCCGCTTGCTGCTGTTGCTGCTCCTGCTGCATGGCCTGCTGTTCGGCCTGCTGCTCCGCCTGCTCCTGCTGCATCGCCTGCTGTTGCTGCTCTTGTTGCTGCTGCGCCTGCGCTGCTGCCGGCTGATCGTCGTCATCGTCGTCGCCGCTGCAACCGACCAGCGCAAGGCCGGCCGCGCCAACACCGGCCCGTGCCGACGCCTTGAGTAGAGAACGCCGGCTCATCGACCGGCGCCGCATCCTCTGCCAGTAGTTTCGCTCACTCATCGGTAGACTCGCTCTCTACGCCGACCAGAGAGGGCCGACCCCTTGTTCCGCGCAGTATCGCGATTGCAGTTCGCCCTTGCAATGAGCGGCGGTGGAGGGGCGACGCTCCCTTAGCGGAAGAGGGCTAGCCCCGATAGGCCCGGTTCAGCGCCTGCCGCATCTGCAGCGTCTGCGAGGCGGCGACGGCGTTGGCCTTTCGGTACTGGTCCCAGCGCTCGCGCTCGCGGCGGGTCAGTTCGGGTTTGAGGGTTGTCGGCACTCTGAGTCCGAGCAGCATTGATGCGTAGCCGCTGTAGCCGAAGATGGTGGCATTCGACGTGAGCCGGGCCAGCAGGCGCGAAGGTCCGACTTCGGCGTAGCAGTCGACCATTTCCTGGATTTGCCCGAGCGGCGACTCCGCTCGGCAGTGACGCCAGAATGGTGTGTCCTGGTGCTCGTTGAACCTGTAGTGCAAGGCGAGGAAGTCGCGGACATCGTCCCAGGTTGAGGCGAAGCGCTCGTTGAGCAGGTAGCGGAGCGAATCGGTGAGGATGCGGTCGGAGTCGGTCAGCGCCCAGGCCAGGTTGTAGATCTGCTCGATGATCAGGTGCAGCGAGGTCGCCTCGAGTGGCTCGACGAAGCCGGACGCGTTGCCCACCGCGACGACGTTCTCGACGACGTAGCGCTCGCGCCGACCGGAGGGGAACTTCAGCAGCCGCAGCTCAGCGCCGGCCAGTTGCGGTTGCAGCGCGCGCAGCTCGAACTCGGCCTCTTCCTCTGAGCAGAATTGGGACGAGTAGACGTAGCCACGCGTGACCTGATCCTCAAAGTCGATCCGCCAGCACCAGCCGTGCTTCATCGTCGTCATCGTCGTGTAGGGGCGAATCGTGTCGTCTTCGGGGAAGTCGGCGCGCAACCACGAGCCGACGACGGCGCGGTCGCAGTAGAGCACGTCGCGGTAGGAGATGTAGGGCTCCTCCAGCGTCTTGCCCAGGAGCAGCGAGCCGAAGCCGGAGCAATCGATGAACAGGTCCGCTTCAAGTTCACGACCGCCGGCCAGCTTTAGCGATTTGACGCCGCCAGAGTCGTGACGCTCGACGCTGACCACCTGGTCGGCGATCAGCTCCGCGCCCGAGGACACCGACTTGCGCTCGAGGTAGTCGATGAATGAGGCGTTGGGAATGTGGTAGGTCGCTCGCGGGTCGAGCGACAGGCGGCCGTTGCGAATGTTCGCCGGCGACCGATCGCGGTCCATGATCGCGTTGAAGGTGCTGGCGTCGCGCATGTCCTGCAGGCAGTAGAACGCGTTCCACCTGGAGAGGCCTTCGATCTTCTGGTCGAGGTACTTGTCGAAGGTGTAGTTGAAGTGAGGCACGTCCTTCGGGCCCCACTCGAAGCGCAAGCCCAGCTTCCAGCTTGGTCGCACTTCTCTGTGGAATTCGTTGCGGTCGATGCCCAGGTGTTCGTGCAGGTGGACCGGTACCGCAGGCGTGGTCGACTCGCCGACGCCAATGATCGGGATGTCGGGCGAGTGAACAACGGTCAGCGCGATTTGCGGCAGCATTCGCCGAAACGTCAGGGCGGCGAGGAAACCGGCGCTTCCCCCGCCGACGACGACTGCGCTGCGAATCGGCTCTGCCATGTCGACGCTACCCCTGCGCGGCCTCCGCGACGGCTGCTGCGACCGTCTGGGCGTTGACCACGCCGTGCTCGAGGAAGTCGGTTATGACCCTCGAGTAGGCCGATGGCACTTCACGGGGGACGCCGTGTCCGACCCGGCTGAACACGTGCAGTGTGCCGTTGCCCAGACGCGCGAAGTCTTTGAGATTGGGCGCCAGGAGTGAGTCTGCAGCGCCGGCGAGGATCAGGGTTGGCGTCTGGATCTCGCCGAGCCGGTCGCCTTTGCGATAGTTGACCATCGCGTCCCAGCAGCCGTCGTAGTGACCCTCGGAGACCGACAGCATGCGGTCGACCTGCGCTTCGACGGCGCCGTGCGCGGACTCGCGCGGGACACCGGCCAGCGTCGTGCGGATGAGCAGGTCGCGTTCCCTGTTGGCCCATCGCTCGCGCATCGTGTCTCGCGCCGACTGCGGCATCTGGATTCCGTCCGCCGGTGCGGGCGCCGAGATCGACAGGCTGAGCAGTCGGTCCGGATAGGACAGTCCGAGCTCGAAGCCGATCAGACCGCCCATGCTCTGGCCGGCGTAGTGGAAGCGCTCGAAGCCGTGGTAGTCGGCCATGCCGACGACATCGGTCGCGAGTTGCTCGATCGTGTAGCCGTCGGCAGGATGGGCGGAGTCGCCGGCGCCGCGGCAGTCCATCGCGATGCAGCGGTACCTGGCGCTCATCCGCTCGATCACGGGGGCCCAGCCGTCGTGCGAGGCGGTGTAGCCGTGCTGGAAGATGATCGGGTCGCCGATGCCGGTGTCCTCGTAGTAGAGGTCTACCCCGTTGATGTTTGCGATAGCCATCGTGGTCTCCTAGCGAGCGGTGTAGCCACCGTCGACCGGCAGCGCGATGCCGTTGACGAAGCTGGCGTCGTCGGAGGCGAGGAAGGCGGCCGCTGCGGCGATCTCTTCGGGCTGACCCAGCCGGCCCAGTGGATGCAGCGAGGAGAGGAACTCCTCGGCCCCGTCCATTTCCTTGATCTGCGCGGTCATCGGCGTGTGGATGTAGCCGGGACAGATCGCGTTGACCCGCACTTTGCGCGGACCGTATGTGACGGCAAACTGACGGGTGATGCCAACCACGCCGTGCTTGGCGGCTACGTACGCGCCCGCGCCCTCTTCCACTTCTAGGTCCAGGTCACGGATCGATGGACTGCTGAGCAGGCCGTTCAATCCGGCGATTGAGGCCGTGTTGATGATCGATCCGCCGCCCCGCTCGGAGAGCATCGCTGCGCCGTGGAAGGTGCCGTAGTAGACGCCGCTGAGGTTGACGTCGATGGTTCGGTCCCAGCCGTACTGGCTGCCGCCGATACCGGCGTTGTTGAAGAGCACATCAAGGCCGCCGAGCACCTGGACGGTTTGAGCCAGCGCGTCCTTGACGGCGTCCTCGGAGGTGACGTCCAACTCCATTGTGGCTGAGCGGCCACCGTGCTCGGCGATCTGTGCGGCGGTGGTCTGCGCGCCTTCGGCGTTGATGTCGGCGCACATGACCGCGGCACCTTCGGACGCCATGCGCAGCGCCGACGCCTGGCCGATTCCCGATCCGGCGCCGGTGATCAACGCAACGCGTCCCTCAAGTCGATCCATTGCCATTAGTAGTGCTCCTCGATTTCAAGCTGTCGTGTGCGCGCAGTCTAGGTCTGAGTCCGGAGCCGTGGGGCAAGCTGCCATTAGGCTGCGCAGTGTGACCCCGAACAACTCACTCTGAGGAGAGCAACATGCCGATCGCTGCTGGAGATTCTCTGCCCGATGTCAACGGAACCGCGATGACCGACGGACGGCCGGGACCGGTCAATGTGCGCGAGCTGGTGGGCGACAAGAAGACCGTGATCTTCGGCGTGCCGGGTGCGTTTACGCCGACCTGTACGAATGACCATCTGCCGACCTTTGCCGCGTCGGCCGACCAGCTTGCGGCGGCGGGGATTGAGCAGACGATCTGCATGTCGACGAACGACATCTTCGTGCTGCAGGCGTGGAACGCGGCGCACGGCGCCGATCACATTGTGATGCTGGCCGACGGTTCGGGGGATATCACCCGGGCGATGGACATCGGGCTTGACCTGTCGGGTCTGGGCCTCGGGTTCCGCTGCACACGCTTCGCGATGTTGGTCGAAGGTGGCGTGGTCAAGGCGTTCCAGACCGAGGAGAATCCTGGGACCTGTGCGATGACTTCGGCGGCGGCGATCCTCGAGCACGCTTAGACACGGGCGGTCCTCACCCTAACCCTCTCCCAAGGGGAGAGGGGACTTCTGGAGTTGCCGGTGCCTCCTCTCCGGCGCAAGGACGCGGAGGCGTTGGTGCGGTATCGCGGGGTGCGGAGCGCGCACACGTACCAGGCTTCGTGGTACAACAACGCGACGTTTGTGTTTCCGCTGCTGGCGGTGATTGTCGCCGGGATCGTCTGGTTGGCGACCGGTAGCACTGAGGCCGGTGGTGCAGCGATCTTCTTTCTCGTGGTGACGGGCGCGATGTTGCCCGTCGTCTTCATTACTTGGCAGCGGCAGACCACGGCGATCGTCGTTCATGAAGCAGGGGTCACGGCGCTGCACTCGGGACTTGAGCAGGAGACGATCGAGTGGGACGAGCTGCGGAGCGTTCGTCGGGTTGAGACGATGGGGAACGTGCGGTGGTACCTCGACGGGGCGGGTGAGGATCATATTGTGATCGAGGGTGAGATCGCAGAGCGCGAGGAGTTGCTGGAGGCGGCGCGAGCGGAGATTGAGCGGCGCGGCGGTTGAATGGCTAGCCTCCCGGTCGTGCGGGGGGATCAGGGGTGTTCAAGGTTGGGCGCGACTCGGCGGGGAGGGCGATTGCCGAGAGGGCGGTTTCGCCGTCGTCGTCGAGGACGATGGTGACTGCTGCGCCGGAGCCGATGGCTGATGGATCGACCAGTTCCATGCGCAGGAGGAAGCTGGTTTCGTCGGTGAGCCGGATCTCGGCGCGACCGGTGGGCGAGTCGATGACCAGCTTGCCTCCAGAGACCGAGATGACTCGACCTGTGAGGACCTGGCGTCCCTGTAGTCCTTCCTGGTTGCCGAACGGGCTGAGGCCGCTGGCGCCGAGGACCAGTCCCTCGTTGGGATGGGCCGCCTCGTCGATGTCGACCTGCAGGCGTCCGGCGACGACGTTTTCGGCGACGACGATGTCTTGCTCGGAGGGCTGCGGCGCGACGATGTCGGTCCCCGCGAACCAGCCGCCGAGGCCGGCTCCGGCCAATGCTCCCAGGACGAGCAGCCAACCGCCGATGGTGCGCCTCATTGGGACGCGGCCGAGCGTATGGTTTCGGCGACCTCGTCGCCGGAGATGGCCTGGGCGGCGGGGATGATGACGATGCCGGTGGTGATGAAGGTGTTGACGTTGTCGTCGGTGCCGCCGACGATCACGTAATCGCCCGGCTGGACGTCGTCGGTCCAGATGGGGATCATCGCTTCGATCACCGAGTCGTCACGGAAGCGGATGGTGCGCAGGCTGTCGCCGACGCGGACGATCCAGTTGTCGCCGGCGCGTTCGGTGACGAAGCCGTTGAGGTCGCCGGTGGGTGAGCCGTCGCTCTTGATCCGGCCCTGTTGCGAGGTCTCGAATACGCGCACGACCTCCTGCTTCTGGGGTCCGCCCCACTGGAAGCCGGCGCCGAGGGCGGCGGCGAAGACGATTCCGGCGAGGGGGATGATCAGGAGGCGAGATGCGAAGCCTCTGAGTCGGTTGCGCACGGGTGGTGGCCCTCACCCCAACCCTCTCCCAGAGGGAGAGGGGGATTGCGGAAGCCCCCCTCTGCCTTCGGCATCTCCCCCCGCGGAGCGGGGGGAGAAAGGGAAGAGGTTCGGCTCTCCTGCCGCGGAGCGGAGGGAGAACCGGATACGGGTTTCCCAATAGTCACAGAGAGGGCGGACCGGAGTCCGCCCTCTCTGGTTGGTTCGCGGACTACGTCGCTAGACGGAGAGCGCGTCGGCGACGTCGGCGAGGCCGATCGACTCGAGCTTTTCGCGGCTGGGGAGACAGGTATCGGTGTCCCAGTCGCAGGCGTTGAGGAAGTCGGTCTCGAGGGTTTCGATGTCGAGGATGACATCGGCCAAGGGGCCGGTCTTCTGGACGGTGCCCTCGCCGCCCCAGAGGCGCGGCGGCGCGAAGCGCTCGCGCGGGTTGTCGCCCTCGCGGACGGTGAAGGCCATGCGCAGGTTGGAGATGCGCTCGCCAGCGAGCTGCAGGTCTTCGCCGCTGAGGTCCCAGCCGGTGACGGCGTTGATCCACTGCGGGAAGCGGTCGGT
>JAPPJZ010000045.1 GCA_028874365.1 Chloroflexota bacterium | reverse complement strand
GGATCGGCAACCGCCTGACCGCCGCCCGCACCCCGGGCACCGACCACACGCGCGGCTTCGCCAACCCGCCTCCCGCCTGACCCCACCTGACCTGGCCAAGCCCGGAGCGGCGACCTTCGTCTACCTTACCGTCCTTCTGACCGCTCCGCGACGATGAGGCGGCTGGCGCTGACCACCTCCGGCAAGCGCGGACTCGGCATGGCCTGCAACTCGTCGGCGGTACACGGCGCCGAAGGAGGAACCGCGATTCCCCGCCGTACAAGGTCCGCAGCGGCTTGGTCATCACCGTATTGGGCTTGCAGCGACCTGACACGATTCGGCGCGCCCCTCTTCTCCATCATACCAATCCGCAAGAATACCAAGTCCGATCACCTCTGTCCGCGCATACCGATCCGACGCGTCGGACCGCATCCAGCGGACCGAATCGGTCGAGAGCACATGAGATAAAATATGTCATGTTTGCAGATATCTTGTTATGCTTGGTGGGTGCCGAGCGTTCTTGTCAGTTGGATCGGTCATGCTGACCTTCGCGCCGTGGACGAAAGCGCGAATGTCGGCATCGGTCCGGTCGCCCAGGCCCTCGGCACCGGCAGGTTCGAAGCCGCGTTTTTGCTTATCGATCACGAAGACGAGAGTGTCGCCTACCTTCAGTGGCTCAAGGGGCACTCAAACGGTGCCGAGATCTACCTGCTCCCAGAGCAGCTCACCGGTCCCACAGAGTTCGGCGAAATCTACACAGCGGCCATTCGGGCATGCGAACAGGCAATCGCCGTGGCGAACGGCGATGCGATCACTTTCCATCTGAGCCCCGGTACGCCAGCCATGGCGGCGGTATGGATCATCCTGGCAAAGACGCGCTTCCCGGCAGCAATGATCGAATCGTCGCTGAAGCACGGAGTGAAGACAGTATCCGTGCCCTTCGACATTTCGGCGGACTTCCTGCCCGATCTGCTCCGTCAGCCAGACCGCGAACTCGAACGCCTGAGTGCCGGCCTACCTCCGCGAGCGCCCGAGTTCGACGCAATCATTCATCGCAGCCCAGCCATGCGGCGAGTCATTCTGCGAGCTCGCCGGGTGGCGCCACGGTCGGTGCCCGTTCTTCTGGAGGGCGAGACCGGAACCGGCAAGGAACTGGTAGCACGTGCGATCCATCAGGCAAGCCCGCGTCGCGACCGCTCCTTTATCGCGGTCAACTGCGGCGCGCTGCCTTCGGAACTGGTGGAGTCCGAACTGTTCGGCCACGAGAAGGGCGCATTCACCGGAGCCGATCGGACGCGGGCAGGATACTTCAAGGCGGCAGACGGCGGCACGCTGTTCCTGGATGAGATCGGCGAGCTGCCGGTCCCAACACAGGTGAAGCTGCTGCGCGTGCTGCAAGAAGGAGCGGTCGTCCGCGTCGGGGATACGACGCCGCGCATGGTGGACGTACGCGTCATCGCCGCAACCAACCGCGCGTTGACCGAGGAGGTCGCCGAGGGCCGGTTTCGAGAAGATCTCTTCTATCGGCTTGCGGTCGCCGTTCTCAGGCTCCCGCCGTTGCGCGAACGTGCAGGCGACGTGGGGCTCCTGGCGGATCGGCTTATGGAGCAGATCAACGCCGAGAGCGCAACCGAACCCGGCTATCGTCACAAAGAACTTTCCGCCTCGGCGAGAAACATTATGTTGGGGCACTCGTGGCCCGGCAATGTACGTGAACTGGCCAACACTCTACGCCGCGCCGCGATCTGGTCGGGCGGCAGCGTCATCACGTCGGACGAACTGCGTGACGCGCTGCTCCCGCCAGCCCGAGGTCACGACTCGGACATGCTCGGCCGAACGCTGGGAACCGGCTTCAGTCTCCCCGATCTCATGGCAGAGGTCGCGCGCCACTACCTCGCACGGGCCATGGAGGAAGCCTCGAACAACAAGACCAGAGCCGCCGAGTTGGTAGGGCTCGCAAGCTACCAGACGTTCACCAACTGGCTGTTGAAATACGCGGTGCCCAAGGATGGCACGGTTCATGCTTGATCATAATCAGAGGCTCTGGACATTGAACCACGCCGGGACCACCACAGAAGCCGGGTCGATAAGTGCGTACGGTGATCTTCAGGCAGCGCTGGAGGCTGGCCGAGGAGGTGACCACTGGACGTCTAAGTGGCATGTCACACTGGGGGCCGTAGCGGGGCTGTTGATCGCCAAGTGGGCCGGATGTCACGAAGCGCTCGGACAGCCTGACGGAGACCAGACTGCCGAAGAGCACGCAAGAACGTTACTGGAAGTTCTGCGGGAAGTGCGCAGACGAACTGGTACTCCGCGCTACTTGGAACCGGTCCGGCTACCCGTGATGACCGCGGCCAAGACACAGCCGGAGACGTACAAGGCAATCATTTCGTGGTTGCATGCCCTGGAGCTCGGATCGTCCGATGGACTGGAGATCGCCGCCGGTGCGTTCGATGCCGCGATCCGCGTCGCAGTACACCGGAACGGGCGGGATATGGGCGAGTACATCACACCGTCCCAAGTCGTCAATCTCATGCTGGAACTGGTCGAGCCGAAGCCCACGGATAAGATATACGATCCCTGTTTTGGCTTCGGCGGGCTTCTCGTCGCGGCGGCACGGCGGATAGGCGCCATACAGAGCGGTTCTTCAGCGAAGTCGGGCGCTCAGCAAGCTTCAATCTTCGGAATCGAGATCGGCCCGGCGCAATTCGCGATTGGTCTATGCAGATTGCTGCTAGCGGACACGCCTGGCGACGGCTTGGTGTATGACGATGCTCTGAATGCGCCGTTTCCGGACGAGCACCCTGCGGATGGCTTTGACTGCATTCTGGCGGTACCCCCGTGGGGTCGCAGGTCTGACGGCTCGGAGAGTGAATTCCTGCGGCACGTGATGTCCCGCCTGCGCCCGGGTGGACGAGCGGTCGTAGCGGTGTCGGAAGGCCCGTTATATCGGGGCGGCTCTGACCAACGGTCGAGGAGGGATTTGCTGTCCGAGTTCAATGTGGAGGCGGTGATTGCACTGCCGCGCGGAGTATTTGCTCCTTTCATGAGCATCCCGGGCAATCTGTTAGTGTTCTCGCGATCGGATCCGCGTTCAAGCGTGTGCTTCGCGAATGTGGCGGCTTTAGCGTGGGATACAGCAGTCGGGGAGACGGAGGACGCTGGTGCTTCCGGCCATGTGGTCGCGGCCCGATTCGAGGACGCCACCAACGGCGTCGTCAGCTCCTCCGCCGACCTGTCTCGAGTGGCCCAACAGCTACGAGAGTGTCCCAAGAGTGACGGCATCTCCGGTGTAGACACGTGGCGTGTATCGACTCCAGAACTGGTACAGCGAGGCTACGAGCTCATCGCGAAGAGATCCGGCAGCGACATGCTCGACACCGAATTCGAGCGTCTCAACGAAGCGTGTCCGACGTTAGAACTCGAAGCACTACAACAGGTTGCCGACGTGCACGCCGGGCGGTACTTCGGTCGCCAGGTTTCGACCCTGAATCGCTCGGCACCCGGCGTAGTGGCTGGCCTGATCCGCGCAGGTGACGTGACCGACAACGAAGTCCGTGCGCCGTCCCTATTCTTCACCGGAACCAACGAGACTAAGGTGAAGAATAGAGTATTTGCCGGTGATGTGGTCGTGACCACATCACGTACAGTTGGAAGAGTTGGGGTAATCTCCGACGATACGGCTTCTGCTGGAGCGCTGGCAAGCAACGGAGTAGCGGTGATTCGTACACGAGCGGAAGTTAGACCGCAGTTCGTGGCCGCTCTGCTGCGTTCGCCCGCCTACCAGAATTGGTTGTCGGGCCACGCCCGAGGACTAGCGATCCAGTACCTTTCGGTCCGCACCCTCCGCACGCTGAGAATCCCGGTGCCGCCGGAGGACGTTCAGGACGCCGTCCTGCTGGAGCTGGCCGGGCCGCGCGCAGACGCGCTCGCAGTGCTCCTCCGATTCCTTTCCGGAAATGCGCATCCGGTTACCGCCTGGTTGGAGACGCCTGGTGCGGCGCGGTTGGCTGCCGGCGTGACCGACGATCAAGACGGCTTGAGTACGCTTGCCGCGATTGGCGCAGGACTGCAGTCGACGGTTATTCCTGCGGGGTTTGCAGGCGACGACTCCAATACGGCCGACCGGTCAAGCAGCTCATGGTTGGCGATCGTTCGCAAGGCAGCGGGGGCACTCCAGGACCTCCTGTCGATCCCGAACGGATCAGGACGGCTGGCAGTCTTGGAATTCGCGGCGGCGCGGTTCCATGAAGCTGTTGGTGTGCTCGACCCGCTTGACGAGGCATCCGCCAGTCGGCGCCTACGCTCTGCCACTCTGGCGATGGCGAAGATAGCGGAGCAAGAGGTCCACAACATGCAGAGCGAGATTCATCTCGAAGTCGACGTGAGCCCAACGGAAGTGGCGACCGGCGGCGCCACTGAGGTGAGACTTCGGGTGACCAACGCATCTGCCGTGCCGCTTCGTCACGTGAGGCTCACCGCACGACACAGCGACGGGACAGTCGATGTCAATGAGGTAGTGTATCTGGCCGAGGGACAAGATCACGAGATTCCGCTTGTCGTCCAGCCGAAAGAGGCGACCGAGCCGGTTCATGTCGCTGTAGCGTGGCAGGCTCGTCGCCTCGACTCGAACATTGTACGCGGCGAAACAACTGTCTCGCTGCTGGTGCGCTCCGGTGACGAGGTCGGTGGCCGGGGCGACCTCGGCGCCAGTCCCTATATCGTTGGGAGTCCGGTGGACCGGGACGCCATGTTCTTCGGACGCACCGGCATCATGGATCAGATCAGGCGCCAACTCGGCGACAGAGATCTCGCCAACGTCATCCTCCTCGAAGGAAACCGGCGCACGGGCAAGACATCGATCCTGCAGCAGCTTGGGAAGCAGGACTCGCTTCCCGGCTGGGTTACCGTCTATTGCTCGTTCCAAGACACAGATAGTCTGGCCACGCGCGAAGTGTTCAGGCTCTTGGCGCTGCGGACGGGCTGGGCACTGTTCGATGCCGGCATAGAGACCTGGATTCCCGGTCTGCCCAGGCCCGACTCCGACAAGCCATTCAAGGTTGCGTTCCGGTCGGCACTCGGTCGCGCGCTTTCCGACGGACATCCCTTCGAGACCCTGGCGATCTATCTCGACGCGGCACTCCAGGTAGCCAGACCGCGAGGAATCCTGCTCATGCTCGACGAGTTCGACAAGCTCCAGGAACGGATCGACGATGGCACAACGAGCCCGCGAGTCCCCGAGAATCTTCGTCACCTGTTGCAGCATCAGCCCGGTCTGGGAGCGGTGATCACCGGTTCCCGTCGGCTGAAGCGGCTGCGCGAGGACTACTGGTCGGCGCTGTTCGGGATCGGCTATCGGATCGGGGTGAGCGCGCTGCCCGAGGCCGACGCCCGGCTCCTGGTCACCGAGCCGGTCGCAGGGCGCCTTCGCTACCTGCCGCAAGCGCGTGACCGCATCGTGGAGCTGTGTGCGTGCCACCCGTTTCTCATCCAATCGCTGTGTACCCGGGTGTTCAACGAAGCAGCGACTACGAACGACCGCACGATCACCGTTGCGGTCGTCGAGCGGGCCGCAACCGAGACGGTACGGGACAATGAGCACTTTCAGACCCTGTGGGGCTACGCTGGCAGCGAGCGGCGCAGACTCATCCTTGCGCTCTGCGACCGATTGGCCGATGCGCCGGACGCGGTAACCATTTATCTGCTCCGCACGGAGCTTGAGAAACACGGAGTACGCGTTCGCCGCGACAGGGAACTTGCCGACGACGCTGCCGAACTCCGCGAGCTCGAACTGCTCGACCTCGACAAGTCGTATCGCGGTGGATCGTATCGACTGTCCATACCGCTGATGGCCAAGTGGCTGCGGATCAACATGGCCTTCGACGATCTGGTGGTGCGCGCCCGAGAGGAGGCCGAGATTCCGTCATGACGACTGGTCACTACCAGGTTCTGGGCGCGTCAGTCCCGCCGATGCTTGGCAGGGCTTCGCTCATGCGAACCATCACGGATCACTTGCTGAAGCCGTCTCCGGATCACGTATCGGTCGTCGGTCCGGCATATTACGGAAAGTCCGTCGTGCTACGCCATCTTTCGACCTCGTTCGACAACGGGTCGGATGGTTACCTCACGGCTTCGCACATCGATCTACGACACGGGATTCCGGCCTCCGACGGCGAATTCATGTCCCGATTCGCGCAGGAGATCAGCACGGTGCTGCAAGGAGCCCGCCCACAGCATGCAGAGCTTATCGAGCCGGGGGATGAAGCGGTTCATGAGGTGCTCGGTCTCGTGTTCGAGGAACTGGAGAATGAAGGGGTGCGCCTCCTAGTGGTGCTCGACGGATTGGATTACGCACTCGCCGGTACTGGACTCACGCGGAATCTGTGGGACCGGCTCCGTGCGCTGGCGCAGAGAAGCAGTCTTCGGCTCGTTACCGGAAGCCGGCGACCGTTACGGGAATTGTGCCGAACCGAGGAGTCCCGTACCTCTGATTTCTGGGAGATTTTCTACGACACGCATACTCCCGTCACCGCTCTCGACGACGGCGACATCGAGGCGTTCCTGCAGCCGCTACGTGATGCAGGCACCGCATTCGACGAGTCTGCGCGCAAGGAAATTGTCAACTGGACAGGAGGAGTGCCGCTGCTCGTAT
This sequence comes from Chloroflexota bacterium, assembly GCA_028874365.1. GTDB lineage: Bacteria > Chloroflexota > Dehalococcoidia > Bin125 > Bin125 > Bin125. The sequence goes on along the minus strand of JAPPJZ010000045.1, from coordinate 641 downwards.
GTGCGCTTCTTCAGCGATTGTTGGAGGAGCACGCCGGCGCACGTCTCCGCAAGCCGGATATCGACCGGTCAGCAGAGGAAGTGCTGGGCGGACGCGGCCAACTCCTTGCTGCCCTGTGGGATGACTGTGACGCTGAATTGCGCTCTGACCTCCGCGTGCTGAGCGATGGTGACGTACGCCTTACCGAGCTGTCCCCTGCGCGACGCCGTGCCTTGGAGGAGCGAGGATACGGTCGCGTCTCGGGTAACCGCTTGCGCGGTTCCTGCCGTCTTATGCAGCGCTATGCCAGAGATCAGGCGCCAGCCATTGCCGACCTGACCCGCGTAGTCGGAACCATCGCCGGCTTCGAGACTCACGTGGGTTCGTTGCTCGAACTGCGACTTGCACAAGTGTCGGCGGGAGAACCCGATGAGGAACTCCGCGATTATGTAAGCAACGCGATCCGCGACCTGTCGCCGTCCCCGAATCATGCACTCATCTGGGTAAGGAGCATCGCCAACCGGGGCTTGAAACTGGTGTGGAACGCCGAGCTTCCGCCTGACCGGACATTGCCGTCCAAGTGGCGCAGTGAGTGGAGACGAGCAGAAGTAAACTACGCGGACGAAGACGGGAGACTGCCTCGCTCGCCCGGTGCCCAGTGC
>JAPPJZ010000008.1 GCA_028874365.1 Chloroflexota bacterium | reverse complement strand
ACTTCGCCAAGTTCAACCGTGGCAAACGCTCCGTCGCGATCAATCTTGGACATCCGAAGGGCGCCGAGGTCGCCAAACGGCTGATCGCCGCCGCCGACATCGTGACTGAGTCATTCGCGCCCGGGTTCATGGAACGCATCGGCCTGAGTTACGAGGAAGTCCGCAAGATCAAGCCTGACGTGATCATGTGCTCGATGTCGATGGAAGGCCAGACCGGTCCACACGCCAGGTTCCGCGGCTTCGGACTCACCCTTCAGGCGACCGCCGGAATCACCGGCGTAACCGGCTGGCCCGACCGACCGCCGGTCGGCACCGGAGTCGCGTACACCGACTGGGTCGCGACGCACGTCGGGATCATCGGCATCCTCGCCGCGCTCGATCACCGCCGCCGCACCGGCGAAGGCCAGTACATCGACCTCTCCCAGCTCGAAGCGTCCACGCTGGTTCTTGACGCGGGCGTCATTGACGCTGCCAACACCGGTCGTGTCGCCGGACCGCTCGGCAACCGCGACCTGCGCCACGCGCCGCACGGCGTCTATCCCTGCGCCGACGACCACACCGGCGGCGACCGCTGGATCGCGATCGCCGCCACCTCGGAGGATCAGTGGCGCCGACTCGCGCTGATCATGGATCGTCAGGATTGGCTTGAGTCCGACGATCTCTGTGACGTCGCCGGACGCCTGGCCGCGCAGGACGCTCTCGACGAGGGCATCATCCGCTGGACATCGACGCAGACCGTCGGCGAGCTCGAGCCGCTGCTGCAGGGCGTTGGAGTCCCCGCGCACCGAGCCTCCAACGTCCGCGACGCGCATGAGGATCCACAGCTCGCCCATCGAAACCACTGGTGGACCAGCGACCACCCCGTCATCGGCGAGATGTCATACGAAAGTCCCGCCTGGCGTCTGAGCGACACCCCGCCGCCGATGCCGATGCCCTCACCGCTGCTGGGACAGCATTCCGAGTACGTCTACCGAGAACTCTGCGGCTACAGCGCCGAAGAGTTCCAGCAACTCATCATCGACGGGGTCGTCGAGTAACTCAGGGAACCGAGCGCCCGGCCAGTGCACCCGTCGGCCGACCGCCATCAACCGCAACCTCCCCGTTCACGATCGCATAGGGGATCCCGGCCGGGGGCGTGCGGGGATCGTTAAAGTCGGCCGTATCGATCACCGTTTCGGCGTCGAACACGGCCAGGTCGGCAAACTTGCCTTCCGCGAGCACGCCGCGGTCAGTCAGGCCGAACCGACTCGCGGGCAGCGAAGTCATTCCTCGCACCAGGTGCTCAAGAGGTACGCCAGTCCGCCGGCGTAACCGACCCACGATCTTTGGGAAGGTCCCGTAGGCCCGAGGGTGCGGGATGCCCTCGTCGAACGGGATCCCGTCCGAGCCGACCATGTAGTCGTCGCGCGAGAGCAACGCGATCACGTCGGCCTCGATCTGCCGAGCCATCGACGGGCTCGCAGGCATGCCGTCGCGGAAACCACACTGCAGACCGGACTCCCGCATCACCTTCAGTGTCAGGTCCGAGACCGACATCCCCATCCGCGCCGCGGCGTCGGCAAATGACAGACCCTCCAGATGCTTCAGGTGGTCGGCCCCGATCCACGTGAACGTCGCCGCGTCGTTGCGTCCGGGGAACAGGTTTTCGAGCGAGTCGACCAGCCGGTCATGCCAGGCCGGGTCGCCCAGGCGCTCCAACAGCCGATCAATGCCTCCGACGTGACACTCACCGCGCAGGAAGTAGCCCGGCACCGTCGCGGCCGCCGCGTACGGGTAGCACTCGAGCGTCACGTCGACGCCGTCCGCCTTGGCCCGGTCGACTTCCGACATGATCGAGTCGATATCGCCGGCGTTGCTCGGGAACGTGCGGTAGTGCGAGATGTGCACCTTGACCCCGCTGCGTCTGCCGATGTTCATCGCCTCGACGATGCCCGATCCGTCGGGCGCTCGATCGTCGTTGTGATTGCGGATATGGGTCACGTAGACGCCGTCGTATCGCGCGACGACCTTGTTCAGCGCCACGAGCTCGTCAGTGTTCGAGTAGGAGTTGGGGTAGTACGAGAGCCCGGTCGAGAACCCCGTCGCGCCCTGCTCCATGGCCTCGGCGATCATCCGCTCTGCCTTGGCCAGCCCCGCACCCTCGAGCGGCACGTCCTCGAAGCCAACGCTCTCGAGGCGGACCGGTCCGTGCGGCGCTTGAACGGCGACATTGCAGCCCTTGCCGTCGTAGTGCGAGCGGAACGCCGCCATCGTCGAGACGTCAAGACCTGCAGGCGGCGGACCGTACAGTCCGGCGATGTAGCGACCGTAGGAATCGAGGTTCTCATCCGACAGCAGCGCATAGGACAGGCCGTCCTGGGTGATGAACTCCGTCGTCACGCCTTGCACCAATCCGTGCGCGTGCACCGCGTCGCGCAACAGAACGCCGTCCGAGTGCGCGTGGGTATCGATGAAGCCAGGCGAGACCGTCATTCCGGTAGCGTCAATCTCCCGCCGCGCCGACATGCCCGACAATTCACCAACAGCGCTGATCCGATCCCCGTCAACCGCAACATCGGCCTCAAACCTCGCCGTCCCGGTCCCATCGACCACCGTGCCGCCGCGCAGAATCAGATCAGCCATCTCCAGGCGCCTTCCCCGTCGCGTCCCAGACCGCAATCTTGTCGGCAATGTACTGCCAGCGATCGTCGATTTCCTCATGCAGCAATCGCACCGCGGCGCGCCACTCGATCTCCCCCGGTCCGTTCTCGTCGGCCAGCACATGCGGCTCGATCAGCTCAGTGATCGCGTTGACCCGTTCATGCATCTGCTCGAGCGTGACGACATCCTGCATCAACTCGCGTGACGCCTCGATGTAGCGTTCCCAGCCCTGCGTCGCCAGCGCGTGGATTACTGCATTGCAGTGCGGCGCCCGAGCGTCGATGTCCCAGAACACCTTGCGCAAGCGGCAGCTACGCTCCAGCTCATCCCAGTCGGGCATCTCGTAGTACGAGCGGATCGGGCTGGGCGAGCGCCAGCTGTTTTCCACGTCCCAGGGAATCAGACTGAACTCGCCCGACAGCGCATCTTCGTACCAGAAATAGTTGTGATTGCCGCACACCGGCACGCAGTACCAGGCCACGATCCCGTCCCAGTTGTCGGTCAGGCGGTCCGCGGCCAGGTAGCTGTAGAGCACGTCCAGGTCCTGGATGTAGTCCTCCAACACGGCGAACACCGCCGCGGCCGGATCGTCCGATTGCTCCGCCTCGGTCAGCGCCGCCGAGAATTCACGCAGGCCCGACGGATCTTCGGGACCGCGCCTGATCGCCCCTTCAATCGTCTCGCTGAATGCCGGCAACCGCTCAATGTTGCCCGGCCAGATCTCCTTGTAGAGCACGCCGCGCCCGCCGTCGCGGAAGCGATCGGCGATGAATCGATCGTCGATGTCTTCCGACAACGTGTACAGACCAAGCGGCTCGCCGTTGAGGCGCAGCAGCGCGAAGACCGAGCGCGGCGCCGCCACCCCGGCGTCGCGGAACACCTGGTAAGTCAGCACTTCACGCATTTGCGCGTCGTCGCTGTTCATCTGGTGGAAGTTAAGCCGCTTCAAACCATGAAAGCGCAGCGACGGCTCGTAGTGGTTGAACTTCAGCTTCCAGGCCAGCTTGTCGCAGGTGTTCACGCCGGTGAAGAAGCACTGCCGCAGCACCCCGAAGAACCCCTTGTACCGCACGCCAATCGGCCCGTAGCGCTTGCCATCGATGATCACCGCGCCTTCGACGTATTGTTCGGCCGTCGGATTCGCGTCGAGCTTCGCCTGCCCGGCTTCATCGAGCTGGATGTCGTAGATCCGTACCGTGCTCTGATCGAAGACGATGTTGAACGGATCGCTGCGCTGCTGATCGACGCCAATCGCGGCGGCGTCGGCGTTGGCCGGTAGCCGCGGAGCCGTGGAATCGCCGCCCGCCGCATACACAACCACTGCGACGATCACCGACGCAGCGACCGCCAAACCGGCGGCAATCCAGCGATTGATCGGCATCGCCCGCTCCCGGAGTGAGCTTAACAAGCGGGTAGGCTAGCGGCATGGCCCTCACCCTGCGCCGCGCCTCGACCAGAGACGATTCCGACGACTCCAGCTGGCGGGAAGAGCGCAAGTACCCGCTGCCTGCCGCCCGCGCCCCGCTACTGACCGCCTGGCTCGACGCCCGCCTGCCGCGCGATCCGCAGTATCCCGAGGGCGTCGTCACGAGCTGCTACTACGACACGGTCAACCTCGATTCGTACCAAGAGTCGGCCGACGGCGAGTTCGACAAACAGAAACTGCGTCTGCGCTGGTACGGCGATCCGGTCGATCCGTACGCGGGCGTCTGGCTCGAAGTGAAATCGCGCGACGGCGCCCTCTCGACCAAGCAGCGCTTCCGCTACCCCTCCACCGGCATCCCGAACCGACTCGGGCTGATCATCCCTGAGCGCGACGAACTGGCCCGCCGCCTTCGCGATCTGACCCCCCTCACGACCCTGCCCGTCGAACCGACACTGCAACCGACCGCCCTGATCCGCTACAGCCGCATCCGCTGGCAATCCTCCGACGGCGCTGTGCGCGCGTCATTGGACACGGACGTACGCACGTCAAATCCGCGTGGAGCCCCTGTCTGGTTGCCGGTACCCGATGGCTCAGTCCTTGAACTCAAGTCAAGCGGCGAACTGCCACCCCACGTCGCCCACCTCCGACGGCTTGGCCTGCGCCGAACCGCTCATTCAAAGTACGCCCTCGCTGTGGAGACGCTCTACGGCGGCGAGCACGCCCGCGCCGGTTAGGCCTCGATTCACATCTGGAGCAGCCGATGCCCATCGTCCTGATCGAGTGGCCCGACATCCTCGGCCCAACCTCGGAGATCGCGTTTGAGGAGTATCTCCTCGCGATGGTCGTCTCGCTGGCCGCCTCGATCGCGACCTACGTCCTCTACCTCATCTTCTACCGCGACTGGCAGCGCGGAGCCGGCATCCACCGCGTCTTCCTGCTCGCCGGACCAGCGATCACGCTCCTCTTCATCGCGATCCAGTGGTCGCTGCCGCTCTCGCTCGGACTGCTCGGCGCGCTCTCATTCGTCCGCTTCCGCACGCCGATCAAGGATCCGGCCGAGATTGGCTACCTGCTCGTCGTGATCGCCTCATCGATCGGCGCAGCGACCTACAACTACGAGCTGATCGGCATCCTCTTCGCCGCGGTCGCGTTGGTCCTGATCGGCCAGCGCATCTTCGGCTCGACCGGCCTGCGCGGCCTGACCGCGGGCAGCCGAGACCTGATCATCACGATGTCCGCCGACGAGTATCGGCAACACGAAGCGGTGCTTTTGGGCTTCCTCAACTCGAACCTGCGCGGGTTCAAGGTCGCTTCGACCACCCAGAACGCCGGAACCGCCAGTCTGCACGCCAACTTCCGCCGCTCCCGCTACGACGACCGCTGGGCCGAGTTCCGAACCGCCCTCGAGTCACAGGTAGCCCCCGCCTCAATCGACCTCTACGTCGGCTAACCTCCGCTAACCTCATTCGCACGGGAGCGGAAGGGGACCGGTGTCCTCCACAGTCTTCAAAACTGATGCGGGGCGGTCCGCACCGTCTCGGGTGGGTTCGACTCCCATGCGCTCCCGCCAACTGGCTACCGGCAACCAGATCCGATGCCCCGCGCTCCGACGCGGGGCCTACAGCACTCAATCTCGCAAGCTGGACAGCGATCGCATCGACCGGGCGTCCGTCAACAGGTCTGAAATGCGACGCTGAAGCAAGAGCATCGCTCAGCCTCAACCAGCGGCTGAGGTCTGGGCCCCGCGTCGGAGCGCGGGGCGTCGGAAGTTGGGCACCGGTTGCTACAGCGCGTCGATCACTGCTTGGGCAAACTCCTCAGTGCTTGCCGAACCACCCTGGTCCGGCGTCAACCGCTCGCCCGCCTCGTAGACCGAATCAATCGCCGACTCCAACGCCGATGCTCGCTCGTGCTGGCCCAGGTGATGCAGCATCATCACTGCGGAGAGCATCGTCGCCGTCGGGTTAATCCGGTGCATCCCGGCGATGTCCGGCGCCGTCCCGTGGACCGACTCGAAGTACGCCCAGTCCTCGCCGAAGCAACCCGACGGCGCGAGGCCCAGGCCGCCGATCGTTCCCGCGCCCTCATCCGAGAAGATGTCGCCGTACAGATTGGGCAGCAGCACCACATCGAGGTCGTGCGGCGAGGCCACGATCCGGCGGGCAAAGTCATCGGCGATGAACGACTCGAAGGTGATATCGGGGTAGCCAGACGCGACTTCGGCGGCAATCTCGACAAACCAGCCGTCGGTCTTCGACAAAACATTGGTCTTGGCCGAGCACGTCAGCTTGCCTTCGAAGCCCTCGGCCTTGCGCTGCTGCGTCAACCGACAGGCGAAGTGGGCGACCCGTTCCACGTTGGCCCGCGTGAAATACTTGATCGCATATCGGCCCTCGGCCTCGGCAAAGTGACCGAATCCGCCGGGAATCTGCGTCCGCGAGACGCCGCCGAAGCGCGGCCGCTCCGCCAATCCCGACGCCGCCACCTCCGACAACTCGCCCTCGATCCCGGCGTACAGGTCTTCCAGGTTCTCCCGCACGATGACGTAGTCGATGCCTTCCGGCTCGGCCAGCGGCGAGCAGAACCCCGGCCGCCACTTGATCGGGCGCACGTTGGCGTAGGTCTGCTTGCCCCAGCGAAAGTACCCGACGCCCGGGGTCTGGCCGTTGGTCGAACCGAACAGCACCGTGTCGCAGCGCTCCGCGGTCTCAATCACCAGCTTCTCGCCTTCGGCGCGCGGCAGTTCACGTGCGAGTTCCGCTCCGTCCGGCAAGACCTCGAACGAGATCGGCAACTCCATCGCCTGCAAGACCGCCATCGAGGCGTGCACCGCCTCCGGCGCCGCGTCATCGCCGGGAACCACGCCAACAGTCGGCTGGCCATCAGGCAACTCTGCCATCCTCAGTCTCCGTCCCGAATCAGACGATCGCGTTCGAGGCCGCGGAACCATTCCTCGTCGATCGCGGTCACCCGACCAATCTCGTCGAAGATCAGACCAAGCCGATTGGTGTGCATCAGATCGAGCAGATCATCGCCGTCAACCAGGTCGATCGGCTGCTCGCCCTCATCCGCCTCGTCGACGGCCGAAGACGAGAACTCCCCGTTCGTGATGAACAGTCCTTCCGACGCCTTGCCTTCCATCAACGCGCGCAGATCGCGCACCTGGTTGGCGCCCAACGACCCGAAGGACCGTCGGCAGACCGAGTAGATCGTCGCTCGCTCCTCGTCGTCACGGACACCGGTGCACTCCACGGCCCCATCGAACGCAACCCTGGCGACCTTGACATCGACAACCCCGAGCGCGTCCAGAATGCGGAGCGTGAACTGCTCGAACGCATCGCGTCCCAGGTTGCGAATCGACGACTCCAGCCGGGACCGCCACTGATAGTCGTCCATCGGGGGATCTTCGACCCCCTCAACCTCTCCCCATCCGGGCCGCTCGCGCGGCTCCTCCCCCTCCTCGGAGAGTTGCGCCTCCGCCTCCCGACGCTGCCGCCCCCGACGAAGCGTCCGCCATCCGAGATACAGCATCGCCAGAACCAGAGGAGCAATCGATACCCAACCCGGAGCCGCCTCCCCCTCCTCCACCCCAGCAATCCGAGCGAATATCGCGCCCCCCGCGATCAGAATGATCAGCGCAACGAGAACGTCAAGGAGGACAGCTCGGAGGTTGTTCATTGGGTGTCCTCAAACTGGTCGAAGTAGGCCTGATCAACGACGATGTCCTCGACGACGCGCTGGGTAGTGCGAACGCCCAAGGAGTGCTCCTTCAAAAGCGCGCACAGCGCCTCACCATCGATGAGGTCGACCGGATTGGCTCCGGCTCGGGCAGCCTCGTCCCTTGCGTCACGAGTGAAGGAACCCGTCGTGATTATGATTCCCCGGTCAGACCGCCCGATGAACGAACCTCGAAAATCCCGCACAGTCGAAGACCCCACTGACCCCTTGTATCGCTTGCATTGAAACGCGGTTTGGAATGAAATCAGACCCGAAGGTCGATACGTTCCGATGCCATCAATTCCGCCGTCGCTGCTCTGACCAGTGACTTCTACATCGTCAAATCCTGCTGCTTGCAGCAAAGCACCGGCGAGATGTTCAAACGCCTTGGGCGAAGCGCTCAAGAGGCGATCCAGCAGTTCATCCTCCCAAGCCCGCACCTCTTCATCATCGACGCGTTCCCCATCGCTCCCTGCCGTTTCGCTTTCGCTCTTCTCCCTTTGCTTGCTGCGATATCGACGCCCGCGCTCTCGATGCCGCTGCGCAACTTCTTGGTCCGAGATCGTTCGGCCGAGCTCGGTGAGTTGGTATAGGCCACGTCCGGGTTGTTCCGTGACACCAATGTGCTTGAGGTCGTTGCACGCCCATTCGCTCCACCAATCCACGAATGAACGAGTGCTGTCACCGCCGCCGCTCGCCGGTTCTCGCACTGCCAGCTGTTCTGGGCTCAATCTGAGCCGCTGCGCAACCGCATCGCCGATCTGCTTCCGATTCACGGGATTCACCATGTGCCTGAGGCGATCGAGCACGAGAACCCGCATCTCGGCACCTTTCGGCAGTCCAGCTTGCTCACGTCGCGACGCCATCACTCAATCCTCCACTCCGCAGACTAGACGCAACACACGCGAAGCAAAGCGCCCGCACGACGCGTGCGGGCGCTCTCGCCTCAAACCGTGCGCTTTGTCGACTACACCGGCAGAGCGTTGACGTCGATGTTGTACAGCTTCTGCACGTTGCCCCAGACCATCTTGTCGACGTCCTCTTGCGGGACGTCCTCCATGATCTCGTCCAGAATCCGGCGCGAGTTCGGCCAGATTGCGTCGTGGTGCGGGTAGTCGTTGCCCCAGAGCAGGTTGTCGACGCCGATGCCCTCGCGTGTCTGCACGCCGATCGCGTCGTCCTCAAACGTGACCATGAAGTTGCGGTGGAAGTACTCCGAGGGCAGCATCTCCAGCTCGGGCGTGCGGTCGACTGCGCGGGCGCGGTAGTAGGCGTGGTCCCAGCGCTCCAGCGTGTGCGCAATCCAGCCGGTCTCCCACTCGGCCATCACGAACTTCAGACCCGGGTGGCGCTCGCAGACGCCCGAGGTAACCAGGTTGGAGATCGTGTTCCAGGCCGCCGAGTGCGCCAGCGTGTAGCTGACGACCTCGTCCCACTCCTTGGGCAGACCCATCCCCGGCTCCGCGCCGCAGAAGATGTGCATCGTCAGCGGCAATCCCGCTTCCTCGGCCGCCGTCCAGAAAGGCTCGTAGTACGGGTCCGAGTAGGGCTTGTCTTTGGGCGCGGTACAGGGAATGGCGACGCCCTTGATCCCCATGTTGGCGCAGCGCTCGAGCTCCGCGATGCCGACCTCGACGTCGCGCAGGGTCAGACAACCGACGCCGATCAGCCGCTCCGGGCTGTACGAGCAGTAGTCGCGGATCCAGTCATTGTGCCGCTGGAAGACGGCGTTCACTACTTCCACGTCGTCAACCATGTAAGTCAACATGTTGATCGACGGATACATCACCTCGCCGACCACGCCGTCCGTGTCCTGCTCGGTCAGCCGAGCCACCGGATCCTTGACGCCCGGGTTAATCAGGTCCCAGCCGCGCTGCATCTTCTCTTTGGTCTCGGGCAGGTTCAGGTTCGCCCCGGCGATCCCCAGCCGGCCGACCAGCATGGCGAAGTCGATTTGCGGCCAGGCCAGGTACACGCCCTGGCGGCCCTTCCAGCCATCGACCACGCGTGGCGCGCGGTCGCCGTACTTCTCAACCAGCCCGTCGAAGACCTCCGGCCCCTCAACCACGTGGGAGTCGCAGGAATAGACAATCTCGCTGACCATGACACTCGTCCTCTCGACTTCCGAATCAGGATAGACCGCCGACTAGGCTGACGTGTGATCCGAAGGCGGGCGGAGGAGCGGCGGCGCGCATGAATCGGCGCAACATTGGTCTGGGCCTGGCCGCAATCATCGTGATCGCGATCATCGCGAGCATCCTCGGGGGCGACGAGTCCGACGCGCCATCGCAACCGCAGGCCATCGGCCCTCAAGCTGCCGAGCAGGCGGCCGCGTCGGAGCCCGAACCGTCCCAGCAACTGCAGCAGGTTCAGACCGAACAACAGGCGCAGGTGGAGCAGCAACCCCAGGCTCAACCGAATCCTCACGAAGAACTGCTCGCTCAACTCACAATCGCTCCGGAGGCCGACGGCGGCGTCGATTACAACCGCGACCTGTACATGCCTCGCGGCTGGCTCGAAACGGAGCGAGCAGAGTGCAACGTGCGCGAACTCGTGCTAGTCGCGGAAGCTGTCTCGATTTCGGAAGTCGATCAGAGCTGCCGGCCGCTCGACGGCCTCTGGATCTCCTGGTACGACGGCGCGACCTTCGATGACCCCTCAGATCTGGACATCGACCACATGGTTCCGCTTGCTGAGGCGCACGACTCCGGCGCTGCCGGCTGGACGGCGCAACGCAGGTCCGCCTACGCCAACGACCTCCACCTCCCCGCCGCCCTGACTGCCGTCTCCGCCTCCAGCAACCGAACCAAGGGCGCCGACGATCCATCCGAGTGGAAGCCGCCGCTCAGGAACGCCTGGTGCCAGTACGCCCACGACTGGATCGCAGTCAAGGTGAAGTGGTCGCTGACCGCCGACCAAGCCGAGGTCAACGCCCTGCGAGCGATGCTCAACACGTGCCCCGCCGATTACGAACGCCCGGCCGAGCATCCGGCGCGGCAACCGACCGTTGTCTACATCGAGTACCGAGAACAGCAAGCCGACCAGACCACGGACGGTCCTGAATCGGCGGAAGGTGTCTACGCGTCGTGCGATGCGGCAGAGGCCGCCGGCGTAGAACGACAGCTTGGTTCGAAGGGAGACGGCCGAGGGTTCCCCAAGGAGACCGTGCCCTCGGCCAAGGACGGTGACGGTGACGGTACCGTCTGCGAGCGCTAGACCTCCAGCGGGATCCCCATCTTCGAGGACAGCTCCCGAAGTTCCTGAAGCGTCGATGACGGATAGACCACGTGACCCGCCGCGATTCGCTCGTCGTACGCCCGTTGCTCGATCTCGCCGGGCGCGAAGACTTCGTCGACACCAGGCAATGGGTCGGCGGACTTGATCTGGTTGACCATCGAATCGACCTTCGCGCCGAACTCGGCGGCGTCGCCGAAGATCTCGGGGTCGATGACGAGCAGGAACTGTCCCCGCTTGCCGATGTCAACGTCCTGCGAGTGGTAGCCGCCCGGCAGCGCGCCGGCCAGCAGGTTCATGAACATGCTCAGTCCCGACCCTTTGTAGGCCGCGACTGCGCCCAGCGCCGGAATGATTCCCGACAACGCCGTTTCCGGATCGGTCGTCGGCAGCCCTTCGATGTCGAGGAAGCCCCATTCCTCGGGAATCTCGCGGCCCTCGGCCCTGGCCCGCATCACTTTGCCCAGCGCGACAGGCGTCAGCGCCATGTCGAGCACGACCGGCGGGCCCGACGCTCGCGGCGCGGCGAACGCCATCGGATTGTTGCCCGAAATGCGAGTCCGAGAGCCGAAAGGCGCGATGTTAGGCACGCTCGTCGTCGTGCAGAACGAGACGAAGCCCTCAGCCGCCGCCATCATGGGATAGAACGCGCCCATGCCCCAGTCGTTGCTGTTGCGTAGCGTGCCCAGCGCCAGCCCGGCTTCCTTCGCCTTGGCGATCGTTCGCTCCATCGTCCGCGCGACGATCAGCTGCCCAATCCCCCCGTCACCATCGACCACGTGCGAAACCGGCGTCTCTTTCAGCACTTCCAGACTTGGCGTCGGGTTGTAGCGGCCGGCCTGCAGATGCCCTGCGTACCAGCCCAGGCGCTGGAATCCGTGCGTGTCGACGCCGCGCAGGTCGGCGGTCAGCTGAATCTCAACGGTGAACGCCGCGTCTGCCGAGGGAACGCCGCACGCTTCATAGACCCTGGTCCCGAACTCGCGCAGCGGTTCGAGCGGGACGACCTCGGTCGCGTCCTGGTCGGCCATCAGTCGTCACTCGCTTCCAGCAGCCCGCCGTCCGACATCCCCCGCGCTTCGCCCTGCGTCTGCGCCGCACAGACGATGAACTCGAGGTCCTCGGGTCCCTTGCTGAAGATCTGATGCGCAATGTCCGCGGGGAAGAAGAGGAAGTCGCCGGCCGTCGCCGTCGTCCGCCACGGCCCGCAATCGATCTCGGCGTTGCCCTTGAGGAAGTAGTAGACCTTCTCGATGTCCTCATGGATGTGCCGAACGTTCGTCTCGCCCACCGGCAACACGTTGTAGAGCACAAACTGGAACGAACTCTCGAAGCGCCCCTCGGCCGCCGTGAACATCCGTCGGGCGTGAATGTTGCGTCCCACGCTGACGGGCGTGTCGGCAGTCGGTTTGATCACGAAGCGAGAGTCGCCAGGCGGATCAACTGGGTCGCCCTCAAGCTCTGGAGCCACGGGCGGCATGTTCCGTTCTGGGGTCTGTTGCGTCATCGCGTCCTCCTCCTCGTTGCGTGCGGATCGCAGGATAGGCAGCGCCCGAGAGCTTCCTCTTGCGCGAAGGTGCTGGTCAGAACGGCAACCCGATCGCCTGGGCCAGGAAGGCCATCCAGTCCTTCGACTCCTTGAACCGGTCGACGGTGTAGTCGACGAAATCGGGGGCGGTCACGTCCTCGATGTCCATCCGGTGAGTGACGATGAAGTGCTTGCGCTTGATGTCTTCGATCATCGGATCGTCGGCCGAAAATCCCCTGGGCGGACGCTTCAGCATGTCGTGGTGGCCGTCGAGGGTCCACTCGCCCGACTCCGTCATCTGCTTCAGCGCGAGCCATTCGTTGGGATGCTCGGAGACCGCGCGCCGATAGGCCAGGAGCGCGTCTCGATCGGGCATCCAGCTCCCCGCGCCGATGAAGCATTCCTCGATCGAGATGTGCACGTAGTAGCCCGGCGCATGCACGTCCTTGCCCGACTCGTGGCGGAACTGAATGCCGACGTTCGTCTTGTAGGGCGACTTGTCGCGCGAGAAGCGGACATCGCGGTAGATTCGCATCAGCGACCCACCCTGCTTGCGGTCAGACGCGCGGACATGCGGGGAGATGTCGGCCAACGGTTCGCCGACCTCGCGGATGTACTCGAGTGCCGGCTCACGCAGGACAGACTCGTAGACATCCTTGCGCGCGTTGAACCACTCGCGGTTGTTATTGGCCGACAGTCCGACCAGGAAGTCGATCAGTTCCTCGCTGAACACCATGGCTGCCCCCGTTCGATTGGCCCTCTCAACTGACGAGACTATCGGGCGCGTGATCGGGAGCCCGATATCGGCTGATCGAGCGCCACAACAGGCCGATCAGTAGGGTCGCGCCGAGGCCGATCACACCGCCCAGGAAGTACGTCCTGTCGACCCCGATCTCGTCGCCCCAGAACCCCACCCATATGATGCCCAGGTTGTTCGCGGTCTGCGCCATCAGCACCATCACCGAGAAAGCGCGTCCACGCATCTCGTCAGGCGTGGTCAGGTGGACCGTCACCTGCCGTACGGCGACCGTCACCGCGTCGGCCGCACCCAACATCGCGATCACGATCATGCCGACCCAGAGCCACGGCGCCGCGCCCAGCGCAAACAGCAGCGCCGCATAGAAGGCGGAGGCCGCCAGCACCATGATCCCCTTGGCCCGGTAGTTGACCAGGAACAGCGCCAGCAGCATCCCGCAGGCCGAGCCCACCGCGTTGACCGTGCCCAGCGCACCCGCCGCCCCCACTCCGGCCATGAACAGCCCCGTCGCCAGCAGGGGCAGAATCTCGCGGTAGTAGGAGATCACCGTGATCCCCCAGTCGAGGATGAACAGCCCCGGCAGGATCGGATGGCGGATCACGTAGCGCGTGCCCTCGATCACCATGCGCAGCGTCGACTGCCGCTCCGAGACCGCCCGCGCCGACGTCTTGATCAGGGCCGGCATGATCGCCGAAATCAGGGCAAATCCGGCCGCCACCCAGAGCATCCCGATCGCGTCCAGACCGACCGCCAGCGCCGTCACGATCAGCCCGCCCAGGATCCAGCCGGTCATCTGCGTACTGGTGTCCAGCGTGACGGCGGCGCTGAGGTAGCGAGGCGGCACGACGCGCGGCGTGATCGTGGCCCGCGCCGGCGCCACGAACGTGGCCAGACCGCCGAGCGCGCCCAGCGCCACCCAGGCCATCCAGAACTCGAGCCGGTCGAGCGTCGCCGCCGTGGCGACGGCGACGAGGATGGCCAGCACCGCCGCATTGGCGGAGGCCATCAGCCAGCGCCGATCGAAGCGGTCGGCCAGGACGCCGCCATAGAGCACCCCGAAGGCCTGGATCGGCAACTGCACGGCCCCGATGATCGCCACTTCGGTGAACGACTCGCCGCCGGTCTGGTCGACGAACCACTGCGGAATCGCGACGAAGCGGATCATCTGCGAGATGATCATGCAAAGCGCCGCCAGCCAGAGCACGCGGTAGTCGCGAATCCGAAACAGGCTGCGCAGCGGCGGCCGAGCGAAGGCGGGGCGCTGACTCACGAATCAAGTCGCTTCGACACTGCGTGGGGCATACTGTTCGGCGAACTGAAGATCGTTGGGGGCATATCTGCCGAGGGTATCGCCCGACGCGGAACCGGAGGGAGCATCACATGAAGGTCGGCATCTACCTGCCACAGGTCGGCGGCGTGGCCAGCCCGGAGAACATCAAGCGAGTGGCGATGGCCGTGGAAGCCAACGGCTACGACTCCCTCTGGACCTTCGACCACGTCGTCCTGCGACCCGACCAGGGCTCGGACTACCCATACTCCGAAGACGGCCGCTTCCTGATACCGGCCGAGACCGCCTTTCTCGAGCCGCTCACGCTGATGACCTTCGCCGCCGCCGTCACCGAACGGGTCGAGCTGGGCACCGCCGTGCTGGTCGCACCAATGCGCGCGCCGGTGCTGCACGCCAAGCTGATGGCCACGCTCGACCACCTGGCCGGCGGGCGGTTAATCCTCGGCGCCGGCGTCGGCTGGTGGAAGGAAGAGTTCGAGGCGCTCTCGATGCCCTTCGACCGCCGCGGCGCGCGGATGGACGAATATCTGCAGGTCCTGCGCGACCTGTGGGAGAACGAGATCGGCTCCTTCGAGGGCGAGTTCTACAACACCAAAGGCTGGTACTGCCGACCACAGCCGCCCCGCCGCGTGCCGATCCTGCTGGGCGGGAACAACCCGCGCCAGTTGCGCCGCGCCGGGCGCTTCGCCGACGGCTACCTCGCCAACCCGGCAATGCTCGACACGCTGGATGAGGACTGGGCCCTGGTCAAATCCGAGGCGGAATCGCACGGCCGCGATTCCTCGGCACTGGAGCTGATGATCAACCGGATCACCGTGCTCGCGGAGGACACGATCGACGAAGCAGCCGAGACGCTCAACGAGATGAAATCACGCGGCTTCGATCAGGCGATCGCCAACCTGCACCCCGCCGCCGACGCCGAGGCCGTCCTGGCCGAGTTCGCCGGCAAACACCTGCAGGCGCTGCAGAGCGGGTGAGCACCGGTTCAGCACCTGGAGCGCGCGGGCATCGTCGAGAAGATCCCAAGCCACCGGCGAGATCGACGCTATGCCTACGCGGACTATCTCAGCACGCTCAGCGGGGAACCCAATCCCTGCTCCCTGGTGGCGCTTACCTAGCAGCATCGACAGATAGGCTGGATCGAACTCGCAGCGCAGACATATCCAGGAGGTTCCGATGGGCGACACCGTCACCTATGAGCGCAGCGGTCGGATTGCCACCATCACCTACAACCGTCCCGAGGCTCTGAACGCGATCAACCATGAACTGCGCTCCGACCTCAACGCGGCCTGGGAGGAATTCCGCAACGACGACGAGGCCTGGGTCGGGATCGTCACGGGCGCGGGGCGCGCCTTCTCCGCCGGCGCCGACCTGCGCTCGCCCGCGCCGCCCGAGGAACACACCTTCTGGGAAGTTCCCTCGCTGACTTCGCTCGAGTCGGGCATGGAGGTCTGGAAGCCGACGATTGCGGCCGTCAACGGCTACGCGCTCGGATTTGGTCTGACCATGGTCGCCGCCTGCGACTTCGTCATCGCCTCCGACCGCGCCCAGTTCGGCTTTCCCGAAGTCCAGATCGGCGTGCCCACGATCCAGGGCGCGATCCGGATGCCGAAACGCGTCGCCTGGCACCATGCGATGGAACTGCTCCTGATCGGTGACCGGGTCGACGCCTGGCGGGCGAAGGAGATGGGCCTGGTCTGGGAGATTGTGCCGCACGACGATCTGATGCCCTCAGCCCGGAACCTGGCCGAGCGTCTCTGCAAGGGCGCGCCGCTGGCCGTGCGCGCGACCAAGGAGGTCGCCCACCGCGGCCAGGAGCTGCCCTTCGTCCAGGCGATCCGCTTCGGTGAGACCATGCGCCGCGTCGCCCGCACAACCGCCGACGCCAAGGAGGGTCCGCAGGCGTTCCGCGAGAAGCGCTCGCCGAGCTGGGGCGCACACTGATGGCGGATCCGGAGCATCGCTTCTACCGCGCGGCGCGGGTCGCCAACCAGGCGACGGACGACTGGCTGCCCGACCACGCGGTCGCTGTCTCCGGCGGCAAGATCATCGATGTCCTGCCAGCCGCCGATGCTCCGGCGCAAGCAACCGTCGACCTGGGCAACGTTTCGCTCATGCCCGGCCTGGTCGAGGGCCACACCCACATTCCCTGTCCGCCGCGCGTCGACGCCTTCGACATCATCTCGGTCGAGCCGAACGAGCCGGCCCTGATGCGGGCGGCCCACGCCGTCGGACTGGCGCTGCGCAGCGGGATTACCACGATGCGCGACCTCGGCTCCAAGAACGAGGTCGTCTTCGCGGTCCGCGACGCCATCGCCTCGGGCGTGATACCCGGACCGCGACTGCTCGCCTCCGGCGCGCCGATCACGCGCACCATGGATCACTGCTGGTTCTGGGGCGGCGAGGCCGACTCGCCCGAGGCGGTCCGCGCCATGGCCCGGGACCACGTCGACCAGGGCGCCGACGTACTCAAGGTGATGGCCTCGGGCGGCAACTTCACTCCGACGTCGAACCCGCGCGACCGGCAGTATCCGCCCGAGACGATCGGCGAGATAGTCGAAGCCGGCGAGTCAACCGGCATCGAGGTTGCCGCGCATACGCATGCCGCGGAAGGCATACGCGCGGCGGTCGAGGGCGAGGTCAGGCACCTGATCCATTGCCGCTGGCTGTCGGCCAATCCGGAGGAGGGGTTCAAGTACGAGCCCGAGCTCGCGCAGCGCATCGCCGACGAGGGTATCTGGGTCAACCCGACCATCGGTCTTGGCCTGCTCGCCGCCGAAGCACGCGAGCGCGGCGAAGCCGCTCCGCGTCGCAATCCCAACCTGCAGGGACCGTCACCGCGCCAGCAAGGGCTTGAGATCCTCCGGGACATGCATAACCGGGGCGTCCGCTTCACCTCGGGGCTCGACATGGGCATGGCCTACGCCGACTTCAACCGAGCTCCGGCCGAGGCTTGGGCCTTCGTCCAAGAAATCGGCCTCAGCGAGTGGCACGCGCTGAGGATCATGACCTGCGACACCGCCGACGCGATTGGCGTCGGCGATCAGGTCGGACGGATCCAGCCAGGTTTCGACGCCGACCTGGTTGCGTTCGCCGGCGATCCCGCCATCAACATCCGAGACCTCGACCAGCCGGTGTTCGTCCTGCAGCGCGGCGAGGTCGTTATCGGGGGACCCTCACTCCCGCATCAAGTGCGGGACAGGCTCTAACCCTCTCCCAAAGGGAGAGGGGATCAGATCCTCGTGTCCCTCACAGTTTCAGCGCAATCTCCCGGCCCTGGCGGGATTCCAGGTCCAGATGCAGGATCCGGTGGTTGTTCGTGTCCGCCACCAACAGTGAGCGGCCGGGACCGTTGGTCAGGCCTCCGGGTTCGTCGAGTTGGAGCTCGCCGAAGCTGCCCAGCGTGTCGCCGTGGCCGCCGACCAGCGTGTTGACGTTCTCGGTCTTGGGATAGACCTGTTTGATCTTGTGGTTGAAGGTGTCGGCGACGTACAGCTCATCGCCGACCCGGGCCACATCGAGCGGATGCTGCAGTTTCGCGACCGAGCGGCCGCCGTCGGCGTCGCCGAAGTGGAACAGCCCGCCCTGACCGGTCTTGCCGATGAACGTCGTCGTCCGACCGTCCGGATCCCAGCTGATCTCTCGCACCCCGCTCGACTCCGAGTCGGCGAAGGCAAGACCGCTCGGTCCCGGCGCCAGACCGGAGACCTGAGCCAGCTCCGACTGCATCCGCGGGCCGTCGACGATCCCTTCGCGGCCGGAACCGCCCCAGGGACCGACGTACGAGCCGTCGCCTGCGGCTTCGCCGAGCGGCATCCTCCAGATCTGGTGGATGCCGGCCATTGCGATGTACAGGTCGCCCTCGTGTGCGGCCACATCCCAGGGCGAACTCAGCGCCGTCCGCGTCGCGGCCTCGCCCGACGGCATCATTCGCGCCTGCTCACCGGTGCCGGCGATGGTGGCGACGCTGCCGTCGCGCAGATCGATCCGACGCAACGCGTGGTTCTCGTTGTCCGCGACGAACACGTAGTCCCCGTAGACCTCGACCCCCTGCGGCTGGTTGAACTGCGCCTCTAACGCCGAACCGTCCTTGAAGCCCGCCTCGGACCCGCCGATCACCTGCGCCACGTTGCCATCGATGTCGGCGACGATGATCCGGTCGTTGTTGCTGTCCGAGACCACCAGCCGTCCCGAGGCATCATCCCAGGCGACCTTGCCCGGGAACGACAGCGCGCTGTCGCCGCCCGTCTCCCGGACGAGGCCCAGATCCTTACGCGTCAGCAGCTGTTCGGCCTCATACTCGGCCAGCCAGCCGTCGATCAGCGGGGAAGCCATGTCCTCGGTCAGTTCGCCCTCGTGAATGCCGAGCACGTTGCCGCGTGGGTCGATGAAATACAACGTCGGCCAGGCGCGCGCGCCGAACGTCTGCCAGTACTTGAAGTCGGCGTCGTTGAGGACCGGATGCTCAATCCGCAGCCGCAGGATCGCCTGGCGCAGATTTTCGGTCTCGCGCTCGGTCGGGAATTTGGGCGAATGCACCGAGACAATCTGCAACGTGTCGGCGTAACGGCGCTCAAGCTTCCGCAACTGCGGAAGCACATGGAGGCAGTTAATTCAAGCGTAGGTCCAGAAGTGCAGGATCAGCAGACGGCCCTTGAAGTCATCGAGCGACAACTCACGGCCCGAGTTCAGCCAGGTCATTCCGGCGGGCACGTCGGGCGCGGGCGTCTTACCGAAGGCACGTGAAGTGGTCATGGGCGGCTCGATTCCTGTCGTCTCAGGCTAGGGCCTGTTCAGGTGGGATCAGGGTTGACTTTCGGGTTTCAGCAAACTTTTTTTTCTGGGCGGCTCGGGGCCGGTTTGGGGCGCCGATATGCAGTGTTTTGCTGGAGATCGCGGCGGCGGAGCATTCAGGTTCTTTCAGGCTTTTTCAGGTTCTTTCGGGTTGTTTCGGTGAGAATCTGGCGCGAGTTCTGGCCCCCCAGGCGGATCGGGCGTCCCGAGCATCGGATCGTGTTCGGTTGTGTTCGGTTTTGTTCGGTTTTGTTCGGATCCGTTTGACGCCGATTGCTCGACGATGTGCACGTTCCTGTTGATCGCTGCCGGGCGGTCATCGAGAGCCCTCTCGGAGCGGCGTGCCGCATTCCTGTCATACTAGACGAACATGGGTTCTGGCATCCAGTCGAGCCAGTTGCCTGAGACACAGAGGCCCGGGACACGCGGCGGCCGCTCGGTTTGAGATCCCCAGGCGCTACTCCGCGACCAGCTTGAGGATTGGGCCGCCGAACACCAGCACGTAGACCTCGCCATCGTCGTCGACGGCAAACGACGCGATCAGCTCACCACTCTCCAGGATTGTTTCGCGCGCCCAGCCGGTCTCCGCGCTGTCGTCCGGCCATAGACCCCAGATGGTGCCCGAGCAGAAGTCGCTGAAGATGTAGACCCCTTGCAGATGCCGCAGCGCGTTGCCCCGGTAGACCATACCACCGGTGACTGAGCACCCTTCATCGTGACCGTAGGTTCCGACCGGAGCGATCGCATCGGTCAGGGCGGCGCAGTCGTCGTCGCTACGGAAACACTCGTCGCCCTCGAACACGTTCCAGCCATGGTTTTCCCCGGCGCGAACGATCACGATCTCTTCCACCCTGTCCTGTCCGACATCTCCCGCCCAGAGCAATCCTGTCTCCTGATCGAACGCCATTCGCCAGGGATTGCGCAATCCGAATGCCCAGATCTCGGGCCGCACACCGGCGATTCCGAGGAAGGGGTTATCGGTCGGGATCCGGTAGGGCGTGGCGGTGTCGATGTCGTTGACCTCAATCCGTATGATCGTGCCGAGCAACGTCTCCCGATTCTGACCATGGCCCTGCGGATCATTGGCCGCGCCGCCATCGCCGAGCCCGAGATAAAGCATCCCGTCCGGCCCAAAGCGAATCGCGCCGCCGTTGTGGTTGGAGTAGGGCTGGGGAATCTCGATGATCACCAGTTCCGCCTCGACGAACGCCTGCCCCTGGACGATGCGGAATCGCGACAGCCGAGTCATGCTCTCGCCACGGGGCGAGTAGTAGACGAACAGAAACGGATTGTCTTCGTAGTCGGGATGCAGAGCCATGCTGAGCAACCCCTGCTCACCGCGGAAGGTGATCGACTCGGTCAGGTCGAGGATGCCGAACTGCTCAACCTCGCCGTTGTCCTGCACAAACCGCGTGATGTAGCCGCGCTGCTCCGCGACGAGGAACGAGCCGTCCGGCAGCTCCAGCATCTCGATTGGCTGATGAAACTGGTGCCCACCGAGGATTGGCCGCAGGCCGAGCGTGACAGGGGCTGGCTCGGCCTCCGATTCCGACTCGTCGCGGGCGGCCTGCTCGGGCTGATCGGCAGCAGTCTGCGCTTCGTCGTCCTGCTGCGCGTCCTGCCGAACCTCAGCTCGCGATTGCTGAGCGCTTTCCGACGCTCCCGAATCGTCCCTCTGATCTGCAGCTTGATCAGACGCTTCCACCGACCGAGCCGTCGACTGCGGCTCGTCCGGTGCTACCTGCTGGGACGGAGCGCCACGGCTCGCCTGGGTCTGCTCGTCGTCGCCGCAGGCGACCGCGACGCTCGCCAACAGGAGCAGCGCGACCAGCGCAGCCCCGATGTTGTAGCTACGAATCCGGTTCATAGCGCAAGAGCGTCGTCTCCGTACCTGGAACATCCTCGAACACCGGCCTCACCCGCATGCCCACCTCGATAGCGTCCTCGTCAACATTGACCAGTGTCGAGGTCAGCCGCGGCCCCTCGTTCAGCTCCACGACTGCAATGATCTGCGGCTCGTCCCCCGCGAAATCCGGCGCCGTCGGTCGGCGAGCGATCGTGTAGGTGTAGAGCGTCCCCTCGCCCGAGATCTCACGCCACTCGAGGTCGTCTGCCAGCGTCAGCGGAGCATGCGAGCGGGGGTAGAAGACCCAGTTGTCGCTTGACGGCGAGTACTGAATCTTCACCTTGTGTTCGCGCAGTCCGTCCCAGAACGGCTGCGTCCGATCGATCGGCGTCGGCAGCGGGCGCTGCGGCGTGTCCGCGGCCATCAGTCGCCCTCCAGGATCAGCGCGACCTGCTCGGACATCAATCCGCCGTTGCCGGTGATGAACGCCACGTCGGCATCGGGTACCTGGTGATCCTCGCCGCGCCGCATCACCTGCCGGGCGCCCTCGGTGATGTGCGACATCCCGCCGGCCAGCCCGGCCTGACCGAAGCCGAGCTGTCCGCCGTGCGTGTTGCAGGGGAACTCACCCTTGAACGAGAGGTCGTGCTCGCGCACGAAGGGCTGCCCCTCGCCGCGCGGGCAGAATCCCGCGTCCTCAATCGTCATCAGCACCGTGATGGTGTAGCAGTCGTAGACAGAAATCAGATCGACTTCTTCACGCGATCGCCCGGCCATCTTGAAGGCCTGGTCGGCCGCCGGAATCAGCGCCGTCGAAAGCAGATCCTCGGCGTAGGTCGGCGTTTTGTGCAGCACCCGCTCGCCGAAGCCGGAAATCCAGGCCGGTCGGTGCTTCGAGCGTCGCGCGACGTCCTTTCCCGCCACGACGATCGCGGCGCCCCCGACGCAGGGCATCACGATCTCCAGCATGTGGATCGGGTCCGAGATCATCGACGAGTTGAGCACGTCCTCGACCGTGATCGGCACGTTGTGGAATACGGCGGGCGGATTGTGATTGGCGGACACGCGCTGATCGACCGCGATCTTGGCCAGCGCCTCGGCGTCGTAGCCGTACTCGGCGCCGTACTTCATCGCGATCTGCGCGTAGCCGCAGTTCTGGGCGACGTTGCCGTAGGGGATGTCGAACTCGGCCTGGGGTGAGCCGTAGTTGGCCGACGACGCGCCGTAGCGCCAGCTGCTCAGCCCGCTCGGCGGCACTGGCGGCCTTGGCGAGGGCCACGACGGCGCGCCGATCACGACGACGTTGCACAAGCCCAGCTCAATGGCGGCGGCGGCGCGCCAGACCATCGCAGCGCAGGAGGCTCCGCCGAGATCGACGACCTCGGCAAGGTTGACTTGCATGCCCAGGTACTCGGCGATCGTCGATGGCACAAACGAGTCCGACTCGCGGATGTTGGTGGCGCAGATGCCGTCGACCTCGGAGGGGTCGATGCCGGCGTCATCCAGCGCCTCGCGGGTCAGCTGAGCCCACTGCTCCAACGTGAACATCGGCGGCGCGGTGGGTCGGCGCTCCGGTTTCCACTCCGCAATCCCCACGATGGCTGCTTCGCCTCGGAGTCCCATGGTCTGCTCCGTTTCGCTGTCGGGAGCAGTGTACGGCTGTGTTAGCTGCGGTCCGTTTGCGCTTACGCCTCAGCAGCAACCCCGACCGGCTCGGGCGGCGGGGCCACAGGGCAGTCTTCCACCACGAGTGCACGTCCGACAACCGCCAGCGCGCGTTCCACGATCGTCAAGTGTGTGCGGAATCGCGGGTCGAGTAGCTTGCCGACCGACTCGTGATCCATCTCCAGCCGCTCGGCCAACGATGCGCGAGACATTCCCTGTTCACGCATTGCCGCGTAAACGGCCAACTTGGCTGCGACAAGGGGCGCCACGGAGATCATCACTTCCTCATGCAGCGGGGAGCTGGGCAGGGGTAAATCCTGATCGTCGTTGACGTAGAACCCCAGGGCGACGCCAAGGCAGTCACCCGCCATGTCGACAGCTTCAGGCCATGACCGAGCGCCAGTAATCGCAGGTTCAACGTCGCGGAACGTGACCGAGTATGCCTCGCGGCCACTCGCTCGCGCCTCGTCGAGATCGCGTTCGATCAGGCACGGGTAGGAGTAACGCATTGCTCAGAACTCCTCGCGGTCTATTCTCAGCTTCTTCAGAATACCGAGCAGCGTGCCTGTGTGAATCTCTCCGCTTGGAATCGTGGCCTTATAGGTACCCAGCGTGAACTGCCAGTGGCTGCCCTTGCCGCGTTCAGTGTCAACCTCGTAGGACAACCTTCGTCGTCGGGCGTACCGCCTTGCCCGCCGGAGGAACTCACGGTCGTTCACTCCAGTTCAACCGGCTCCGACCAGACGATACCTTCGGCTCGGAGGCGGTCAGTGTCGGTGGCTCGCCCGATTTCTGCCAGAATCTCGTCCGTCTCCTGGCCCGCCAGGACGCCGGGGCCGTAGTCCTCGCGGCCTCCTGCCATCGTCGTCACGGCTCCCCAGCGACGCACATCGCCCAGTCGCCGGTGATTCGCCACAGGACTGAAGTTGTTGGCGAGGACGTGCTCATCCCTGATCAGAAACTCGCCGACCGGTCCGGCGTCGGCGCGGACGCAGCCGACACCAATCGCGGTAAGCCGGGACTCCCACTCAGACGCCGGAGCCTGAGCGAATACGTCGGTCAGGGCGGCGATCAACGCATCCTCAGACGTAGCGTCACGTTTCGCGAGCGCCGGCGCCGCTTCCTCGCAGAACGCCGTCCACTCGTCGTCAGTCACGGCCGCGAGGAAGACCCAGCCCTCCGACGCCTCGTACAGCCGGTACCAGGGCGCGGTGCCGTAGAGCTCGCCGTCGACCTGCCGGCGCGGCGGCTTGCCTTCGTACAGCAGGAAGTCGTCGCTGTTGGCGTAGGCGTTGGCGGTCAGCATGTTGACGTAGATCTCCTGGCCGACGCCGTAGCGACGCTGGGCGTAGAGACCGAGCAGCGTGGCCGAGGCGACCAGCAGGCCCGTATTGGGATCGGGATTGGACTCGTTGGCGCGCATGAGTTGGCGCGAGGCTTCGCGGATCTCCTCGATCGTCTCACAGCCGCCAGGCGGCATCGCCGAGCCTGCCTGGAACAGCGCTCCGCCCATGGCCGCGCCTGGAATCGGGTGCGCCGAGGGACGTCGCGCTCCGGGCGCGTCGGGGCCGTAGCCGTTGGCCGAGACCCAGACGATCTCAGGATTGATTGCCTTGGCCGTCTCATAGCCGATGCCCAGCCGATCCGGCACGCCCGGCCGGTAGTTATGCACGATCGCGTCGGCCTGGGCGATCAGGTCGGCGACGATCGCCTGGCCTTCCGGGTCCTTGAGGTCGATGCAGATCGATTCCTTGGCCGCGTTCGTCTTCGCCGCCAGCAGACCACGCAGCGGTCCGCCGCCCATGCCGCGGAACGGATCGCCGCCGATCGGTTCGACTTTGATCACGCGTGCGCCCAGGTCGGCGAGCATTGAGACGCCGATCGGCGTGGCGATGATCGTCGCGAACTCGAGCACCGTGAAGCCGTCGAGCGGTTTGCCGGACGGTGTCGCGCCGTTGGGCGATGTCATCATCGGTGCTTCGCCGTTGCGGGAGGGCCAGGAGAATCCGTTCGCATTGCCAACCGCCGGGGCGGGACGGGAAATCTCGGCCGGCGTTTCGCGCAGGTGCGCAATCGGACCGACCTGCTTCACTGGCCCTAGGTCGGGATCCTCAATCTCGATGGTGTCGCCGTTGGCGGCCATGTCGAGGTTGTCGACCGCGTCGTGGGTCGGCGTGAACGGTTCCGCCGCGACGTTGCCCTGGGCTCGGAAGATCTCCATCCACTCGTCGCAGGTTTTCTCCTGCATCCGCTCCAGGATGCGGTCGCGCATCTCTTCGGTCGCCTCCGGGGTCCACTCGGCCTGACTGCCCTGCCACTGCTCCTCGGCGAACAGCAGCGTCAGATCGGCGGCGTCCATGAAGGCGTAGAAGAGGTGCTCGAGCAGATTGCCGAGCTGGATCCAACGGCCGTCGCGGGTCATCACGGGGTGATAGTTCAGCGTCGGCATCCCGCCGCCGATGTTGAAGACCTGCGGATAGACCTCGGGCTCGCGCTCCGAGAGCTGGGTCAGCAACAGGAGCAGCAGGTCGAACGGCATCAGACCCTGCAGCAGCGACGTCTCGACGATCTGTCCCTGCCCGCAGCGTTGACGCTCGATCAGCGCTGCCAGGATGCCCTGCACCGCGCCTTGCGACGCGCCGTGCGCCCCGACCGGCACCGCCGCAAAACCCGGGCCCTCGCGATTCCGCTGACCCACAAACGACAGCATCCGACCCGTCTTGGCCGAGACCAGCGCCTCGTACGCCGGGTACTCCGCGTACGGCCCGGTCGGACCGAACCCGGTGATCGAGCAGTACACCGCCGCCTCATTCAACGCCCGGAGGTCCGCGTACTGCAGACCCCGAGCCTTCGCCCGCGCCGGAGAATCAGTCGAGACCACCACGTCCGCCTCGCGGATTAGCTCCTCCAGCCGCGCTCGCTCGTCCACCACATCGAGCTCCACCGATCGCTTCCCCCGAAGCCACATCGGAGCCGCCGCCAGCGAGCGCCAGGGGTCGCCGCCGACGGGCTCGACCTTGACCACCTCAGCGCCAAAGTCCGCCAGCACCATGGTCGCGATGCCGCCGACCGACCCGGTCGAGAGGTCGAGCACGCGAGTCCCAACAAGAGGAGCACCCATAGAAAACCCCAAACAAGCAGATACGAAGCCGAGTATATGCGCCGCCCGAGAACCTACCCTCGTTGGAGAGGTGCCCATCACTCGCCGACTCGCGGTTGAAGCCAACCCCCTCTCCCCTTGGGAGAGGGCCGGGGTGAGGGTCTGTCCGGCAGGAGCGACGCCATGGGGACCGGTTCCCCTGTTGGCACACATAGACTCTCGATATGGCACCGAGCAATGCAGACACCCGCGAGACCATGACCACGTCAGACCCCATCCACCCAGGAGAACACCTCTCCGAGTACCTCGACGAATTGGGCATCACCCAGTACCGGCTCGCCAAGAGCATCGGCGTGCCGCAGATTCGCATCAGCGACATCGTCCACGGCCGCCGATCGATCACAGCCGACACCGCTCTCCGAATCGGCAGGGCGCTCGACATGACACCCGAGTTCTGGCTCAATCTTCAGCGCATGCACGACCTCGACGCTGCCCGGGCCTCTACGGACCTCGACCACATCGTGCCGCTGGTGGATTCGTAGGTCTGATTGTCGGAGTCAACGACCGGGCAACATGCCCTACTCTGGCGAGACCGGGAGCCAGCGGTTGTCCCATTCGGGGGCGAAGCTCAGTGCTCCCAGGTCGGCGTAGTTGTCGAGGGTGTAGGTGCGGATCTCCTCGCTGCCCAGCAAGTGAATGCGCTCCCCGTGTGGGATGGCGCGGCGCGCCTCTCCGTGGACCCTGAGCGTTGACTCGTGGCTCAGGCCTTCGCTGGTGACCCGGACGCCGAAGAAGGCGCCGTCGTGGTTTTGGCGCAGCCAGTAGTCGTTCGGGCCGACAGGGATCCACGCGACCCCGTCCTGGTAGCGGAAGGCTCGGTGGTCGTGCTCAACCGGGCTGTAGGCGTCGTCGCCCAGGGGCAGCACGGCAATCTGCGTGGGATTGGCCGGATCGGAGACGTCGAACAGCGTCGCCTGCAAACCGCGCTCCCAGCCGGTCTGAGGATCAGCGTCACGCCCGACGCCGAACAGTAACCCACCGCTCAGCGGGTGCAGGTAGCGCGAGAACCCAGGGATCTTCAGCTCGCCGACCTGCTTCGGGTCGGCCGGATCGGAGAGGTCGAGCACATAGAGCGGGTCGACCTGGCGGAACGTGACCACGTAACCCACGTCGCCGGCGAAGCGCACCGCGAAAATGCTCTCAGTCGCCCCCAGGCCGGTCACTCGTCCGACCTCTTGCAGCGAACCCGTCGGCTTCGTCGAATCGTCCTCGTCCGACTCATCCGCGACCGCCTCCAGCACGGTCACGCTGCTGACCGTCGGCCACTTGCTCCAGTCGGTCGCCGCAACGCGCAGGTAGCCGTCGTGCTCGGACAGCGACCATTGCGAGAGCAACTGCCCGGTTACAATCGCGCCGCCGAAGTAGCTCGGTTCGAGCGGGTCGGAGATATCGAACCTGTGGATCGCCGTGTCGCGCCACCAGTTGTGCGGCGCCGCCAGGTAGAGCGAGTCCCGTGACGCGTACACCGTCGGATTCGTCGCCATGCCCAGCACCGCTACGCTGCCCCATGCGCCGATCCCATCGGCGTCCTCACCGATGTCGAACGAGAGCATGAAGGCCGTGCTCGGCAACTCGCCCCAGCGGGTCGGCAGCCGATCCTCGGGTGCGAATGTCTGCCCGCAATCGACCGCGTAGCCGTACGAGAACGAACTGTCGGAATGGTCCTGCAATCCGAACAGCGGGAACCAGTGACCGAGCTTGAAGGCTGCAACCAGCGCTTCGCCGTACCGCTCCGCGTCCCGATGCCTGGTCCAGGTGTCGAAGGCCCAGGGCGAGATCCAGGGAATCACCGAACTGTGTTGCATCGCCACGCGCAGATCGTCGCCGACCAGTCGCGCGCTGAGAAAGCGGCCGTCCAGGTTCAGTTCCCGCACCAGGCGCGGCGACGTGGTGTCGCTGATGTCGATCTCCAGGATTTCGGCTTGCTCGCGGTAGTAGGTCAACGGATGGTGCGGTTTGGGCAGGTCCTCGTCGTCGATCTCAATCGCTGCCTCCACACCGTCGAGCTGCCGCACCACGATCGCTGCGTCGTTGCCGATCAGCAGTTCCTGTCGGTGTCCGAGCTCGCGGAAGTCAATCCGACCCACCTCGACCAGCGGTCCCTCCTCCGAGATCTCCGCAATCAGCAGAGACTGCGGTCGGAGAATGTAGAAGTGCGTCCCGTCCGTCTTGATGATGTCCGACTCGTCGACGCCGCGCTCCTGCACGTTGGTGCCCGTCTCCGAGACTTCGCCCTCGTCCGCCGCGACTGCCGCTGCTTCGTCGCGAGCAGATGAATCTTCAGCGGCGCCGGATTGCGGGAAGCCGCTATCGGACTGGTCGGCCACCGCCTCTTCCGCGGCCTGCTCCTCCGCGTACTCCTCCTCCTGCACGCTCTGAAGTGAGAGCTTCACATAGTGATCATGCAACGCGGCGCAGCTCTCGAACCCCCGCAACGCCACCGGATCGCTGGATTGGCCAAGCGCGAAGTGCTGAGTCGCCAGAACCCCAACCGCGAGCAACGGAGCCAGAGCAATCATCCAGAGTCGGGATCGGGTCACGGAGCGCTCCCATCTATCGGTGGCGACAATCTATCGCGCCTGACGATCAGACGACGGCGGCGGAATCGAGGTTCCCGGCATGCGCGGTCGGTTTACCAAATCAGGGCGGCCGAGTGGCCGCCCTGATTGAGCATTCCTCTGGGAAACGGGTCTAGCCGCGAGGCAGACCCAGACCCCGGGTCGCGATGATGTTCCGCTGAATCTCGCTGGTGCCGGCGGCGATCGTGCCGCTCACGCTGCTGACGTAGTTGCGGCTCAGCCGACCCTGCAGGGCGGCGTAGGGACCATCGGACCAGACGTTTCCGCGCAGGCCGAGCAGGTCCATGCCGGTCTTCGCGATCCGCTGCCCAAGTTCCGAGCCGAACAGCTTCGACATCGACGCCTCGTGGTTCGCGACCACGCCGTGCTCCTGCATGTACGCGATGCGGTAGGCCATCATCGTGCCGATCTCGACCTCGATGTGGCGCTCGGCGAGTTCGTAGCGAGTGTTCGGGCGTTCATCGACCAGATGGCTGTTGTCCTGAGCGAAGTCGGTGATCTCCTCGACCGTGCGCCGACCTCCGGCGAATGCGCCAATGCCGCTGCGCTCGAAATCGAGCGCGACCGCGAGGTGGTACCAACCGCGGTTGACTTCGCCGACGACGTTGGTCTGTGGGATCCGCACGTCCTCGAAGAAGACCTCGTTGAAGCCGTGGCCGTCGGCCATGTTGATCAGCGGGCGAACTGTCACGCCGGGCGTGTCCATGCGCATCATGAACATCGTGATGCCCTTGTGCTTGGGCGCGTCCGGATCGGTGCGAGCGGCGAGCCAACCCCAGTCCGAGACGTGCGCACCCGAGGTCCAGATCTTCTGTCCGTTGATCACGTAGTCGTCGCCGTCCTTGACGGCGCGCGTCTGCAGCGAGGCCAGGTCGGAGCCCGAGCCGGGCTCCGAGTACAACGTGCACCACCAGGTCTCAGCGTCGGCGATGCCGGCCAGGTGCTCTTCCTTCTGCTCGTCCGTGCCGTAGAGCATCAACGAAGGACCGACCCACTGCACACCCATGTTGCTGCCGCCGCCGGGCGCGCGGTGGTACGACATCTCTTCGGCCATGATCATCTGCTGCGAGTGGGGCGCTTCGAGCCCGCCGTGCTCCTTCGGCCAGGCCAACGTCAACCAGCGGCGCTTGGCCATCTCGGACTGGAAGCTGCGCGTGATGTCCATCACGTCCTGCTCATAGCCCTCGCCGCCCGAGCCGGTCCCCCAGTCGTCGGGCAGGTTGTCGGTGATGAACGTCTTCACTTCGTTGCGGAAGTCGACGATGGTCTGATCTTCGCGATAGTCCATGCTGAACCCCTTCTGCGGGTCATCCCTGGTTCGTGCAATCGAATCAAGTCTAACGCCTGCTCGGATCGACTCCGACCCGCCCACCTGCCGAATCGCTGGTAATGTGGGTTGGAGCGGGGTGAGCGGACAAGCCGGGCATGGGCGACGTGCCACCACTGCGAAACCTGACATCGGGCGTATGGTTGTCAGCGCTGCTGATCGTTGGCGCGCTCGTGCTGAGCGGCTGCATCTTCGGCGGCGAATCAGAACGCGATCTGTCGAAACACTTCCCCCCGCCTGCCGACGAACAGCCCACGCCGGCCGAGCAGGAGGCTGCGACCACCGCCCAGGGCGATGGCTCAGCGGAGTCGGCCGACGGGACCTATATCCCTCCCGCGCAAGAACTCGAGAATCTCGATGTCGCGCCTCCCAGCGCCCGCTTCGCCGTGCAAAGCTTCTTCCACCTCGTCGCCACCGGCGACCTGCTGAGCGCCTATCAGCGGACATCGACCGAAACGAAAGAAGCGATCTCGGCCGAAGCGTTTGTGCAGCGCTACCAGGACGTCTGGGCGGAGGCCACGATCGGCGGATTCACCTGGGAAGTCGTGCCCCAGGAGGACGAAAACGCCTCGTCGCACGAGGTCATCCTGCGCTACCAGACCACCTTCTTCGGCGAGATCGAGGAGATCGTCCAGGCGCGAACGCTGCGACAGCCGCACTGGGTCGTCAACTGGACGCCCGACCTCATGTTCCACGGACTCGGCTCGCCCGGCTACCTGATCAGAACGCTGGTGGAGACGCCGACCCGAGGACGAATCCTCGACCGAAACGGCGTGGTCCTGGCCGGCGAGACGGAAATCGTGATCGTTGGCGTTCACTGGGACTCGATCTCGGATGAGGAGTTCGTGCTCAACTTCTTCACGAACCGGGTCGGCCTCGAGGAAGAGGATGTCCGCGCGATCATCTACCAGGACGTGCCCTCCTATCAGTTCATACGCGTAGCGGAGTTGGCGCTCGACACGTCGGCAGAAGTGATCGCCGAGTTTGAACAGCTTGCCTCCGAAGGCATCCTGGTGACCCGCGAGCCGCGCCGCTTCTATCCGTTTGGCGGCCTCGCTTCCCATGTCGTCGGCTATCTGCAGGAGATCAACCCCGAAGAGCTGGCGGAATGGTTCGTCGAGGGTTATCGCGCCGGCGACTGGGTCGGCCGCGACGGCATTGAGCAGGCCTTCGAACGCGCGCTCGCTGGTCGGCGCGGCGGCAGCCTGCTGATCGTCGACGGGATCGGCCGCCGGGTGCGCGAAATCATCAGCCGACCCGCAAGTCCCGGCGCCGACATCCGGCTGACGATCGATGTCCGCGTCCAGCAGCTGGCCGAGGAAGCGCTGGGCGAAGAGTCGGGCGCGGTCGTCGCGATCGACCCGCGCAGCGGACACGTGCTGGCGATGGCCTCGTATCCCCGCATCGATCCGAACACGATCGTGGACGGCGTGACCCAGGCGGAGTACGAGACCTACTTCTTCGACGAGCGCCAGCCGTTCATCAATCGTGCCGTGGAACAGGTCTATGCGCCCGCCTCGACGTTCAAGACCGTCACCCTGGCGGCCGCGCTCGAGGGCGGCGGTTACGAAATCGCCGACCGTGTCTCCTGTCCCGCTCAGTGGATGAAGATCGGCGATGAGCCGTTACGCAACTGGAAAGACACAGACCAGGGCCGCATCACGCTCTCCCAGGCGCTGGCCGAATCGTGCAACACCGTCTTCTACGAGGTCGGCTTGACCCTGGACCGGATCGACGAAGATCTCTTGCCTGCCGTCGCGTCCGGGTTCGGCTTCGGACAACCAACAGGGATCATCGGTCTGAACGAGGAAAGCGGCGTCAGTCCGGGACCCTCCTGGAAGACCGCGCAGCTCGACGAAGCCTGGTACACAGGCGACACGATCAACATGAGCATCGGTCAGGGATTCGTGGCCGCCACGGCGTTGCAGATGGCCAACGCCTACGCCGCCGTCGCAACCAACGGCGTGGTCAATACGCCCATCATCGCCCTATCGATCGAACCCGCCGGCCAACCGCCGACCGTGACCCAGCGACGCTCGATCAGCGTCCTGCCCGTCTCAGCCGACACGCTGGAACAGCTACAGGCCGCGCTGCGGACGACCATCTCCCAGCCCTATGGAACGGGCTTCTACGTGTATCAGGACAGCGTCCTCAGGGTCGCCGGCAAGTCCGGCACGTCCGAAGAACAGATCCTGGATCCGGAGGCCCTCGAGGACCTCGAACAAGACGCAGCCGACGAAACCCAGCAACAGCAGGAGATCGAGGTTGAGCTCAACAGCGAGGACTCCGATCAGGATCCGGCGGAGGAAGATGACGAAGAGGCGGACGAACGGTCCCTCAACAACGTCTGGTTCGTCGGATGGGCCAACTTTGAGGAGCCCCGCCTCGTGGTAGCGGTCGTGCTAGACAGTGCCCGCTCCGGCTCCGATGACGCAGGCCCCGTCGTCCGACGCGTCCTCGAGGGCACCATTCTCAACAACTGGGTACCTTGATCCAATGCGCCGCTCGCGATTTCGCCGCCTAGTTCAGCGTGCCCTCGACGAGATTCCGGAAGAACTCGCCGATCGCATGGAGAACGTGGTCATCCTCCTGCGCAATCAGCCCACCGAGGAGGAGCTCGAGTCGCTCGGCCTCGGGCCTCGGCAAACGTTGCTCGGCCTCTACGTCGGCCGTCCGCTGACCAGCCGAGGCTGGTACGGCGAAACCCTGCCCGACCGGATCATGATCTATCAGCAGCCGATCGAGAGCATCTGCCGCAGCGAAGAAGAGGTGGTCGAGCAGGTGCGCGAGACCGTGCTGCACGAAGTGGCCCATCACTTCGGGATCGATGACGACCGGCTCGATGAGATCGGGATCGCGCCCCCGCCGAGAAACCACGTGCGCGGTGCGATCAATCTGACCGAGCGGCGCACGCCCTATCTCGAGTAGCGACGCAGCAACCGCTCCACCGCAGCCGAGACCAACTCGTCGGCCCGCGACATGGCCTCATCAACTGACATCCCCGGCGGCGTCGACGCCTCGCGGTCCAGTAGTCCCGGCAGCTTCGCGGAGCCCTCGACGAGGCCTGCAACCGCGAGGCATGGGACGTTCGCGTCCTTTGCGAGCGCACCCACACCGGCCACCGTTTTTCCGTAGGCCGATTGAGTATCCAGACGCCCCTCGCCGGTGATGACCAAGTCGGCCTTGGCAATCCGCTCAGCCAACTGCACCGCCTCGGAGACGGCGGCAAAGCCGGACTGCAATGTCGCGCCGCAGAAGGCCAGCAGGCCGGCGCCTAGTCCTCCGGCCGCTCCGGCGCCGGGGATCTCGGCGACGTTTGCGTCGAGGTCGCGCTCGACAATCGCGGCGAAGTTGGCCAACGCGCGGTCCAGGAGAGCGACGCACGTCGGATCTGCGCCCTTCTGCGGGCCGAAGACGGCGCTCGCACCTTCGGGACCCAGCAGTGGATTCTGCACGTCACACAAGACCGTCACGTCGACCGATCGAAGTCTTGAGTCCAGCTCGCCGACATCGATCCGCGCCAGTCTCGCCAACGCCGCCCCACCGGGAGGCAACCGCTTTCCCGCGTCGTCGAGCAGGACTGCGCCCAGCGCTTCCGCCATCCCCGCGCCGCCGTCGTTGGTCGCGCTGCCGCCGACCCCCACGAGGATGCGCTCCACCCCGGCGTCGAGCGCGTGCGTGATCAGTTGTCCGGTGCCGTGGGTCGAAGCACGTTTTGGGTCGAGTTGATCGGTGTCCAGCAGGCTCAGGCCGGACGCGGCGGACATTTCGATGACGGCGGACCGACCGTCATCGATACGTCCCCAGCGCGCGTCCACCGGCGTGCCCAGCGGCCCATCCACTCGCGCGATTGACGTCCGACCGCGCGCGGCATCAACGATCGCCTCGACCGTGCCGGGCCCGCCGTCCGCCATCGGCGTGCTGTCGATCACGGCGTCGGGGAACACCGCTTCGACGCCGCGCCGAAGTGCGGCCGTCGCTTCCACCGCCGTCAGGCTGCCCTTGAACTCCTGCGGCGCGACCACGATGCGCATCGTTCAGTCGCCCGTGCCGATCCCGAGAATGCGCAGGATGCCGATGATCAGAATGGCCACGACCGCCAGCAGGAGCGCCAGCCGGATCCGCCGATAAAACGCCGCCAGATTGTCGAGGCTCAGGAGGCCGCGCATGTAGAGGACGGTGATCACCACCGCCAGGACGACGATCGCAATGAGGATGGTCACGGCTCTATCGTACGTGCCGCCGGACAATCCGCGGTCGAGCGCCGAATCCGCAGATCACGCACACCACCCGGCGTCCGTGAGACGCGGTCGGACCGGCGCAGCGCGGACAAACGGAACTGCCCTGGCGCGGTCGCGGCGAAGAAACCCTGGGCGCGTCAATCGGCTGGAGCATCAGCGGCAGTTGGGCGCCGCGGGCGATTGGGCGGGAGGTTGAGCCAGGTGCGCTGCTCGACATCTTCGCTTCCTGTACGTACGTTCTGTTTAGTGAAAAGGTAGTACGCACGTACAGCGTTGTCAATTATGTCCGTTACCTGCGTGACACAGGCAAGCAGGGGGCGTCGACGGCCCTACTGCTGATCCTCGGGACGATCGAGCCAATCGACGAAGTCGCGCATCTTCTCGTTCAGCGTGTCGTAGCGTCCACGGTCGGCGGCGACGAGAATGCTGACGAACAAGATTGCCAGACCGATCTCTACCATGTCGCGCCTCCGTTACCGCTCCCTGTCGGTATCGTAGTTGGGCATGAGCCCGCGTGCATCCTCCCCCCGTTCATCGACCGCGCCTGTGGTCGCGACCCTGACCCTGGGCTGCAAGCTGAACCAGGCCGAAACTCAACAGGCCGCCCGGGAGCTCCAACGCCACGGCTGCGTCACCATCGATCGACCATCCCGGGCTGACGCCTTCCTGATCAACACCTGCACGATCACACACGTCGCTGATCGCAAGGCCCGACGCCTGGTTCGACTCGCGCAGAGGCTCTCGCCTCACGCGCCCGTCGTCGTCACCGGCTGCTACGCCGAACGAGACTCGGCTGCGCTTGCGAAGCTCGGGAACATCGAGGTGCTGCCCAACGAGCGCAAGCAGGATGCCGCCTCGACCGTCCTCTCGGCCCTCGAGGGCGTGCAGCCGGACTCCGCGAGGTTCACCAAGTGCGTCGGTCGAACCCGGGCGTTCATCAAGATCCAGGAGGGCTGCGACGACGTCTGCGCCTTCTGCATCGTGCCCTATGTACGCGGTCGCGAGCGAGCCATACCCATCGACGAGATAGTCCGCCTGGCGCACGAACGCGTGGAAGAAGGAGTCCAGGAGATCGTCCTGACCGGCACCCAGCCCGGCGCATACGGCCGCGACCGCTCGGATGGTACGACCGCTGCCGCCCTAATCGAGGCATTGCTGTCGGAGACCGACGCTCCACGCATTCGCTATTCCTCGATTCAGCCGCAGGACATCACGCCGCAACTGCTCGCCTGCTGGGACGACGCGCGGATGTGCCGCCACTTTCACCTGGCGCTGCAGAGTGGATCGGACGCCGTGCTCACCCGCATGCGGCGTCGGTATTCAGCATCGGACTTCCGCGGGGCGGTCAAGGCGATTCGCACCGCCGTGCCCGGCGCATCGATCACGACCGACATCATCGCCGGATTCCCAGGCGAGGCCGACGACGATCACCAGGCCACCGTATCGATGATGCGCGATCTGCGATTCACCGATGTCCATGTGTTTCCCTACTCGCAACGACCACAGACCTCGGCGTCCCTGTTGGACGATGACGTCGCGCCCGATATCAAGCGAACACGCGCCGCCGAGCTGCGTGAACTGGGCGAGCAGCATCGTCGGCAAGCCCTGGAGGAGCAGCTTGGCTCGATCGACTCGGTGTTGTTTGAGGATGCTCAGGCCGGACTGACAGACACCTATCTGCCGGTTCGCGTCGAGTCGAGCGAAGATCTGACCAACCAATTGCGCAGCGTGCGAATCACATCCGTCGACGAAGCGAACCTGATCGGTGAGTTGGTCCGATGATGACGGAACCAACCGAACCGCTACCGCCGCCCGAGAATCTGCATCAGACGATTGAAGCGTTGCTGCTCGTGGCCGAAACGCCGCCGAGCCTGCGCACCCTGGCCCGCGTCACCAACGTGACCGAGTCTCAGGTCGAAGCGGTGCTCACCGAGATCGAGTCGGACCCCAATCGCGGCATCCGGCTGCGCAGGCACGACAGCGGCATCGCCCTGGTCTCTGCGCCTGAGGCGGCGCCCTACGTCGAGCGCCTGCTGGGATTGGACACGCCCGCCCGACTGTCGAAGGCGGCCCTCGAGACGCTCGCCGTGATCGCCTATCACCAGCCAGTCACCCGAGACCAGATCGAACGGGTTCGCGGCGTCGGAGCCTCCAGCGTGATTCGCTCGCTGCGCGCCCGCGATCTGATTGCGCCCAGCGGTCGGCTCGACACCGTCGGCCAGCCCCTGTTGTGGAGCGTCACGCCACGCTTCCTCGATCACTTCGGGCTCTCCGCCCTGGACCAGCTCCCACCGCTGGACGAGCTCGAACCACCGGCCCAGCAGTCGATTCTGCCGCTCGAGTCGGACGAACACGAATGACCTTCGTCACGGTCCTCACCGTGGAGCTGCTGATCTTCGAATCCGCCTCGCTCAAGGACAAGCGGGCCGTGGTTCGGCAGGTCATCCAGCGCACGCGCAACAAGTTCCCGGTGGCCGCCTCCGAGGTCGACAGCCAGAACGATCCGTGGCGGGCCACGCTGGCCTTCGCCGCGATCGCCTCCGATTCGCAGATTTCCCACGCGACGGCGCAGAAGGCGCTGGCGTTCATCGAAGACCTACGCCTGGATTGTCAGGTCGGTGAGGTCGGGACCGAGACGATCGCGCTTTAGACGACGAGCTCCGCCCAGAGGTCGTGACCGAGCGATTCGGCGATCCGCACCGTCGGCATGTCCCCCGGACTGCCCTCGCCAAGCGCAAACACCAGACCGTCCACCTCCGCCGCCTCTCGATACGTCCGACCCGCGATGATCGGCTCACCGTCCTCCGTCGTCTGACCCGGCTCGGACTCGACCAGCATCGGCAGCGCTCTGCCGACCTGTTGCTCGTTCTTCGCCGCCGAGACCTCCGCCAACAAGGCCATCAGCTCTTCATGCCGGCGCTGCTTGGTCGGTTCGGGAATCTGCTCGTTCATGTCCGCAGCCGGCGTGCCGTTCTGAGGCGAGTACATAAACGCGCCGGCCCGGTCGAACGCCGCCTCCTCGACGAAGTCCAGCAACTCCTCAAACTCCGACTCCGTCTCGCCCGGGAATCCGACAATGAACGTCGTGCGGATCGCGATGTCCGGCATCGCCGCCCGCAGACGCTCGAGCGTCCCATGGACCATCCCCATGTTGTGCGGCCGTTTCATCCGCTTCAGCACGCTCGGCGAACCGTGTTGCAGGGGAATGTCGAGGTAGTGGCAGACCTGCGGCGTCTGAGCCATCACCTCGATCAGACTCGGCGTGACAAAGCCGGGATAGGCATACATCAACCGCAGCCACTCCGCCCCCGACTCGGCGGCGAGACGCTCGAGCAAGTGGGCCAACCCGTTCGCATCGCCCCACTCGGCCCCGTAGGCCGTGCTGTCCTGAGCCACCAGTACCACCTCCCGAGCGCCGCGACCGACCAGATCCTGAGCCTCACGCACCAGCACGTCCGGCTGCGCGCTGCGGAACTGGCGACCCTTGATGCCGGGAATGTTGCAGAACGTACACGGTCGAGCACAGCCGTCCGAGATCTTCAGATACGCAGACGGCCCGACTCCCAGCGAGGTCTCGGGAATGTCCCGCTCCGCCTCCACCGCCCCGGCGTGCTCGGTGATCTCTCGCCAGGCCTCGATTCCAAACGCGGCATCGATGCCATCGATTTCAATCACCTGCTCCCGCTCGATCTGCGACCAGCAACCCGTCACGATTACCTGCTGATCGCCAGTCCGCTCCGCCCCAAGGATCTCCGCCGCCTGGCGCGACTCCTCGCGCGCGTCGTCGATAAAGCCGCAGGTATTGAGGATCACCAGTTCGGCGCTGCGTCGATCCTCGACGGCGCGATGACCGGCCTGCTCCAGCGTCCGCGCGATCCGATCCGAGTCCGTTGTGTTCTTGGGACAGCCAAGCGTGACGATCCGGTAGCGCATCAGTTGCCGCCGGCCGTGCCGTTGGGACGCGGTCCGAGACTCACCACGAGCATGATCACCGCATCCTCCGCCGGTTCCGCGCCCGGCGCGGGCGACTGCACCAGTACCGTGCCGACCGGCGAGTCGTCATAGATCGAAAGCACCGTGAACGGCGCGTTGAGCAGCTTCACGTAGTTGATCGCTTCACGCGAGCTGTAGACCCGCAGGTCGGGCAGCGGGTCGAAGTCGGCGTTCGCCGGAGTCCCGGAGCTGGCCGATTCGACGGCCGTCGTCACATCATCGATGCCAGGAACGTCCCGTGCCGGCTCCACCGGTTCAACTTCATCGCGCAGGCTGACCACGGCGACGACCCCCGCAATGATCACCAGGATCACCAGCGCCGCCGCCAGCCACGGGCCCAGACTAATCCGCGATGGCCGAAGCTCCTCTCGCGGCCCGCGCGCGCGCTCGGCCGCCTGAAACGACTCGATCGTTTCGTCGCTCAGCTCCAGGCCTTCGCCCGGCGTGCTCGGCGCGAACGGGAATCGCTCAAGCAACGGCCCCTCGTCGAGGCCCAGGTATTGCGCGTACGAACTCAGGAACCCGCGAGCGAACGGCGCCGCCGGCATCCGATCCCAGTCCTCTTCCTCGAGCGCCTCCAGGTAGTGCCTCGCAATGCGCGTTGCCTGGTGGGCCTGCGCAATCGACCGACCGCGCCGAATCCTCGTCTGGCGCAGCTCATCGCCGATGCCGGTGTAGCCGTAGTCCCCGCGCATCATGATCAGGCGTCCGGCAATACCGCGGTCTTGAGCACGGCGGGGTCGTCGCGTGACGTATAGGCCTGGTCGGCCGACGACAACGCGAACCGGTGAGAGACGATCCGATCGACCGCGTCGAGCGTCGGAAGCAGCGCCGCCGTTCGGCGGAACTGATCCGGCGTGGCGTTCTGCGTGCCCGTCAGCGAGACCTCGCGGTAGTGCAGGTCGTTGACATCGACGATCGCCGACGACTCCGGCGGGAAACCCGCGAACAGGTTGACGCTGCTCTGCCGACCGGCGACCTGCAGCGCGGTCTCCGTAAGGCCGTTCAATCCGACGGACACGATCACGATGTCGCAGCCGTTACCCTCGGTCGCTTCGTCAACCACGGCGCGCACCTCATCGACATCGCCGCTGCAAAGATGCGTCGCCCCGATCTCGGCCGCGGCTGCGCGGCGCACCGCGACCGGTTCCGCCACGATGATTTCGGCCGCGCCGAGCGCTCGCGCGAGCAGCACATGCAGCAAGCCCATCGGTCCCGCTCCCAGCACGGCGACGCTCACGCCGGCGCGGAAGCGGCACGATTCCAGCGAGTTCAACACGCAGGCCGTCGGTTCCGTCAGCGCCGCGCGGCCCCAGTCGGCCCCTTCGGCCAGCTTGACCGCGTGACCCTGGGCGACCAGCGACGCCGGCAGCAGCACCTGCTCGGCCAGACCGCCGTTCGCGTCGTAGCCGAGCGTCTGTCGCGACGTACAGCGGTTGCGCAGCCCACGGCGGCAAAACGCGCAGCCGCCGCAGGCGATGATCGGGTACACCGCCACCGCATCTCCGAGGCGGAGCTCGCTCACGCCGGCCCCCAGCGAGACGACCGTGCCCGCGAACTCGTGGCCCGGTACCACACCCGGCTTGGCGTACTTCTCGCCGCGGTAGACGCGGAGATCCGAGGCGCAAACGCTGGCCGCGCCCACCTCGATTACCACTTCTCCGGGACCGGGCTGCGGCGACGGCACATCGGCGACCCGTATGTCACCGGGTCGGTCGAAGATCAGAGCTCGCATGTGGGGACCTGTTGCGAGATGCGCGGCCTGGAGCCGCTCCAACTACGGCGTGCGCGCCGGCTCGGGAGGTCGGCTGCGAGGACGCCGCACCACGTCGGGGTTTCGCGATGTGTGGTATTGACGCAATAGCCGCGACTTGCGCCGCGCCGCGGTGTTGGCGTGTATCACGCCGCGCTGCGCTGCTCGGTCGAGCGCGCTGACCGCACGCTGGATCGCGCTGTCGGCGTCGGTCCATTCCTCGCTGTCGACGGCGTCGTCGATTGCGTCCAGCGCGTCGCGAACACTGCTGCGCGCGAACGTGCGAATCGGCTTGTTGCGCATGCGCCGCTTTTGGCTCTGGCGCAGATACTTGATGGCGGCAGCCTTGTTGGCCACGGAAACCCCCTCTTTCTCGGTCCGATTCATCGTAACAGCCGATATGCCTGAGTCCACCGCATTCAAACCAGGCCGAGAACGCGCCGAACGCTCCCTGATGCGCAGGGTGCATGATTCGCTGCAGTTTGCGACAGTGAACGGGTGAGTCTCAACGCTCCGACCTCGTTAGGCGGACGCCTCTTCGGCAGCCGCAGCACCATTCTCGGCGCCGTGCTGCTGATCGGCCTCTCCTTCCTCGGCTCGCGCCTGCTCGGCGCGGCGAGAGCCGTGGTGATCGCTGACGAGTACGGCGCGACCGTCGAACTCGACGCCTTCTGGGTCGCGATGCGGCTGCCCGACCTCGTCTTTCAGTTGCTCGCCGGCGCGACGCTCGCCTCGGCCTTCATTCCGGTCTACGCGCGGGTCCTGCAGAACCGGGGCGAGCGTGAAGCCTGGCGCTTGGCCAGCATCGTCCTCAACTGGGTATTGCTGGGCACGATTGCGCTGGCCGCAGCCGTGTTTTTCGCTGCCGATCTGATCGTGCCCGCGCTCGCCCCCGGTCTCGGCGAGGACTCGGGCATCCAGGACGCCATCATGGAGGACGCCGTCTTCCTTACCCGCGTACTGTTGCTCTCGCCCATCCTCTTCGCGATCAGCGGCATGCTCACCGGCATGCTCCATGCTCGCCGCCACTTCCTCCTGCCCGCCATATCGCCCTTGCTCTACAACCTCGCGATCATCCTCGCCGCGTTGCTGCTGCCCGAGGAACTCGGCGTCGAGGCGCTGGTCATCGGCGTGATCGCCGGTTCCGGTCTGCACCTGATCATCCAGTTACCGGCGCTCTCGGCGGCGCTGTCGTCGTCGAGAGCGGGGCTGGGGCTCCACTTCAACCTCGGCGACGTCGAAGCAAGGGAGGTGCTGCGCCTGATGGCGCCGCGAACCCTGGGTCTCGCCGCCGCGCAGATCAACCTGATCGTGCTGACCTTCTTCGGATCGCTGGTCGGCGACACCTCGATCTCAGCGCTCAACTTTGCCTGGCTCCTCCTCATGTTCCCCGTCGGCGTCTTCGGGATGTCGCTGGCGACCGCGATCTTCCCCAGCCTGGCCGAGGAGGCGGCTCGGGGCGGACCGCGTGCCGTGCAGGCGATGGTCTCCCGGACGCTCCGCTTCACCCTCTTCCTCGCCGTGCCCGCCTCCGTCGGGATGTTGTTGTTACGCGAATCGATCGTCACCACGCTGCTCGAACACGGAGCCTTCGACGCCGCTGCGACCCAGCTCGTCAGCGATGCCCTGCTCTTCTATTCGATCGGTCTCTTCGCCCACGCGGCCATCGAGATCGTCTCCCGCGGCTTCTACGTGCTCGGCGACACGCGCACACCCGTCGCACTCGCGATCGCCTCAATGCTGCTCAACATCATCCTCTCGGCCCTGCTCGTCGGGCCCTGGGAGGTCAAGGGACTGGCCCTCGCACTGTCGATCTCCGCGATCGCCGAGTTTGTCCTCCTGCTGCTGTTGCTCAACCGCGCCATGGCTGGCCGGTTGATTTCGCGACCACTGGTGCTGTCGACCCTCAAGACGATCGTCGGCACCGCGATCATGGGCCAACTTGTCTGGCTGCTGATTGAGATCCTCGTCGGCCTGGATTTCGAGCGCGATTCCTGGCTCACGCTGCTGCTCGGCGTGTCGGGCGGCGCCGCCGTCTACTTCGCGCTCAGCCTGATCATGCGGCAGGACGAAGCCGAGCTACTGATTCTCCGCGTGCAGACTGTCGCCGCGCGTGCATTGCGCCGATGATCACGCCGGAACGCTCCATTGGCTCTGATAGAGTTGACCATATTCCGCCGCTGATCGGTCCCTCACACGTCCGACCAGCGACTCCCCAACGAACACG
Organism: Chloroflexota bacterium; assembly: GCA_028874365.1. Classification (GTDB taxonomy): domain Bacteria; phylum Chloroflexota; class Dehalococcoidia; order Bin125; family Bin125; genus Bin125. Next base: position 139,979 of record JAPPJZ010000008.1, on the reverse strand, counting down.
CAACGACACAGCGAGTGACCATGGCCCTGCAAGATCGTTCGATCGTTTGCCGCGACTGCGGACGCGATTTTGTCTTCACCTCCGGCGAGCAGGAGTTCTACCAGTCCAAGGGGCTGCAGAACGACCCGGTCCGCTGCCCCGAGTGCCGCTCGGTGCGCAAGTCGATTCGCACCTCGCCCGAGGCCGAGGCCGGCTACGTGCGCTACGGCGGCGCCGCCTCCTTCGGCGGACGCACCCCGCGTCAGATGCACCCGGCCGCCTGCGCCATGTGCGGCGACATGATCGAGGTCCCGTTCCTGCCCCGCGGCGATCGACCGGTCTTCTGCACCACCGTCAAGCGGATCATGACGCTCGGCTACCAGATGGACGAGATACAACAGCGCTGGGGGATTCGTCCGTGCCAGGTCGAGGGCATCAACCAGGACCTGCGCCGCGGCCTGATCCCGCCCAAGCCCGGGGTCGAGATCCCGGACTTCGAACGCACCCGCTCGTAAACATCGACGCACCCGCACCCGGCTGGACGTACAGGGACGACGGCAGCAAGATGGTCAATTCGACGGCGCAGCGCTGGATGCGCCTGATGGGCGGTCAGGGCCGGCCCACCGCTCGACCACCGAGCGATGCCGAGGTCGCCGACAACGTCTCGCGCTATCCCGAACGTGCCGCCCAGGCGCTGGTCGACCAGTCTCGCCGCCAGGGCCAGGCTGCCTCCGCCCGACAGGCCCGCGGCTGGATTAGCGAGCAGCTCGATGAAGCTGCCGAACTGCTCGACCAACCAACCCGCGACCGCATCGCCGCACTGGCCGACGCGCAGATCGCGAAACGATTCCCCGAGGATTCATCACACGATGGCCCAGACAGCTAAACACTCGACGACCGACGCCGCCCCCGGCGAACCCGACGCATCTACTTCAGCCTCCGCCAACCAGCCCTTCCGACCCGTCGGCTCGATCATGCCGCACCTCGAGCTCGAACAGCGCATCCGCGAGTTCTGGCGCGAGCGCGACATCTTCCGCCGCTCGGTCGACGAACGGCCCGAAGACGACATCTACTCCTTCTACGAAGGACCGCCCACCGCCAACGGCACCCCGGGCGTCCACCACGTGCTCTCCCGCGTCTTCAAGGACCTCTTCCCCCGCTACCAGACCATGCGCGGCAAGCGCGTCCCGCGCAAAGGCGGCTGGGACACCCACGGCCTGCCCGTCGAGATCGAGGTCGAGAAGATGCTCGGCCTCGACAGCAAGCCGGCGATCGAGAACTACGGCATCGTCGAATTCAACCGTCACTGCCGCGAATCGGTGATGGAGTACGTCCAACAGTGGGAGGACATGACCGACCGCGTGGCGTTCTGGATCGACATGTCCGACGCTTACCGCACCTACACGCCCGAGTACGTCGAGTCCTGCTGGTGGATCTTCAAGACCCTCTGGGACGCCGGGCTGATCTACGAGGCTCGCCGTACCACGCCCCACTGCCCCCGCTGCGAATCCTCGCTCTCCAGCCACGAGCTCTCCCAGGGCATGCAGGACGGCGTCCGCGATCAGGCCGTCACCGTCCGCTTCCGCGCCCACAACAGCTCGCTCCCCGCCAGCCTGCAGTGGGATGGCGCCACCGACTTCCTCGCCTGGACCACGACTCCGTGGACGCTCCCCGCCAACTCCGGCCTGGCGCTCAACGCCGAGGAGACTTACGCCGTCGTCGAGATTTCGCCCGACGAGCGCCTCATTCTCGCGCAACAACTCGTCGGCGCGTCCCTGGACGGTGTGATCGAGAACCGGACCATCGTGGCCACGGTGCCAGGTTCGGACCTGGTCAACGTCACCTACGACGGCCTCTACGACCCCGACCGATGGGGCGTCCCGACCTACCGCTTCGACGGCGCGCGGCTGGTCGAAAGCCTGCCCGACGACGGACCCCTGCCGCTGCGTCAGGTGGCCGCCGCCGACTTTGTCGAAATGGAGAGCGGCACCGGCATCGTCCACATCGCGCCCGCCTTCGGCGAGGACGACTACCTGCTCGGCCGTGAGGTCGGATTGCTCTTCCGTCAGCCGGTCGACCTCAGCGGCCGCATCGTCGGCAATCCGGATGCCGCACACGCTCCCACCTTCGTCGGCAAGTGGGTCAAGGACGCCGACCCAATCATCATGGACGACCTCGAGTCGCGTGGCCTCCTGTTGCGCAAAGACATCTACGAGCACACCTACCCATACTGCTGGCGCTGCGACACACCCTTGCTCTACTACGCCAAGCCGAGCTGGTACATCGCCACCTCGCAGGCCAAGGACCTGCTGACCAGCTCCAACTCCGAACTGATCAACTGGCACCCCGAGCACACCGGCACCGGACGCTACGGCGACTGGTTGGCCAACAACGTCGACTGGGCCGTCAGCCGCGAGCGCTACTGGGGCACCCCGCTCCCCTTCTGGCGTTGCACCGAGTGCGGCGACGTCTCCTGCGTCGGCTCCTTCGACGAGTTGCGAGAACGCGCCAGGGCGTTCAGCGGCGTCGAGCCGGATCTGTCTGATCCGCACCGGCCGTTCGTCGACGAGATCGAAATCGGCTGCGAGAAGTGCGACGGCACGGCGCGGCGCTGCCCCGAAGTCGCCGACGCGTGGTTCGACTCGGGCGCGATGCCCTACGCCCAGTGGCACTACCCGTTCGAGAACCAGGACCGCTTCGACGAGCGCTTCCCGGCCGACTTCATCTGCGAGGCCGTCGATCAGACCCGAGGCTGGTTCTACTCGCTCCACGCCGAGGCGGCCATGCTGCATCGCGCCGAGGCGGTGCCCGAACCGATCTCCTTCCGCCACGTCATCTCGTTGGGCCACATCCTCGATGAGGCCGGCGAGAAGATGTCCAAGTCCAAAGGCAACGTCGTCGACCCCTGGGAAGTGCTCGACGAGACCGGCGCCGACGCTCTGCGCTGGTACTGCTACGTCGCCTCCCCGGCCGGCAACCCGCGACGCTTCTCGCCCCGCCTGGTCGGTGAAGCCCAGCGCCGATTCCTGCACACCCTCTGGAACACCTACTCGTTCTTCGTCACCTACGCCAACATCGACGGCTGGCGACCCGATCCCGACCCGGCGCCGCCGACGGTCGAATTGGACCGCTGGATCATCAGCGAACTCCACGCCCTGGTCGGCCGCGTCACCGACGCTCTCGACGACTACGATCCCACCACCGCCGCCCGCGAGATCGACGGCTTCGTCGACTCGCTCTCCAACTGGTACGTGCGCCGCAGCCGCCGCCGCTTCTGGTCCTCCGCCCGCAGCGGCGGCGCAGCCGACCTCGGCGCCAAGGAGAGCGCCTATCGCACGCTCTACGAGGTCCTGACCACGCTGGCCAGGCTGCTCGCCCCGATGACCCCCTACCTGGCCGAAGACATCTGGCGCAACCTGGCCGCCGAGACCGACTCCGACGCCGCCGAGTCGGTCCATCTGGCCGCTTGGCCCGTCGCCGACGCCTCCGTGATCGACGAACCGCTCAACCACGAGATGCAACTCGTGCAGCGCGTCGCCTCGCTCGGACGCTCGGCCCGCAGCGGCGCCGGGATCAAGGTGCGCCAGCCGCTGCCCTCGGTCAGCGTCGCCGTCCGCACCGCCCAGGACGCCGAAGCCGTCGAGCGTCACCGCGACACCATCGCCGAGGAACTCAACGTCAAGTCCGTCACACTCGCCGACGCTGCAGCCGATTCGCGCCGTTACACGATCAAGCCGAACCTGCGCGTGCTCGGTCCGAAGCTCGGACCGAAGCTCCCGTCGCTGCGCTCGGCGCTCGGCAACCTCTCACCCGATCTGGCCGCGCACATCGCCCAGGCTGCTGAGTCGGGCCAACCGATCGAAATCGAAGGCATCGAGCTACAGCCCGGCGATCTTCTGATCGAAGTCGACACCGACTCCGCCGCCGACGCCGCCTCAGCCGAGGACGAACGCTGCGCCGTCCAGCTCTCCACCGAACTCACCGCCGACCTAGTCGCCGAGGGCAAGGCGCGCGAGGTGATCAACCGCATCCAGGCCCTGCGCCGAGACTCGGGCCTCGATCCCGACGACCGAATCTCACTGCAAATGGCGTCGACTGATGACCATCTCGCCTCGGCTGTGTCAGAGTTTGAATCACTGATCGCCGCCGAGACATTGGCGACATCCATCTCGGTCGACGGCGCCGACTGCGCGCTCGCCGGACACCGAACTGAAGCGGACATCGATGGGGCAGCAATCACCCTCGCGCTCGAGCGCGCCTGAGCCGGCGTCACTCACCGCCGAGCCGCTCACTGCGCTCTGCCGCGCGACGCTCCAGACGCGCCGCACGGGCGTCCTCGTCCGGCGCATTCGACGGAATCGGTTGATCGTGGATCAACTGCCGAGCCGCCGCCTGGCGCACCCGCTCGCGCAGCGTCGTCGGACCGACCTCTTCCTCGTCTTCATCGTCCCCTTCGTCATAGTGGCCGTACATCACTCGCGGCCACTCGGCCGCAATCTCCGCGCCGAAGAGCAGCACGCAGGCGGCGAGATAGACGAAGAACAGCAGCGCGATCGCGGCGCCCAACGAGCCGTAGACCGCGTCGTAGTTGGTGAAGTTGCGCAGGTAGAACGCGAATCCGTGTTTCAGCGCTTCGAACAGCAACGCGCCGACCAGCGCTCCCGCGACGACATCGCGCACGCGCGTGGTCACGCTGGGCACGACCTTGTAGATGATCGTGAAGGTCGTCCAGGTGAGCAGGAACGGCAACAGCACCGTCACCAGGCGGAAGAATCCGCTCGCCTCCGCCCCGAACGGACCCAGCGAGTCCGACACCGACTCCGACACGTCCGTGCCCACCTGCAGCACCGCCGTCGCCCCGATCGAGATCGTCAGCAAGCCGCCGACGCCCAGCACCAGCCCCAGGTCGACCAGCTTGCCGCGCACGAACGGCCGGCGGAACTCGAGATCCCAGGCTGTATCCAGGCTGAATCGCAGCGCCGACATCATGCCCGTCGCCGCCCAGATCAGACCCAGGATCGAGATCACGCCGACCGCCGAGCGTCCGCTCGCGATCGGCTCGATCAGCGCCTCAAGGTCTTCCTTGCCCGCGCCCGACTGCAGCGGCAGCAGGTCGAACAGGCCGTCGACCACCTGCTCGCGCAGGCCGTCGTCGGTCAGCAGCACGCCCGCGATCGAGACGACCAGGATCGCGAGCGGGAAGAGCGAGAAGAACACGTAGTACGACATCGACGCGGCGAGCTGCGCGCAGTGGTCGTCGAGAAACTCCGAGACCGAGCGCTTGGCCAGCAGTTGCAGGTCGGTCCGCCACCAGCCCAGGTGCAGCACCAGCCAACGCCGCCAGCGCGACCAACGCAGACGCCACGAGTCCAGATTAACCGGCAAGTCCCATCGCATACCGCCATTATCCGCTCTTTCCCTCTCTCCCCCCACTCCGTGGGGGGAAGCCTGCCCCGCACTCGATGCGGGGATGCCGAAGGCAGAGGGGGGCCGCCGTTCAGTCGGCTGTAGTGCACCAATGAGCAACTCCCAACCGCGACGCATCATCTGCAAGCTGGGCACCAACCTGCTCACCTCCGGCAGCGACCGACTCGATCCCGGCGTGCTCGAAGAAGTCGTGCGCCAGGTCGCCGATCTGCGCAGCGACGGCGCGCAGGTGGCCGTCGTCACATCCGGCGCGGTCACGGCCGGACAGGCCCGCGTCGGCGTGACCCAGACCCGTTCCTCCGTCGGAGCCCGACAGGCGCTGGCCGCCATCGGCCAGGCCCAGCTCGTCCAGCGCTACGACTCCCTGCTCCAGCGCTACGGCCTGACCGCCGCCCAGGCGTTGATCACGCGCGGCGATGTCGCCGAGCGGCGCGGCTACCTCAACGTCCGCAACACCCTGCTGCGACTGCTCCAGTACGGCGTCGTGCCGATCATCAACGAAAACGATGTCGTCGCCGATGAGGAACTGCGCGGCGGCGCGTTCGGCGAGAACGACGCCCTCTCCGCCCTGATCGCCAACCTGATCGACGCCGATCTCCTCATCCTGCTCAGCGATGTCGAGGGCGTCTACGACCGCGACCCCCGCACGCACGACGACGCCCGCCTGATTCCCGTGCTGCCCAATCCCGTCTCGATGATGCAGGCCGCCGGTGATGTCGACCAGCGCAGCCGCGGCGGGATGCGGGCCAAGCTCGAGGCCGCCCGCCGCGCCTCGGCCGGCGGGACCGAAGTCGTGATCGCCTCCGGACACGAGCCCAACGTGATCAGCCGCATCGCCGCCGGCGAACGCCTGGGCACCCTGATTCCCGCCGACACGACGGTCCGCGACAGCCGGGAACGTTGGCTGCTCGCCGGCCTGCACAACGGCGAAGGCATCGACCTCGACCGGGGAGCCGTGATCGCCCTCACCACGCAGGGACGCAGCCTGCTCGCCGCCGGCATCACCAACGTCCGAGGACAGTTCGAGCGCGGCGACATCATCCAGCTCTACGGCGCCGACGACATCCCCGTCGCCGTCGGAATCAGTAACTACTCGTCCGCCGAGACGATCCGGATCCGGGGCAAGAAGTCCTCCCAGATCGCGGACGAACTCGGCTACAACTACGGCTCCGCCGTCGTCCATCGAAACAACCTCGCCCTCCTCCCCAACCCCGACTAGCCAATCCTCGTCCCCCGACTCGATCTGCGGCCAGCCCCTCTCCCTCCGATCCCCTCTCCCTCTGAAGACCTGCGCGTAATCCCAGATTCCGTCATTTCCCCGCCCCCCTTCCGTCATTCCCGCGAAAGCGGGAACCCATACAGCGGTAGCTAACAGCACCTCCCGCCAGCACCCACCCTCACCCTCGCCAAAGCCCCACCATCCCTCATGTCCGATGCCCCGCACTCGATGCGCGGCCCAACCTCCGATGCCCCGCACTTGATGCGGGGCCCAGACCGCGATCCTCCCACGCAGGTCCACAATCCCCCTCCGCTTCCGACTCCCTCTCCCCCTGGGAGAGGGTTGGGGTGAGGGTCCCCTCCTTCCGTCAACCCCGACACACCAACATCGAACATGCATTCGCTACACTAACCAGAACGCCCGTTTCGTAAGCGAAAGGCCCAGCCATGTTCATCCCGCCCAAACGCCGACGCCGCATCATGCACGCCCACTACCTCAGCCAACGCGGACGCTCCCACCGCCAAATCGCCGAGGCACTCGAGGTCTCCCAGGCCACCGTCCGCTCAGACCTGCAACTGGTCGAGACCCACTGGAGCAGCCTCGCAGCCGCCACGGCCGACGACCTCCTGCTCGAATCGCTCAACTTCCTGCACCTTCGTCTGCAGTTAGTCGCCGACCAGGACATCGTCGGCAACGTGTCCGCTCACCTCGAACCGGTCGAGTATCTGCGCGCCCGCGAAGCCCAGGCTGCACAGCTCAACAACCTCGCCCGCGAGGTTCGCCGCACCGCCCACGATGTCCACCAAAGAGCCGCCCAGCGCCCCGACCAACCCGACCTCTTCAACGAAGAACCGCAAGAACCAGCAGAAACCACCCCGGAATTGAGCAAAACTGACCACCCCAATTCCACGATCTCCAGTCCAGAGCAGGAGATCGTCCAATCTCAGCCCGCAGAAGAAAGAATTCCCGCGGAACCCATCCGCCCGCCGGTCCAACTCCCCCGCCCAACCCGCAACGGCGCCAAACCCACCCCAATCCACGCCGCCGCCGCCGGCTAGCCGACACCCGTTCGGCGTTCCCCTGTCCGATCCCCTCTCCCTCTGGGAGAGGGTCAGGGTGAGGGTCCTCGCGAAGGCGGGTGCGGGGCGTGAGGGTCTCCGCGCAGCCTGCCCCAGGACCGATCACCAACTACGATCTCCCCATGACCCAACTCACCGACTATCCCGCCTCTCAGATCTACTTCTCCCAACGCCTACGCCTGCACTACGTCGATTGGGGCAACCCGACCGCGCCCGCTCTGATCCTGGTCCATGGCGGACGCGACCATTGCCGCTCCTGGGACTGGGTCGCGCTGGCGCTCAAAGACCGCTACCACGTGATCGCCCCCGACCTGCGTGGACACGGCGATTCCGAATGGGTGAACGGTTCCGGCTACGCGATGATCGATTACGTCTACGACCTCGCCCAGCTGGTCCGCCAGAAGCACCTGGCGCCGGTCACGCTGCTGGGACACTCGCTCGGCGGCCGCATCTGTCTCGAATACGCCGGCATCTATCCCGAGCGCGTGGCGAAGTTGATCGCGATCGAGGGGTTGGGCCCCTCGCGGCGTGTGACCGACACTCGCTCCGCCGTTCCCGCTCATCAGCGGATGTCCGAGTGGGTGTCCGAGACGCACCGCTTTGCCGGCCGATTGCCGCGCCGCTATCCCACCCTCGAAGACGCCGTCGAACGGATGCAGGAAGCCAACCCTCGCCTCTCGGACGAGCAGGCGCTGCACCTTACGACTCACGCCGTGCACCAGAACGAGGACGGCACGTTCATCTGGAAGTTCGACAACTACGCGCGTTCCTCCTCGCCCTATCCGTTCAACGAGACCGATGCGGAGGAAATCTGGGGCCGCGTGCGCATGCCGACATTACTGATCGGCGGCCTCGAGTCACAGGGCGACCCGAACAAGGATCCGCGGACCGAGTCGTTCCCACACGCCCAAAAGGTTGGCATCGCCGACGCCGGCCACTGGGTCCACCACGACCAGCTTGGGCGGCTCCTGCAGGAAGTGGATCACTTCCTCGGCGCGTAGACTTCGGCCATGACAGAGTCTCGCCCCGACCCGACGTTCAGTTGGTTCGTTCCGATCGACGGCGACGGCGACCGGATCGGCTCGCTTCGAGCCCAGCGCGAGCCGACGTTCGCCTATCTCCGAGACGTCGTCCTCAACGCCGAGCGTCTCGGCTATCACTCCCTGTTGATCCCAACCCGCTTCGCCAACGGCTCCTTCGAGCATTCGGCGCCCCTCGCCGAGACCTGGACAACCGCCTCCGCGCTCTGCGCCGTCTCCTCCAGCATCCGTCTGTTGATCGCGGTGCGACCCGGCATCACGCCGGTCGGCCTGTTCGCCCAGCAGGCGGCGACGCTGCACGAGATCTCCGGCGGCCGGATCGACATCAACATCGTGCCCGGCGGCATCCAGGGCGACAACGAGCGCCTCGGCATCGGCGGCTCGCACGCCGACCGCTACGCGCAGGCCGACGAGTTCATCGACGCCTGCGCCCAACTCTGGGAATCGGGCGGCCCGCTTGACTTCGACGGCCAGGCCGTGCGACTCAACGGCGCGGTCGTCTCGCCGACTCCGACACCGCCCGCCCCCGAGTGGTACCTCGGCGGAGCCTCCGACGCAGCGCTGCGCCTCGCTGCCGAGCGCGCTGACGTCCTGCTCTGCTGGATCCAGCCGCAAGACCAGATGGCGGACCTACTTGAGCGTGCCCGCGACGCGTTCGCACTCGCCGGCCGAAGACCTCGATTCGGATTACGAACGCACCTGGTCGTGCGCGACTCGGAGTCGGAAGCGTGGGAGGCCGCCTCGGAGTTGCTGTCCGAGGCCCATCCTGAGGTGCTGGCTCAGCGGGCGGCGGCGGTCCAGTCGACGGCGATGGTCGGCGCGGCTGCGCAGGCGCGAAGGGTCGAAGATGACCGGCTTGGCGAACGGCTCTGGAACGGGATCTCGCGTGTGCGCGTCAACCTCGGCACGGCGATCGTCGGTACGCCGCAACAGGTCGCCGATGAGCTGAGCGCCTACTGGCGCTTGGGCTTCGACGAGTTCATCCTCTCCGCCTATCCGCACCTGGAAGAGGCGGAGCGAATCGCTCTGGAGACCATTCCGCTGGTCCGCGCCGAGCAAGCGTTGCGCGCATAGGAGCACCAACCATGGGCTGGCCGATTCATCGTCCCACCGGTCTCACGCACTATGACCCCTTCAAGTCGTCCAAGGGCTACACGCTGATGTGCGGCACCAACGCCCACGACGCCGTGCTGCTCGACATGCAGGGTCGGGTCGTGCATCGCTGGCACATCGACGACCGGCGCTTCTTCACCGTCGAACTGCTGCCCAACGGCAACTTGCTCGCGCTGGTCGCGCCGCTCGAACCGCCCGCTCCACGTACCGCTGGCGATCAAAGCCGCTTCTCGGTCGACCCGGGCGGTCCGCCCGAGATCTTCAACATGCTCGGCGGTCGCGGCAACGGTCTCTGGGAACTCGACTGGGACGGCAACGTCGTCTGGCAGTACGACAATCCCGGCATCCACCACGACTTCCACCGCTTGGAGAACGGCAACACGGTCTCGCTCGAGTGGGTCGAGATGACGAAGGAGATCGAGCAATCCGTGATCGGCGGCGGACGTCAACCCGACCAGCCGATGCCGCCGATCATGATCGGCGACGACATCATCGAAATCGACGCCAACGGCAACGAGGTCAGCCGGATCAACCTGTGGCAGGTCCTGTCGCCCGAGGACGCGATCATCTGTCCGTTGGAAAACACCTGGGAGTGGACCCACGTAAACAGCATCGAGAAGATCCCTGACGGCGGCCTGCTCTTCTCAGCCCGCAACGTCAGCACCATCGGAATCGTCGATCCGCCCGACGGCGACGGTCCGGGAACACTGCGTTGGCGCTTCGGGCAACCGGAGATCTCGCACCAGCACCACGCCACCTGGCAGGACGACGGCCGGGTCCTGGTCTACGACAACGGCATGCACCGACTGCAGGACCTCGCCTACTCGCGCATTCTCGCGATCGACCCGGAAACCGACGAATTCGACGTCATCTTCCAGGGCGATCCGCGCGAGCAGTTCTTCTCGGCCCATATCTCAGGCGTCGCCCGGCTGCCGCACGGCAATCATCTGATCACGGAAGGCGCCGCCGGCCGGCTCTTCGAGATCGACTCGAAAGGCACGGTCGTCTGGGAGTGGGTCTCGCCGTTTCAGATGAAGCAGCGCGGCGATCTCTGCAACTGGGTCTTCCGCGCCTGGCGCTATGACGCCGACTACTCAGGGCTCAAGGGTCGGGAGTTGAACGCGGAACGGCACGCAGACTTCAACCGCCTGCATGGGCTGATGCAATAGCCCTACGAACCGGAGCGCGGGGACTTCATGCGGCGGGTTGCGATGAGGAGGTCGTGGGTCTTGCCGTCGGCGTCGATCACGTAGTCCCAGAGCACGGCCTCGCGCTGGAATCCCAGTCGCCGGAAGACGGACTGCGCGGCGGCCTGGTCAAGCACCATCCGTGCGGTCAAGAGTTGCAGCTCGAGCAACTGCGCGATCGCGTAGATCTCCTCCGCCAGCACGCGTCCGAGCCCGCGGCCTCGCGCGTTGGGCGAGAGCAGCAGGCGAATCTCTCCGAGGTGGCGGGTCCAGTCGGCGGACGAGTAGTTGAGATCGCCCTCGCCGAGCAGTTCGTCGCCGTCGAACCCGAGCACGGTGAACGTGCGCTGCTCGACGACTTCCTGCATCCAGCGATCGACCGACGACGGCTGGGTGATGTCGCGGCGCAGGAAGAGCAGGTCGTCGGCGGGCAGCGAGCGGGCGAAGTCGAGGATCAGGCCCTCGTCGCCGGGCGCCATCAATCGCAGCGAGATGCGGTGGCCGTCGCGCAACGACGCGGAGCGCGGGTAACGGACGGCGATTTGCTGGTGGGCCTCGGACACCGTGGTGGTCATGTCGACGAGCCTCTCCGGTGGTGTGTGAATTTCCGCACGAACTATGAAACCGTGACTGCAACAGAATATAGAGGCGGATCGACAGGCACAGCGATTGGGCGCCTCAATACGCGAGGCGCTCAATCGCGTGGTTTACGTTTCGGGGGCTATTGCCCCCGCTGCCTAGGCGCGGTCGCCGGGGAAGTCGGGATGAGTGGTGTCCATCCAGACTTCCTTGCGCCAGTGCCAACCCTCGCGTTCCCAGACCTGATGGGTGGAGCGGCGTGGCGCGTTGTAGTAGGGCCAGTGAATCGACGTGTCGATCCCGTTGCCCATGACCGAGAATCCGGCGAAGCTGTCGAGCCCGTAGCGGTCGTCCTCGCCGAGCAGATTCCAAGAGACCTCCGTCGCCATCTCGCGCCGGGCTTCAGCGTCGAGCGTGACCAGCATCGTCTTGACGATCTCTTCAGTCGGCGGGTGGTTGTAGTGCTCCCAATTCTCCGAGCCGCCGAAGACCAGGCGCGCGTTCCATTGTCCGGTTGGATCACCAGTGCCAGCGCCGACCCATATCGGCATGTGGCCGGGGAAATTCCCGGTTGCGAGCTGGCCAAAGATGGCGTCGTAGGGCTCGAGGCGGATGCTGATCGAGACTCCGAGCGCCTCCTGGAGCATGTTCTGGTACAACTCCGAGGCGCCCTGGTAGAGCCCCTCGAAGATGTCGGCGACGACCAGTTCGAACTCGTGGCCCTCTTCGATCCCGGCCGCTCGGATCATCGCGTTGGCTTCCGCGATGTCGGACGCCTTGTCGGGACGGTAGCCGGGCAGGGTGCGCATGGTGTCCTGGTCGATTGACCAGCCGTGATACCAGTTGATGTGCTGAATCGCGGAGGGCTTGCCGGCGCCCAGGTAGACGAAGTCGATGATCGCGTCTCGATCCATGGCCAGGTGGAAGGCGTAAGGCACGCGTCGGTCAAGCCAGGGATTGTCGGGCATCTCGGGGTTGTAGTTGAATCGCATCGCGAGGGGTAGAACTACGCCGCGCTCGAAGCGAATGTGGTCGGGGAAGTCTTCGTGGATGCCCTCAACGGCCAAGACGTTGAGGGTGACGGTATCAAGATCACCGTTGCGGTAGGCGGTCTCGACCGCGGTCTGGTCGCTGATAATCACCCAGGTCAGCGAGTCGATGAAGGGCATCTGCTGACCCTCCAGTGAACGCCAATAGTCGGGGTTGCGTTCCAGATGCAACCGTCCTTCGGGCTCGAAGATTGTAGGGATGAACGGCCCACAGCCGGAGACCAGTTCGACGTTGGTCTGGTCCTCCATCCAAGTGCCATGCCAGAGTTCCATCGCCTCTATCGAGGTCATGAACGAGTAGCCCATGTGCACGGTCTCGAGATACGTGGCGTTGGGCCCATCGGTCTTGCAAACGAGCGTGAGCTCGTCCGGTACGTCAATCGGGGCGGTCTGCGCGTACTGCGCCTGTCGCGCGAAGCGACTGTCGGGGACGCCTTCGGCATCGAGCGCATCGATCTGGCGGACGATGTTCGCCTCGGCGTCCCGCGCGGTGAACGCGCGTCCGCCCTCGGTCGGGTAGCGATCCCAGAAGTGCGCTCCCTGATCGGCACGGAAGATGTAGGTTTCTTCGTCGGGAATCTCGGGCAGCGACATCAAGTCTGCGCCATAGACCGGCCCGGCGTTGTCGTAGATCTCAACCAGCCGGCCCATCGAGTCGTTGTAAACCTGGAATGGGTGGGCGAGGTTGGTGCGATGCGGGTCGAAGCCGTCCCAGTTGGGTGCGGTGTAGACCGACAGGTTGCCGCCGTACTGGCGGTTGCCGACCGTCGCCTGCTGCTGTTGCTGCTGGGCCTGTTGTTCGGCCTGTTCCTCGGCGTCGGCTTCTTGCTGCGCTTGCCGCTGGGCCTGTTGTTCGGCCTGCTGCTCGGCCTGCTGTTGCTGCATGGCCTGCTGCTGTTGCTGCTGCATGGCCTGTTGTTGGGCCTGCTGTTGCTGCGGCTGGTCCTGCTGCTGGACCTGCGCCGTCGCCTGGGGCTGCGCGTCGTCGTCATCGTCGTCGCCGCAACCGACTAGTGCGAGCCCGGCCGCGCCCACACCGGCGCGACCCGATGCTCGCAGGAGGGCACGTCGGCTCATCCTCGATCGGCGCATCCGCTGCCAGTAGTTTCCACGTTCCATGGCACGCTCCTTCGGTATCCGCGCATACAATCCGACCACTGCACGGTTGCGGCAGTCTAAGACAATTGCATGCGCCGTTTTCGAAAGCGAACGGGAGACAGCGATCGGATGATCGCCGCCAAGCCCCGCCGACGCGGGGCCGGCTTTGGCTGGTCTGCGCGCAGGTCCGTAGCGGGCCGAGGCGCTAGTCGCCACCGCCGGCTGCGGCGAGCAGGCCGACTTCCTCGACGGCATCGAAGTCAGGCAGTCGGGTCAGCGGTGCGCGCTCCGGCTCCTCGAAGGCGGGCATGACTTCGCGGGCGAAGAGCTTGAGCGAGGCGAGGATCTTCTCGTGCGGCACGACCTGGTCGAAGTTGATCAGGAAGACCATGCGGTCGACGCCGATCTCTTCCCACTGACGCAGCGCGGCGATCACTGTCTCGGGATTGCCGATCGGTGTGCCCTGCTGGAGCGGATTGATCACGTCGCCGGGGCGATCGCGAAGCTGGATCGCCGAGGCCTGCGAGCTGTAGGCGGGCGACGGGTAGATGCTGCCGACGCCGACCAGGTGGGCGGCGGCGCTCATGAAAGCCATCGCTCCAGCGCCGCCCAGGGCGAGCGCTTCCTCGTCGGTCTCGCCGGTGTACATCCAACCGACGCCGTTGACCTGGTTGTTGACGAACTTGCCCACCGGGTCGGCGTTGCGGATCACGCGGCGGTAGTCGGCGATCCGCTGCTCGTACTGGGCCGGCGTGCCGATCGACACGCCGAGCAGACCCATACCGCGCTCAGCGGCCTGGATCGCGGTTTCGGGGCTCGAGACCGCTACCCACATCGGCGGGTGCGGCTTCTGCACAGGCTTGGGGATGATGGCGCGCTCGGGCATCGAGAAGTACTTGCCGTCCCAACCGGCGATCTCGTTGGTCCACATGTGCGGGATCGCGCGAATCACCTCGTCCCACATGTCCTTGGTGTCGTCGGGCTCGACCTGGAAGCCGCCCAACTCGGTCCAGGTCGCGGCGCGGCCGGTACCGAATTCGAGCCGACCGTTGGAGATGATGTCGAGCGCCGCGGCGCGTTCGGCGACGCGGGCCGGGTGATTGACCTGCGGCAGACAGAGCGCGATGCCCTGGCCGATGTGGATGTTCTCGGTCATCGCGGCGGCGGCCGAGAGGAAGACCTCTGGGGCCGGCGAGTGGCTGTACTCCTCAAGGAAGTGGTGCTCCACTTCCCAGACCTGGTCGAATCCGAGTTCATCGGCCAGGCAGATCTGTTCCAGCGCTTGGTGGTAGACGCGCCACTCCGAGGTCTCGGTCCAGGGGCGCTGCACGGAATGTTCGTAGAAGATGCCGAATTTCATGACAGACTCGCTGCTCGCTGTGCGGCAATCGTGGGCGGATTCCACGGCCGGATCGCGCTATCGCGGCGGATAGGCGGCGTGCGAAGATGCTAGCATTCTGACCGCGCCGCGGCGGCCGGCCGCATCAGCGTTTGGACAGCGTTCGACCAGGAAGGCGAGAGACGCCATGTCGGTCGCCATTGTCTGTGATTCCTCCGTGGATCTCTCCGCCGAGCTTGTCGCGGAGCGGGGCCTGCGCACGGCGCCAGTTGGCTACAGCCTCGGCGCCACGTACTACAGCCAGGGCGAACAGAGCCACGCCGAGTTCTACGAAGCGCTTGGGCGGGGAGAGCGGTTGACGCTGAACGGCGTCACGTCCGAGGACTGGGAGTCCGCGTTCATGGAAGCCGCGGCCGAGACCGACGAACCGGTGATCTGCCTGTGCCAGGCGTTCGGGTCGTCCAGTCCCTCGTTCGACGCCGCCGAGTTCGCGTCGCGGCGCATTGAGCACTTTCACGAGCGCGCAGTCAGGATTCATCAAACGCCGCGCTCGACCGCCGCCCAGGCCGCGATCGCGCTCGCCCTGGCGCGAATCGCGCAGGGCGGTGGCGATCGGGAGGCGGTCGAACGTGCGCTCGACGAGGTCACCGGCAGCGCCGACATCTTCATGGTCGCGCCCGATGTTGATGGGCTCGACCAGGCCGGCGAGTTGTCCGCCGTGCAGTCGCAGAGCGGCATCGGTCCCCTGGACTTCGGCGTGCCCGTCTTCCGCGCGCGCGACCGGATCAAGGCGGTCGATCTCGCCGACGATGAGGACGAGGCCGAGGCAACGCTGCTCGATCGGGCGGCCGACATCCTGGGAGATCAGCCGGCCATCCTCGTGGTCACGCATGCGCTCGCGCCCGATGCGGCCGAGCGCTTGAGCAACAAGGCGTCGGCACGGCTGTCGGTGGACGAGATTCATGTCACCGAGCTGGGACCAACGGTCGGCGGACTGCTCGGCGCGGGTGCCTGGGGGATGGGATTCTGCCAAGCCCCATCTGCGCCGTCCTAGCACTCGGGCCACCGCGAATCGGCCGGGAACGAACAGCTCGGCGGGAGGGAAGCATCATGCCAGAAACCGGTCTGATCGAGAGTGCCAACCTGCCCGTCGTCAACGCCGAGAGCGACGCGCCTGCCCCTCCCTGGGAGATCGGTGAGGCGCTGGTCCAACACATCACCTACGAGATTCCGGTCGCTAGTGCGCGCCGCAACCTGCCCGACGTAGTCACCCGTTCGGCCCCGACCTATGGGCGCGTCAGCGTGATCGACCGCGCCGACAGTCCCGTCGGACCGTATCGCGAAGCGCTGCTGATGGTGGGCTGTCGGGTCGGCATGATTCCCGCGCTCTACGTCGTCGATGCGGTCGTCAACTCGGAAGCGGCGCGCGACGCGATTGCGGCGCACTGGAAGTACCTGCCCAGCGTCGGCGAGGTCAACGTCGAGCGGGGCGACGACTCGATCATCTCGAGCTTCGATGTCGGCGACGGACTCACGGTGACCCTGCACTCGCCGACCACCGACGCTGCGGCGGTCGCCATCGTCCGCTACGACCCGCTGCTGGTCGTGCAGCCGAGCAACGGCAGCGGCGCGGCGTCGGAGATTCCCTGCGAACACGACGTGCGACAGGCCTGGCTGTCGAGATCCAGCGCGCTGAGCTACGACGGCGGTTCGCGCCGTCATCCCTGGATCCAGCTCCGCTCATCGAATGCGATCACGGCCGTAGCGGCGGTAGAGGGTCAGGTCATCGAGGCAGCCGCGGCGATCGAGCTGCCGGGCGGCTGATCCGCTCCGTGGCGCCTGCTCAGCAGCGGGAGCGATAGGTCGCGGAGCCGAGCCGCGATAGAATTCGGCTGTTCGCCCATCCGCAGGGCGTCGACCACACGCCACCGAGGCGCCGATGGGCTGCCCGAGACCCTCGTGATCACCAAACTGCGCAAGGCCTACTACGGCTGGTACCTGCTGTTCGTCGCCGTGATTGGTATGGCCATCGCTTCGGGCGTCTCCTTCTGGGTGCTGGGTCTCTACGTGACCCCGCTGGAGGAAGAGTTCGGCTGGTCGCGGACTCTGCTGCAGACCGGAATCTCAATCTCGTTCCTGATCAGCGGCCTCGGCTCACCGCTGGCCGGCAAAGTCGTCGATCGCTGGGGGCCGCGCCGCTCGATCATCTGGGGCACGGTGTTCACCTGCGGCTCGTACGTGTTGCTCGCGTTCACGGCTTCGATGTGGGAGTGGTACCTCTACTCGTCGATCAACGCCTTCTTCCGCGGCTTCATGTTCTACATCCCCTTCCAGGTGCTGATCTCCCGCTGGTTCGAGCGCAAGCGCGGCCGCGCGGTCGGGATCATGGCGATGGGCTTCTCGCTGGGCGTGGTCCTGGTCCCCGTGATGCAACGGATCATCGACGACGTGGGCTGGGAGGCCTCGTTCATCTTCGCCGCCGTGATTCTCGCGGTGAGTTTCATGCCTATCGGGCTATTCATGGTCCGCGACCATCCGCACGACATGGGCCTGGAGGTCGACGGCGAGCCGGCGCCGGCGAACGGGGCGGCAGGACGCACCGGGGGGTTCGGTGGACTGACCGTCAGCGAGGCGATTCGCACCTGGAACTTCTGGGTGATCGCAATGGCCTTCATGCTGTTCTTCTTCGGCATGTTCGGCTGGATGTTCAACGGCGTGCCGGTGTACGAGTCCTACGGCATCGCCAGGGAGACGATCGCGCTGATTGTCTTCGCCCAGGGATTGGGCGGTCTGATCTCACGGCCCGCATTCGGGTTGCTGGCGGAGCGCATCCCATCGATCGAACTCGCTTCGGTCGGCCTGGCGGCGATCATGGCGGTTGGCATGACCATCCTGCTCGTGCTGCACGGACCGATGCTCTATCTGGCGATCGGGATCTTCATCTTCTGCTGGTTCATCGGATCGGCCGGCGGACCGGTTCTGGAACCGTTGATCCTTCCCAAGGTGTTCGGGATGGCGCACTTCGGGGCGATCATGGGCACGATGTTCATGATCGAGACGATTGGTCAGTTTCTCGTCCCGACCGTCGGTGGGGCGATCTACGACATTACCGGTTCGTACGACTACCTGCTGGTGACGTTCGTATTTTGTCTGATCGCGGCGATGATCTTCTTCGCGCTCGCCCACTACATCCCGAATCCAAGGATTCCGGGTCCGCCGATCCGGTTTGTGAGGCCGTTGATTGCCAGCCTCGTCGCTCGGACGGAGCCTCAGCACCAGTTCTCGAATGGTGCGCGAGCTGCCTCAACGAATGGCGCGGGGACGCGCGAACTGGGCGGGTCCCCGATTGAATCGGGGACGGGAACCGCTGACTAGAAGATTCCGAGCTCGAACTTGGCTTCGTCGGAGCACATTTCGCGAGGGTCCCAGGGTGGGGAGAAGACGATTTCGGACTCGACGTGGTCGACCCCTTCGACGGTTGAGGCGGCTTGCTCGATCTGGGCCTTGATCATCGGTCCCACCGGACAGGCGGGGGATGTGAGCGTGAACTCGACCTTAACGCTGTCGTCGGTCGGCGTCTCCACGGCGTAGACGAGTCCAAGGTCGACAATATTGATGCCGATTTCAGGGTCGAAGACCGTCTTCAGCGCCTCGAGCACTTCCTGTTCGCTGGCCATGTGGGTCTCCTGTCCGTGGGGTCCGTATTCAGAATCTAACCGCTGGTGACGCGGGTGGGAATGTCGCTGTCGTCGTTGACCGCTTCACCGCTGGCGTTGGCGAGCGCCTGGTCGAGCACTTTCCAGGCCAGGAGCCCGCACTTGATCCGCACGGGAAATTTGGCCACGCCGGAGAGCGCCTCGAGGTCGCCTAGATCGACGGCATCAAGGTCGAACGTGTCGTCGGTCAACATCTGCTGCACGTGCCGGGACATCTCGCGGGCCGAGTCGAGGCTGCGACCGGTGAGCGCCTCAGTCATCATCGAGGCGGAGCTCTGCGAGATCGAGCAGCCGCTGCCGCCAAATCCCAGACCATTGAGCGTACTGTCGACGATCGCGACCGATAGCTGGATTTCGTCGCCGCAGGACGGGTTGAAACCCTCCGCGGAGATTGTTGCGTCTTCGCGGACGCCGCGATTCCTTGGACTGCGGTAGTGATCGAGAATCACGTCTCGATAGAGATCGTCGAGGTCAACCGGGTTCTGTGCCTCACGGTTACTCGCCACGACTATGCTCCCCGCTCGAACCCGAATCGTTCGCCGGCGTCGAGCAGGCCGTCAACGAGCGCGTCTATCTCCGAGCGCTCGTTGTAGAGATAGAACGATGCACGCGCGGTCGCGGGCACGCCGAGTGTACCCATGAGCGGCTGGGCGCAGTGGTGGCCGGCCCGGACGGCGATGCCTGAACGGTCGAGGATGGTCGCGACGTCATGGGAGTGGATGTCTCGGTAGTTGAAAGCCACAACCGCGGAGCGTTCGGCCGGATCGGAGGGGCCGTAGATGTCCAATCCCTCCAACCGCGAGAGCTGCTCGACGGCGTAGTGCGTCAAATCGGCATCGTGCGCTGCGATCGCGTCCATGCCGACATCGTTGAGGAAGTCGATGGCTGCGCCGAAGGCAACGACATCGGCAATGTTTGGCGTGCCGGCCTCGAACTTGTGCGGCAACGCTGCCCATGACGACTCTTCGCGCGTGACTACGCTGATCATCTCGCCGCCGCCGAGGAAGGGGTCGAGGTCGGCCAGCAGTTCTTGCCGGCCCCAGAGCACGCCGACGCCGGTCGGTCCCAGCATCTTGTGCGCGGAGAAGGCGAGATAGTCGACCCCGAGTTGGGCGACATCGATCGGTAGATGCGGTGCGCTCTGTGCCGCGTCGACAATCATTGTCGCTTCGACGGAACGGGCCATCTCGGAGATCTCGGCGACAGGAGCGATGCTGCCGAGCACATTGGACATATGAACGATCGAGACGATTCGCGTGTTGGCGTTGATCGCGGCGCGAGCCGTGTCCGCATCGACCTGCTGGTCATCGTTCAGTTCTATGAATCGGAGCTCCGCGCCGGTGCGCTGCGCGACCAGTTGCCAGGGGACCAGATTGGAGTGGTGCTCGGCGGTCGTCAGGACAATCTCGTCGCCTGGTCGCAGGCGCGCGCCGAGCGTGTAGGCGAGCAGGTTCAGCGACTCGGTCGTGTTGCGGGTGAAGACGACCTCGCGGTGGCTTGATGCGCCGATGAACTCGGCCACCTGCTTGCGCACGTCCTCGTAGGCGGCGGTTGCCTCTTCCGCCAGGGTGTGCAGGCCACGATGAATATTGGCGTTCATCGTCGAGTAGTAGTTGGCCAGCGCGTCGATCACGGATTGCGGTTTCTGCGTCGTCGCAGCATTGTCGAGGTAGACCAGCGGTCGTCCGTGGACCTCACGCGAGAGGATCGGGAACTGCGCACGAATGGCGGCGGTGTCCAGCGGAGTCGCCTGGGTCATGGCCGTCATGTCAGTCAACTTCGATCTGAACCTGGCCGTCGTCCACCGAGACGGCGTAGCAGCGCACCCGGCCGATCGCGGGGAGCGTCACGGCGCGTCCCGTCGTGACATCGAAGAGCGCACCGTGGCGGGGGCATTCGATCCGGTCGCCATCCAACTCACCTTCGCCCAGCGGTCCGTCGTCGTGCGTGCAGCGATTTTCGATGGCGTAGAGATCGCCATCTTCGACACGGCAGAGGGCGATGCTCTGACCTCCGACATCAACGACTCTCGCCGTGCCCGGTTCGATCTCGTCGAGGATGCCAACCTGCTCGATGCTCATACGGACGCCCTTGCCGGTTCGAGTTGAATCTCTACCAGTTCATCGATCACGTCGCGCATGTGCTCGTCCGGCACACCATCGGCGATCTCGGAGAGGAATCCCCTGACGACCATTCGCTCCGCGACCCTGGGTGGAATTCCGCGCGCCTGGAGATAGAAGAGCTGATCCGGGTCAACCGGCCCGACCGCAGCCGCGTGGGAACACTTCACGTCGTCCGCTTCGATTTCCAGCATTGGGATCGGGTCGGCGCCGGCACCGTCGTCGAGCAGCAGATTGCGCATCGTCTGGTGGGCGTTGGTCTGCTGGCCTTCGGGCTCGATCCGAATCAGGCCGTACTGGACGGCTTGCGATTCGTCGGTCAGGACTCCGCGGATCAGCAGGTCGCTGGTCGCGCCAACGCCTTGATGGTGCTGTCGGGTGACGTGCTCGATGTGTTGTTTGCCATCACCAACGAACAGCCCGCGAATCTCGCCGTAGCCACCGCTCTGCGAGAAGTCCATATCGATTCGCTGCTTGTCGAGGTCGGCGCCGAACGCGGCCGTCGTCACGTGGACCGACGCGTCGCGACCGACGCGGGCGCGGGTGGTGGAGATTGCTGCCGTCTGGCGGTGCCATCGTTGGACCGAGGCGAAGCGCAGGTTCGAGCCATCCTCGGCAATCAGCTCAACCGACGCGTGAAGCAGCGGTGTCTCATCGAGCTCTACGCGTCGATCGTCGGCATCTCCGCCGTCGATCAGCGAGAGTTGCGATTCGCGTTCGGCGACGACGAGCGTGTAATGCCAGTGGTCTCCGGCGGTCGCGTCCTGGGTGACGAGGTAGAAGAGCGACTCGTTGACGACGACGCCGCGCGGCGCGTAGACGAAGACACCCTGCGTCCAGAGCGCCCGGCCGTAGGCGTCATATCGATCCTGGGGCGGACCGACAGCGCCCAACCATTCCTGGATCAGCGTCGGATGCTCCCGAGCGGCCGTCGAGAGCGGCATGATGATCACACCGTCGGTGGCGGCCTGTTCTTCCAGGTCCGAAGCGACCAGACGGCCGTCGTATTGCTGGACCAGGCCTGAGTGCGCATCGGGCGTGAAGACGTGCGACGGCGCGATCGCCGCCGTCCCGTTGGCGGAGCCATCGGCCGGACCGCGCACTTGTCCAACTCGCGCACGTCTGGGCAGCCGCTCACGAGGTGTGCGTCGCCAGGATTCTTCCTGGCCGGTCCACCATTCCATGCTGAGGGCCTGCTCAAGGCTCGCCAGCCGAAACGCGAGCAGCCAGTCCGGCTCGCGGTTCGATCGGCTCAGCGCCGTTACCTGGGCGCGCAGATCGTCAGGTTTGACTTCGACGTCCGGGCGCTCGGCCGAATCTGCGTCCAGCGTTGCCTGCGTCATCGACCGCCCCTCACTGTCCACATGACGCCACCACGGAGGCCGGCGATTTGATCAGCCAATGGCGCCGTCCATCTGCAACTCGATCAAGCGGTTCATCTCGACTGCGTACTCGAGCGGCAGCGACTTGATGATTGGCTCGACGAAGCCGTTGACGATCATCTTGGTCGCTTCGGCCTCCGAGAGCCCGCGGGCCATCAGATAGAAGAGCTGTTCGTCGCCGACCTTGGAGACGGTCGCCTCGTGGCCGATATCGACGCGCTTCTCGTCGATCTCCATCACCGGGTAGGTGTCGGAGCGAGAGTGTTCGTCCAACATGAGGGCGTCGCAGCGCACGTTGGAGCGGCAGCCGTCGGCGCCGTCGTAGACCTTGAGCAGGCCGCGATAACTTGAGCGACCGCCGTCCATCGAGAGCGACTTCGAAGTGATGACAGAGGTGGTGTTAGGCGCGGCGTGTACGATTTTCGCGCCGGCATCCAACTGCTGTCCCTGTCCCGCAGAGGCGATCGAGAGTACTTCGCCGTGCGCGCCCGGCTCCATCAGGTAGACGGCCGGGTACTTCATGGTCAGCTTGGAGCCGAGGTTGCCGTCGACCCAGGTCATCACGGCGTCCTGGTACGCCGTGGCGCGCTTGGTGACGAGGTTGTAGACGTTGTTCGACCAGTTCTGGATCGTCGTGTAGCGGACGTTGGAGCCTGGCTTGCAGACGATCTCGACGACTGCCGAGTGGAGCGAGTCGGACGAGTAGATCGGCGCGGTGCAGCCCTCGACGTAGTGCACCTGCGCGCCTTCGTCGGCGATGATCAGGGTGCGCTCGAACTGGCCCATGTCCTCCGAGTTGATGCGGAAATAGGCCTGCAGGGGGATGTCGACGGTGACGCCCGGCGGCACGTAGATGAACGAGCCGCCCGACCAGACGGCCGTGTTGAGCGCGGCGAACTTGTTGTCGTTCGGGGGAATCACCGTCGTGAAGTATTCCTGTACGAGGTCGGGGTACTCGCGCAGCGCCTGGTCGGTGCCGAGGAAGAGCACGCCCTTCTCTTCGAGGTCTTCGCGGATGTTGTGGTAGACGACCTCGGAGTCGTACTGCGCACCGACACCGGCCAGCAGACCCTGCTTCTCTGCCTCGGGGATGCCGAGCTTGTCGTAGGTGTCCTTGATGTAGTCGGGGACATCCTCCCAGGACGATTCGTCGCGGTCGGTGGCTCGAACGTAGTAGTGGATGTCGTCGAAGTCGATGTCGCTCAGGTCTCCGCCCCACTCCGGCATCGGTCGGGCGTTGAAGTGGTCCAGCGCCTTGAGCCGCAGCTTGCGCATCCACGAGGGTTCGTCCTTGATGTCGGAGATCGTGTTGACGACCTCGCGGGAGAGACCCTTGGGCAGTTTGACCAGCGCCTCGACATCGTCGTGGAATCCGTATTCGTAGTCAGCGCTCGGTGAGACAGGCGGGTTCGTTGCAGGTGTAGTCACGAGCTCAACACCCCTTCTTTGGTTCGTTCCATGAACGGTTCGTAGCCGTCACGCTCGAGCCGCTCGGCCAAACTGGCGTCGCCCGATTCCACGATCTGCCCGTCGATCAGGACGTGCACGTGGTCGGGCTGCACATAGCGCAGGATGCGCTGGTAGTGGGTAATCAGGAGAATCGCGTTTTCGTCGGAGTGGAACGTGTTGATGCCTTCGCTGACGATTCGCAGGGCGTCGATGTCGAGGCCGGAATCGGTCTCATCCATCACCGCAACCAGCGGCTGGAGCAGCCCCAACTGCAAGATCTCGGCCCGCTTCTTCTCGCCGCCGGAGAAGCCGTCGTTGACGTAGCGGCGGACGAACTGCTCGTCCATCTGCAGCCGACCGAGGACCTCGTTCAGCACCTGGCGGAACTCGCGGACGGGAATCTCCTCCCCGCGGCGTGCACTCATCGCACGGCGCAGGAAGTTGATCATCGAGACTCCGGGGATATCGGTGGGGTACTGGAAGGCGAGGAACAGGCCGGCGCGCGCGCGCTCGTCGGGCGGCATGTCGACGACGCTTTCTCCTTGCAGGAGGATGTCGCCGCCGGTGATGCGGTAGCGCGGATGGCCCATCAGTGAATTGGCCAGCGTGCTCTTGCCGGATCCGTTGGGACCCATGATCGCATGCACTTCGCCGGGACGCAGGGTCAACGAGAGTCCGTTGACAATCTGCTTGTCCTCGACGGCGACTTGCAGCGTGTCAATCTCGAATAGCGGTGGAGGCATTCACCGGTTGCTTTCTATGTCGATGTTCGCACGTGCCATCACGCGGGGCGCTGATTGCTCAAACGGCCTGCTTGAACTCCGAGTCGAGCGAGACGGGGTTCAACGGGACGACGTAGACGCATCCGTCGTCGCCTTGAGCCAGGCGTTGGTTCTGTTCGACTTCGACGCCCAGGAGCTTCTCGATCACCAGTCGGTCGGCGTCGCAGACGCAGGAGTTGGTCGTCGCGGCGCCAATGTAGGGGCAGGCGTTGTTGACCAGCTTCAGTTCGCTCTCGGTCCGCTGCCAGTGGTCGAGGATACCTTCTGGACGCAGAGCGTCCACCACGGCGCCCACTCGTACCTCCAGCGGACCGGCAGGCACCTCGTCGCGGTGTGCGTCGGCCACTTGGTCGGCGAGCGCTTCGGAGATAGCCGACTGCTCGATCTGCAGGCGCGACATTTCGCTCAGCAACCGTTCGGCCAGTTCCGGGGTGTGGTCGCGAACCGTACGGACGCCGTCATCGGTGGCGCGATAGAGATAGGACGGCCGACCGGGTCCCCGGCGCAAGGCTTCGACCTGCAGCAGGCCCTCGGCCTCGAGCCGATCGAGATGGCGGCGGACGGTCGCATCGGAGATTTCGAGTTCGTTCGACAGTTGGGCAACGGTTGCCCCGCCGAGCTCTACGACGCGTTCGAGCAAGCTCGTTCGAGTTTCACGTGGACGCATCGGAGCCTCCCAGTTCCACGTCCCCAGGTCGATCCTGCTGAAAATGAGGAGCCGACAGGGAAGCGGCACTTATGAGTTTATCGCCATCAGTTCGCAAATATGCCCAATTCGTCGAAAACGACGAAGAGTTCCTCTTCCGAGGCCGGCAGCTATGTCCAGCGCAATGCACAATCTGGCCTGGGCCGGTGGCCATCAACTCCGCTCACGGGAGAGTGAAGCGGGCAAGGGGACCAGCATCGGACGTTCGAGTTCGGGGTGGGGCTGCAGAACAAACTCCATGCCGAAGACCTGAGACAGGAGCTCCGGCTTAAGCACTTGCTCCACCGGACCGAAGGCGACCGTCTCGCCGCGGTGCAGCACGATCGCTGAGTCGGCGTAGGTCGCGGCCAGGTTGAGGTCGTGCAAGACGGCGACCACGGCGGCGCCTTCCGATGCCAGCTCTCGGGCGAGCTGCAAGACGAGGTGCTGATGGCGAAGGTCGAGATGCGCGGTTGGTTCATCGATGAGGAGAATCGGCGTCTCCTGGGCCAACACACGGGCCAGCGTCACGCGGGACTGTTCTCCGCCGGACAAGGTCGGATACGCCTGGATCGCGTAGTCGCGCGTATCGGTGAGCCCCATGGCGTAGTCGGTCAACCGGGCCCCGTGCTCGCGCTCTCCGCGTTCGCCCTCCCAGGGCGCTCGGCCCATCCGCACCACCTCCCGCGCCGTGAAGAGGAAGGGCAGATACGAACTCTGCGGCATCACCGCCCGGCGTCGTGCGAGTTCCTTCGCGTCGAAGTCGGCGATCGCACGACCCTCGATGTACGCCGCGCCCTCATCAAGTGGTAGATCCCCGGACAACGCCCGGAGCAGTGTCGTCTTGCCGGCGCCATTGGGCCCGACGACGCCAACCAGATCGCCGCCGCGGACGTCAAGGCTGACGCTGTCAATCAGCGTCTTGCCGTCGACACGCACGGTGAGGCGATCGCCTCGTAGCGCTGGCTCTTCGGATGGCACGTGACTAGCTTACCTGTCGACCGGCTTGCGGGCGGGGTTCAGAACTCCAGCACTGCACCGTCTTGTGCCACCAGGACAGCACAGTCGAGATATGCTCGAGCGGTGTGCGCAGCCGCCGCTCGGTCTGCGTCATGCCAGAAGTGTGTCAACATCAGCCGTTGGACCGCAGCGGCCTTCGCCAGTTGGGCAGCTTCCAATGCCGTCAGATGTCCGCGCACCGGGCCGTGTTCCGGCGCGTCCAAGGTGGCTTCGGCCAGCAGCAGGTCGCAGCCGCGGGCCAGCTCACATATCTCATTCGACGGCGCAGTATCGCCGGTGAACGTCAGGCTTGATGACCCGTCGAGTCGGATCGCCCAGCCCGGGATGTAGTGCACGCCGCCAGCGAAGCGGGCGCTCAGGCCATCTGCCAGATCGACTCTGGTACCGGGCTCGTACTCACACACCTGCCAGACGCCGTCGAAGAAATCGGCGGGGAAGCAGACCGCCTCCAGTACTTTGGCCAGTGATGCTCTGCCTCCGGGCGGCAGATGCAGGCGTCCACAGGGCTCCGGCAATCCGGGCATATCCTTGGTGACCGCGAAGCGTAGCGGGAGCAGATCGATAAAGTGATCTGCGTGCATGTGTGAGATGAAGATATGGTCGATCTGGTCAGGCGAGCCAAGTTCGACCAGTGTGCTGGCGACTCCGTGGCCACAATCGAGCAGGATTCGAACGTTCGATTCTTCGACCAGGTATCCCGAGCTGTTGCCGCCGTTTCCCGCACAAGCCGCACCGGAACCGAGGACCGTCAGCCGCATGGTGGATCGAATTCACTGAGCGGGCAGACCCCGACGGGCGGGGCGTGCAACAACCGAACGTTCTGGCAATCGTACGCAGGCCGGACTCGGAGCTTCAATCAAATTCGCCTCAGAAAACACCGCCGATGACACAGGCACGGTCACAATCGGCAGGGCCGGAGCAGGGACTGTGCGCCGATTGTCGGTGGTCGCGTCTGGTGCAAACGAAGCGAGGATCGGCATTCCTGCTCTGCTCGCTTTCGAAGACCGACCCGCGATTCCCCAGATACCCGGCGCTGCCGGTGCGGAGATGCAGCGGGCACGTGACCCTGGCCGACCGGCCGCAGCCGGGCCGCAGCCTATGATTGCCGCATTCGCCAGGATCGGCTCGATGCCCCACTCGATGTGCCGCTCATGACTTCGCTCGCGCCTCGATGGCTGCAGACTGTCTCTGAATTTGCCCTACGCGCGATCATTGTCGCGGGCTTCCTGATTCTGCTGGGTCTTGCGATCGACCGCTTGCGGCTCATCTTCCTGCCGCTGTTGGCGGCGCTAATCCTCTCGTCGGCGTTGCTGCCGGCCAAGCACCTGCTGGTTCGACGAGGCCTGAACAACCTGCTTTCGGCCGTCACGGTCGTCGTGATCGGACTGGCCATCCTGGGATCGATCGGCTACTTCACGGTTACCACGCTGACTTCCGAGTTCGACGATCTTGAGCTAGACATTGAAGCCGGCTTCACTGAAGTGCTGCAATCGGTCGGCGACTTCTTCGGCATGTCCGAGGAACAGGTCGACGACGCGATCGACGACGTGCTCGACGGCATACGCGGGAATGCCGACACGATCGCAGGCGGCATCTTCTCGGGCGTGCGGCTGGCGGCCGAACTGCTCGCCGGGATCATTCTGTTGGCCGTGCTCACGTTCCTGCTGGTCAAGGACGCCGAGTCGATGCAACGCGCGATTACGCGGCGACTCTCCAGGCGCCACCGTCGAGACTTCCTTGTTCTGACCGGCGGGCTGTTCGACACGCTTGGGCGGTACTTCCGCGGCGTGACGATCGTCGCGTTCATGGATGCGTTCCTGATCGGGATCGGATTGGTGATTATCGGCATCCCGTTCGCGCTGCCGCTGGCGGTACTGACGTTCTTTGGGGCGTTCATCCCGGTGATCGGCGCCGTGCTGGCCGGGTTGGCAGCGTTCCTGATCGCCCTGGCCACGGAGGGCGTGACGGCGGCGCTGATTGTCGGCGGTCTCGTGCTCGCCGTTCAGCAGATCGAAGGCAACCTGATGGCGCCGTTCATCCTCGGGCGGTCAATCTCGCTGCACCCGATCCTCGTGATCCTGGCGGTCTCCACGGGCGGCGCGCTCTGGGGGATCATGGGCGCGTTCGTCGCCGTGCCGCTGACGGCGATCGCCGTGGCACTGCTCGACTTCTACACGGGCAAGGGTCGATTCGCCGCGCGACGCCGTTCTCCGACTTGAACGCGCGAAGGGCCCTCACCCCAGCCCTCTCCCTCGGGGAGAGGGGGTCAGAGGGAGTTAGTCCCAGCTTGGCTTTGATGGCGCCGCCGCGCCTCGCATCAGCTCGCGGTCGTGAGGCGCGTTGGCGCGGGCGCCGCGGAAGTCGCGGAACGGGCCGTCGCGCCACTCAAGAGCGGACTTGAGGCCGTCGCGCTGAACGCGCTCGCCCCACTCGCCGGCCTCGGGGCGGTGCTTGGACATCGCCTCGACATCGGTTCCGGAGATCATCGCGGTCTTGTAGCCCTGGATTTCGTAGGCGCGGTTGACCGAGCGCTTCGAGTACATCAACAGGTGGTTGTCGATGTGGCCCATGCGCTGGGCGAAGTCCATCGTGAACTCGTCCAGGTCGTCGGCCGGGAGCGCGTAGTTGGCCCAGCCCCAGCGGTACATGTCGGCGCCGGAGTGCGGGTCGCCGAGGTAGGCGAACTCGCGCGCCTTGGCCTGGGGCAGATGCCAGGGCGCCCACATGGCGTCCATCGTGCCCATGGCGCGAACCGGCGGATAGCCGACCTGGCAGTCCTCGGCAATGATGCGCAGGTCGCAGGCGGAGGCGAGCTCGGTCGCGCCGGCGAGGCAGTAGCCGTGAATCTGTCCGATGACCGGCTTGGCCAGCTCCCAGATGATGAAGTTGCCCATCACGGCGTGTCGTGACCAGTCGTAGTGCTGCGGATGCGTCGTGCCGGTGTCGGGCAGTCCGGTCCATTGGTTGGTGTGAGGATGGTCAGGGTCAGGCGACGGCTGCAGGTCGTAGCCGGCCGAGAACGCGCGTCCCGCGCCCTTGATGATCACGACGCCGATCGAGGAATCGGCCTCAGCGGCCTTGAGCGCGTGGAACATCTCGCCGCGCAGCTCGTTGGAGAGCGCATTGAGCTTTTCGGGGCGGTTCAGCGTCACCGTCGCAACGCGGCCGTCGGTGTCGTAGAGGATGTTGTCGTAGCTCATGGGGTCGTCCTTCGAGATGCCAGGGAATCGGGAACGAGTATACGCGCGCGTTTGGGAGCGAATTTCGGGTGGCATGGCGCAGAAATGCACAGTTTTGCTGGGAATTCGTTGGATTGCCGTCCAGATCTGTCCAGATTCGTCCAGATTTGTCTGGCTGAGTCCGGACTGGTCCGGAGAATGGGAGTGTGATTCTGGGCGCGTCCAGGGAAATGCAGGCTGTGGTCGGTGGTCATGTTGGGCTCAATCGGATTTCGCGCATCTTGTTGAGGTGGTCGATCTTATCAGAACATCTAGTCTGTTTAGGTCGCGAAGATCGAGTATGTCATCCAAGGCACAGGCAGCTGATAGCGCCTCCGCGATCAGCGTCGGAGTAGTGGAAGACGTTGGCTACGAACCTGCTTTCCGGGAGCGCCAGGCCTTGGTTGCGCAAGGACCCTCACTCCCGTCTACGAGGGGCAGGCTGTAGCCCTCTTGCAAAGGGGGACCTGCGCTCATAGTGACCAAAATCGGCCCCGCGCAGACGGGCCATGTGGCGCCTGTCTGGTCGCGAGGCCCCCGCCTACGCGGGGGCGACTTCTTCACCAAGGTGCGCGCAGGTCTCCTCAGGCAGAGGGGTTCGGAGTGGAGCGTTGTTCGTGGGTCTTCGCGTTAGCCTGCGCGCATTATGACTGACCTCACGACTGATACTGCCATCTTTGAACTGTCGGACCACATTGCGACCGTGACGCTCAACCGTCCGGAGGCGATGAACGCACTGGATCCGGATCTGATTGCCTCCCTGGCGGATATCTGGGTGGAGATTCGCGACAACTCGGACATCTGGGTCGGGATCGTCACCGGGGCGGGCGACCGCGCGTTTTGCGCCGGTGCCGACCTGAAGAAGACGATTCCGACGCGTCCGGGGGCCGAGAACGTCAACTGGCCCGTCTTTCAGCCGTCGTTGCGGCACACCATTGACGGCGGGATGCAAATCTGGAAGCCGATGATCGCGGCGGTGAACGGGTACTGCCTGGCGGCGGGGCTGACGCTGCTGTCGGCCTGCGATCTGCGAATCGCGGCGGAGCATGCCCAGTTCGGCCTGCCCGAGGTGATCCGCGGGATCGTTCCGACGTTGGGCGCAACTCAGCGGTTGACGCGTCAGTTGCCCTGGTCGGCGGCGATGGAGTTGCTCCTGATGGGCGAACACATCGATGCGCAGCGGGCGTACGAGATTGGGCTGGTCAACCGCGTCGTCGCGGCTGACGAGGTGATGCCGACGGCTCGGGCCTGGGCGGAGAAGCTGACGGCCGGGGCGCCACTGACCCAGCGGGCGATCAAGGAGGCGGCGGTTCGAGGGCTGTCGCTGCCGATCGATGAGGGGATTCGGATGGAGGAACTGCTCTCGGCGCACATCCGCAAGACGGAGGATTTCAAGGAAGGTCCAAAGGCGTTCGCCGAGAAGCGGCGGCCGGTCTACAAGGGCAACTAACCGGCTTTCACGCTCTGTGCGAGTCAGGCGCGTCGGAACTCAGACCAGTCCAGCCCAAGGTCGCGCACAATGGCACGAATGGTTCCGGGCCTGAGATCCTTCGGTCCCCAATTGGGCACTGTTGCTCGCGTGCGAGTCCTCGGATTCCGCCAGTTCTCGTGTGATCGAGATGCCTGACGGTCAAACTCACAGCCAAGCCGACGCAGCTTGCGGGTCAACTCGCGGTGCGTCAAGCGGCAACAACGATCTCGCCAACCTGGCAGACCGACTCCGGAAGAGGATCACCATGTTCCTTGCAAGAGTCGATGAACGCGGCTGCGACGCTTTCCAGGATCTCCAGCGTCTCCTCGGGTGTATCGCCCCAGGCGCGGCAGCCAGGCAAGGCAGGCACTTCCGCCAAGTACTTGTCCTCGGTGTCGTATGACGGCGGACGCATTGTGTATGCGAGCCGGTATTGCTTCACCACGTGATCCTCCGGAGCTGCGTTCGTCCGCAACTACGATAGTCTCCGACCAATCACCGTTTCTACCTGCCGCGAACGGAGAGGATGCACCATGCGGATGACATTTGGGGCGCAGATTCCCGGGAACTCGACTGATTTCTCGCTGATGCGCGATGTGGCGCAGACGATGGATGCGACTCGCTGGTCGTCGGCCTGGACGTATGACCACTTCGTGCCGCCGCTGGTCTTCATGGATGAGACGCAGGATTCGCTCGAGGGCTGGATGACGCTGGCGGCGCTCGGCGAGGCGACGACCAACCTGATGCTGGGCACGCTGGTTTCCGGGGTGACCTATCGCAACCCGGGCCTGCTGGCGAAGATGACCGCGACCATGGACCACAACACGGGTGGACGGGCGATCCTCGGTCTCGGCGCGGCCTGGCATGAGCGCGAGCACGCCGCCTACGGCTGGGACTTTCCGGAGCTGAAAGAGCGCTCCGATCGGCTTGAAGAGGCGACTGCGCTGATCCGAGCCCTGTTCCGGGGCGACGGACCTGTCCAATTTGAGGGCAAGTACTACCGCCTCGACCACGCGCCGTTCGCGCCTCGCGTCCATGCCGACCACCCGGGCGGCGCCATCGAGATCATGATCGGCGGCAACGGCGCGCGCCGAACCCTGCGCACGCTGGCTCGCTATGGCGACATCTGCAACGTACGCGGAACACCCGAAGATGTCGGTCGGATGATCGACGTGATCCACGGACACTGTCGCGACGCCGGGCGCGATCCATCGGAGATCACGCTGACGACCGTGATGCGACCCGCGCTGGTTGACGAGCAGCACAAGATCGATCGGCTGCGCGAGGTCCACGGCGAGGGCATGTCCGAAGAGCAGCGAACCCGACTTCCAATCGGCCCCGCCGAGCACCTGATCAGCCTGTTCCAGGAGTACGAGGCGATCGGCATACAGGGCTTCGTCTTCGAGTCGATCCCCAACAACCCACGTCTCTACGAGCAGTTCGACGAACTCGTACTGAGCGCGTTCGACGACTGATCCGATTCCCGGCGGAGCATCGACGATGACCATGCGACTCACCTTCGGCGCACAGATTCCCGGCAACCAGACCGATTTCTCGCTCATGCGCGACGTCGCCCAGACGATGGATGCGACGCGCTGGCACTCGGCCTGGACCTACGACCATTTCGTCCCGCCGCTCGACTTCATGGACGAGACGGGGGACTCGCTCGAAGGCTGGATGTCGCTGGCCGCGATCGGTGAAGCGACCTCCACCTTGATGCTGGGAACGCTGGTCTCGGCCGTGACGTATCGCAGCCCCAGCCTGGTCGCCAAGATGACCGCGACGCTGGATCACAACACCGGGGGCCGCGCCATCCTTGGGTTGGGCGCGGCCGGCCACGCTCGCGAGCACGGCTTCTACGGCTGGGAGTTTCCCTCGATCAGGGAACGCTCGGACCGCCTTGAAGAAGCGACCGAGCTGATCCGGGCCTTGCTCCACACTGACGGCCGCGTGGACTTTCAGGGCGAGCACTACCAGCTCAACAACGCGCCCTTTGCGCCTCGGGCGCATCCCGACCATCCCGGCGGCTTCGTCCAGATCATGATCGGCGGCAACGGCGAGCGCCGCACGCTGCGCACGCTCGCGCGCCACGGCGACATCTGCAACATTCGCGGCACGCCGGAAGAAGTTGCGCGGCTGATTGATGTCATCCACCGGCACTGCGCCGAGGCGGGCCGCGACCCGTCGGAGATCTATCTGACGACCGTGATGCGTCCCGCGTTGGTCTACGAGCAGCACAAGATCGACCGCTTGCGTCAAATCCACGGCGAGGGGATGCCGGAAGAGGAAGTGCAACACCTGCCGATTGGTCCGGCGGAGCACTTGATCAACGTGTTCGAACAGTACGAGGCGGTCGGGATCCAGGGGTTCGTCTTCGAGTCGATTCCCAACAATCCGCGGCTCTACGAACAGTTCGACGAACTGGTGCTAAGCGCGTTCGACGACTAGGCGCACGCCGGCGATTTCGTCGCTCTCGTTACATTTCCGCGACGGGCTGCGTTCTCATTCCAGAACGTGTCGCGACGGCGCTGTGATTGATCGATAACCTGCCGTCAACAACATTGCGCCATCAGATTTCCATCAGATTGAGCCAGCAGAGAGGTCAGCTCATGAACATCTCGCGCTTGAGAATCCTCACCGTCGGATTGCTTGTCGCATTGGCTTTCGGACTGTTTGCCGCCTGCGGTGACGACGACGAGCAGCAACAACAGCAGCAGCAAGCGGCGGCCGAGCAGCAGCAAGACGACCAGCAACAGACGAGGGCCGCAGCTCCGGCGCAGCAGCAACAGGATCAGCAAGAACAACCGGCGGCGCCGGCTGTCGCCGCCGAGCCGCTGAAGATTGGCTTCCTCGCCGACTTCTCGGGCCCGCTGGCCGAGTTCGGTCCGGCGATTCAGACCGGGGTCGAGCTGGCAATCAAGCACCTCAACGACGCCGGCGGCGTGCTGGGCCACGATGTCGAGCTGGTCGTCGGTGACACTGGGCTCGATCCGACCCAGGCGACCGAAGAAGCGCGGCGATTGATCGAGGTTGAAGGCGTCCACGCGATCGTGGGGCCGCTGGCCTCATCGATCACGCTGGCGGTCGCGGAGTCTGTC
This sequence comes from Chloroflexota bacterium, assembly GCA_028874365.1. GTDB lineage: Bacteria > Chloroflexota > Dehalococcoidia > Bin125 > Bin125 > Bin125. The sequence continues at coordinate 105,929 of JAPPJZ010000008.1, read as the reverse complement.
GGATCGCCGTCCGGGGTGCCGATCATTTCGCCGTCGGCGACGTCGCCTCAGCTGACCATCGCCGAGGACAATGACTACCTCTTCCGCAGCACGACGTCCGATGCCGCGCAGGGGCCGGTGCTGGCGCAACTCGCCGCCAGCCAGGGCCTGAGCAACGTTGGCGTCCTCTTCCTCAACGACCCGTACGGTCAGGGTCTGGCCGAGGCGTTCGCGAACGCCTGGGGCGGCGGGATCAACATGGTCTCGATTGAGGACGGCCAGGCCTCCTACCTATCCGAACTGCAGCAGGCCGCCGCCAACGGCGCCGAGGCGCTGATCGCGATCGCCTTCCCGCAGCAGGCCGAGGTTTTCCTGCGCGAGGCATTGGAGCAGGGGCTGTTCGACCACTTCCTCTTCGTTGACGGCACGAAGAGCCAGGATCTGATTGATGCGATTGGCGCGGAGTACCTCGACGGCATGCAGGGGACTGCACCGGCGGCGGGCCCAGAATCCGATTCGCTGCGCGCCTTCAACGAGGCCTACGTCGCCGAGTACGGCGAGCTTTCGCCGCTGCCGTTCATCCGTGAGGCATACGATGCGGCGATTGCGATCGGTCTCGCAGCCGAGGTCGCCGGATCCACCGACTCGGAGGCGATCCGTGACAGCTTGCGCGCGGCCGCCGCGCCGCCGGGTGACGCCTACGCGGCTGGCGCGGCCGGCATCGCCGGGGCGCTCGGGGCGATTCGTGGCGGCGAGCAGATCGACTACGCCGGAGCAGCGACATCGCTCGACTGGGACGACAACGGCGATGTGACCTCGGGTTACATCGGCGTCTGGCAGTATGCCGAGGGCACGATCGAGGAGGTCAGCGTGACCGCCTTCGACCTCGGAGGCGGTCCGATCGCGGCGACGCCGAGGGCATCGGACGACGATCAGCAGGCGATGATCTCGGATGAGCCGCTCAAGATCGGTCTGTTGGCCGACTTCTCCGGCCCACTGGCCGAGTTCGGGCCGTCGATCCAGACGGGCGTCGAACTGGCAATCAAGCACCTCAACGACGGCGGCGGTGTGTTGGGCCGCCCGGTCGAGCTCGTCACGGGAGATACCGCGCTCGATCCAACCCAGGCAACCGAAGAAACCCGGCGCCTGATCGAGGTCGAGGGCGTCCACGCCATCGTGGGGCCGCTGGCTTCGTCGATCACGTTGGCCATCGTTGAATCGGTGGCCGCCGACGCCGGCGTTCTCGTCATCTCACCCTCGGCGACATCGCCGCAGTTGACGATCGCCGAGGACAACGACTTCCTCTTCCGCAGCACCGTCTCCGACGCGGCACAGGGTCCTGTGCTGGCGCAGCTCGCGGCCGACGAGGGCTACACCAACGTCGGTGTGATCTTCCTCAACGACCCGTACGGTCAGGGGTTGGCCGAGGCGTTCGACGACGCCTGGGGCGGCGAGGCGAACATCGTCTCCATCGAGCCGCGACAGGCGACCTACCTGTCCGAACTACAGCAGGCTGCCGACCACGGCGCGGAAGTGCTGATCGTAATCGCCTTCCCACAGGAGGCGGAGATCTTCATCCGCGAGGCGCTGGAGCAGGGGCTGTTTGACGAGTTCCTCTTCGTTGACGGCAGCAAGAGCCAGGATCTGGTCGATGCCATTGGCGGCGAGTACCTCGAGAACATGAAGGGCACCGCCCCGGCTCCTGGACCGGAGTCGCCCGCCCTGATCGTGTTCAACCAGTCGTACATCGCCGAGTACGGCGAGCTGTCGCCGTTGCCGTTCGTCGCCGAGGCGTACGACGCGGCGGTGGCGATTGGCGTCGCGGCGCAGGCGGCCGGCTCGCTCGATCGTTCGGCGATCCGCGACAGTCTGCGGTCCGTCGCCGGTCCGCCCGGCGATGCGTACGCGATCGGCGGGGAAGGCGTCGGCGCGGCGTTGGCCGCGGTCGCCGACGGCTGGGACGTCGATCTCGAGGGCGCCGCGACCACGCTCGACTGGAATGAGAACGGCGACATCACCTCCGGCTACATCGGCGTCTGGGCATACCAGGGCGGCGAGATCGTCGAGATCAGCGTGACGGCCTTCGATCTCGACGAATAGGCTCGATTCCGACGCTTCGGAGCACCCGAGCGCAGCGCTCCATGCGCTGCGCTCGGGCGAATGCCAGCGATCGACGGAGAGCCGCAGACGTGGCTTGTGACCGGCCCAGATATCGACCGCCCGGTTGGGTTCTTCTCCTCTTGATTGGCGTATTGACCTGCATTTCCCTGCTGGTCGGCGTTGCCTGCGACCAAGATTCCGCACAAGATTCCCAGCACGCGGATCAGGGGACCGTGGCGACTCCCGGTTCGGCGTCGAACGAGCTGCCGACGCAGCCGCTCAAGATTGGTCTCTTGCTCGATTTCTCCGGGCCGCTGGCCGAGTACGGCTTACAACTGCGTACCGGCTTCGAGCTGGCGATCAAGCACATCAACGAAGCAGGCGGAGTCTGGGGGATGCCGGTCGAAGGCGTGAGCGGCGATACCGCGCTGGATCCGACGACGGCAGTTGAAGAGGCTCGACGACTGATCGAGATCGAGCGCGTCCACGGAATCGTCGGACCGATGTCGAGCGCCATGGCCCTGGCCGTGAGTGAATCGGTCAGCGCGCCGGGACGCATCCCGACGATTTCGCCGGTCGCCACGTCGTCACAGATCACGGTGGCGGAGGACGACGATTTCCTCTTCCGCGTCTCCCTGGCCGACCGGGTGGAGGGACAGCACCTGGCCGAGTTGACGCAACGGCAGGGGTTCGACAACGTCGGCCTGCTCTATCGGGACGACGCGTTCGGTCACGGCATGGCGACGGCGTTCGAGGAGCACTTCGGGGGCACCGTGACGGCGATCGCGGTCAGTCCGGGTGGGACCAGCTTCACCGCCGAACTTGAGCTGTCGATCGAGTTCGGACCGCAGGCACTCGTCGTGGTCGCATTTCCCAGCGAAACCATCCTGATTGTGCGCGAAGCTCTGGAACTTGGTTACTACGAACAGTTCGTGTTCGGCGCTCCGGCGCGTTCGTCAGCCGTCAGCGAGGCGATCGGACCTCAACTGTTGGCCGGGATGCGGGGAACGTATGTCGCCGCTCTGCCCGCGAATCCGTCATCCGACGCCTGGACTGACGCGTACCTGGAGGAATACGGCGAACTACCAAGGCTCGCGTATGTGAAGGAGACATACGACGCGACCATTGCGCTGGCGCTGGCGGCCGAAGCGGCCCGATCGGCCGACGGCGGCGCGATTCGCGACCAGTTGCGGCGCATCGGCTCTGCGCCGGGAAGCGTGGTGATCGCGCATCCAGACAGTCTGGCAGCGGGTCTGACGGCGCTTGCCGACGGCGGCGACGTTGACTACGAGGGCGCGGCCGGCACGCTCGACTGGGATGAGCATGGGGACATCACGCACGGCTATATCGGGGTCTGGGAGTTCGCCGAGGACGGTTCGATCAGGGACGTGGAGTTGCTCGAGTTCGTCGCCGATTGAGAGACTTGGATAAGCTCTCAAGCAATCACGTTTATCAATCGATCGGGGCATTCCAATGCAGCGGCTCTTGCTTCCCGTTGTGCTCGGCCTGGTTGTCGTTCTCGCGGCGTGCGGAGGGGGCGACGATCCGCAGCCACAGCCTGAGGCCGGTAGTCAAGCGCAGGACGATGTGCAACAGCAGCGGCAGTCAACCGAGCAGTCCAGCGAACCGGGGCCATTGAAGATCGCCTTCCTCGGCGACCTCTCCGGGGGGCTGGCCGAGATCGGCGTCGAGATGCGCGAGGGGTTCCTGCTCGCGATCAAACACATCAATGCGGCCGGGGGCGTTTTTGGTCAGCCCGTGGAGTTCGTGATTGGCGACACGAACACCGACCCGACGATCGCGGTGGAAGAGGCGCGGCGGATGATCGAGATCGAGGGCGCGCATGTGATCGTCGGCGCCCACTCGAGCACCAACTCGCTGGCCGTCGCTGAAAGCATCACCGGGCCGGCGGGCATTCCTCAGATCTCCCCGGCTTCCTCCTCGCCACAGCTGGCCGTCGCCGCCGACAACGACTTCCTCTTCCGCGCCACGCTCAACGACAAGGTGCAGGGACCGGCGCTGGCGCAGCTGGTGAACGAGCAGGGCTACTCCAACGTCGGCCTGATCTACCGCGACGACGCATGGGGACAGGGCATTGCCGATTCCTTCGCCGAAGCGTTCGTCGAGACGTGGGGCGGACAGGTGGTGAAGGTTGCCGTCGCGCCGCAGCAGACGACGTATCTCAGCGAGATTCAACAATCGTTGCAGAATCAACCCGAAGCGCTGGTCATGCTCGCCTACGTGCCGGAAGGAACGATCATCCTGCGCGAGTCGATCGAGAATAGCCTCTACGACCGCTTCGTCTTCGGTCCGACCAGCCGCAATCCCGGGCTGATTAACGCGATCGGCGGACAGCACCTGGGCGGCATGCACGGCACGGCGCCGGGCACGGCGCCCGGGACAGAATCGGCCCTGCTCTGGGAGTCGGCGTTCATCGACGAATACGAGCGCCCATACGGCTTCCCGTACACGAAGCAGGCCTACGATGCGACGATTGCCTTCGCTCTGGCCGCTGAGGCGGCCGGCACGACCGACGGTGCGGCGATCCGCGATCAACTGCGACGGATCGGCGGCGCGCCGGGGCAGGTCGTACTGGCTGATATCGGGAGCATTCGAGACGGGCTGGAAGCGGCCAGGAACGGCGAGGACCTGGACTACGAGGGGGCGGCGCAGTCGCTGGAGTGGGACGAGAACGGCGACCTCGCGCGCGGCTTCGTGGGCATCTGGCGATTCACGGTCGAAGGCGCAATCGAGGACACCGGCGTGATTCCCTACGGGGAGTGACACCGGGACATCGACTCAATCTGATCGGACACCAGAATGCACGTATCCAGCACGGTCACACGCTTCGTCGCCGCAGTGGTGCTGCTCGCGGTCATCGGTGTCGGAGCCTGGCGCATCAGCGCGATCGGACCGGGCGACCAGGCGGACACCGAGGTGCGGGTTGCCGTCCGGCCGCTGGCCGACGGCCGCACCGAGGTCGCAGTACAACAGCGCCATGCCGACCGTGACGGAGACGGTTGGAGCGAACGACTATTGCCGGACGCTCGCTTCTTGCCAGCCGACGCCGAACCGGGTCGTTGGTTGGTCAGTTCTCCTGTCTCGCTGTCGGGAGATGAAGCCGAGACCGAACCGCTCAAAATCGCCCTGATCCAGACCGTGGGCGGCACTGCTCATGAGCGCCGCAACTCGTTCAAGCTTGCGATTCGACAGATCAATGAGGCCGGTGGCGTCTTCGGGCGCCCAGTGATCGGCGTGATCGCTGACATCAACTTCGACACCGACTTCGCTGTCGCCGTTGCGCGGCGCCTCGTCGAAGAGGAGGGTGTTGACGCATTCGTCGGGCCCAACACCAGCGCCGCCTCGTTGGCCGTGATCGAGGCGGTAATCGAGCCACTCGGCACCCCCACGATCAGCCCGTCCGCCACTGCCCCCGCGCTGTCCCAGGCTCGCGACCGCGACTTCTTCTTCCGCGCCGTGCCCTCCGACAGCGCCCTCGGGCCGGTGCTGGCCCAGCTCGCTCGCGAACGCGGCCACGGCAACCTGGGCCTGATCTACCGCGACGACGCCTGGGGGCGCGGACTGTTCGACTCGTTCCGCGAGGCCTGGGACGGCGTACTCAACGCCGCCGCGCTCGCTGTCGACACCGAATCGTGCGAGGACCAACTGCGGCAGGCTGCGGCAGACGGCGCCCAGGCGCTCGTCCTGTTCACCTTTCGCAACGGTTCAACGCTCTGCGTCAGCCAGGCGGTCGAGCTCGAACTGTTCGACCGCTTCATGTTCGGAGACACCGACCAGAGCCGTGCGCTGATCCGCAGTCTTGGTCCCGAGATTCTGGCTGGGATGATCGGCACGGCCGCTGCCGACAACCCCGACAACCCCTCGGCCCGCTTCTGGGAGCGCACCTACACCAAAGCGTGGGGCGCGCCAGAGCACAAGTCGCTGACCTACGTCCGCGCCGTCTACGACGCAGCCATCGCTCTGGCTCTGGCCGCCCAGAGCGCCCAATCCACCGACGGGGCCGCAATCCGCGACCACTTGCGCTCCATCGCCGACGGAGAGGGCCCCGCGTTCGGCCCGAGTCAACTCGCCGACGCACTGCATGCCGCCGAGCACGGAGAACCGTTCGACTACGTGGGCGTCGAGAGCTCGCTCGCCTGGGACGACCATGGCGACATCACCCGCTTCACGATCGGTGTGTGGCAGTTCGACGCCGACGGACAAATCGAGATCACCCGCCGAATCGCCTACGACCTCGGCAACTGAGTTGCCGCCCGCTCGCGCAGGCGCCGCCACAGGGAGCCGCGCTCCGTGGAACGATTCTCGGGCCCCACGGTCACGAATCGGCTGACGCGATCACGCTCCGCCAGCAGACCCTGTGGTCGCCAGAGCAGGAAGGCCACGATCAGCAGGCCGATCAGCAGTTGACGGACCTGGAAGACACGGCTGCCCAGCCAATCGGGAAGGCTCTCCTGGATCAGCGGCGTGCCAAACCAGAAGAAACCCACGACCAGCGCGCCGACCACGACGCCTCGATGATTACCGCTGCCGCCGACGATCAGCATGGTCCAGACGAAGAAGGTGCCCAGCAGGTCGGAGAACGTCAGCGGTGAGATCGTCCCGCTGCGATGCGCGTAGATCGCTCCGGCCAGCCCCATCAGCATCGAGCCGAGGATGAACGCGCCCATACGGAAGCGCACGGTGTTCTTGCCCGAGGCCTTGGCCGTGTCCTCGTTGTCGCGAATCGCGCGCAGCGCGCGGCCCCACGGGGATGCCGTCGCCTGGGTGACCAACCAGTAGACGGCGCAGAGGATGACCAGCGCAATGGCCAGTTCCACCCAGCGGTAGCCGCCGCCGGAGACTTCCTGCTCGAGGAATCCATCGATCCCGTTCAGACCGCGGCTGCGATTGACAAGGCCTTCGACCGAGTTGGCAATGCTGCGCAGGATCGCAGCCACGCCAATCGTGGCGATCGCGAGAAAGTCATCACGCAGCCGCAGCGTCGGGATGCCGAGCAGCACGGCCAGCACCGCTCCGGCCACCATGGCAAACAGCCAGCCGACCGGAATCGGAATGCCCCAGCCCGCGACGTAGGACTCCAACCCCTCGGGCGCCGGCAGTGTCAGCACTGCCGACACGTACGCCCCGACCATGAAGAAGGCGGCCACGCCGAAGTTGAGAATGCCCACGCTCCACTGGATGTTCAGTGCCAGCGCGAGAATCGCGAAGATGCTCACGGTCGTCAGGAAACCGACCGTCCAGTTGACGGCGCCGTCAAAGGTGACCAGCGTGACGATCAGCTGTTCCACCTCAACGCCCCCTCACCGAACTTGCCCGAACAGGCCGCGCGGCCGCAACAGCAGCACGACGATCACGATCACAAACGGCACTCCGGGTTTGAGCCCGGTGTTGATCCACTGCGTCGACACTTCCTGAGCGATGCCCACCGTCAGCCCGCCGATCAGGGCTCCCCAGGGGTTGCCGATCCCACCCAGGATGACCGCAGCGAACAGCGGCAACAGCAGTCGGAAACCGGCATCGAACCTGACCTCCGCCTGCAATCCAAGCATGACGCCGGCGAGCGCCCCCAGGATGCCGGCGACGATCCAGGTCCCGATCCGGACACGATTGGTTTCGATCCCGGACGCCTCGGCAAGCTCGGGATTGTCTGCGGTCGCTCGCATCGCCTTGCCGAATCGCGTTCGATACAAGAGCCAATACAGCAGCACGGCCGCCAGGAGCGTGATACCGACAATGAAGAACTGATCAGGCTTGACCTTGATCCCGCCGAGGATCTCGATCGCGGGATGAATCCCCGGGGTGTAACGGAAGTTCGACGGGCCCCAGATCAACTGAATCACGGCGCGCAGCATGATCGAGATGCCCAGCGAGGCAATGGCGAAGACGAAGAAGCCGCCACCCGCAGCGCGCAGTCGGCGAAACACGAGCCGTTCCAGAATGACCGAGAGTAAGGCCACGCCGATCATCGCGAACAGCAGGCCGACGACCAAGCCCCAGCCGAAGGACAGCGAACCGAAGCGTCCGCCGGCGAAACCGAGATTTGCGCCTTCGGCGGAGACAATGAAGAAGGCCAGGAACATGCCCCAGCCCATCTTGTCGCCGTGGGCGAAGTCCCCGATCCCGAGCACGCCGAAGACCAGCGTCAATCCCATCGCGCCGAGCGCGATGATCGACCCGACGATGATCCCGATCGTGACGAGCTGCGCGATCTCTATGTCAGGCCTCCCTCTTCGATCGTGAAGCCCTCGCCTTCGCCCTGGCCGAGGAAGGCTCTGCCGACGTCGGCGCTGGTCAACATGTCCAGACCCGTCCCCTCGAGCGCCTTGTCCCCATCAACCATCACGACCGCCCGGTCTGACCAGACCAGCGCTTCGGTGGCGTTCTGCTCGACCATCAGGATGCCGACGCCGGACATGTGAATGTTGTAGATCCGGGCCAGCAGCTCTCCGCGCGCTGCGGGCGAGAGGGCTGCCGTCGGCTCGTCCAGGCAGAGCATCACCGGATCGAGCATCAACGCCCGGGCCATGGCCAGCATCTGACGCTGTCCACCGGAGAGACGGCTGGCGCGTTCGCGAGGGCGGCCCTCGAGGTCGGGGAACATCGCCAGTACCTCGGCGATCCGACCCTGGAGTCCGGTTTTGCGCATGTAGCCGCCCATCTCCAGGTTCTCGCGGATCGACATCGAGGTAAACACGTTGTCGACCTGCGGCACGTAGCCGACTCCCGATGCGATCATCCGCGGTGTCGACCAGCCACTCACATCTTCGCCCTGAAACAGACGACGACCGCGTTCGAACGGCAGCGCGCCCACGATCGCCTTCAGCAAAGTCGATTTGCCTGCCCCATTCGGTCCGATGATCGTGAGAATCTCGTCCTGGTACAGGTCGAGCGCGACATCGTGAATGATGTCGATCCCGTCGACGTAGCCGCCGCTGAACTCCTCCACCTGCAGCAACGGCGTGCGCTCGTTCATGTGGTTCGCTGTCCGCTCAGGTACGCAGCCTGCACTTCGGGGTTGGACAGCACATCGTCGGCCGAACCGACATCGAGCACCTGTCCCTGCGCCATCACGATGACGGGATCGCAGAGTTGCCGGACGAAATCGAGATTGTGCTCGATGATCAGGAAGGAGAGCCCGAGCCGTTCGCTCAGCTCCCGAATGTGTTGCGCCAGACGGCGGACGAGGGCAGGATTCACGCCGGCGCCTGGCTCATCGAGCAAAATCATGCGCGGCTCGGCCATCAGCGCTCTCGCCAGCTCGAGCAGTTTGCGTTGTCCGCCCGAGAGCGCGCCCGCTCTCAGATAGGCCTGGTGTCCGAGCTGGGTCTGTTCTAGCACCTCGTGTGCCCGCGCCTCGAGCCGTTCCTCTTCTGCACGGACCTTCCATGGCACGAGCCAGTTGCGCCAGACCGCTTCGCCGGATTGCCGCTCGCCGGCCAGCATCAGGTTTTCGAGCACGGTCATCGTGTCGAGTTCCTGCGGGATTTGGAAGGTGCGAACCAGTCCCTTGTCGAACATCCGGTGCGGAGGCAGGCCGGTGACGTCTTCGCCGGCGAAGCGGACCTCGCCGCCGTCAGGCTTGAGGAAGCCGGCCACGCAGTTGAACGCAGTGGTCTTGCCCGCCCCGTTGGGACCGATCATCCCGGCGATCTTGCCCTGTTCGACCTCGAACGTGGCGCGATCGCAAGCCCGTAGACCGCCGAAGTGTTTGTCCAACTCCCTGACCTGCAGCAAGGCCTCCACGGCAACAGCCTCAGCGCCTCAGCCTGGAGGCCAGGTCATCTGTCGACCGCCCAGCACGTGCAGGTGCAGGTGCTCGACCGTCTGCCCGCCCGCTTCGCCAACGTTCACCACGACCCGCCAGCCGTCAGCCTCCAACCCCTCCTGCCTGGCCACGGTCTGAGCGATCTGCAACAGGTGGCCCAACAGCTCGGGATCTGCCTGATCGGCCTGTTGCAGACCCAAAATGCCGATCCTCGGGATCACCAGCACGTGCGTGGGCGCCTGCGGATTCAGGTCACGAAACGCGATGCAGCGGTCGTCCTCGTAGATGATGTCGGCCGCAATCTCGCCACGCACGATCGCGCCGAAGACGGTGTCGGAAGAACGGTCAGCGTCACTCACCAGTCGTCCTCCCACGGCTTGCGATAGCTAGCGCAGGCTAGCCTGTGCGAATGTCGGTCGACATTTCGGCTCCAAATCTCGTCCTTGTCCGTCACGGTCAGAGCCAGTGGAATCTCGAGAATCGATTCACCGGCTGGATCGATGTCGACCTGTCCGAACAGGGCCGCGCCGAGGCCCTGATCGCAGGTCAGCAGATCCGCGAGGCTGGAATCGAGTTCGACGCCGCGTGGACATCGGTGCTTCAGCGGGCGATCCACACGCTCTGGATCATCCTTGACGAGATCGACGCGCCGTGGCTTCATGTGAGACGGGACTGGCGTCTCAACGAGCGTCACTACGGCGCGCTGCAAGGGTTGAACAAGGCAGAGACCGCAGCCGAGCATGGGGACGAGCAGGTGCATATCTGGCGGCGCTCCTACGACATCCCACCGCCGCCGCTCGCCGACGACCACCCCAATCATCCGCGACTCGATCGGCGATATCGCGATATCCCGACCAGCAGCTTGCCTGCGGCGGAGTCGCTCAAGCTCACGCTGGAGCGAGTCATGCCGTGTTGGGAGGAAGAGATCGTTCCGGCGCTGCGCGAGGGACAGCGCCTATTGATCGCCGCGCACGGCAACAGCATCCGGGCGATCGTCAAGCACCTGGAGTCGATCTCCGACGACGAGATCACCGGCCTGAACATCCCCACGGGGATGCCGCTCGCCTACATTCTCGATGGCTATATGACCGTGCTGGATCGTCGTTATCTGGCAGGCGAGCAAGCCGCCGCGGAGGCAGCCGCCGCGGTCGCTGCTCAGGGTCGCGCAACCTAACCCACGTCCTCACCGTTCTGGTTACACTGGACTCGGTGCAGTTCCGCCAGTGGTGGAGTATTGCGCCATTGGGCGGGCGAACAGTTGGCCTGGCAGTCAACACCAACGTTCGCCCTAGCGCGGAGGCTGTTGGGAAGCCTCCCGCGCTGCGCCCTAACCTCCCGCGCTGCTCGTTCGACCAGGGTACGAATCGGCTCTACGCCGTGACGGCGTCGCGATACTGACGCACCGCGTCGATGTGCGCGTCGATGTCCGGGAGTCCGGCGTTCATCGTCGCGATTGAGATAGCTGTGGCTCCAAGCTCGACCCAGCTCTGTGCGTGCGACACCCAGAGTTCGGGGTTGCCGCCGCGGAACTGAGCCTGGGGCTCCATCGGGAAGCTGTCCGGGTCGCGGCCGTTGTCGACGAGATAGCCGCGCAGCGTTTCGACCATTGCCGCCGAGTCAGGGTTCGGCGGTCCGACCGGGAACCAGCCATCGCCAATCTTGGCCGTGCGCCGCAGTTGCAGATCGTGGCCGCCGCCGAACCAGACCTCAATCGGCTCCGTCGGACGAGGCTCGATGCCAGCTGCGTTGACCTTGTGGAACTCGCCGTCGAAGTCGACCAAGTGGTTCGTCCACAGGGCGCGCATGAGCTCAATCTGCTCCTCCTGACGGCGGCCGCGATTGCGGAAGTTCTCGCCCAGGACCTCATACTCGACGTGGTTCCAGCCGCTGCCGACGCCGAGGCGGAAGCGATTGCCCGAGAGCACGCCCAGTTGTGCGGCCTGCTTGGCGACCAGCGCCGTCTGACGTTGAGGCAGTACCAGCACGCAGGTCGCCAGACCCAGGTTCCTCGTGCAGGCCGCGATGAAGCCGAGGGTGACGAAGACTTCGTGGAACGGGTGCTCGTCGGTGTAGGGACCGGTCATCCGGTGCACCGACGGATCAGCGCCGAGGACGTGGTCGTAGATCAACAGGTGATCGAAGCCCATGCCCTCGACCGCCTGCGCAAAGTCCCGGATCGCGGATGGGTCGTTGTCGATCTCGTTGGTCGGAAGCACGGCTCCCAGGGTCAGGTCGATGGCCATGTGTGTCTCTTCTCGAACTAGCAACGGTTAGCGGCAGGGTAGCGTCGAGCTGGGAAAGCCCCCGCTTGGCGAGTATTGGTGGTGCCCCATAGGCTCTGGTTTGTATCCAGGAGTTCCATCGATGCCCACTCCCCGACAGTTCCTACGCCCGCTCGTGCTCGGAGCGCCGGAGCCTCCAACCGACATCCCTACTTACCCGTCGCGGATGATCCACTTCTTCGATCCGTCCAACGCGCGGATCCGCAACCGTCTGCCCCAGCTTGCGCCGACCCTCGACATCCTGCTCGGCAACCTTGAGGACGCGATTCCTCCTTCAGCGAAGGAAGCAGCACGCGCCGGCCTGATCGAGGTTGGCCGGACGCTCGATCTGGGAGCGACGAAGCTGTGGACGCGGGTTAATGCGGTTGACAGCCCCTGGTTCCTCGACGACATGCTCGAACTGACCGCGGAGATCGGCGACGTGCTCGACACGGTCATGCTGCCGAAGGTCAACGGACCGGAGGAAATCCGCTTTCTCGATCTCCTGCTGGCCCAGCTTGAGGCCCGCAACGGTCTGACCCGGCCGATCTTGATTCACGCCATCCTCGAGACCGCGCAGGGCGTGTCGAACGTCGAAGCGATCGCTCAGGCCAGCCCTCGGCTGCAAGGCATGAGCCTCGGGCCATCGGACCTCGCCGCCTCACGGCGGATGAAGACCACGCGTGTCGGCGGCCCGCATCCCGGCTACGTCGTACGCACCGACGCCGACCCCGATGATGAGGCGGCGCCGCGCACGTCGTACATCCAGGATCCCTGGCATTACACGCTGGCGCGCATGATCGACGCCTGCGCTGCGAACGAGATCTACCCGTTCTACGGACCGTTCGGCGACTTCTCGGATCCGGTCGGGTGCGAGGACCAGTTCCGCGCGGCGTTCATCCTCGGTTGCGTCGGCGCCTGGACCCTGCATCCCAACCAGATCCCGATCGCGAAGGCGGTCTTCCGTCCCAATCCGGACGAGGTTGCATTCGCGCGCCGCGTCGTGGCCGCGATGGAAGAAGCCGGAGGTTCTGGAGGAGTTGCGGTTGTCGACGGCAAAATGCAGGACGACGCGACCTACAAGCAATGCCAGGTCTTGCTCGGCCTCGCCGAGATGCTGGCCGAGAAGGATCCGGAGTTGGCCGAGCTGTACACCAGCTAACCACGCCGTCAGACGGCGCGACCTCGTGACGCCGCCTCCTCATACGCCTGCCCGGTGAGGCGGCGCATAATCTGGGCCGCGTATGTCGAGAGCACCCACTTGCCGGACATCGCGGCGATCACGGCAACGGCCACGATCGCCCACTCCGCCGCCGATAGCGGTGAGAAGTCGAAGAAGTTGCGCAGCGGCGGCGTGTACAGCGTGAGGATGAAGACGCCCAGCAAGGCGATCCCAAAGAAGGTGACCAGCGCAGGACGCATCAGGTTGTCGCGCGTGGCGCCCTGATAGCCGATCACTTCGACCATGTAGGCCAGACCGACGATCCCGATGGTGGTCGAAACCAGCGTTCGTGCGTCCTCAACCGGCCGACCGAGAATGCCCTCGGTCAGCAGGTGGACGGCCACCGCCGATACCGCCAACGCCAACGACGCCGGTATCGCGAAGCGCATGGTCGACGAGAGGAAGTCGTGTCCGGCCGCTCGCGGAGGCTTCGTCAGGGTGATGAACACCGCCGGCACGCCGAGTGTAAACAGCGCCGTCAGCGAGCCGTGACGCGGCAGGAACGGGAACTCCAGTCCCATCATGTTCGAGATGAAAATGATCAGGAATGCGTAGAAGCTCTTGGTCACGAACAGTTTGGAAAGCTGAGACGCATTGCCGAGCACGCTCTGGGCAATCCCGGAGCCCTTGACCAGCGCCTCGAAGGAGTCGTTGCGCAGCACGATCGCGGCGACGCCCTTGGCGGTGTTGGCTCCCGACTCCATGGCCACGCCGACATCCGCCTGACGCAGCGCGCGAACGTCGTTCGCCCCGTCGCCGACCATCGCGACGTAGTGTCCGTTCGCCTGCAGCGCCGACACGATCCGTTCCTTCTGCTGCGGCGCAATGCGGCCGAAGACCGAGTTCTCCTCAACGGCATCGGCAAACTCATCCGCGCTCAGCCGCTCAAGCTGGGCTCCCGTGATCAGACCGCCAGCCAGCCGAATCCCAAGTTGCTGCACCAGCGCCGCGACGGTCGCCGGATTGTCACCGCTGATGATCTTTGGCTCGATCCCGAGGTCGTCCATCATTCGGAACGCGTCGGCGATCTCGGACCGCAGTTCGTCCGCCACCGTGACGAGGGCGACGACTCGGAGTTGCGGCAGGGAATCGGTCTCTGCGTCGGGCATGGCCGCAGCCTCGGCGAAGACCACTCCGCGCAGTCCTCGCTGGGCGGCCAGCTCATACTCGGCCAGCAGCTCGGCTCTCGCCTCTTCGTCATCGCCCGATGCTGCGCGCAACAGGCGTTCAGGCGCGCCGAGGACGAAGACCCGCTCTTCGTCATTGAGTCGCAGGCGTGCGGCACTCCAGCGGCGTTCCGAGTTGAACGGTTCGTCGTCGATCAACACCGCGCCATTGGACTGCGGAGCGAACGCGACCGAAAGGGCCTCGGCCGTCTTGTTGTTGGCAGACGTCAACTGGGCGAACGCACCGAGCCATCCGGCCAGGGCCCGGCCACCCGAAGCCCAGCGAACATCGTCGACCTGCAACCGGTTGGCGGTGATCGTGCCGGTCTTGTCAAGGCAGATCGTGTCGAGATAGTTCAGCGCCTCGACGGCCGTGTTGTCCTGAACAATCGCGCCCATCCTCGAGACGCGAAGTGCGCCAACCGCGAACGCAACGGTGAACCCGAGCATCAGACCCTCGGGAACGACGGACGTCGCCGTCGCAATCGTTGCCTTCACCGCCTCATCAAACTCGCGACCGGTGATCAGGAAGGAAATCAGAATCAACAATCCCAGGATGGCGGTGCCGACGATCAGCCCGTCGAGGATGCGCTTGAAGCGCAGCTGCAACGGAGTCTCGGTGCGCTTGAGTTCGCGCGCGTCCCTCGTCTCACGGACCGCGCGAGACTCAACGCCCACGCGGGTGGCACGGTAGTAGCACGATCCGCCCACGCAGAATGCCCCGGATTCCAGTTCATCACCTGGACCCCGCCTGACCGAACTGGTCTCGCCTGTCAAGATCGACTCGTCCAGTTCGGCTTCATCCCACACGATGGGCCCGTCTGCGACGACCTGGTCGCCGCTGCGCAGGACGAGCAGATCATCCTCGACCACGTCGGTGGCGAAGACTTCCTTCTCGAAGCCTTCGCGCACCACGGTCGCGGTCGGGGCGGTTAGCGCAACGAGCTGCCGCAAGTTTCGCGTCGCCCTCAGTTCTTGGAATGTCCCCACAAGCACGTTGGCCAACACGACGATTCCAACGAAGGCGGCGTCCTGAAGGTGATCGGTCTTCTGTTCGGTGACGGCCAATACCAGCAGGATTCCGATCAGGCCGAACAGGACCAGGTTGAAATAGGTGAAGACGTTCGAAACGATGACATCGATGTCGGACCGTTGCTTCGAGGTGTCGCGGTTGACGCGGCCAATGGCAACCCGCTGCTCAACCTCTGTCTCTGTCAGCCCCACCAACTCGGGCGGCTCAACCGGAGCCCGACGCCCGCTCGGTGCCGGTGCCGCCTCCGGCGAATCGACTCCGGGCGGCGTTGCCGGTGAGGGTTCGGCTCGCGCAAGCACTAACGGCGGCGGGCCGGCCTGCGCCGCTGAAGTCGGCCAATCGGACAACCAGCCGTCGGCCGACCGGCCTTCGATCTCTTCGAGCGCTCGCGTGACCTGCGCGAGCGACTGCTCGTCGAGGGGCGGTTGGCCTTCCTCGAGGGCGGCCAGGTCGAATAGCGGTTGCGGCTCCTCGCTCGGAGCCGCCGAATCTGAGACGGGGTCGCCTGCCATAGATCAATCCAATGCGAGGCCGTTCTCACTTTTGCACATCGGAGGTCGCCGCACGTCTGCGTCGTCCCACAAGTCGTTAATCGTTGAGGGCCCGCTCGAGTCCCGCCAGGCGCTCGGCGCGACGGGCGGCGCTCAACCCACGTCGAGACTCGATCACTCCCCAACCCAGCGTCAGCGCAAACACAGCCGCCTGAACAAGCACCACCGTCGCGCCCGAGGAGACATCGACGAACCAGGACACGTACACGCCCAGGAACCCCGTCGCAGCGCCGAGCACGACCGCAATCAGGAACAAGCGGGGGAAGGAATCGGTCAGCATTCGCGCCACGACCGGAGGGATCACAAGGGCTGCGGCGATCAGCGTGACGCCGAGGACCTGCAACGCGGCCACCACGGTCGCGGCCAGAGCGAGGGAGAAGATTGTCTCCACCCAGCGCACCGATATGCCGTATGAAGTGGCGACATCGTGGTCGAAGGTGATGAATACCAGCGGTTTCCAGAGCAGGAACATGACGACGGCGATCAACAGGATCATTCCCGCCGTCACGTAGAGATCCTGATTGGTGATGCCGAGAATCTCGCCAAAGAGCGCAGCTTCGAAGTCGCGGGTGAAGCTTCGGGCTCTTGAGATCACGGCGATGCCGATCGCGAACGCGGCAGTGGTGACGATTCCGATCGCCGCGTCCCCGCCGATCTGACGCCTGCGGGCGGCCTGATTGATCAGGAAGACGCTGAATGCGCCCCAGAGGCTGGCGCCGAGGAAGAAGTTGAAGCCGATCGTGAACGAGACGACGGCGCCGCCGAAGATGCTGTGTGCGAGCCCGTGGCCGATGTAAGCGAGTCGGCGCAGGATGACGAACACGCCCACGGCCGCTGTTACGCCGCCGACCAGGGTGGCGGCGATCATCGCCCGTTGCATGAAGCCAAACTCGAATGGCTCAAGCATGATCTGACTGTGGATCGGCGTCGGTGCCGCCGGCCTCGTCGCCCTCCGGACGGCCGATCACGCTCACGACTTCCGGCGGGGGCAGAACGTCGCCGTGCGCGCCCGGCGCCTCCTCGGGGATCGGCAGGACATACGTCTCGTGCCCACTCTGCACGACCAGCATGGGCTGGCCGTAGGCTCGCTCGAGGATGTCGGGCTGTAATACCTCCGACGGCGGACCGTCGGCCAGGACCGTCTGCTCGCCCAGCGCGATCAGGCGCGGGAGGTGGGATGCGACCCCGTTGAGGTCGTGCGTGGTCAACACTACGGTGACGCCGGCCGTGTTCAGGCCGGCCAACTGGTGCAGGATCTCGTGGCGAGTCTTGATGTCGACGCCCGAGGTCGGTTCATCCAGGAGCAGGAGGTCCGGCGATCGGATCAACGCACGAGCGAGGAACGTGCGTTGCTGCTGTCCGCCCGACAGGGCGCGTATGGGCCGGTCGGCCAGGTCGGCGATGCCGAGCTGCGAGAGCACGACTCGAGCGCGACTACGTTCGGCTCGGCTCGTCCACGGCAGCCAGCGACGTGTCCGCCAACTGCCGAGCATCGCCACCTGTTCGACCGTGATCGGAAAGTTCCAGTCGACGGTCTCAACTTGTGGCACGTAGCCGACGCGGGTGTTGTCGGCGACCTGCGCCGTTCCGGCGTACAACTGCGGTTCACCGAGCAAGGAGCGCAGGAGGGTTGTCTTGCCGCATCCGCTCGGTCCGACGATGCCGATCAGCTCCCCAGGCGCAATGTGCAGATCGACGTCGCGCAGCGCGACGACGCCCTCGTAGCCCAGGGCGACGCCTTCCAGCCTGACCAGCTCGTCTACTCCGATGGTCGCCATGTGCTGCCTGTATCGAATCCGTCCAACGCGGACGCGTCGCCGCCCAGCACGGTGACCATCGTGCGAACATTCTCGACCATCATGCCGACCAATGTGTTCTCGGGATCGCCGGGGAGCCCGGGCAGATCGTCATCGGACAGGGTCGAGACCTGTACCGCCCCAGCCTCCTTCGCGATCGTATCCAACACCTCCGACGGAAACACTTCCGACCCGAATATCGCCGGCACGCCGGCATCGCGAATCTGTTGAATCAGCTGGGCCACCTCGCGAGGTGCCGGTTCCGAAAAGTCCGAAGGCTGTATCGCTCCGATGATCTCGAGGTCGTAGCGCGGCGCGAAATAGGGGAATGAATCGTGATAGGTGATCAGCTTGCGGTGCGCATCGGGGATCGTCGCCGTGGCTTCCGCGATCGCCTCATCCAGCTCCCACAGGCGTACGATGAACCGCTCGGCATTGCCCGCGTAGTAGTCGGTACCGCCCGGATCAATCGTGGACAGCTCCTCGCGCACAATCTCGGCGTACTCAACCGCGAGGTGCGGGGCGGTCCAGAGGTGCGGGTTGGGATTGCCGTTCTCCTCGGGAAAGGAGAAGTCGAAGACGTACTCGTCGGGCGAGACGGCGAGATTGCCAAGCAACACGATCGGGGTGTCCTCGGACGCGTTCGCTTCTGCCAGCTCAAGCGTCGGCAACTCGAGGTTGAGGCCGTTGATGATGATCAGGTCGGCCTTCTCGAGTTCCCCTACCGCGGAGGGCGGAGGGTCGAAGGTGTGGCTGTTCGTCCCTTCGGGGACAAGCGCGACGACCGTGATGCGATCGCCGCCGACCTCCTCGATGATGTTGCGCAGCGGGGCGACGGTGGTGACGACCAGCAGCCCCTCATGCTCGGATTCGCCGCCACACGCCGCTATCAGGAGCCCAACGAACACCGCAAGAGCGGCCAGCAGCGGTCGAAGAGTGACCAGGTTCATTCCGTCTAACCCCGCTCCAGTGCGGAGTCAGGCTATGGAACTTCCGCTGTTGTTGCAATCGTTTGCAATAAGGACGCGACTTAGACCAGACCAGGCCGAATGCTATTGCGCGGGAACCCGCCCGCTCCCAGCGTGTGCGGCCAGACATCAAACAGCGTGTCAATCTCGATTCGGTTGTCGTCGAAGTGCAAGTAGCGCTCGAGCACCGGCTCCGAGAACAGAGAGATGCGGTGCCCGCTCGCACCGAAGATGCGGCCGTTGGCGCCGTCGGACTGGTCGGAGGCCAACCAGGCGACGATCGGAGCGACGTTCTTGGGGTCGCGCGCCGTGCCGGCCGCGGACTCGGAGGGCGCACGTTCGGACGCGTCGACACCGAGGCCGCGGTCCGTCATGCGCGTCGATGCGCCCGGTGCGATGCAGTTGCACGTCACGCCGTAGCGACCCAGAGCGCCGACGTTGGAGCGCATCAGGCCCAGCTTGGCCGCATGGGCAGCCGAGTAGTTCGGCTGTCCCGCCGCGCCGCGGATTCCGGCGTCGGAGGTGAAGTAGACGATCCGCCTGTGCTGACCCTCGCGGTTGGCCCGCCAGTAGATCGAGGCGAACTTGGTCGGCGCAAAACAACCTTTGAGGTGAGCGCGGACGAGGCCGTCCCACTCGTCCTCGGTCATGTTGAAGATCATCCGCTCGCGCAGGATGCCGTGCGCGCAGACGAGCACGTCCAGTCCGCCGAACTCGTCGATTGCGGTCTGGACCATGCGCTCGGCGGTGTCCATATCCGCGACGTCGCCGACAAAGGGAACAGCTTCACCGCCGGCGTCGCGGACTTCGTCGACGATCGCCTCGACCTTGGAGGCGTCCATGCCGAATCGGCCTTCGACGTCGAAGCCCGTGTCGGCGACGACCACTTTGGCGCCCTGTTCTCCAAAGACTCGGCAGAGATTCGAGCCAATCCCGCCGGCGCCACCGGTGATGATGCAGATCCGTCCGTCCAGGTGCTTCGCCATGATTCCCGCCTCTCGTTGTGAAAGATGTCTGCTTATGGGAACTGGCGCGGAGGCGGACCGACGCCCTGGAGCTCAAGCGTTTGCGGCATCAGCTCGAACAGGGTGTCGATGTCCCAGTACGGCTCGACGTTCCAGATCGTCTGCTCCCACTCGGGCTCTCTCCAGATCGTGATCTTGTTGCCTGTCGTCCCCACGACACGGCCGCTCACATCGGCGCTGGCGTCGGATGCGAGGAAGGTCACCGCCGGGGTCACGTTGTTCGGATCCATCGCCGTCCCGGCGGCGGTCAGGCTTGGCGCGTCGGCCGACTGGTCGATCCCGCGTCCGCGATCGGTCATGCGCGTCGATGCGCCTGGCGAGATGCAGTTCGACGTCACGCCGTATCGCTCAAGCGCCTCCGCGTTGGAGAGCGAGAGGCCGATCTTGCCGGCGTGCGCCGCCGAGTAGTTGGGTTGGCCGGCCTCGCCGCGAACGCCCGCCGAAGAGGTGAAGTAGATGATCCGCCGGTTGCCCTTGTCCCGGTTCGCGCGCCAGTGGATCGATGCGAACTTCGTCGGCGCAAAGCAACCCTTGAGGTGGATCCGAACCAGCTCGTCCCACTCCTCCTCGGTCATGTTGAAGACCATGCGCTCGCGCAGGATGCCGTGGGCGCAGCAGAGGATGTCGAGGTCGCCAAAGGTATCAATGGCGGTCTGGACGGAGCGCTCGGCGGTATCCATGTCGGCGATGTCGCCGGCGACGGCCACGGCCCGACCACCGTTGGCGATGATCTCGTCAACCACGGCCTGCACCTTCGACGGATCCATGCCCGCGCGGCCCTCGACATCGAAACCGGTGTCGCAGGCGACCACGGCCGCGCCCTGCTCGGCGAAGACACGGCAGATGTGTGATCCCATGCCGCCGGCGCCGCCGGTGACCAGCGCCACCTTGCCATCCAGATGTCCCATGTCATCCTCCATCCCTGTACGCGAGATACGAAGCGAGGCTAGGTGCGGTCGGCGGGCCGGGTCAATCGATGGCCGCTCATGCATCACTCGGCAGCCATCGGTCTTCGTACGACTGTGCGTAGAGGCTCCAACTGACCGCGTACATCGACAGACCCAGCTTGCGGGCCACGGCCAGGGAGGCCGAGTTCTCCCAGGATGTGCTGTATAGCGGCATCCGGCCCGATTCTCGGACAGCGATTGCCCAGGCGGCAGTGACCCGTTTCGCCAGGCCTCGTCCGCGAAACCCTTCAGCAGTCTCGAGGCTCGCCTCCGCAGCCTCATCGGTGCGTCGCGCGCAGGCGCACAGGCTCACGGCCTGGCCGTCCTCCAGGATCGCGGCCATCGGTGTGCGACCGGGCATCTCTTCCGATGTCCACCCGCGGAAGTGGCGTTGTAACAGCTCCGCTTCGTCGATCAGGCTGACGCCATCGGGCGCGTCGATCCGATCAGGGAACTCAAACGCTGGGCCGAAGACCAGATCGCCCGCCAGCAGCGCCCGATAACGCTCGGCGAAGCGTGGCGGCTCCCGCCAGTCGCTCTGGGGTTGCTCCTGGGCGGCTAGCTCGTCAAGTTCGTCGGCAAGATCTGGATCGACCCGCCCACCGACCGCCCATACCCGCTCGAAGCGGCCGCGAATCAGCGTGAACGCAGGCCCGACCGCCGGGCGCGGCTCGAGCGTCGACACGATCCGCCGTTCCTGATCGAAGCGGTACATCGTGCGCAAGTGCAGCGCCGGCGTAGCCCTCAAGAGTGGCTCAGCCACTTCGGATCGAGCAGTCGCCGCACTGTCTCGATCGCCTCGGACTTGTCAAAGCGGAGGTAGGACTGGGACTTCGAGACCTGTTGATCGCCAAAGAAAAAGCGCTCATAGAGTTCCTGGCGGCCGGCGAGCGAGGTGCCGACAACATCCCAGGCGAGGCGGAAGAGCGGGACCTTGTCGATGCCTTCCTCGTTCATGTCGGCGGCGCCCTTGAAGTAGCGCTCCACAGAGGGGCCGATTGCCTCTGTGATCGCCTCCATGTTGGCTCCGGACGGCGCGGCCATGAAGTTGCTGCCGCCGATCTGCTTGATGTGATCGATGATTTGAACGTAGTACTCGGGGAAGAGGCGCAGTCCGGCAGTGATCGCGTTCGCATTGCAGTACCAGACGCCGTTGTCAGGGTTCTCGACGCCGCCCTCCACCGCCGCGATGGCGATCGATTCCAGCGTCTGCAGCATCGTGACGATCTCGCCCAGGCGAATCTGAACGTTGATGAACGAGTTCGTTTGCGCGTTCTCGGCGATCAGGTGCGCCAGTCCCAGCAGGAAGCGGGTCTTGGCGACGTTCTTGACGATCACGTGGTGACCGAGCGATTCCTGGAAGCGCATGACCATCAGGGCGGTGTTGTGAATCTTC
Organism: Chloroflexota bacterium; assembly: GCA_028874365.1. Lineage (GTDB taxonomy): Bacteria > Chloroflexota > Dehalococcoidia > Bin125 > Bin125 > Bin125. Next base: position 83,699 of record JAPPJZ010000008.1, on the reverse strand, counting down.
TCGTCCTGGTAGCCGAACACGTTCTCCCAGGGCACTTCGACGTCGTCGAAGACGGCGACGGTGTCGATTTCCTCGAAACGGCTGGAGATTGGGTAGTCGTGGGTTGAGCGGCTCGGGTCGAACGAGTCGCGGCAAACCCAGTGCAGGCCAGGCGCGTCGACCGGGATGGTGAAGCAGAGCGCGTACTTGAGCTCCGCTTCACCCTTCACGATCGGCAGCACCATCGAAAGGTTCTCGTCGGAGAACGGAGCCAGTGTGCCCAGGATCCGGGCGCCGCGGACGATGACGCTGTCAGAGGTTCGCTTGACAACGCCGGCATTGAGGAACGGCTCCTGTTCGCCGAGCGGAGTCTTGCGGTCGATTTGCGGGGTGATGAAGGTGTGAGTCAGGCAGATGTCGTTGCGACGACAGTGGTCGAGGATTCCCACCGCGTGCCTGCCGAGTTGGGGATCCTCTTGGCCCCAGTGATGCTCGGCAGCAGCGACGCCGGCGATAGCGGCGTTCATGTAGTCGGGAGCACGGCCAAGCTGTCCGCCGGTGTGTTCGGCCCAGGCGGCATAGGCGGCCGAGCGTTTGCGCAGGTCGTCCTTCAAGCGCGGAATCTTGAAGGAGCGGTGGGAGCGTTCCCCGTCTTCGTCCTCGTATGAGAGGATCTCGCGGTTGGCGGGATCGCATTGGAAGTCGTAGTACGCGGCGATCGTGTGGGCGGCGTTGGCGAACCCCGGCGCGCTGGTGACGTCTTCCACCAGTGCGCCGTTGTGCCAGATGCGTCGTTGATCCTTCAGCCCGGCCAGATAGGCCGCGCCGTCGCGCATGGCCATCGGTCGATGACCTCAGTCGCCGCCGCTGAAGGCAGGGGTCGGTTCGTCGACGAGGGCGGCCTCGCCCTCGGTCGGCAGCACCTCGGCGTAGTTCAGCGCGCCGTCGATATCGCCCTCCCAGTGTTCGCGCGGGAGTTCGTACAACACCTCGATGCCGTGTCCGTCGGGGTCGTTGATGTAGACCGAATGCGTCATCCCGTGGTTGATCCGCAGGTTGAACTTGACGCCCTTGGACTGCAGGAAGGCGATCTGCTTGAGCCACGAGTCACGGTCCGGATAGTGGACGGCGAGGTGGTTGAGTCCGGGCCGTCTGGGAGCCATTGACCAGTCGCCCGACTCCTCCGACTCACCCATGATCTCGGCCAGCGCGAGATCGTGGTGGCTCTCGGAGAGACCGTTGTAGAAGCGCATCTTCATGGGGCGCTCTTCGCGGTCCTTGAGCGATCCGATGTGGCGGAAGCCCATCACCCCGGTCCAGAACTCGTGCGCGACCTCGATATCGCGCACGTTCAGGACGAGGTGGTTGACGCCGACCGGGGTCATCGCGCGAGCGGGTGCATCACTCATGATTCGTCGTCCTTCCGATCGTCCATCATTCCGAGGTCGAGTGAAATCAAAGGTATCAAAATCTGGCGGCGACTAACGAAGTCGCTTCAACGCGGCGATCGTTGCCTCGCTGTCGGCACCGTCGCGCTCGGCTGCCTCGACGACATCCCGAAAGCGTCGCACGGTCTGCTGCAGCCGAATGCGGCGGAACAGCGCAGCGTCCGCAGTCGAGCCGAGCTCGCCGTAGCGCTCCACAATCCGCCAGCCCAAGTCCGTTCCATAGGTGTCAACGAGATGCGCCAGATCGAGCGCCGGATCGGCGACGCGGACGCCGTGCCAGCCCGTGACGGCGGCGAGTTCCCGGACCAACGGGTCGACGAGCAGGCGCTGGGCAGATACGCCGCCGTGAACCAACGAGGGCGTGATTCGCCAGACCGTCTCATCCTTGAGGAAGCGCGACCACCACTTGCGCGCCCATGTCATGTCCGACCAGCTCAACAGCGGGCTCAGCACAGACTGCGAGCGGCGGGAGAGGGCTGCGTGTTCGTCCCGCCATGCGCGAAATGATGCCGCGCCCAGACCCCGCGCGCGTTCGACGGAGAACTGGTGCAACTCGTGGAAGAACGTCGCCAGATCGCGCACCAGGGCGTCGCGGTTCTGGTCCACGATGAGCGCGGGTTCGAGCGGTCGTCCCTCGGGCTGCTGAGCGGCGAGCCAGGTTCGCTTCCAGTCCTCGCTCCGATTGCCGTGTTCCCACATTGGAACGGCGGGACTGACGAAGCCGCGCAGGTGGGGAATGACCGCAGACATGACGCTGAGATGGCTCGCCGCCTCTTCCGACTGCGCGAACAACGCCGTCCAGCCGTCCCAATCGACTCGCGCGAGAGCGGCGTCAGGCTCGTCGCAGATGCTGATGTCATCTGCGGTGAGACCTGGGAACTCTGCGGCCAGCGCGAACACGTAGTCGGTCGTGCGGTCGTCAATCGTTGGAGCTTCGGGCATTACTGGAGTGTATCTTCGGAGCCTTCCGACACCTCAACGGTTCCTGCCAGTGGCGGACGATCGTCCCCCAGCCACTGGACAGGATCCACGTCGATGCCCCGAACGATCACTTCCCAGTGCAGGTGGGGCCCGGTCGAGAGGCCGGTCGTGCCGATGTTGCCCAGCCAATCCCCGGGCGCGACCTCGTGGCCGGCGCGAACCGCGATCAGCGACATGTGCCAGTAGCCGCTGTAGACGCCCGCTCCGTGGTCAACGATCACCCCCATCCCGTGTAGCGCCAGTTCTCCAGTCCAGACGACCGTGCCGTGCGCGGGCGCGACGATCGGGTCACCCTGCTGGGCGGCGATGTCATGCCCGTGGTGCCATCCCGGGGCGACAACACCGTCGTAGGAGCGCTGCGCGCCGAAGACGCCCGTGACCTCGCCTTCGACCGGAAGGATCCAGGCTCCCTGCCAGCGCGGCGGACCGGTGACGGCGATGTGCTCGGTGAAGCGGACGGCAATGTCGTAAGCCACGGCGGCCGGGTCGGCCGGAGTACCCGTACCGCCGAGTACCACCTCTTCGAACGGCGCCATGTTCGCCAGCACCATGATCGACTGGGCGATGGTGCGCAGCCAGACTCCGCCCTCGCCGTAGAGATCGACCAATACGTCGGTGACGCCCAGCTCCGCATCGCGCGGAACAGCGACGATCCCCCACCACTCGCCGGCAGCCACCGGACTCAGATCCCAACTGCGCCCTGAAACGGTCGCGGCCACGGCGTGAGCGTCGAGGCTCTCAACCATGAGGGCGAACACCTCTCCCTGCACGATCGCCGATGGCAATACGGAGACTTGGTCGGATGGCTCGGCGTCGGCAACCTCAACCTCATCGCCATCGTCTTCCGTTTCGCCGGATTGTCGTTCAGGTTGCTCTTGCCGGGGCGTCTCTTCAATCTCGGATTGCGCAGCCTGTGCCTCGGTCGGTTCGGAGGGCTGAGTGGTCTCTTCTGGATCGGCCTGGTTGGAGGAGTCGGTTTGATTCGCCTGGTTGGCGGGCGGTGGGCGAACCGTCGACTCTGGCTGAGTCCGAACCTGCGTTGCCGTCCTGACCGCCATCTGCTGCGCCTGTTGCTGGACAGACTCAGCAGACTGGGAAGACTGCCCTGGTTGGACAGTCGTGACAACGCGCACTTCGTGGTCCGGCGGTCGCTCGTCATCGGTCGCGCGGAGTAGAAAGGCGGCGCCCGCGCCGACCGCGGCGGAGGCGACCGCCAGGATCAGCACCAGTGTCAGCAAGCGACCGCTCAACTGCTGCTCCGTCGCAGGGTTCCAGCAACTCGTTCGTTGCGGCGGTTGGATGACACCGCCAGCGCTCGTACCCTCACTGTAGAGAGCAGACCGGCGGATCCGGACAGTGGAGGCTGCATGGCGTCTGAATCAACGACCTCGTCGGTTCGGGCCGGACCGCCCCTCGAACGTATCGCCAAGCCCTGGGGCGAGGAACTGATTCTGGACCGCTCCCTCGATACAGTGGTCAAGATGCTGCGAATCGAGCCGGGCAGACGCCTCTCGCTGCAGTTCCACCGTCAGAAACACGAAACGCTCATGTTGCTCAGCGGAACGGCGATCCTGACGGTCGGGCGGTCAACCGACCGCCTGCGAGACGCACTGCTCGCGCCTGGCAGCCGTGTCGCGATCGAGCCGCTGACAATCCACCGAGTCGAGGCGGGGTCGGACGGGGCCGACATCCTCGAGGTGGCGTCGCGCCCGCAGGGCGACGACGAAGACATCGTGCGACTCGCCGACGACTACGGCCGCATCCCTCGGCTAGAGCGGTCCTGACGGGCGATCCGCATGCCGTCCCCCGAGCTGTTCCAGGGCATCGTCGCAGGCGACGAGATTGCATTGCGAGACACGTTCCGCTCCTACGCACCCACGGCGCGGGAACTGGCGCGCCGCATCGTAGGCCACGCTCAGGCCGATGACGTTGTCGAAGAGGCCCTGTTGCTGATTTGGACCAAGCCGGAGCACTGGGCATCGGCGGCGCTTGACGTGCATGTGCTGCGCATCGTGCGCGACCTTGCGCTCGCGGTCCGCAGGCGCGGAGTAACACCCGCGTTGGCGGCGTTGGAGCTTGAGCCGTTCTCGATAGCGCCCGATCCAAACGCCCCCGACATCGTCCACGAAATCGATCACCAAGAGCTTCATCGCCTCATGCTACGGATGCCGAACGAAGGCGGTCGCAAGCTTGAAGACGCGTGGTTCGACGAGTCAGCGAGCGACGACGACGACTTGAGCGAGGCGATGGGTGAATTGGCTGAGGGGATCTACAGCGGCCGGCTGAACCGTCGGTCACAGTGAAGCACGGCGCAAGGCAATGACTGAAACGACGCAGTCGACCGGCGCCTACTATCTCGGCTTGCTCGGCGACACAGAGCGAGACGCGGTCGAGCGGCTGGTTCGTTCTGATCCACGCGTGCGCAGCCGGTGCGTCTCCTGGCCGAATGCCGCGGCCGCGATCACATGCGGCGCGCTGATCGTCGATGACGCCACCGTCGAAGCGCGGCTGGAACAACGACTCATACAACGTGCGCGGGTGGCCCGCCCACCCTCCGTACGCTCACCAAGGACGCTGCAGGTTGCGAGACGCGGCACGCTCTGGATCGTGCTCGTTGGACTCGTCGCCCTGGCAGTCGTCTTTGGCGTTCTTGCATTCCGGGCAGATGAACCGATTTCTGGTCGCGCGGTCGCGCTGAACGAGAATGGCACCACGGGTGTGCTGATGCCGAAGTTCGAGGAGCGCCTGTTCGCGCTGATCTTCTGGGGCCTGCCCGAGCTCGGGCGCGATGAGACGTGGCAGATCTGGCTCGTACGCGAGTCGGGCGCGGTGGAACCGGGACCCACGTTCCTACGCGACGCCGACGGACGAGCGGCGGTCACAATCGATCCGAACACGCTGGAATCGGGCGACGAGCTGATCGGGTTCGTGGTCTCGCGCGACGACCCGTCCCGGCGTCAGGACGGCGCACCGTCGTCCGATGACATCCTCTATCAGTTCTCGAGGCGATAGCGTGGAATCTGCGGGTCCGCAGGTACACTGCCTCCGATAGCTGACCAATAGCGAGGACGCACGATGGACTTTGAATTCAACACTGATCAGGAAGCCTGGCGCCACGAGATTCGCGGCTGGATCCGTGACGAGTTCGGCGAGGACTGGAACGGGCTCGATGTCTCCAACGATGAAGAGGGGTCGGACGAGGCCTGGGAATTTTCGAAAGGCATCCGGACCAAGCTGGCAGAGAAGGGCTGGACCGCTCCCGCCTGGCCCACTGAGCACGGCGGCATGGGCCTCTCCTTCGCCGAGCAGGCGATATTCAACGAGGAGCTGGCTTACCACCGCGTTCCCGGACCGGACCTGATCTCGGTCGGCTACGTCGGTCCGACGCTGCTCGTCTACGGCACCGACGGTCAGAAGAGCCAATTTCTCGACGACATCGTCAACTCCCGTGCGTCGTGGTGCCAGGGCTACTCCGAGCCCGGCTCCGGCTCCGACCTCGCCTCGCTGCAGACCCGCGCGGTCAAGGACGGCGACGACTATGTGATCAACGGTCAGAAGATCTGGACATCCAACGCCCATCGCGCCGATTGGATGTTCGCGCTGGTGCGGACCGATCCCGACGCGCCCAAGCATCGCGGCATCACCTACCTGTTGGTCGACATGAAGACGCCGGGCATCACGGTCCGGCCGCTGATCAACATGCTCGGCGGGCACGGCTTCAACGAGGTTTTCTTCGAGGATGTGCGCGTTCCCGTCGAGAACCGCGTCGGCGAGGAGAATCGCGGCTGGTACGTGGGCATGGCGACAATGGACTTCGAGCGCAGCGCCCTGTCCGGCAGCGCCGCTTTGCGCCGCAACTTCGAAGACTTCATCGACTACCTGGGGGAGAGTCCGGCGACGACCCGGGAAGCGAAACTCGGCGTCGCCGACACCGCGATCAACATCGAGGTCTCGCGGATGCTCTCCTTACGCGTGCTCTCGATGCAGCAGGGTGGTCTGGCCCCGAACCATGAGGCGTCGGTGGCGAAGATGTTCTCCTCCGAGCTGTCGCAGCGCTTCGCCCGCTTCGGAATCAACACGATGGGTAGCTACGGCCAGGTCCGCAAAGGCGACCCCTACGCCCAGATGAAGGGCTGGTTCACCGAGCAGTACATGTCCTCGGTTCCAGCCACAATCGCAGGCGGTTCCTCGGAGATCCAGCGCGGCATCATCGCTACGCGCGGTCTCGGACTGCCAAGAGCCTAGGGGCGCCTGACCACTCGCCGGAGAGACGCCGAATGGCCACCCTCTACGACGACTTCACCGAGTACTTCGAGGCGGCCGCCCAGTATTCGGAGTTGAATCCGCGTCTGCTGGAGCAGGTCAAGACCTGCAACAACGTCTACCAGATGTCCTTCCCCGTCGAGAACGACGACGGTGAGATCGAAGTCATCGAGGCCTATCGAGCCCAGCACAGCCATCACCGCCTGCCGACCAAGGGCGGAATCCGCTACTCAACCATGGTCGACGCCGAGGAGGTCAAGGGCCTCGCCGCATTGATGACATTCAAGTGCGCGATCGTCGATGTCCCCTTCGGCGGCGCCAAGGGCGGCGTCTGCATCGATCCCTACCAACGCTCGCCGGAGTTCGTCGAACGGGTCACGCGGCGCCTGGTGATTGAACTCAATCGGCACGAGTTCATCGGACCGGCGATCGATGTACCGGCGCCCGACTACGGAACGAGCGCGCGGGAGATGGCCTGGATTGCCGACACGTATCGCACGCTGAACCCGCACGAGATCAACCACTTTGCCTGCGTGACGGGCAAGCCGCTCTCATTGCACGGAATTCCCGGCCGGCGCGAGGCGACAGGGTTGGGCGTGTTTCACGGGATCATCAACTGCCTGGCCGACCCCAAGGCGGGACATGACCTCGCGCCCGGGCTGGACGGCAAGCGGGTGATCGTGCAGGGTCTTGGCAATGTCGGCTATCACGCCGCGCGGGAACTGTCGGACCACGGCGCGCGGATCGTCGGGATCGCCGAGCATGACGCGGGCCTCTACGACCCGAACGGGCTGGACATGGAAGCGATCGCCCGACATCGCTGGGAGCAGGGCGGGATCGCCAACTTCCCGGCCGGACAGGTCTTCGCCAACTCGCTGGAGACGCTGGAGCAATCGTGCGACATCCTCGTCCCCGCCGCGCTGGAGCATCAAATCACTGCCGACAACGCCAACCGCATCCGCGCCGGGATCATCGCCGAGGCGGCCAATGCGCCGACCACGCCGGATGCAGACCGCATCCTGCGAGAGCGGGGCATCACCTTGATTCCCGATCTCTACCTCAACGCCGGCGGGGTGACGGTCTCCTACTTCGAATGGATCAAGAATCTGTCTCACGTCTCGTTCGACCGGATGCTGACCGGCACGGCCGACATGCAGAATCGCCGCATCCTCGACACGATGCAGGCGATCACGGGCAGCGCCGTGCCGCTACAGGAACGGGCCATGCTCGAGCGCGGCCCAACGGAAATCGACATCGTGCACAACTCGCTGGCCAAGACCATGGGCGAGTCGTATCAGCGCATCTCCGAGCTGCGCAGCGAGCGGAATCTGCCCGATCTGCGCACGGCTGCGTATCTCTATTCGTTGGAGTTAGTCGCGCAGAGCTACCTGGAACTGGGTCTATTCCCCTGAGGGGATAGCCTCAGCAGTGAAGGAGTTACGACATGGGCAACCCTGAGATGTACATCGACCTCGCCCCGGAGTTCACAGACGCCGGCACGCCGGTGATCAAGTTCACCAGCGACGACGACGCCAACGAGCTGCTCGCCAACGACCCAAACGCGCTGCTGATAGCGATCGTGCTGGATCAGCAGATCACGACGACCAAGGCGTTCAGCGGCCCGCGCGATCTCAAGCAACGGCTGGGCCACCTCGACCCGGCGCAGATCGCCGAGATGGACGAGGACGAGTTCCTGACCATCTTCCGAGAAAAGCCGGCAATACACCGCTTCCCGGCCTCGATGGGCAAGCGCGTCCAGGCCGCCTGTGCGACCGTGCGCGACGAGTACGACAACAGCGCCGACAACATCTGGGACAACCAGCCCGACGCCAAGACGATCATGAAGCGTCTCGGAGGAGTGCCCGGCGTCGGGCCGGCGAAGCAGAAGATCGCGATCCTGCTCCTCGCCCGCTACTACGGCATGGACATTCCCGGCTGGCGCGACGTGATCCCCGTCGAGCTGCCCGACTGAGTCCGAACGTTATCCTCCACTCACTGCGTATGCAGCGGCAATCGCTGCGTTCAACGAGAGTGGTTTCCGATGGCCGTATCGTTTGGCGTTCACACAGGCCAGCAAAATGTCACGATGGGCGATCTGCGCCGCCTCTGGCGCTGGATCGACGAGCAGGGGATGGATTGGGTCTCGGTCTGGGACCACTTCTACGAGGCGCCGCCGGTTGACGGGACCTCGCCGCACTTCGAGTCGCTGACCTGCATGGCCACGATCGCCGCCGAGACCGAGCGCGTGCGCATCGGTTGCCTCGTCTTCTGCGTGCCCTACCGCAATCCCGCCTACCTGGCCAAATCGCTGATGACACTGGACCACATCTCCAACGGCCGGATCGAACCCGGGCTCGGCGCCGGCTGGCACCAGATGGAGTTTGAAGGGTTCGGCTACGGCTGGCCCAGCCTGAAGACGCGCTTCGAGATGCTTGAGGAAGGCACACAGATCATCAAGGGCATGCTTTCGCAGGAGCGGACCACGTTTGAGGGCGTCCACTACAACGCGCTCAACGCCACCAACGAGCCGCGACCGGTCCAGGAGCACGTGCCGCTCTGGATTGGTGGGCGCGGCGAGCGCAAGACGTTGCGCATGGCCGCCCAGTACGCCGACGGCTGGAACGTGCCCTACATCGGTCCGGAGGAATTTGCCCGGCTCTCCGGCGTGCTCGATGTGCGCTGCGACGAGCAAGGCCGCGACCCGGCAACCATCGACCGCACGGTCAACCTGCAGTTCAATCTCAGCCCGACCCAGGCCGAGGCCGAGATCGCCCGCCAGAAGTTGGTTGAGCAATGGGGCGACCAGGCCGACCGAGTCTCGGAAGGCGCGCTCCAGGGCACGCCCGACGACGCCGTCGACCGCGTCTCGATGTATTGCGACGCCGGCGCGGCCGGGGTCAACGTGGCCCTGAGAGCCCCTTGGAGCGAAGAGGCGCTGCAGGCCTACATCACCGAAGTCGTCCCCGCACTACGCGAGAAATACGGCGCCGTGGAACTCTGAAGTCCGGTCGCGCAGCCGGCACTATTGCTGCTTCTGGCTCCCGCTGCTTCGCGCTCCAGAGCAGATTGCGCGGCTCTGGCGGCGGAATCGCCAGCCGGAAGTCCGTCGGTACGCCTGTATACAGAACGCGTCTCCCACCGAACCGATTATCGGATAAACTCAGAGCATCAGTTCTTTACCAGTGCTCGGAGTCGCGGTCCATGACCATCTCAACCTCCCGCGATCGCGATGTCGACGCTCAAATCCCAGTGAAACGATCCGAACCAGGATCGAGCAGAGTCGAACAAGGTCGAACAGAGCCGAACAGAGCCGAACAGACCGGAACCGAACAATCCTGAAAGAACCTGAAAAATGCTGAAACCCCGATCTCGACGATCTCCAGTGCTTTACGGGAGATCGTGCCCAGATCTCCCGCTATCTCGCCCGGAAAAAAGTCCACCGAGAACCTGAAACCCACCAATGTTCGACCGTTCAGATGACACGAGCGCGCATCCTCTCCATTCGGCGGCGCAAGCGGATCCTGTTTGACTGCCCTGCTCAGCCTCCAGGGGCTACCCTCACGACATGAGCAACGAACGCATCGACGACGCGCTTACGATCGACGGCTTGCCCGACGACCTGCGCCGCCCGATCTTGCTTCTTGCCTTCTTCGGTTGGAACGACGCCGCCGAAGCCGCCACTGACGCGATCAAGTTCCTGCGCAACCTGGACCCCAGCGCGCCGATTGCGTCGCTCGACCCGGACGAGTTCTTCGTCTTCACCGAGCGTCGCCCCACCGTGAAGTGGATCGACGGCGACAATGCTCGGCGCGAGGTCGTCTGGCCGGCGACCGAGTTCACGATTCTCCGCCGGCCCGAGGCGGAACATGACCTCATTCTGGGGCTGGGTACCGAGCCGGACCTGCGCTGGCGGCGATACTGCCGGGCGGTGCTGCACGTCGCCGAGATGGCCCAGGTGGAAGAGGTCGTGACGCTCGGCGCGCTGCTGGCCGACGTGGCCCATACCCGGCCAACCAAGGTCTCGGGCGGCTCGTCCAATCCCGAGCGCCAGAAGCAGTTCGGGTTCCAGGCGTCGCGCTATGAGGGGCCCACAGGAATCGTCGGATCGATTGGCGACGCCTGTCGGATCGCCCAGGTGCCGCACATGGGATTCTGGGCGTCGGTTCCTCACTACGTGACCTCGAGACACAACCCCGGCGCAACGAAGGCCTTGCTGACCGAGCTGGACAGGGTCTTCAGCCTGGATCTCGACCTGCGTCACCTCGACGGCGCACAGGAGCGCTATCGAGCCCAGATCGACACCGCGCTGGAGGACAAACCCGACATCCGCGACTACATTCGCAATCTTGAGGCGCAGTCCGACGACGAAGCAACTCAGGACGACGAGGCAGCGGAGCCACTCGATAGCGACGACATCATGGAGGCCGTCAACCGACTCCTGCGCGGAGACGAGTCCAACTGAGATGGCCGATCAGGACATTGGCCATGACCACGACCACGATGACTCCGGTGAGCCGTTCGTCAACGAGATCGAAGTTCGCGGCCTGATCGTTGGCGCGTTCCAGGAAAACTGCTGGGTGATCGGCAACCGCCGCACCGGCGAGGCGATCTGCATCGATCCCGGTGAGCAGGCCGACGACATTTTGCACATGGCCTCCGAGATGGGCGTCACGATCAAGCTGATCGCCAACTCGCACGCGCATCTCGACCATGTGTTGGGCGTGCGCGGAGTGCAGTCCGACGACAACGCGACCTTCCTGCTGCACGAAGCCGATCTGGACATCTTGCAGGGCGCGGCCGAGTCGGCGGCGCGATTCGGCATGCAGGTGGAACAGCCCCCGGATCCGGACCACTACATCGATGACGAACAGAAAGTCGAAGTCGACGGCGTTGAACTGCAAGTGATTCACACGCCGGGTCACACCGCCGGATCGGTCTGCTTCTACGGTCACGGCGTGCTCTTCTCCGGCGACACGCTGTTCAAGCAAAGCATCGGTCGCACCGACCTGCCCGGCGGCGACTACAACCAGGAAATGTCATCGATCGTCGACAAGCTGCTGATGCTGCCCGACGAAACGATTGTGCTTCCCGGACACATGGACCAGACCACGCTGGGCGCGGAACGCGCGCAGAATCCGTTCATCCTGCAGACCCTGCAGCAGCGCGGTCTGCAGCCCGGCGAACGACGCACACCCGGTGGTCTGATTCTTCCAAACTGAGCACAGCACAGGAATCTACGGAGAGAGGGTGCGGATGACAGACCAGACCTCGACATTGCATGAGATGGCAGCGGCGAAAGCGTCGCTGGACGAGCGCCTCAACCGCATCGACGAGGCTCACGGCTCGTGGGAAGGCGCGATCGGCGAGTGGTCGGTCGCGCAGATGCTGCAGCACATGCACGGCTGGCTGACCGAAATGACCACCGCCGTCGAACGGATGAACGCGGGGCAGCGCCCGACCCCGGAAGGCGTGGACTACTCCGATCCTCAGGACTGGAACCCGGGCTTCGTCGCCGAGCGCGGCGAACAGAGTTACGAGGAAGCGCGCGCCGCGTTTGAGGACGGACACGAACAGTTCACCGCCGCGGTGGGCGAGGTCGATGCGGGACGATTCGGCGAGGGCAAGACGATCAATCGGATGGTCGAAGGCGTGGTGACCCATCACTACGCCGAGCACTGCGAAGATCTTGATAGCTTCCTCGGCGGAGACCACTAGCAATCCATAGCGCTTGAGCCGTCCCAGCGCGATACTTGAGTCAGTTCGCATTGGCCGCTCAGGCCCGTGAAGAGAGTCAACCATGAGCGATGACGAGAGTCTGATCACGCCGGCGATGGAAGCTGCGATCGGCCGGGAAGGCGAAGCGCGCGAGGTCACGGTCGACAAGGAGCTCGTGCTGCGATTGATGCGCGCCCTGGACGAAGACGACGAGGAATTGCTGTCTGCAGTCGAGGCTGGCGACGCCTCATATCCCATTCCGACCTACGCGCTACTCACGACCAGTACTTCGCAGCGCCAACTTGATGTCCCGGACGCCCCGGAGCGCGCCCTAATGGCGGCGGACGCCTGGGAGGTCAAGGCCGACATCCATCTCGGAGACAAGCTGACCATCGTTCCGCGCCTTGCAGAGATCCAGGAGCGGATCGGCGGCCGGGTCGGTCACTCGCTTTTCATCCACCACGAATGGGTGTACACCAACCAGGATGAAGTCGAGGTTGCGAGAGTCCGACGGACTGTGACCCACTTCCAGTCTCGGCACACGGGGGAGTAGGGCGACGATGGCATACGACTACGACGACCTCCAGGAAGGCACCGAACTCCCGACCGAGCACCGCACGCCGACGACCGCGCAGGTCGAGGGCTTCTGCAACGCGACCGGCAACGCCGGGCCACAGTTCCTCGATCCTGAGTTCGCGAAGGACAAGATGGGCCTACCCGGGCCGATCGTCCCCGGCAACATGAAGCAGGGCTTTCTCGATCAGTACCTGCGACGACATTTCGGCCGCAACCAGATCACGCGCCTGCAGCTCAACCACCGCCGCCCCGATGTGCACAATGCCGAAATGACAATCGGCGGCGAGGTCACGCGCGCATACGAGGCCGACGGCCGGCGCATGGTTGACCTCGAGATTCATATCGACAATCCACAGGGCGACCGTTCGGTGCGCGGCGCGGCCACAATCACGTTCGACTAGGCCGGAAGCGCTCCGTGCCGCTGCCGCGACTGGTTGATCTCGGCGAGTTGGTCGAAGGCACCCCGCTGCCGGAGCACTCACTCGCGCCCGACATCATGGACGTCGCCAGCTTCATCGGCGCGGCCGGCTTCGCCATCCCCATCTTTCTCGACCCGGTCGCGGCCCGCGAGACCGGCCTCGAGCGACCGCTGATTCCAGCGGAGTACAAGTCCGCCTTCCTCCTCGCCTACTTGCGTCAACTGGCCAAGCCAAACGGCAGGATCGTCCGTCTGCAGTCCGGCTTCCGCCGCCCCGATTACCACGGCAACCGATTCACCATCAGCGGACAGGTCACACGAATCGACGAAGTCGAAGGCGGGCGAGAGGTCAACGTCGAACTGTGGATCGAGCAGGCCACAGGCGATCGCAGCGTGCGTTCCTCGGCCGTGTTGCTGCTGCCGAACGCCGAGTCCTGAGAGTCAGGCGCCGCTGACCGTCATCCGCGACATCCTCAGCGTCGGCGCTGATGTAGCGCCGAACCACTGGGGGTCGTCGCCGACCGCGTCGATCCGTTGGAACATCTCCAGCAGATTGCCGGAGACGTTGATCTCCTGCACCGGCTCGGCCAACTCGCCGTTGCGGATCCAGATGCCGGCCGCCCCACGCGAGAAGTCGCCGGTCGTGTAGTTGATCCCGAAGCCCATCAGCGTGGTCAGGTAGAGGCCATCCTCTACCTCGCCGATGATCTGCTCCGGCGATGTCGCGCCGGCTTCGATGCTGAGATTGCCGCTGCCGATCTGCGGCAGGCTCCCCACGCCGCGCCAGGCCGAGCCCGTACTGGCCGCGTCGAGCCGACGCGCGTTGTACGAGTCGAACAGGAAACCCTGGAAGACACCGCGCTCGATCAACGAGTTGCGACGGGTGACGACGCCCTCGCCGTCGAATGGGCGCGAGCCGAGCCGATTAGCGAGGGTGGCGTCGTCAGTGATGGTCAGCATCGGCGAGGCAACTGAGGTCTCCCGACGATCGGCGAGGAAGGTCGCCTTGCGGTACAGCGCCTCTCCGCTGGCCGCGCCGGCCACGATACCCGCCAACCCGGCAGCCATGCGCGGCTCCCAGACGACCGGTACCTCGCAGGTTGACGCCTTGGATGCGCCCAACTGCCGCAACGCGCGAGCCGCAGCCTCGCGACCGACATCCTCCGGCTCGTCCAGGCGGTGCAGACTGCGCTCCGATGTCGACCAACCGGCATTGCGGAGCTGGCCATCTTCCTCCTGGGCCATCACTTCGACCCACATCGACGCGGACGTGTCGGAGTATGCCCCGGAGAAACCGTTGGAATCGACGAGGGCAAAGCTGCTGAAGTTGGTGCTGAACGTCGCGCCACCGCTATTGACGATCCGCTCGTCCGCAGCCAGCGCGGCATCTTCGCAGGACAGAGCCTGGGCCAGTCGATGCTCGCCGTCAACGTCGGGAATCTGCTCGTCGAACAGCGCGAGTTGCGGCGCGGCGTTGGCCTGCTCCTTGGGATCGGCAAGGCCCGCAAACGGATCGGGCTCCGAGACTCGCGCCAGCTCGAGTGCTGTCGCCACGGTCTCAGCGAGCGCCGCGTCACTGATGTCGCTGGTTGAGACGGTCGCCTGGCGGCCGCCGAGGATGACGCGCAGACCGACCGAGCGCGCCGTGGACTCGGACACCCTCTCGATCTGCTGCTTGCGCACCGTGGTGGATGCGTTGGTTGAGCTGACCGCGACGGCGTCTGCCTGGTCGGCGCCGGCGGCCTGCGCCAGTTCAAGCAGTCTCGCCGCGATCTCGAGTGGTTCGGTCGAGAGTGTCAAGGTCGCCATCAGGCCGACATCCCGGCGCCGGGCTGCATCTGGGTGCCGCCGACCGTGATGCCCGACACGAGTACCGTCGGGATCCCGACGCCGACCGGCACCGATTGGCCGGACTTGCCGCAAGTCCAGCGACCGTCCGACATCTCCAGGTCGTGTCCGACGCCGGTGACCTTGGAGAGCACATCGGGGCCGTTGCCGATGAGATTGACGTCCCGAGTCGGTGCGCTGATGTGACCATTCTCAATCAGGTAGCCCTCGGTCACCGAGAAGACAAAATCGCCGTTGGTGATATTGACCTGGCCGCCGCTGAACGCCTTGCAGAAGATGCCGTATTCGACGCTTCTAACCAGGTCGTCCGGGTCGTCCTGCCCGGCGGTCATGTATGTGTTGGTCATCCTCGGCATCGGCGAATGGCGGAACGACTGCCGTCGCCCGTTGCCGGAAGGAGCCACACCGAAGTGACTGGAGGAGATGCGATCCTGCATGTAAGCGGCGAGCTGCCCGTTCTCGATCAGCAGGTTGTGGCCGGCAACCTCACCTTCGTCGTCGACGTTGACCGAGCCGCGAGAGAGATTGAGGGTTGCGTCGTCAATCACCGTGACGAGTTCAGAAGCGACCGCCTGCCCGATCCGGTTCGAGTAGTTAGAGGTCTCTTTGCGATTGAAGTCCGCTTCGAGTCCATGCCCCACGGCCTCGTGCAGCAGGATGCCGGAGTCGCCTGCCGCAAGCACCACAGGGAACGTGCCTGCCGGAGCCTCGCGTGCCTCCTGCTGGAGCACGGCCTGCCGCGCGGCTTCCTCGGCCAGAGATTCGGGAGAATGATCGTCGAAGTACGCCATACCCATGCGACCGCCCCCGCCCCAGCGGGCGTTGCGGCGCTCTCCCTCGATCTCGGATAGGCACGACACGTTGAAGCGCAGCAGCGGCTGATAGTCGGCGACCATCCGCCCGTCGCTGCGGACGATCAGGACACGCTTCTCCTCATCAACCATCGAAGCATCGACGCGGGCGATGCTCGAATGCCACGCGCGAGCCGCCTCATCGGCGCGGCGCAACAACTCGACCTTGTCGGCCAACGGTGTCGACGTGCTGGGCGAAGCGATCGCGTAGCGGTCGGCGGGATACGACGCAGACGTCACATCGACCGGGTCCGTGCCCGACGTGCCATGCGCGATCTGGGCCGCTGTGGTAGCCGCGCGGCGCATCGCGTCGAGCGAAAGGTCCTCGGTGTAGGCGTAGCCAATTGCGTCGCCTTCGACCACGCGGATGCCGACGCCCTGTGAGAGGGAGGCCTGCGTCGACTTGACCTGCTGATCCTCGAAACTGAGCGAGCCGGATCGCTTGTGTTCGAAGTAGAGCTCCGCGAACGACCCGCCGCGCCCCAGCGCCGAAGCGAGGACTGATTCGGCCGCCGCCTCATCGACCCCTAACTGCGTGGAATAGAAGCCGATCACCTCGGCCGGGGTGTCGCTCATGAGCAGGTCTTTCCAGAATCTATGCCGGTAACGCCCCGGAGGAGCGGAGGAGTTCGATCTCGTCAACGCTATAGCCGCACTCCGAGAGAATCGAGTCGGCGTCTGCGTTCAGTTCTGGGGCGCGTCCCTGCACCGCGCCGGGAGTGGCGGAGAAGTTCCAGGGCAAACCGGTGACTCGTCGAGCGCCGTATCGCGGATCAGGTATCTCGGTGAGATAACCGTTGGACCAGACTTGCTCCGAAGCCTCGACATCGGCATAGCTGTTGACCGGCGCTGAAGGAATGTCGGCCTCTCGCAGGCGGCGTAGCCATTCGTCGCGGTCGGCTGTAGCGAAACATGCCTCGAGCAGGCACTCAAGCTCGTCGGTGTGCGCCATTCGCGACACCGCCGTGGCGAAACGCTCATCCGATTCCCACTCGGGGTGGTCCATCAGTCCGCACAGGGCGCGCCAGTTCTTCGGATCCACAACCCCAATCACAAGCCAGCGCCTATCGGAGGCCTGATAGAACGTGAACGTCGGCATCCGTCGGCGGCGCATGTGCGGCTGTTGACCGTCCTTGAGATAACCCGTGATGTAGACCGACTGCAGAGCGATCTGCGAGCCGAGCAATGAGACATCGACCTGTTGCCCCTGTCCGGAGTCCTTGGCTGCGATCAGCCCGGCCAACATCGCGATACACGCTTGCATTGCGCCGACCTGGTCGGCGAAACCGCCCGGCAACGTACGCGGCTCCTCCTCCGAGCCGAGCGCTTGCAGCGTCATCACACCGCCCGTGGCCTGACCGATCACGTCGTAGCCGGGCTCGCCAGCCTGCGGTCCCTCTGAGCCGAACGCAGAGGCGGACACCATGACGATCCTTGGATTACGCGCGCGCAGCTGCTCATAGCCGAGGCCCAGACGGTCCATCACACCGGGACGGTAGTTGTCGATCACCCCGTCGCATCGCTCGGCCATGCGCAAGGCGGCGTCGACGGCTGCCGGTTCCCGCAAGTTGAGGACGATGGAGCGTTTGCCACGGTCGTGAGCCTCGAAGTATCGCGAGAACCCGTCCCCGGACACGTCGGATGCGCGCCCGGGATCACCGCCCGGAGGTTCGACCTTCCAGATCTCCGCGCCCAGGTCGGACAGCATCACGGTGGCGTAGGGACCCTGCTGATAGCGAGTGAAGTCGAGGATGCGATATCCGTCCAGTGGTCCCTGCATAGTGGCGTCCCGTTGCCCCGGAAGCGTCGTTTCGTGGCAGGATAGCCTTGGCCCATGCCGCCACGGGTTCACCTGACCACCGAGGAGTCTGAACGCCTGCCGGCACTGCTGTCCCGAGTTGCGGCCCGACGGCACGGGTTTCCCGCCGACGCAGATGCGTCGGTCCAAGCCTCTTGGATAGCAGAGCGCTATGCGGATGAGGCGCCGTTGACGACCAATCTGATCACCCTGCTGCTCTTCGAGCACGGCGTGCATCGCTCCGTCGACCAGGTTTCACGAGACCTCGCTATCCTGCGCGGGGAAACGGACCACGATTAGCGGAAGGAACCGAGATGGCACTCGACACTGCGGACGTTGTTGAAATCCTGCAACTGGCGGCTCGCTACAACCACGCGATCGATTACGGCGACCCCGAGGCATGGGCCGGCACGTTTGCCGAGGATGGCGTCTTCAACGGCGGGCCCAATCCGGTGACCGGTCACGAGGCGCTGGCGCAGTTCGCTGGCGGTTTTGGCACCAACATGGCCGGCGCACGGCACTGGACCAACAATCACGTTGTCGACGGCGACGGCGACGAGGCGACCCACAGTTGCTATCTGAACCTGATTCAGACGAAGGACGGTGGCAGCAGCGTGATCACCGGTCGCTACGACGACAAGCTCCGCAAGGTCGATGGACAGTGGCGCTTCACTGAACGCAACGTGACGCCGGACGCGAAGGACTAGCTCTCAACGCACGAACACACGAACGCGCCCTCTGCGTGCCCGCCGCCTTCCTCCGGATGGGCGGCCGCTTGAGGGCGCGTTCGGCGTGTCTAGAAGCGGAAGTCTATTCCGTCTCCAACTGATCCTCCTCGTCACCGGCCGATCCGGTGCCTTCGCCCTCCAATAGGTCCTCGTTCTCACCGACAGCGGCCGAGTCGGCGGCCTCGGTGTTCGTCTCGACTGCGGCCTGCTGCGTAGTCAGCGAAACGCTCGGAGTCTCGCCCTGGTAGCCGACGGGAACCAACAGCGTGTCGCCGATGAAGATCAGGTTGGGGTCGGCGATACCGTTGAGCGCCATGATCGCTTCGACGGTCGTGCCGTTCGCCTCAGCGATCGCAGCCAGGCTGTCGCCTTCATCGATCGAGACTGGCGCGATCGTGTGCCAGTTGCTCAACTCGTCGGTCAGCGGCGGACTATCTGTCGCCGCCGCGGTGATGGCGGTTGAGCCGGCATTCTCGGCAACGGTTTCACCGGTGTTGGCAGCCACCGCGGGAACTTCGACGACCTCTTCGGCAAAGCCGACCGGAATCTTCAGTTCCTGACCGACGCTGAGCAGCTCCGGATCCGTGATCCCATTCAGCGTGGCGATGGCTGAGATTGTGGTGCCGTAGTTCTGTGCAATCAGCCAGAGCGTTTCGCCGGGCAGGACCTGGATCGTCTCGATCTGGGTCCAGGCGGCAAGCCGAGCGGCCGGAGTGAGCGATGCCGCGTCGACCTCTGCCTCTCCGGCTGCGGCGGCGGTCTGAGTTGCCGCTCCGTCAGACGCGGCGGCAGCCGACGCGGTGCTCGCAGTGGCGGACGAGGTCGAAGCAACGGCAGCGGACTCGGCCGCCGGCTCGACGGTAGTAGCGACGGTCGATTTGACCGGTTCGGCCGCCACGACCTGCACTTCCTGCGTGACCGGCTCGGCGGGAGTGGTGGTTACGCGGGTGACCGTCGGCACCGGGGCGTCGTTGCCACCGAATAGCTGCCAGGCGATCACACCGGCAACGGCGGCAGGAATGATGATCGCCAAACCGACGATCGTCCAGGCGCGCCGTCGCGACGCTCGCATGTCGGGATCGCCGGTGTCGCCCATGACATCGTCGTCGCTGACGGTGTAGTCGTAGGGATTGGCAAACGGCGAGGCTGGATCGGTGGACACGCGGTCAACGTCGCCATCCGCGATCGGCGGATCGTACGGCGTGTCAGTTCGCTGCGCGTCCGATGGCTTCGCCACGTGCGGATTGAACGAACCCGACGAGGCGGCTTCCTGCAGGGACATCCCGGTCTCCCAACCGAGTCGCCCCGCCGCTGAGGTTGCCCGAAGGCGCGTCGCTTAGCGGAACTTCGCCGGGCGCTTCTCAAGGAAGGCGGCGATCGCTTCCGCATGCTCCGGTGTCTGCATCGCCCACTCTAGCGCCTCGCCCTCGCGCTGTTGCACCAATCCGATATTGCTCTCCAGTTGATTTTGCGAAAACAGCGATTTTACGCGGCGCATGATGGAGTCAGGATTCTCTGCCAGCTCTTCCCCAAGTGCGACGGCGCGGTCGATCAGTTCGTCGTCTGGAGCGACATCGCGAACGAGGCCCGCGTCGAGCGCCTCCTGGGCGCCGACGAATCGGCCGGTCAGGCACCAGTCGAGCGCTCGGCCCACGCCGACGAGTCGCGGCAACAGCGTCGTCGACGCCGCTTCCGGAAGCAGACCCATCTTCACGAAGCGGAACCCGAACTGAGCGCTTTCGCCGGCGATCCGAAAATCGAACGGCAGAATGGTTGTCACGCCGACGCCGACGGCGTAGCCATGGACGGCGGCGATAATCGGCTTGCTCTCGGTGCAAAACCCGGTCCAGGTTTCGTCGTGCTCGTCGGCCTGTCCGGCCCGACGTGACGCATCTCCGGTCCTCACATCCTGCTGCTGCTGTTGCAGGTCGAGACCCGCACAATAGGCTCGGCCGTTGCCGACGAAGACAATCGCGGCGACTTCAGGATTGTTGTTGAAACTGACGACCGCGTCGCGTTCCTCAGCGGCCATCGCCTGGCTCCAGGCATTGAGCTTCTCGGGCCGATTCTTGCGAATGATGCCCACCGCTCCGCGCTGTTCGACTTCGATCAACTCGTAGGTCATTGGACAATCCGTTCCAGAGTTCCACGCGCCGGGCCTTGTTGCGGGTCACGCCAGTTGTCGTAACGTCGTCGTTTACGTCACCCGAGAGGAAGTTATCACTCCATTGATGTTGCCTCGCTCTGGCAACCGTTCTCTGGTGCATAGAGTGACATATGCGCCGAATAGCGGGCCTCCTGGCGATCCTCACGATGGCGGTGGTCGTCGGCGTGGTCGGGCTCTGGAGCGACTCCACACCGTGGCAACGGGCCAGCGCCGACACGTACACCATTCAGCAGGGCGACACCCTGTGGGACATCGCCAACCGACTGCAGATCGGCATGTCGGTCCTCCTCGCGCTCAACGAGGAAATCACTTCCCCAAACAGCATCTATGTAGGCCAGCACATCCAGGTGCCGGATAACGTCGCGGTTCAACAACCGAGCACAGCGTCGACCAAGCCGACAGCGGTAGGATCGAAGTCCGGATCGAGCATCAGCGGAGTCGGGCTGACGATCGCTTATGTGATTCAGGCCGGTGACACGCTCGGCGAGATCGCTGAGGCTCACGACACCGACACAGCGACGATCATCTCGTTGAATCCGGGCCTGAATCCGAACCTGCTCTGGATCGGCGACGAGCTAGTCGTCCCCAGCGGTTCTGCACCGCGCACAAGTTTGAGGTCGGGACAGTCCCAACCGACCCTCAACGCGGGGATCAGCAGTCCCGAGTCGCGCCCCGAATCTACGCAGACGATCGAGTACGTGGTGCAGGCTGGCGACGGATTGTGGAACATCGCCGACAGCGCCGGCATCTCGCTCGAGACGTTGAGGGCCCACAATCCGCAACTCGTCTCCGATGTACTCCATCCCGGGCAGGTTGTGTACGTCCCCGTCCCGGACTATCGAGCGCCGGCGCTGGACCCGTCCGAGGCTGCCGGTGGGCTGACCGATGTATACATCGTTCGACTTGGTGACAACGCCAGCACAATCGCAGCGAGCTTCGGGATGACGCTCAACGAACTCAGCCAACTCAACGGCGGCATCAACCTCTCGATGATCTACGAAGGGCAGCGGCTCACCGTTCCCTGGACCGGTGCCGCGATCATCGCACCGCCGGGAACCGTGCCGGCCGTCGAGGTCCGGCGACGCACGTACGTGGTCGAAACCGGAGATAACTTCACCAGCATCGCCGACCGGCACGGTCTCTCCCTGGAAGAGCTACGCGCCGTCAACCCACTCAAGGCGAACGACCTGTTGGTCGTCGGCGAAATCCTGTTCCTGCCCGGCGCGATCGAGCCGCCTACTGTGGCTGAGGAACGCATGCTGTGGGACGGCGACCTGGTCCAGTACGCGGCTGCCACGCTGGGCGTAACGCCGCACACCCTGCTCGCAAATTACGGCTGGGTCGAGCCCGGCCAGTGGCTCGATTCCGGTACCTCCTGGAGACTCCCGCTGCGCGAGGGGCTGCTGGTCACCGTGCAGCGGGGCGACACCCTGCGAGCCATCGCCAGCCGCTACGGCGTAGACATCGAGGACATCCTGGCCGATCCGGCCAACGGCGTCGACGATCCGAACGCGATTGTGATTGGCCAGGAAATCATCGTCCCGCTGGCGGTTCCCGACTTCGCATGGCCGGCACATGGCGAGTTGACAGACCCCTTCGGTCTCTGCCGCAGCTGGGATTGCTCCTACCGCCACAAGGGTCTGGACATCGCGCTCGACACTTACGAACCGATCACGGCGGCGGCCGACGGTGTCGTGACATTCGTTGGCGGTGACCAATGGTTCGGACTTGGCTTGTACGTGGAGATTGACCACGGCAACGGCTGGCTCACCGTTTACGGACACTTGATCGAATTCGCCGTTTGGCAAGGGGAGACCGTCAGCCAGGGCGAGGTGATCGGTTACAACGGGAACACCGGACACAGCACCGGTCCGCACCTGCATCTGGAGGTGCAACACAACGACTGGTACGTGGATCCACTGGTGGTCTTGCCCTAGCCGAAACGCAGCTAGCCAACCTTGCGCTGCAACTCGGTACCGAGCAGACGGAGCTCCCTGACATTCGGCTCTCCGTACACGGCGGCGGCCCGCTGCGCGTAGTCGTCCCGCTCTCTCCAGCCTGGCGAGACTGACTCGATGATCGCGTCAATCTCGGATGCGGCGGCGATCGAGTTCCAGGTTGCGTCCGCAGCGTCCTCCACCTCGATCAATGAATCGCTCGCGATCCTCGCCGGAGCCAGGGCTCGCTCGAGTCTTGGCACGAGGGCTGCGCCGACCTCCGGCATCCGAGCGTCCAGGTGCGACCGGCAGAGCGCGTAGAGCGAGTCCACAGCCGACCAACTGCTCGCCGCGTCCATCGCCGTCAGGCGCAGTGCGTCGGAGATTCGCGGCCAGAGGTCGGTCAGCTTCAACAGACGGCCGGCTGCTCGCAACCGCCTCGGCATGCGCAGCGCGTCGACCGGTTCGCCGACCATGGCGCTTGCCGCCGGGAGGATCCCGCGGCACACGGCATCGACGCCGTGAAATGCGCGGCCCGAGGCCTCACAATCGTCCAGCGACACTCGGGCACGCTGCAGCGCGTGGCTCGCCCGCGATTGACGCCCCTCGGCCGAGTAGTACCGGTCGCGGAAGCTCGCCAGTACCTGACGTAGCGTCGGATCTGCCATGCGCAGCGTTCTCATGTCCGCCAGTTGGCCGGCCAGCGGCTCCTCGTGCAAGAGTTCCTCCAGCTCGACGAGGTAGCCGGAGGTGATTGAGTCAACCGCGACTGAGAAGCCGTTCTCCTCGATGATCGGGCCGTCATCGAACAAGGCCTCATCGCGGTGGCGGAACAACATGATCTGAAGCAGTGAGGCGTCCCAGACCTGATTTCTGGCGTAGTCGCCAACCACGCCGACGCCGCGAATCAGCGAATCGCGGCCGCGATATCGGGCGCTGATCCGCTCGGCCAACAGTTCCCAGTCGGCGCTGTCTGCGCTCGGCATGAGCGGTTCAGAAGCCGCGGTAACGGTTGGCAATCGGGAATCGACGGTCGCGGCCAAAGGCGCGCGGCGTGATCTTCAGACCAGGCGCTGCCTGTCGCCGCTTGTACTCGGCCCCAGTCACCAGCGACATCACGCGCTTGACGTCGGACTCCTCGAATCCTGCGGCGACGATCTCGTCCAGCGAACGGTCCTCTTCAACGAACGCCTCAAGGATCGGATCGAGCCGTTCATATGGCATCAGCGACTGCTCGTCGAACTGGTCCGGCCGCAGTTCGGCGCTGGGCGGCTTGGTCAAAACCGAGACGGGAATGACCTCGCGGCCCGCGCGCTCATTCACCAGCTCGGAGAGTCGGTACACCAACAGCTTGGGCACATCCTGGATCACAGCCAGCCCGCCGGTCATGTCGCCATACAGCGTCGTATAACCGGTCGCTGACTCGCTCTTATTCGACGTCGTCAGCACCAACGCGCCGGTCTTGTTCGATATCGCCATCATCAGCACGCCGCGGATCCGCGCCTGCAGATTCTCCTCGGTTACATCCTGCGGCAGACCCTCGAATAGCGGAGCCAGCGTGTCGAGGTAGGACTGGTACGGCTCTTCGATCGGCAAAACATCCATTGCGACGCCGAGATTGTCCGCCAGCGCCCGCGCATCGGCGACGCTGCCCTCGGAGGAGTAGCGCGACGGCATCGAGACGCCGCGCACGTGCTCAGCGCCGAGCGCATCGACCGCGACGACGGCGGTCAGAGTCGAGTCGATTCCACCCGATAGCGCAATCACCACATCACTAAACCCGGTCTTGTGGACGTAGTCCCGAGTGCCGAGCACCAGAGCCTCGTAAACCTGCTCATCATTTGGCAGCATCTCCGAGAGTTCTGGTTCAATCAGAGGTCCGCGATTGATCGCCACCTCGCTCGACACCGCTTCGAGGTCTGCCTCCGTTTGCGGCAATCGACGCAGCCTCGGATCGTGCAGCCGGGTCTGACGGACCTCTTCGACGTCGAGGTCGACGGTCAACAGGTGCTCGCGGAACAGCGGCGCGCGTGCGATTAGATCACCACCTGGTCCGTAGACCGTCGAGCCGCCATCGAAGATCAGGTGATCCTGTCCGCCGACGAGATTGCAGTACAGAGTGAGCACCGCGTTGTCGGCGGCGCGAGTGGCCAACATCTGTTCGCGCTGCAGCGACTTGCCGGCATGGAAGGGCGAACCGTTGATGTTGACCACCACCTCGGCTCCGGCCAGACACTGATCCTGCATCGGACCGGATGAATACCAGATGTCCTCGCAGATCGTTACGCCAACGCGAGCACCGGCGATATCGAAGAGTTGCACGCCCTCGCCGGGCCGGAAATAGCGGGCCTCGTCGAAGACGCCGTAGTTCGGCAGGTACTGCTTGTGGTAGGCCCCGGCGAGTGTTCCGTCGTGGATCACCGCGGCTGAGTTGAAGATGTCATGCGCATAATCGACAAAGCCGACGATCGGCGTCACATGCAGCCCGCGCGTCGACTCGCAGACGCGATCAAGCGTCTCGAGGTTCGACTCGACGAATCCGCGGCGCAGGACCAGATCCTCAGGCGGGTAACCGGTCAGCGCCAGTTCCGGAAACGCCACCAGATCGGACCCCAGCGACTCAGCCTCGCGGATGCGCTCGATGATCTTCGTGGCGTTGCCTTCGAGGTCGCCGACGGTCGAATTGATCTGTGCCAACGAGACGCGCAGGCGTCGCACGGGGACTCCTCAGTGGTGCATATGCCGACGAATCGCAGCGTATCGCACCACAGATACACTCAAGCTCGTGGCAACCGCCGAGGCCGACATAGCAAATCCCCAGCTTCACGCCCTGCTGAGCGGGGCATCCTTTGTCTGGCCCGGTGGGCGCGGCGTCTCCGACATCGATCTGTCCATCCGGCGCGGCGAGATCGTGACCCTGCTCGGGCCGAACGGCGCCGGCAAGTCAACCGTCCTCAAGATGCTCAGCGGCGAGATCGCGCCGCAGCGAGGACACGTGTCAATCTTCGGCGAGCAGCACGGTCCGAATGTGCGGCGCCGGATCGGTCTGGTGCTGCAGGAGCCCAGCACCGACGACTTGATGACGCTGCAGGAAACACTGCAACTGCACGGCCGCCTCTTCGGGCTGCGCGGACATGAACTCGACCGGCGCTGCCGAGAGCTGCTCGAGTCCCTGGACATCGGCGACCGGGCAGACGACCGCTGTGAGACCCTGTCGGGCGGCCTTCGCCGTCGTGTCGACATCGCCCGCGCGCTGCTCCACGATCCTGACCTGCTCCTGCTCGACGAACCGACGCTCGCACTCGACCCGGACTCGAGCCAGGCCATCTGGCAGACGCTGCACAACCGCGCCGCCCACGGCACCGCCATCGTCGTCTGCTCCAACGACACCGTCGAGGCGGAGCACCACGCCGACCGGGTGGTGTTCGTCGATGAGGGACGCGTGCTCGCCGAGGACACACCGTCGAGCCTGACGTCCGGTTTGAAGAGCGACGCCCTGGAACTCGACTGGCCTGCGCTGCAAGATGTCGACCTCGATGAACTGAAGCGATGGGACGGGGTAGGAGACACGATCCGGACGGACCAAGGGTTGCATCTCACAGTCGACAACTCGGCGGAAATCGTACCGCGCCTGTTCCAGACCTACGGGTCGCAGGTCACGGGCATCCGCATCCGCGAGTCGAGCCTGCGTGACGCGTGGTTCAAGATCGTCGGTCGCCCGATTGAGAACGGCCTAGGGCGCAAGGCATGATCGAGTTCGCCCACGCCTCGCTGGCGCTCCTGACCAGAGACCTTCGCGCCGTCGCTCGGTCCAGGTCGCAACTCTACTCGTCGCTGCTGTTCCCGCTTATGTTGCTCGCGCTTCTCGGGACCGGCGTCTCAAGCGGCCTCTCTCCAACATCACCCCGAATCCTCGACGGCGACTACACGTCGTTTCTCGCACCGGGCATGATTGCAATGACCGCCCTGTTCTCTTCCACGTTTTCCAGCGCGGGCTTCTATCGCGATCGCGAGAGCGGACTCCTTCGCGCCATGCTCGCCTCACCACACAGTCCACAGACCATCCTGTTCGGCAAGTCGCTCGGCGCCATTCTCATCGGCACGATCCAGGCCCTCGCTGTGTTGGTGTTGGCGGTGATCATTCCTGGCATCGATCTGTCTTGGCAGTACGGCTGGCTCGGAGGCGTGGCAACGGTGGTCGTCACGGTCCTGGCGCTGAACCTCATGCTCTCCGGGCTGTCACTACTGCTGGCCTTGAAGATCAAGACGATGCAGGGATTCCATCTGATCATGAATCTCGTCCTGTTCCCGCTGTTCTTCCTCTCCGGCGCGTTCTTCCCGCTCGACGAGGTGCCGACCTGGTTGGAAGCGATCGGTTACGCCAACCCCCTCACCTACGCGGTCGATTTGCTCCACTACGCCTCGTACGCCGACTCCCCGGACGGACTAATCGGACCGCTCATCGACGGGTTGGTGCTCGGTCTCCTGGCCGCGTTCCTGTTCGTCATCGGTCTGCGCCGCGCGCCACGAGCGGTCTGAACCAATGGCGACTCGCTTCAGGCTCACGTGGCTCCTCGTCGGTCTGATCAGCGTGGCGCTGGCGATCGCCGCGTGCGGGAACGCCGAGGACCGCGTCGTCGTCACAGCCTCCGAGGCGGCCTTCGTGCCCGTAGTCGAGTCCTCCGACGTATACGTCGGCGTCTCGCGACTGGTGTTGACACTGCTCGAGCAGGATCGTCAACCCGAGTTTGAAGACGGTGCCCGATTCCGGATCCGTTACTTCGAACCGACCGAGGGCGGAGTCAAGTTCCATTCGGAAGGCCAACTGCAGATTGCCGACGTTGAGGGATTTCAGTATCTGGTCGCAACGGAAGTTCCCTTCGACTCGACCGGTACGTGGGCCATCGCTGTGACCGTCGAACTGGCTGACGGTCGAGCGGAGAGCACGCCACGTCTTGCCTTTCTCGTCGACGACCATGCTCGCGGCCCGCAACCCGGCGATGCCGCGCCCACCCGGCGCACGCCGACCGCCTCCGACGGCGTCCTCGAACGGATGCTGCAACCTGCCGAATCAGCACGCGGCATGTACGAGCGTTCGGCCTCGGCTCTGATCGCCGCTGGTGATCCGTTCCTGATTGTCTGGGCCTCCGCCGAACGCTGCGCCGGCAGGCGCGCCTGCGCCCGCGCGCTCGAACAGGCCGAACAGATCCACAATCGCGGCAATATCACCGTGCTGCATGTGGAACCGTTCGGTCGCCCGAGACAGAACGAACTTCAGGCATTGATTGACGCTGCCAACGAGGCATGGTCGATCGAGGCTGAGCCGCAGTTTTACGTAGTCGACGCCGACGGCCGGGTCGCCGCGCGATTCGAGATTGTGGTCAAGACTTCGGAACTTGAGGCCGCGATCGAAGCGGTACTCCGCTAGACCAGCACGTCCAGCCCGACCGCCGCGAAGACGATGAAGAGATACGCGATCGAGGCGAAGAACAGCCGCATCGGCGGTGCCTGTTCGCGCCAGACCTGCCAGGCAATCCACAGGAATACGGCGCCGGATATGGCGCAGGTTGTTTCGTAGCACCAACTGAGATGCCCGCCGAGCGGACCGAGCAGGCTCACCGCGACCAGCCCCACCGAGTAGATCAGGAGCTGCTTGCGCGTCTCCCGCTCGCCCGACACGACCGGCAGCATGGGCACGTTGGCCCTGGCGTAGTCGTCGCGGTACTTCAACGCCAGCGCCCAGAAATGCGGCGGCGTCCACATGAAGATCACGAGGAAGAGGATGAACGGCGTCCAGGTGACCTCGCCCGTTACCGCAGCCCAGCCGACCAGCGGCGGAATCGAGCCCGCGGCTCCGCCGATCACGATGTTCTGGGTCGTCGAGCGCTTGAGCCAGGTCGTGTAGACGAACACGTAGAACAGGACCGCAGCCTCAGCCAGCAGCGCGGCCAACAGATTGACCGTGAGCGCGAGCTGAATCCCGCCCAGCGTCGCGAGCAAGAAGCCCCAGAGCAGCGCCTGCCAGGGCTGGATCACGCCGGCCGGCAGCGGCCGATTGGCGGTGCGCTCCATGATCGCGTCGATGTCACGGTCGAACCACTGGTTGAACGTGTTTGCGCCCCCGGCGGTCAGAATCCCACCCAGAAGCGTCAGCACGATCAGCGCCAGCCCCTCGCCGAAGTCGCCTCTCGGCCAACCGTCGGCCGCGACGATCATCGTCGGCACGGTCGTAACCAGCAGGAGGCCGATGATGCCCGGCTTAGTCAGCTCCCAGAGGCCACGCGCGAAGTCGAACGCGCGACGCGAACTCGGCAGTGCGGCGGGACGCTCAAGCGTGAGCGGACGTTCGGTCACCCGTTGCCCTCGCTCTCCACCGAGGCGCCGGCGCCAGCGACGCCCACCGCAGCAAGATCAGAGCTGCGTTGGCCACCGGCACGCAGGCCTCCGGCGCGATAGATCGCCACCAACGCTGCTCCGGAAACCAGCAGCCACGTGATCGAACCCATCGACAGGTGCAGCGCTCGCGCCCAGGCGTCGAAGTTGATCCAGATCATCGCTGCTCCAATGAATATCTGTGCGACGTACAACGTCGCCGCGCCGTGGACCATGAAGGTCAGGCTGCGAGCGCGAGGTCTGAGCATCACCACACCTATCGACGCCGCGAACAATGCGATCGCGCCGAACAGAACCAGGAATCGATGTCCCATGTTCCATTGAGCGTACTCGCCGTCGGGAAACAGTCCGCCGTAACAGAGCGGCCAGTTGTTGCCGCAAGCCGCGCCGCCTGGACCGACGTGCGCGCCCGCATCCGGTCCCGCGCCGACGTGGGTCACGTACGAGCCAACGACGACCACCGCGTAAACGAGAATCGCGGTGATCAACGCCATGCGCGCGTAGTTGCGGGCTTGCCCCGGGGAATCCGAGCCCAGCGGCGATTCATCCAACTTCGTCACCACCCGCCAGTCGAACGTCCCAAGCCACGAGAAGCCAGCCAACATCAGGATCAGCATCGCCGTGGCCAGGTGCAGGGTGACGATCAACTCCTCGAGCCGTTCCGTCACGGTCAGTCCGCCGAGCACGACCTGGAGCGCGAGAAACGGAATCGTCAGAGCGGCGGGCAGCCAGACCCGAGCGCGATCCCGATACCGGCGCCACGCCACGACGGCGTAGCCAAGGATGATCAATCCCAGGATCGCCGCGACCAGCCGGTGGGTCCACTCCAGCCACACCTGGTGCGCTGCGAATTCGCCGAAGTCGCCCGTCGGGATCACGGCGCCGTAGCAGCCGGGCCAGTCGGGACAGGCGAGGCCAGAGCCGGTCACGCGAACAATTCCGCCCAGCGCCGTCAGCACGAGCAGGCCGATCACCAGCCCGAGGCCGACACGCTGAAATCTGGTCATCGATGCCATCTGAACCCGCTCTGGTTGCCGACCGGCGCGAGTCGGCGCTGCACCGCCTAGTGTCTCACTTCTTGCCACATCGGCGAAGCTCGACCGGCGTGGCCATGCGTGATACCTGAATGCTCGCTTACTGTTCTCCCGGGCGCGGGCCGAGCGTCGGGATGTCCCCGTGGACACGAATCTGCATGTCGCGCACCACGTCGTTGCGACGGTCCTTGAACCCCTCACGCTCGGCCCAGTAGTAGACCGTGACGATGATCGCGAGCGCGAACATCATCGATCCCGGCACCCACATGATCCCCGCGCCGATTCGCTGATCAAGCAGCGCGTCAGGGCCCCACTCTCTCACCGCCGCGGCGGTCGCATAGGTTTCGTAGACCGGCTCACCGACGTTGATCAGGATCAGGCCGAGCGCGATGTTCTGCAGGATCGCGACTCCAAGCAGCGCGCAGCGCCAGACGTGATGCGGCCGCAGCCGCGTCGCGTCGACGCCGATCACCAGCCACCAGAGCAACACCGCGCCGAGCAAGAACACCCCATGCTCGACGAAGTGAACCGCTTCGGATGCGATCGCGGCGTCGTACGCGTCCGGCCAATGCCAGCTCCAGACGCTCGCGATGTAAATGATGATTGCCGAAGGCGGCCACGTCAGCGCGCGCACGAGCCGGGAGTTGAGAAACGGAATCAGATAGGTCGTCCGGACGCGTGGTGACGCGGCACGCAACGCCAGCGTCGCCGGAGCCCCGAGTAGCATCAGCGGCGCGACGATCATTGTGATCATCACGTGCTGGATCATGTGCATCCAGAACAGGTCGTCGGAATACGTATCGACTGGCGACATCAGACCGAGCAGCATGACCAGCCAACCGGTCCAGAAGCACCAGGCGTGCCAGCGCGGAAAGTGGAAGTTGGGCGAATCGCGCCGCAGGCGGTAGTACCCCCACGCGTACAGGCCCCCGACGACAATCACGATCGCCAGACCCGGCGCGTCGACGCTCCAGACCTGCAGCGCGTTGAGTAGCTCACCCGACTCGGCGTAACGACCGTCGTGGGCCGATGACAGTGTCGGCAGAAGCGCAGCGGCGACCGCGCCGATTGCCGCGACCAGCGCTGTCAGCGCTCGCGGTCTCCCGGTCACGGGCTGGACCGCGTCAGCTGAGGAAGAAGACGAGCGGGAAAATCACCAGCAACCACACGAATCCCACGAAGTGCCAATAGAGCGTCGCCGCCTCAATCGCTGTGTTGCGTTTGGCATCGAAGTGTCCAAGCAGCCCGCGCAACCACTGGGCGAAAATGAAGACCAGCCCGCCGATCACGTGAGCGCCGTGGAAGCCGGTCAGCGTGTAGAACGTTGCCGCGTACGGCCCGTCCGAGATGCCGAAGCCGGCCTCTTCCCACTCGAAATACTGGTTGATGATGAACGCCGTCCCGATCACCAGGACGATTCCCATGTTGATCAGCATCGCCTTGCGATTGCCCTTACGAATCGAGAAGGCGGCGAACTGCATCGGAATCGAAGTGCTGACCAGCAGCACGGTGAACAGGATGGGTCGCAGATGATCGCCGTGAACGCGGTGAGCGCCGTTGGTCGGCTCCCAGAGGAGCGTGTCGCTGTGCAGCGCGAGCATCGCCGCGATCAGTCCGGCAAAGAACATGATCTCCGAGAAGATGAAGAAGATGATGCCCCACAGGCCGGTCGTCATCGGCTCGTCGCCGACAAGGAAGCTCCGGACCGGGTGAACGCGCTTGTGCGGGATGGCTCCGGCTGCCATGGCTAGCCCTCCTCCCGCGCAGACGCTGTGGGCGCCTTGGCGCCGCTCCCACTGCCGTTTCCGTTGTGGCCGTTGTTGACGTGGTAGTGCGGGTCGTCCTGCAGACGCTCACCGAAGCGCAGGTCAAACAGCGGACGCTCGGAACGAATCTCCGGCAACGAGTCGAAGTTGTGCGCCGGCGGCGGTGAGGTCGTTGCCCACTCGAGCGTCGTGCCTTCCCAAGGGTCGGACCCGGCCCGCTCGCCCCACTTGAGCGAGTAGAAGACGTTGTAGAGGAAAACCATCATGCCTGCGGCCGAGACAAACGCACCGATCGTCGTCAGCATGTTCATCAGTTCCCAACCGGGGTTGTCGACATAGTCATTGATCCGGCGAGGCATACCGTCGAGGCCGAGCAGCAACTGAGTGAAGAAGATCAGGTTCACGCCGATGAAGACCAGCCAGAAATGCAGCTTGCCCAGGCCCTCGTTCATGAACTTGCCGAACATCTTCGGGAACCAGTAGTAGCAACCGGCCAGGAACCCGAAGGTCGCCGCGATCGACATCGTGTAGTGGAAATGCCCGACCACGAAATAGGTGTCATGCAGGGCGAAGTCAACCGGCACGGCGGCGTGGAACACGCCGGTGATCCCGCCGATCAGGAAAAGCATCAGGAAGCCCACGCTGAACAGCATCGCCGTCGGGAAGATGTTCGAGCCGCGCCACATCGTCGTGATCCAGTTGAACATCTTGACCCCGGTTGGCACCGCGATCAGGAACGTTGCGCCCATGAAGAACGGCAGGAAGACCCCGCCGGTCGTGAACATGTGATGCGCCCACACGATGAAGCCCAGCAGACCGATTGCAATCAGCGCCAAGACCATCGAGCGATAGCCGAACACCGGGCGTCGAGTGAATACGCCGAACACATCGGAGACGATACCCATCGCGGGCAAGATCATGATGTACACGGCGGGATGCGAATAGAACCAGAACAGATTCTGCCAGAGCAGCGGCTGACCGCCCGCGGCCGGGTCGAAAAACGCGCCTCCAGCGCCGTTGCGGTCGATGAAGCCGAGCACCAGCGCGGCAGCCAGGACTGGGGTCGAGAGCAGGATCAGCAGACCGGTGACGAGGGTCGTCCAGGTGAACAACGGCAGACGCCACATCGTCATGCCGGGCGCACGCATCTTGAAGATTGTGACCAAGAAATTGACCGAGCCGAAGATCGACGCCTGGCCCAACAGGATGACACCAACCAACCACATGTCCATCCCGGCGCCCGGTGGTTCGGCATTGTTGCCGGTGTCAAGCGTGACCGGCGGGTAGGCGGTCCAGCCGGCCGACGCGGTGCCGCCCTCCGCCGCGAAACTCAGCGTCAGCAGAACGCCGCCGAAGAGGAAAATCCAGAATGAGAGCGCGTTGATCCGCGGGAATGCCATGTCGAGCGCGCCGATTTGCAGCGGCATCGAGTAGTTCATGAACGCCGCGCCGATCGGCAGCAGGAAGAGGAAGATCATCACGCTGCCGTGCATCGTGAAGATCGAGTTGTAGGTCTCCGCGGAGATAATGGTGCCGGTTTCGGCGAGCTCGGTGCGCATGACGAGGGAGAAGGCCATGCCCACGAGGCCGAACGCCCCGGCCGTCCAGAGGTACATGATGCCGATCTTCTTGTGGTCGACCGTCGTCAACCACTCGAGGATCACGCGCCAGACCGTCGCCCCGGCATATGTGCTGGTTTGTGCCCCCGCCAGTGTCGCCATCTTGTCGCCTCCCTCTGCGTAGTCGCGCCGTGGGCGGGGCTAGCCGCCGGCCTCTACCAGTTCAGCCAGTTTGCTTGGAATGATGTCAGCCTCGGGCGGCCGTGGGACCGACTGCAGCCAGGCGTAGATGTCGGCAATCTCCTCGTCCGAGACCTGGTCGGGCGGGAACTCGGTCATCGCCTCAAGCGGCTCGCGGTACTGCTCGATCACACGATCAAGCGGAACGATGGTCATCGCGATTGTCGGGCCGACCAGACCCTCGCCCTGGTCGCCATGACAGACGTTGCAACCCAGCGAGAAGAACAGGTTCTGACCATTGGCCGGATTGCCGATGGCCCCCTCTTCCTGCTCAACCTCTTCCTCGCCGCCGAAGTCGCCCTCGACCGGCTCAGGGGCGCTGCCGGCTTTCTCTTCGAACCAGGCATCATATTCGTCCTGCGGCAGGGCGCGGACCGTGTAGATCATGCGAGCGTGATCGCGGCCACAGAACTCCGCGCACTGGCTGATGAAGTCACCGGCGTCGGTGATCCGCACCCAGAGCGTCTGCACGCGCCCGGGCACGGCGTCCAGCTTCGTCAGGAACTGTGGGGTGTAGAACGCGTGCAGCACGTCGGCCGACGCGATGTTGAAGCGAATCATCTGACCGGTCGGCACCGTCACAATCGGTGTGTTGTCGGCCGCCTGGAGTCGGCCTTCGGCCACAGTGTCCGTACCGTTGAACACGCGCATGACCGCGGACCCGGCCGCGTGGCGGATGGGCACGGTGCCGTTGACGGCACGGTCGACCGTCACCACGTCGCCTGTGCGAGCCACCACGCGCATGTGCTCAATGCCGAGTTTGATCGTCATGAACGGCACAACCAGCGACGGATCCTCAAGATGGATCTCCGTGTCGTGGGGGCTGTTGGAGATGCTCTCGGCCAACTCGGTGCCTAGCGGCACGCCATAGTTGAATGCCCAGGCCCATTGCCGCCCCTGTACGTCGACAATCGTGAACTCTTCGTCCTCATCAGCTGCCGCCTGGATGTCCTGCAGAACAAAGAGCGAGACGAAGAACAGCACAACCACAATGACCAGCGGAATACCGGTCCAGAGGATCTCGGCCGTGGTGTTGTGCGCAACCTGAGTTGGCAACTCGTCATCGGACTGCCGCTTGTAGCGGAAGACGACCCAGAGGATCATCGCCTCGACAATGACGAACACGATGACGCCGATGGCGAGGACGACGAAGAACAGCGTGCGAATCGAATCGCCTTGCTCGGTGACCGCCTCGGGAAGCGCGACCTGGGCGCTGACCAATCCGGTAAGGGCGAACAGCGCCAGCGCTACGGCGCCAATGACCAGCGTGAGCCGCCCGATCCGAGTTCGCCACAACCGTCGGTACGCGCTCACGCCACGCTCCCTTCGCTCCCAGTGCTCAACCCGCTGTTCATGACTGTTCAATACCCCTAGCCGGCGCCTTGTTCGGAGCCGTCCGCGCCGTGCATCAGCGGCGCATCGGAGGCATGTTCGTCGTGATGCTCATCATGGGCGGGCGCTTCGAAATCCTTGATGTCCTCAAGGAACCAACCAACGCCGCCGAATACGATCAGCGTGATCCCGGCTCCCAACACCTGATCGACGAATACCGCGCCGGCCGCCGTGATGATTAGCCCCGCAGCGAAGATCAGCGGAGATACGCTCGGCGGGGGCATGTGGACGCCGGGAGGCGGCGACGATTCCGGCATGACCTGCAGGGGATGCTGACGGAACTCCGCCGGCCCACCGGCCTCGAAATAGCCCATATCCTCCAGGAACCAGCGAACGGCGCCAAGCACGACGAGCGTAATGCCGACGCTCATCACCTCCCCCACGAAAATCGCGCCGGCCGCCATCACAATCAGCCCCAGCGCAAACAGGATCGGCGCCAGGCTGGGCGGTGGCAGGTGCGTTTCGGGAGCGTCATGCTCTCCGTGTCCGTGCTCGTCTTCGAGGCCCGACGCCAGCGCCAGCGTCGCCGCCGGTTGCTCAGCCGGGGCCGCGATGGCCGGCACATCGCCGCTACGCGATGCCGGGAACGGGTTCAGATAGGAGTCCGCCACCACTTTGCGCTCATTGCGATAGGCCATCGGCCGCAGCGCCGGAGGTAGCAGTGAAGCGATCGGTTTGAACAAATCGGGCCCGCTGTAGGCCTCTTGCAGGTCGATGCCGAAACCGGCCGGCCGCTGCCTGTAGGCAACTAGCTTGTGCAGGTTGATCCCGTTCATCCGGCACAGCCGAATAGCACGACCGCTCTGTCCCATCGGGACGTAGAGAATCAGCGGCGCCGCCTGGGCCAAGGGCTTCCAACGCTCGAGGGCGGTGTCGTTGTTGACCTCGTGCGTCAGGGCGAGGTCGGCGGCAATGGCAATGAAGTGGCCAGGTTCGTCGGTAACCATGATGTCCGGATACAGCCAGCCGCCCGACCTGACCCGTACGCCCATCTGCTCCTGCGGGAAATTCGTCGTGGCTTCGCGATCGGGGAACTCGTCGTTCGGATAGCCGTACGACGCTTCAGCGATCTGCTGAAGGACGCTCCCGCGCTTCTGCCTCGCCGATTCCAGCGTGGGCATAGGCCTATGTTCGCCTCTCGCTCAGCCGCTCCCTGAGGGAGTTGCGGTCGATCTCCGATCCTAACCCAGCCCTGCGACAGTGGCTATCCCCCGACTCGGTAGAGTCCACAGCACTCGCCTCGAGGCTGCTAGCCCGAGACTGAACGCGCCGGCTGGTTGACCGGGATGTAACGAGGGCGATAGATGGCCACCCCGCGGCCTCCTCGGGCCCGGAGCCGCTCGTCGACAATCTGAGCGCCGATACCGGCAATTCGCGACCAGCCGAACAGCGTCGTGTAGTAGTCGGGATCGGTGAAACCGAGCGCATTGACGAGGCTGCCGGAGATCAGGTCGACGTTTGGGTACGGATTAGAGACCTTGGGATTCTCCTTCAGCACCGTGATGCCGGCCTCGCGCACGGCCTTGACCACGTTGAACCAGTGATCATCCGGGCAGAGCTCCTCGCCGACGCGCAGCTGCACCTTCGCCCGTGGATCCTCCTCGCGCAGGACGGCGTGACCGAATCCGAAGATCAGGCCACCGTCGGCCAGACGCTTGCGCAGGATCTCGGTCGCTTCTGCGGTGTCCGTCGTGTTGACCTCGTGCACCATCTTGAACGCGTCCTGGTTGGCCATGCCGTGTCGCGGCCCGGCGAGCGCGTTCATGCCCGACGCCATCGAGCGGTACATGTCTGCCAGACCGGAAGCGACGGCGCGACCCGTGAACGTCGAGAGGTTGCCTCCGCCGTGGTCGGCGTGAAGGTTGTAGTAGACCGACAACAGACGCGTCAGCGCTTCCTCGTCACCGCCGGGCATGCCCAGCATGTGCACGAAGTTGTTGACATATCCGCGCGCCGGCTCCGATGGAATCGGGTCGCCCCACCCTTCGCGCAGGCGGAAGATGGCCGCCAGCGCGGTCGGGATCCGAGCCACCAGGTTGAGAGCGTCTTCGTAGTAGTCGTCCGTCTTGCCGGTCATGCCCAGAATCTGGATCGCGGCGCAGAACAGGTCCATCGGGTGACCCGACATCGGCATCGCCGATATCGCGCCGAGCGCCTCCTCCGATACCTCCGAGCGTTCGGCGATGTCCTCGTGGACCGCCTGGCGCTCGGCGTCGGTCGGCAGCGATTTGTTGAACAGCAGATGGATGATGTCCTCGGCCGGCAGAAAGGCCAGCTCGGCGATCGGGTAGCCGACGTAGGAAACGCCCTCCTGTGGATCTACGTAACTCGTCTCACACGTACCGACCGGATAGCCCCGTAAGCCGGTGTCGAGGTTGGCGTTGGTGATCGTGAACTCAATGTTCGGGATGTCTGACATCGGCATCACTTTCCCAGAGCGCACGCTCAAGACATCGATAATCGGCACAACCCGGTGCGCGCAGGTCGCGCTGCATCTCGCTCGTGTGTTGTCTCGCTCTGACTGTCCACCGGCCGCGAACGGCTAGCCCAAGACAGCGAGCAGGCGGAACCGTTTGCGACCGCTGGGCGCCTGGATCTCAATCTGCCGGTCGGCAGGCTGATCGAGCAATCCGCGACCCAGCGGACTCTCGACCGAGATTCGCCGTGCCGCCGCATTCGCTTCCGTGGTTCCCACGAGAGTGTACTCTTTGGCGTCGCCGAGGATGTTCCCCGTATCGTCGACCTCGACAACCGACACTCGGCTACCGAGCTTCGCTCGTCCCGTCGCTCGCTCTTCCCTGACGACCGCATGCGCTATCTGGTACTCAAGCTCGTCGATGCGAGACTTGAGGCGCTCCTGGTGCTCGCG
Source organism: Chloroflexota bacterium (assembly GCA_028874365.1). Lineage (GTDB taxonomy): Bacteria > Chloroflexota > Dehalococcoidia > Bin125 > Bin125 > Bin125. The sequence goes on along the minus strand of JAPPJZ010000008.1, from coordinate 45,737 downwards.
AGCCGCTTCGAGCGGGGCATTCTCGCGAATGTCCTTGTCCTCCCGTGCCGCTGCGACGGCCTGCACCGCTTCGGGCATTTCCGCGACAAGCTGACCCAACTCATCGTGGAGCAACTGGAGGCCATCGGCAGTCATCTCGAACGTCTGCGCCTGCTCGTGCTGGAACCGCGATGTGTCCCGGACCACGTTGGTCGCCCGCTTGATTCGCAGGAAGTTACCCAGGTTCTGGGTCGTCGTCTGACCGCTGGTGTCGACCGTGACCGTGTAACCCTGCTTCCAGCAATAGCGCAGAAACTCCTTGACCGGCTGCAGCCGCGCTGCGAGATCCATGGTGTTGGTGCCGATCGTCTCCTGGAATCCCTCCATCGTCTTGGGCGAGAGATCCGATATCGGCGTGCTCGGGCCGAAGTGCCAGAGGAACCGGGTCACTGCCTCGCGCGCAGGCTCGTCGAGCACGAACGCGCCCCGCTTGGCGCTTGATGCGTTGGAGCCTTTGCGCCGCGAGCGCTTGGCCTCCCGCTCTTCCTCCCACGCGAAGTACTCCATGACCGCCGCATCAAGCGTGATTGCGGCGGCAGGCCGCTCGGGGGCGGTCGCGACAGCGGTGCCCACCGGCTCATCAAAGACCTCGGCCTCGCCCTCCACCACGTCGTCGAGTGCTCCCTCCAGCGCCTCCGCTGTCTGATCGTCGTCAAAGAAGGTCATGCGTCATCTCCAACACTCGAACGGCGATCGAGTCGTGCCAGTTGCCTCCCACGCCTGACACGCGGGATGAGCAGAGCGTCGCTCAGCTCCAACACCCCTATCCTAACCCTCCTGCTGATGTCAGACCTGATAGACCCCGAACGAATTGCCCGCGAGCTGGAGCAGGCCGGGCTGGGTTATGTAGCGAATCTCAACCCGTCGATCGCCCGACCACTCGCCCTCTGGCTCGATGCGCTGCTCGACCAGCCCCGCAACCTGACATCCGTTCGCACTCCACAGGCCGCTATCGCCAAGCACATAATCGAACCGTTAGTGGGTCGTCACCGATTGATCCACGCCGACCTTCCCGTACCTCACGGCCCGATGATCGATGTCGGCAGCGGCAACGGAGCCCCGGGCCTGCCGTTTGCTCTTTGCGAGCCGCAACGCCCGGCCACGTTGCTCGACTCACGTTCAGGCGCAGCGGCATTCCTCGCGTCGACGGTTGCTCGCCTGGAGGATGTCCATATCGAGGTCCTCAGGCAGCGGGCCGAGCAGGCGGCGCGCACTGAACTGCGAGACCACTTCGCGCTGGCCGTTACGCGGGCGACGGCGGCGCCGCCGATCGCGATGGAGCTGCTGATTCCATTCCTGCATATCGGTGGAATCGCCGTGCTGTGGACCGGTGAGATCGGTGAGCCAGCGCTCGAAGAACTCAGTACCGCTGCGACAGAGCTTGGCGCCGCTCTCACGATGCTCGATCCGCCCCACGATCTCGTCGTCGCGACCAAGCTCCGTGCCACCGACGATCGCTTTCCCCGTTCCTGGAACCAGATTCGACGCAGACCACTGGGCTGAGTCACCCAGGACGCTGACAACGGGGGTCATCAACCCTACCTTTGCTTCGCATGTCCGAACTTCTCCGCACGGCGACCGCGCTCGACCCGCACCCGTACCGCCGCAACATCCGGGTCTACTACCTGTTCATGGCCTCGACCGGCTTCATGATCTTCCTGCCGGTCTGGATCATCTACCTCATCGACGGGCGCGGACTCTCGCTGACCGAGGTCGGCGTGATCGAGTCATTCTTCTGGCTCACCGTGATCATCGCCGAAGTGCCGACCGGCGCGATCGCCGATCGCTTCGGACGCCGAATCTCGCTCGCGCTCGGCGCGATCATGTTTGCCCTCTCCACGGTAATCTTCGCCATCGCCGACGGATTCCCCCTCTTGCTCGGCTCCTACCTGGTCATGGGCATCGGCATGACGCTCTACTCGGGCGCCGGCGACGCGTTGCTCTTCGACACCCTCCGTGTCCTCGGTCGGACGCGCGAATACGAGCATCACGCCGGCCGATCGCACGGCCTGTTCTTCGCCGCCATGGTGCTCGCCACCGCCGTCGGCGGACCGGCGGCCTACCTCCTGGGCTACACCGCGACGATCCTGATCTCGTCCGCCGTCTTCCTCGGATCCGCTGTTGCCGCCATGCTCCTGCGCGAGCCGCCCCGCCGCGAGTCCGACTTCCCCGTCGATCCCCTGAACGCCGCGCCGGCCAGTGTCCGCCATACCGCCTCCGACATCGCCCAGCATGAGGCCAGCGGCGTGCCGATTTTCCAGGAAATGACCAAGGGCTTCGGAATCGTCTGGCGCAATCGCCCCATTCGCTACCTGATCCCGTTTGCCGCAATCACCATGACCCTGTTCGGTCTGCCGCACTTCATGGCCCAGCCCTACGTCGCTCAGCACGGCCTCAACCCGTTGGCTGGCGCTGTCGACGGATTTGTCTGGTCCGCCCTGCTGATTCCCGGACAGATCGGAACGGTGCTGGGCATGCTCATCGCCGCCCGACTGATCGGCCGACTCGGCGAGCGCCGCTCGTTCCCGGCCATCCTCGTCTACGGCGCGGTCTTCCTGATCCCCCTCGCGATCTGGAATCACCTCGGACTCCTGGGCGCAATCTTCATGGTCAGCATCGCCCAGGCCGCGATCAGGCCGATCACCAACGGGTACATCAACCGAAGGATCAGCTCCGACCAGCGCGCCACCGTGCTCTCCATCTTCTCGCTGGCCCACGGCATTGCCATGAGTGTCGCCGTCGTGGTCATCTTGCCGGCCGCCGATCTCATCTCGTTCCCGGTCGCATTCGGCATTTGCTTACTGGCGGCGGTGATCCTGGGCACTGGCCTCTGGCTGCTCTGGCATCTCGCCCATCGGCGCGACCAGACCGAGCGCATTCGCCGCTGGTCGATCTCCGTGGCCAAACCGCAAGCGCCGCAGCGGCCTCCCCAGGCAAGTCCCAACGGGCGCACTGGCGAGAGCTCGCCTCTGTACCCCAATGTGCAGAACCTCGATTAATCGGCGAACCGTCCTTCACCGTGGTTTCGTAGGATTGACTGCGTTGTCGGTCTCGCCGCCTACCCGACCTTCGTCCGACGCCAGGTTTCATGCACCGACCTGAACGCTACGCGCGCAACATCCCGATCTACTACCTGTTCCAGTTCGCCACTGGATTCCTGATCTGGGTGCCCATCTGGATCATCTTCCTCCAGGACGAGCGGGGTCTGTCACTCACCCAGGTTGGGCTGATGGAAGCCGTCTTCTGGGTCTGCATGATGCTCTTCGAGGTGCCAACCGGAGCGGTCGCCGACCGTTGGGGGCGGCGCACCTCGCTTGCACTAGGTGGATTCCTCTTTACCGGCGGGACGATCTTCTTCGTGCTCGCCGACGGCTTCGTCGGACTCGCGATCAGCTACGTGATCATGGCGATCTCGATGACGCTCTACTCGGGCTCCGGGCACGCCCTCTTGTTCGACAGCCTGCGCGTCCTCGGTCGCACGCGCGAGTACGAGAAGCACATGGGACGCTCCGAGGCATTGATGACCGGCGCGCTGCTCGGCGCGGCGCTGTTCGGCGGACCGATGGCGGGACTCTGGGGCCTCGAGATCGTCTTCCTCATCGGCGCCGGCACGATGGCGGCCGCAGGTTTCGTTGCGCTGTTGTTGCGCGAGCCCCCGCGCTCGGAAGCCGAGTTTGGCGCGGACGGCCTGCACGCCGCGCCGATCTCCGCCGCCGATGCCGCTGCCGACGATCGATCGCCGCAGGGAGTGATCAGCAACGTCTTCGAGGGCTTCCGCATCGTCATGCGCCAGCGGCCGATCCTCTGGATCATCCTGCTGGCAGGCATCGTCACCGTTGCCTACGAGATGCCCAACTTCTTTGTCCAGCCGTTTCTCCGCAGCCACGGACTGAGCCCGTCCGGCAGCCTGCTCGACGGCGCCACCTGGAGCGCGCTGATCGTGCCGGGCTTCGCCGCCATGTCGGTCGGTTCGCTGCTCGCAGCGCCCTTCGTAGCCCGCGTCGGCGAACGTCGGGCGATCCCCCTGCTCATGTTCGGTGGGGCGTTCCTGTTCGTCCCGTTGTTGATTTTCGATCACATCAGCATCATCGCGCCGATCGCGATCCTCGGCGGCATTCACGCCGCCATTCGACCCATCGCGACTGGGTACATCAACCGCCGCATTCGCTCCGATCAGCGCGCCACCGTGCTCTCCATCTTGGAGTTGATGATGGCCGCGCAGATGGCGGTTATCGTGCCGCTGATCTCGGCATCGGCCGATGTCATCGACTTCCGCTTCGCTTACGCCCTCTCGATCGCCGTCGTGCTCTCGCTCGGCGTCGTCTTCCTCATATTCTGGCGCCGATCGCATCGTCGTGAGCAGACCGATGCCCTGCGTCGCATCAGTCTGCGACACGCGCCGCAGGCGATCGCACTCACCCCCGACGGAACGACGATCGGCGTGCACACCAACGGCGTCTACGCCAACGGCGACTCCGGCACGCCAGCGCCCGAACCAGTGCTCACGCAGCAAGATCGCTCATGAGCGGAACGACGCCGTCCGACTCGGCGTCCGCTGGCGGCTACACCCGCAACATCCCGCTCTACTACCTCTTCCAGTTCGTCCGCGGCTTCCACTTCTGGTTGCCGATCTGGTTCATCTTCCTGCAGTCCCAGCACGGCCTCTCATACGTTCAGATCGGACTGATGGAGGTACTCTTCGGCATCGCCACCATTCTCGCCGAGATACCGACGGGGGCGATCGCCGATCGCTTCGGGCGACGAATCTCCCTGGCCCTTGGCGCGCTCGGATTCGCCGGCGCGACCGTGCTCTTCGCCACGCTCAACTTCCCCGCCCTGATCATCGGTCACATGTCCATGGCCATCACGCGCACGCTCATGTCCGGCTCCGATCAAGCAATGCTCTTCGACACTCTCCGACAACTCAGGCGCACCGACGACTACGAGCACCACGCAGGCCGCGCCAGCGCTGTCGCCACAGCATCGCTTCTCGCAGCCACAATCTTCGCCGGGCCACTGGTCTCGGTCCTGGACTTTCGCACGGTCATGGTCATCAGCGCCGCCGGCATGGGGCTCGCCGGCCTGATCGTCCTCGCGCTGCGCGAACCGCCTCGCCGCGAATCAGACATCGACCATGCCGGCGACCAGTCGGCGTCCGCACACTCGGGGACCGCTGTGTTCAGCGAGATTCGGCAAGGGGTGCGGATTGCCCTCGGAACGCGCCCCGTGATCTGGGCCATCCTCTTCGGAGGCGTATTGCTCGCCACGCTGGAGCTGCCCGACTTCTTCATCCAGCCATTCATTCGCTCGCACGGCGTGGATCCTGCCCAAACCCTCGCCGATGGCCTGGCCTATTCTGCGCTCATTTTGCCGTCGTTCCTCGGTCTCATGCTCGGCGCGCTGATCGCCTCGCCGATAGCCGTACGCCTCGGTGAGCGCCGAGCGCTCCCTACTGTGATGGTCATCGGAATCCTCGTCTTCATCCCCCTGCTCGCGGCCGATCACCTGGCCCTGGTCGCGTCGCTCGCCCTACTCGCCGCCGCCATGGCCGCTGCCGAACCGCTGGTCGGTGGCTACATCAACCGGCGCATCCCCTCAGATCAGCGCGCGACGGTGCTCTCCATCCTTTCGGTCTGCACCGCATTGATGTTCATCATCGTGCTCGGCGCCTCGTCGGTATTGGTGGACGCCTTCGAGTTCCGCGCCGGCTTTGGATTCGCCTTCGGGCTGCTCGTCGTCGCAGGCGGCTTCTCCTGGATCGGCTGGCGCCGCAACCACGAGGACGTGGCGCTGTCCTAGCCTCCCGATCATTCAGGCGACGATTTCACGCTCACGCAACGCGGCCACCCCATCCGCATCGAACCCCATCGCCGACAACAGCTCCTCGGTGTCCTGACCCCGCGAAGGCGCCCCGGCTCGCACGCGACCGGGCGTCGCCGACAGCTTCGGCGCGACACCCGCCTGTCGCATCGTGCCACCGTCCGGCGTCGGCACATCGACGACCATCCCCCGGGCGACGTTGTGCTCGTCCTGCAGGGCTTCCTCAAGGGTCAATACCGGCTTGGCGCACACGTCCACGTCATTCAGCACCTGGTGCCACTCTTCAGCCGAGCGGGTCTTGAAGGCGCTTGCAAACGCGGTCCGAATCTCCTCCCGTCGTTGTGCGTCCGATGTGCCCTGGTCATCGATGTACTGCTCCAACTCCAACGCCCGGCAGAGATTCGCGTAGAAGTACGGCTCCATCGAACCAACCGAGAACCAGCGCCCGTCCGACGTCTCGTAGACCTGGTAATGCGGTTCACCCCCGTTGAGCACATGCTGCGCCGGTCGCATGTCGGCGCCTGCGCCTTCATAGCCGGCCAACGCCGACGTGATCAGCGACATCGCGCCGTCCGACATGCCGAGGTCGATGTACTGTCCCTCGCCGCTGCGCTCGCGGGCCTGCAGCGCGCAGACGATCGCGAACGCAGCCATCAGCCCGCCGCCGGCGAAGTCGGCAATGATATTGACCGGAATCGCCGGTCGACCGCCCGTCGCGTAGTCGCCAATCATGCCCAGCGCGCCGGCCGTCGCGATGTAGTTGATGTCGTGTCCCACGTGGGCCGCATATGGACCGGTCTGCCCAAAACCAGACAGCGAGCAGTAGACCAGCCCCGGATTGCGGGCCGACAGCGTCTCCCAATCAACCCCCAGCCGCTTGACGACACCCGGTCGGAAGCCCTCCAGGACCACGTCTGCGTTGTCCGACAACCGGTAGAAGATTTCCCGAGCCTCGTCGCTCTTCAAGTTGAGACCGATCGATCGCTTGCCCCGTCCCAGCGCGTAGGACGAGTAGCGCCGCCGTTCCTCGTTCGGATCGCGCGCGACATCTCGGCGGCCGCGCGGCCGTCCGGCCTGCTCGACCAGGATCACCTCGGCGCCCATGTCGGCCAGCAACATCGAGCAGTACGGACCCGGCGCCAGCGCAGACAGATCGACCACCCGAATTCCGTCCAGCGGACCATCAAGCGTCGTCATCGCGACGTCCCTTCACTCGCAAACGGCAACACCGTCAGGCTAGGACCCGGCTCGCAACAGTCGGCGCTGCGGAGCGACCTGGAAGATCCACAGGAAGATCAGGCCAACCAGCGAAATCGGGATGATCACCAGCCCGTGCAGAACTGCCGCGAACGCCACGGCGGTCGACTCCGCGTCCTGCGCGCCCAACATGCCCAGCGTCGGCAACCAGATCAGGAGCGTCGCCTTGGTCGCCCACTCGAACGGCCCGACCCCTCCGGCAGTAGAGGGAGCAGTGATCAACAGGTTCGCGGCCGCCGCGACCAGCAGATAGACAGGAAACGGCAGGCCAAGATTGAACGCCTGACCGACCATCCAGTACATCAGCGCCTCAAGCGCCCAGGCGATCAGGCTGGCGATCAGCGCGCCGATCACCTGCCGCCGATTGGCCTGCGCCGACATCCCGGTGATCAGCGGCGGTAGCCAGGTCCACTCCCGGTCGGACTGTCCGGGCAGACGACTGAGCATCCGACCAACAATCCGCTCGGCATCGACCGGCCGACGCGCAATCCAGCCGAACACCAGGAACGCTCCCGTGATCCCGAACACCAGGAACGCCATCGCCGCCGTCAGCTCATCGCCGGCGTCATTCATGCCTCCGAAGCCGACCAGGCTGGCAATCACGCCGATCACGAGGAAGAAGGTCAGCATCAGGCCGTCGTACACGCGGGTCATGAAGATGCTGGACAGGCCCGACAGCCGCGAGATGTCGTGGCGCTGGTAGAGCACGTGCGCGCGGACCAGTTCACCGGCTCGCAGCGGGAGCACGTTGTTGACACCGAACCCGATCGCCACAATCGGGAACAACCGCCACCAGGGGATGCTCTGGATGTGCAGCAACAGCCAGTGCCAACGCCACGCGCGCGCCGCGATGCCCGCGAAGTAGACCACCAGCGCAGGGCCTATCCACCAGGCCGAAACCTCGGTAAAGGCGCGACCGACCTGATGAAAGTCGGCGTTGCGCAGAAACAACAACAGAAACGCGGAACTGCCGCCCAGACCCAGCGCCAAACGCGCGGCCGAACCTGTTGCCCAGCTCGGAATCCGTACCGACATCCCCCGTCTCCGCCAGAACTTGAGCGGAGGCTAGCGGGCTGGCATTCGGGTCGGCGGCAATCGCAGCGCCTCGCGCAGCCAGTTGGCGACCCGTTGGCGTCGAGCGTCCAGCTGCGCTTGCCGGAGTTGAAGTTGCAGCCGCGCGATTCGGCCGCCCTCGACCGCACCGAACGCGATCAGCGCGACAGCGCCCCCGGCCAGGATGTCCGCGATGTAGTGCTCCCCGAGGTAGACGAGCGCGAAGGTCAGCGCCATCGAGTATGCGATCGCCGCGCCGATCACCATTCGCGAGCGCAGCACAATCCCGACTCCGACTACGACAAACGAAGCGGCGAAGTGCAGCGAAGGCATCGCTGCGGTGGGGTTCGGCTCCGCCATCGCCTCGAAGGCCCAGGCGTAGAAGTCGGCCCCCAGCAGCGCCGGCCCGACGCTGTTCATGCCGCGTGCAACGCCCTCCAGCAGCCCTTGCTGCGCCGCCATCCACGGCGGAGCCGTGGGAACCGTGAAGTACAGCACCAGGCCGAGGTAGAAGGTCAACGCAACGATGATCGTCACACGCCAGGCGAAGCGTCGCACGAACAGCCACGCACCGATCACGGCCGCATGCGGGAACACGAACCAGGTCCAGTGCACGATTGCCGAAAAGTACGCGGCCAATCCGGGGGCGGACTCCGCTCCACCGATCCGAGACTGCAGCCAGGCCGACGGCGTAATCCCCGCGAACATCCACAGTTCCCAGTCAAGCACGTAGTCAGTCAACGTACGCAGCCCGGTCTCGTCCGCCGCGTCGCGCAACTGAATGAAGAATCCCATCGCCACGACGTACGCAACCAGGATCCCCCAGTCGCGCCAGCCGCGCGCCAGGACAAACGCAGCCACCACCGCGACGCCACTGACCGGCGCGAAGACGATCGGGTCGAGCGCGAAGGTCTGCCGCAGAATGATCGCGACCACACCCACGGCAAGGGCCGCCCAGCACACGGCACGTATCGCTTCCCGTCGTTCAATGCTCTTGACGCGACGCACGCCCCCGCTCACCTCCACAACATGTCCCTGCTCTGCTGACATCTGCTGCTAGGCGCCAGCCTACCGAATCTGGCATTACAGGTTAACGATCTGTACACCGGTCGTCTTAGTCGTCCGAGTACAACGAGTACAGACGATCCGAGATGACACGCGCTATCGAGTTCAGGTCGGTCAGAGGAGCCACCGCTTCCGGTTCGCTGCATAAGGCTGCTCCGCGGGCAGCTTGTTGAGCCGCACTGTCAATCTCGCGCGTAATCTCAATCCCGTTCGCCAGCAGGATCACGAGGCCATCCTGTGCGAACACCAGCAGGTCCGAGCGCCAGCATCCGTTGTCGTGTCCGTGCAATAGCTCGATCCACACCGACACATCACCCACCACCGGCGCCGGACGAAAGGCCGCACCGAATACGTCGTGGTTTCGCGGCGTGAGAATACGAGCCAGGCTAGGATCCTGTGACGCCAGGTGCTTCACCCAGTCGATCGCGTCCTGCCTGGTTCTGTCGGAGATCACATGCAGCCAGAAGACCTCCTTCGTTGGACTATCGTCGCTGGGCTGGAACAGTTTCCCCGTGGACGCCCGAGCCCGAGCCGGCAACGACGCGACGACCGGGTCCGCTGAAGCCTCGAGCCATGACGGTACCGGCGCCCAGAACTCGGTCGCCTCCAGGTGCTCGCCGACATCTTCCACCGGTACCTCTAGTGTGTAGGCGCCGCCTGGATCGGGCTCCTCGTCCGGCGGCGGATCCTCCGCCTCCACCGGCGGGGGTGGCTCAGTTCCACCGTTCTCGGTCGGCGCGGGAAGCGGCTCGGAATCGCCGCAGGCCAGGGTCAGCGCCGCCGCGATCGCACACACCCATAGCAACCCCGGACCAATGGTGCGTCGAAACACGTCAGCGGCGCCCCGAGCTGGTCGGATCCTCTGTTTCGGCGACATGATCGTGGTCCGCAGCAGCCAGCAGCACGATGTGGAACGTTGTCCCGACCCCCTGCTCGCTCGACACCCGAATCTCGCCTCCCTGCGCCCGCACCAGTTCGCGAGCGATCGCCAGTCCCAGACCCGTGCCACCCTGTGCCCCGGGTCGGTCGGATTTGAAGTAACGGTCGAACAGGTTGGGAATCGCTTCCTCGGGTATGCCGACGCCCGTATCGGCGACCGCGATCGACACGCTGCTTCGGCTCGCTCTGCCTGCGCTCAACTGTACGTCTCCCCCAGGCGGAGTGTGGCGCAACGCGTTGTCCAACAGGTTGCCGAGTACCTGGTCCAGGCGATCCCAATCACCCATCACGTTGCCCACGTCCGACGCCGCGACCGATAGGTTGACGTCAAGCTCCTGCGCTCTCAGTGCGAAGAGCTCGCCGACGTGTTCCAGCAGCGCTTCCACGTCAACCGGGTTGGACTCAACCTGTACCTGTCCCGACTCAATCCGAGACAGGTCGAGCAACCCCTCAACCAGCCGCAGCAGGCGTCGCGACTCGTCTTCAATGATCCGATACGCGTTGCGTTGCTCGTCGCCCCTGACCACGTCATCCATCAGTGCCTGAGAAAATCCGTTGATCGAAGTCAACGGGGTCTGCAGATCATGCGACACGTTGGCCAGGAAGTCGCGCAATGCTGTCTGCTGACGCTCGACCTCCTCGGTCATCTGGTTGAAGGAACTTGCCAGTTCCTGCGCCTCCTGCGACCCACCAACGTCCACCCGCTGTTGCAGCTGGCCCCGCGCCACGCTGCGCGACGCCGCTGCTACGCGCTGAATCGGTCGATAGATCGAGCGCGAGACTAGGAAGCCGACCAGCGTCGCCACCACGAGCGCCACCGCCCCCGCGATCAGCAGCCTCGGCGCAAGGTCGCCCAACACCGCCCGGCGCGACTCTCCCACCAGAGCGACGGCGAGACAGCAGTATCCCTGACGCTGCTGTTCGGCCGGCGGCAGGCTGGTCATGACGTAGGTCAGCCGTTCCCCGTCCTCCGTCGTGATCTGTCCCTGCACAACCCGCGTCGTGTTCAGTCCGGCCAGATCGAAGCCGAGTGTCTCGCCGTGAAAGCGGTCGCCCGACTCGAGCACGCGAACCACCTCACCCGCTGAGTCGATGCCCAACACGGGTACATCCAGTTCGTCGGCGATCGACCCCGAGAGCTGCGGAACCGTCTCGAAACTTCGCAACAGGTTGTCGGGCGTAACGAGTTCGCTCTCGTCGGAGAACAGCTCAGGGCTCCACGCGTTCGCGAGTTCACGCAATCGAGACTGATCGACCCGGTCCTGATAGCCACCGAGCAGCAGGAAGAAAATCAGGCCAACAACCAGCAGCGTCAGGACAACGATCACCACCAGCGTGATGTAGATTCGAGACCGGATCGTGCCGAACTGAAACAGCGGCCAATGCGGTCCGGGAATGGATAGCGACCGCCGGTTCGGGAGTCCCATGCGAACCGCGCCGTTGCCAGCGATCGACGGCGAGCTCTAGTCCGCCCCGCCATTTGGCGAGAGCGCCAGACCCGACGGGTTGTCGCGCAATGTCATCTTGTAGCCGACCCCGCGTAGCGTCTCAATCTGCAGATCGCTCTCCCGCAGGTGCTGACGCAGGTGGTTGATGTGTACGTCCACCGTTCGCGTCTCGCCGCTGAACGTATAACCCCAGACCAACGACAACAGCTGTTCTCGCGACATCACCGTCTGCAGATTCTGCGCCAACGCGAACAGCAGATCGAACTCCTTCGTCCGCAACTTGAGCGATTTCCCGGCCAGTGAGGCCTCACGCGTCTGCCGGTTCAGGATCAGGCTGCCGACCGAGACCTCGACACCCGAGCGCGCGATACCGTCGGCCCGGCGCAGGATCGCCTTGACCCGCGCCACCAGTTCCTTGGGATTGAACGGTTTGGTCAGGTAGTCGTCCGCCCCCAGCTCGAACCCGGCCACCTTGACCGCATCTTCGCGACGTACGGTCAGCATCAGAATCGGTACGTCTGAATCCTGGCGGATGCCCTTGGTTACCTCGAAGCCATCCAGCTTCGGCATCATCAGGTCGAGCACCACCAGGTCCGGGCGCAACATGACCGCCTTCTCGAGCGCCTCCTGCCCATCCGAGGCGAACTCCAACTCATACCCCTCTCGCGAGAGATACAGGCGGACCAACTCACGGATGTGGGGCTCATCGTCGGCAATGAGGATTTTCATGGTCGTGCAGCCTGCCAACCAACCAAAATCCACTATAGAACGTAAACCGACGAACGTTGGATGCCCCGCATCGATACCGCCGGTGGGTATGCGGAACGGTCGTTGATAGCCTCACCGTTGACCATCGATGGTGAAGAAGCCAAGGAGCGGAACATGCCGAGACGAGATGTGCCCGCAGGAGTCGAGGTTCGCGCCGCTAACGCCGAGGAGATGGAGGACTTCCGCTTCGTCGCCAACCTCGCGCTGGGCGAACACGGCAATCCGAAGCGCGACCCGGTCACCTTCCTCCAGCCGGAGTGGTCAACCTGCATCTTTGAGCACGGCGCAATGGCGGCCACCTTCGGTGCCTGGCCCTTCTCAATGCGCTTCAACGGAGAGCGTGCCCACGTCGCCGGTGTGACTGCTGTCGGCACCGACCCGACCAAGCGTCGCCGAGGCTACTTGCGGCTGGCGATGGAGCATTCGCTGGACGAGCAGTACGAGCGCGGTCAGTCGCTGGCCGCGCTCTACGCATCACAGGCCGGCATCTACCAGCGCTTTGGCTACGCCGTCTGTTCCCGCCGCCTGCGGTACGAGATCGACCCGTACGATCTGAACTTCATCCAGGCGCCCACGCCTACCGGCACGCTCAGCGTCTCGAACGCCAGCGATCTGCCCGACAACGCCGTCGTCATCCGCGACCTCTATCGCCAGTACATGCAGCCGCGAAACGGGCTGTTGCACCGCGGCCTCAACCTCTGGAATGCCGAGGTTCTGGACGAACCGGGTGACATCGAGGAGGGCCCGCTGCGCGTGCTGCTCTACGAAGAGGATGGCGAGGCGCTGGGCTACATGGTCTACACCAGCCGCGAAGACCAGGCCTTGAACCAGTTCAGCGCCTTTCAGCGCGACCACCGCATGACCATTCGCGAATACGGCTGGCTGACGCCCGCGGCCTACGTCGCCATGTGGCAGTTTGCCGCCAGTCAGGATCTCTCGTGGCGCATCATCCTCAACGACGCGCCCTCCGACGACCCCATCCAGCACTTCGCCCGCGACCCGCGCACCCTGCGCGTCCGCGTCCTCGACGGCATTCTGGTGCGCATCGTCGACCTGCCGCGTGCCTTGATGACGCGCAAGTACCCGGTCGAATCGGACCTCACGTTCCGCGTGCTCGACGATCTCTGCGAATGGAACCAGGGCACGTGGAAACTGTCCGTTGGACCGGAGGGCGCCGACATCCGCCAAGTGGATGAATCGCCCGAGCTGACCATGGATGTCTTCACGATGGCGCACCTCGCCACAGGCGCCCTGTCAGCCACCTACTGCCACCGGCTGGGCAGGATTGAAGCGCCCGACCAGGCAGCCCTGACCCGCGCCGATCACCTCTTCGCCACCGAGTACGCCATGCACTGCATGAACCACTTCTAGGGTCCTGGCATGCCTCACACAGCCTCGCCGAGCAGGTAGCGGCCCATCGCCTCCTCCAGCGCAGTGACTTCGCGAGGATCGAGGTCGCGATACGGCGGACGCGTGTACGTCAGCGGCAGGCCGCTGGTGATGTGAACCAGCTGTTTGAGCGCCCCCACGCGCGGGAATTGATTGAGGATGTCGTGCAGCTCGTTGAGCTGGTCCTGCGGCCGCTGTGGCTCGCCGCCCTCCCGATGGGCAAACTGGATCGTCTTGACCAGCGCCGGCACCGCATTCGCCATCCCCGACACGCCGCCGACGCAACCTGCCCGATATAGCTGTGCGTGCGCCGCGTCGGAGCCGGCCATCACCCGAAACTCCGAACCGGGACCCTCACTCGGAACCTGCGCCATGTAGCGCGTCGTCCGTTGCGCGTCACCGCCCGAATCCTTGATCCCCATGAGCCGATCCGGATGCCGCTTCAGTACGCCCGCGAGCACGTCGTCGGGGATATCGATCCCTGCCTGCGCCGGCATGTTGTACAGCAGCGCCCGGCCCTCCGACGGCAACGACTCGATCACCGCGCTGAACCACTGGATCATCCCCCACGAGTCCACGTTCTTGAAGAAGAACGGAGGCAGCAACGCCACTGCGTCCGCGCCGGCGTCGAGCGCGTCGTTGGCCGCCCGAATCGTGTCCGGCAGCGACGGACAGGTCGCGCCGGCAACCACGACTAATCCGCCGCCGATCCCCCGCGACGCCTGCTTCACCGCCTCGACAACCCGCTTGCGCTCGTCCATCCCCACCGAGGGGCCTTCGCCGTTCGTGCCCAGAGTCAGGATCCCCGTGATCCCCATCGTCCGCATCCAGTCGATGTGCGCGCCGATCCAGTCCACATCCACATCGCGCCCGCCCTCGGTGAACGGCGTCACCTGCGCGGTCATCAGTCCATCGAGCCGCTCATACGCCAACGCCATGATCCCGCCTCCGCTCGTGTCTCTGCGGGCAGCCTAGCCCTGCACTGCGACGCGAATCTGCCAATAGCCTCAATCCATGCCTCGCATCTTCCTCTGCAGCGCGACCGGCGCACTGACGACCGACGCCGCACCCGTCGGCGGCGGCGTCGCAGTCCTCGAGGCGCTGATCCCGCACCTGGACACCGTCGACTTCGATCTGACCATCCTCACTCCGGAGCGTGACGACAAACTGACCGCCGACCGCCAGTCGCTCCGCGTCCCCACGCTGTCCGATGCCGAACCGGATCGCATTCTCAAGCTCAACGCGCGAGCCTACGCGAGGTTCGCCCTGGAGTGGGAATCGGCGCTCGAGCGATACTTCTCCGACATCGACCCACGCGATGCGGTCGTCGTCGCCAACGACACCTCCGAGGGTCCACCGTTCGCCGCGTTGCACGCGAATGGCTTCCGACAGATGGCGCTGCTCCACGTGATCGTCAGCGAGTTTTTCAACCGCCGCTACATCTCCCAGCCCACGGGCATACCGATCAGCGGCCAGCATCTCTCCGCCCTCTGGCGATTCGCCGAGCCGCGAGGACTCACCCGCTACGCGCCGAACATCGCCCGTCTGATCTGGCCCAAAGAGGGCGACCTGGCTCGATGCGTCGACGCGCCGATTGCACCGTCCGCGCCGGTGGCCCGCTCACTGGCCGACTGCTACCCGGGCACCGGCGTCGCCGCTCGAACGCAGATCGTGCCATGGGGGGTGATCGGAGACGCCGAACCGACGCTTCGCGAGCATCGACGCGAGACACTTCGCCGGATCGGCGCCGACCCCAATCGTTTCACGCTGCTCACACTGAGCCGAATCTCACCGGAGAAGCGAATTCATCTCGCCATTGACGCGCTCAAGCTGATCGAAGCCCAATCGCCGACCACCGCCGAGAGAATCCAACTCGTCATCGCCGGAGCGCCGGCGTACATGGGCGGCCGGTCCTATGACCTCAGGCTTCGTCGAGACTCCCGCCAACTCAAGCGGGCTGAAGTCCATTTCGCTGGCTACGTTGCCGGCGACGACAAGTGGCGCCTCTTCGCCGCCGCTGATGCCTTCCTCTCGCCCAGCTACTACGAGGCCTACGGTCTCACCATCGCGCAGGCGCTCGCCAGCGGCGTGCCCGTCATCGCCGCGCCGCACGCCGGCGCACGCGTCACGGTCGACGAGCGCCACGGCTGGATCGCCGATCCGACGCCAAACAGCTTCGCCGCCGCCATCCGACGCGCCCTGCATGCCGACGAGACGCGCGAGATCACGCGCCTCCGCGAGAACGCCGCCCGCTGGGGCCACGAGCGACCGTTCTCCGTGGCCGCCGAGCGCCTGATCCGGATCGCCCGTAGACTCGCCGTTGGCGAAGGTTCCGAGGAGGCTTGAAGATGACCCAGCGGGCGGTCCTGTTTGATTTCGGTGGTGTCTTGATCCGCATGGATTGGGACGGTTACGACGAGTTCGGCAAGCGCTGGAATCTGCCCAACGGCACGCTGATCGACGCCTTCTACCGCACGCCCGAATGGCACGCGATCGAAACCGGACGCGGGAACTGGGAGACCTGGCAGCGCGGTGTCGAGCAGAGCCTAACCCCATACCTCCAGGGCGATGTGGCCGCCGAGGTCCAGGACCTGTTGGACGCCTGGTACGCCCAGCCCTGGCAGTATCACCACCCCAACTTCGAGCTCGCCCACGATCTCCAGGCCGCCGGACACAGGATCGGCGTGCTCTCCAACGCGCCCGACGATCTACGCGACCGGTTCCTCAGCAACCTACCCGTCGAGGTCGACTGGGACGCGATCATCGTCTCTGGCGAGATCGGCATGCGCAAGCCCGATCCCGGCATCTTCCATCACGCTGCCGAGGAGATCGGCGTCTCCCCCGAGCACTGCTTCTTCATCGACGACCTCGAAGAAAACGTGCTCGGCGCCCAGAAGATCGGGATGAGCGGCTACCACTTCACCCGCAATAACTACCGGGCGCTGCGAATCGCCCTGCGCGCCGCCGGCATCCAGAGCTAGCCGCTGCCCGTGCTGCTGCGATCCCGCAACACTGCATAGAAGACCGAGGCGAACACCGCCCCCAGACCCGGCGCGACCCAGTACACCCAGTGGTTGTCCCAGAACCACGCGATCGCCGCCGGACCAAAGGCGCGCGCCGGATTCATCGACGCCCCCGACACACTCCCAGTCATCGTCACCGCCGCCGCCACATACAGACCCACCGCGACCGCGAAGACGGTCGCAGAGCGACCACGCTCCGCCATCATCAGGATCGCGTAAACGAGGAAGAACGTGATCACGATCTCCGTCCCGAATGCCTGGATCACTGGACCGCTGCTGAAGTTCGCCCCCAGCCACGACTCGCCCTCGCCGGTGTGATTGCGAAACAGCCCGTGCATCACCGACGACGCGATCAGCGCGCCCACCAACTGGGCGCCGACATACGGCCCCAGCTTGCGGCCCGGCAGCTTCCCCGTCAGCCACAGCCCCAGCGAGACCGCCGGATTGAGATGCGCGCCTGATATCCCCCAGAAGGCGAAGATCATCACCGCGACGCCGAATCCGTTCACCAGGCCCACGCCCAGCGCACCTAGCTGCCCACCTGACCACCAGTTCACGTGAGCCGAACCGGCGCAAAACAGCACCAGGCCGAAGGTTCCCAACACCTCAGCCATCAATTGGCGTACCGTCGCCTGGTTGCTGGCCTGGTCGAGGCTCAGTTGGCCCAAAAGCGGATTGACGACGCGCCCGACCGGAGCCAATGCCTGTTCAATCGGACTCATGATCGGACCTCCCGGATGGCATCGAGAATTCGACCGAAACGCTAACAGTCCTTGCCAGGCGTGGATCATCCACGCTGTTAAGGTTGAGCCATGCCAAATCGACTCTCCCGCGAAACATCCCCCTATCTGCTGCAACATGCCAACAACCCCGTGGACTGGTACCCATGGAGCGAAGAGGCATGGGCCCGCGCGCGCGCGGAAGACAAGCCCGTACTGGTCAGCGTCGGATATGCCGCCTGTCACTGGTGCCACGTGATGGAGCGCGAATCCTTCGAAAACGAACAGATCGCGGCGCTGCAGAACGACCTCGTGGTCAGCATCAAGGTCGACCGCGAAGAGCGCCCCGACGTTGACGAGATCTACATGGATGCCCAGCAGATGCTGCACGGACATGGCGGCTGGCCGCTCAACGTCTTCTGCACCCCCGACGGCCGCCCATTCTTCGGCGGCACCTACTTTCCGCCCCAGCGGCGGACCGGCATGCCCGGCTGGACCGACGTCCTCCAGGGCGTCAACCGGGCCTTCCGCGAGCAGCGCGAACAGGTCGAACAACAGGCAACGGAACTCACCCGGCACCTCAATCTCCGAGTCGAGCTGGCCGGCGAAGAGCTCGCCGAATCGCCGGCCCAGGTCCGCTCACGCGCCGCAACCGCACTGCTCGAGGCCGCCGACCGCACCCACGGCGGCTTCGGCGGAGCCCCGAAGTTCCCCCAGCCCTACTACCTGCAACTCATGGTGCAACAGGCGCTCGACGAATCCGCGAGCAACCGCAATGACGCCCAACGCCACCTGGCCGATTCGCTGCGCAAGATGGCCGAAGGCGGCCTTTACGACCAGCTCGCCGGTGGCTTCCACCGCTACGCCGTCGACCAGATCTGGCTGGTGCCGCACTTCGAGAAGATGCTCTACGACAACGCGCTGCTCATCCCGCTCTATCTCGACGCGCACCGACTGATCGGTCGTCGCGAAGGCGACCCGATCTTCGGCCGCGTCGCCCGCGACACCGCCGACTACCTGCTCAACGAGCTGCAAACGCCCGACGGTGCGTTCTACGCCTCCACCGACGCAGACTCGGAGGGCGTCGAAGGCAAGTACTTCGTCTGGACCCGGGACGAGCTGCACGAGCTGCTCGACGCTCAAGACGCCGAAATCGCCTGCCGGCGTTGGGGCATCGATGTCGGCGGCAACTGGGAAGGCAAGTCAATCCTGCTTGCCGCGCAGTCTCCCGACGAGGTCTCACGTTGGCTCGATCTGCCATTGACTGACGTCGAAACATCCCTAGCCGGGAGCCGGCAAGCCCTGCTGGAGCACCGCTCAACCCGCGTTCCTCCGGCAACCGATACCAAGATCATCGCCGCCTGGAACGGCATGGCGATCGACGCCCTCGCCCGCGCCGGGGCAGTGCTGGACGAACCACGATTCATCAACGCGGCCGAACGCGCCGCCCGGTTCATCCTCGACAATATGCGCAGCGATGACGGTGCGCTGCTGCGCATCCACTCCGCCGGTCGCGCCTCAGTCGACGCGTTCGTCGAGGATTACGCCGCTCTCGCCGACGGCATGATCTCGCTCTACGAGTCAACCGGCGACGAGGCCTGGTACGCGGAGGCGCGAACGATGATCGACGCCATGATCGAGCGCTTCTGGGACCACGAGGGCGGCGGCTTCTTCACCGTCGGGCGCGAAGGCGAGCAACTGATCGCGCAGCGCAAGCCGACTCAGGACGGTGCCACGCCCAGCGGAAACTCGCTCGCCGCCCGCGCCCTCGCGAGGCTCTACGCGCTCACCGCCGACGGCCGCTACGCCGACCTGATCGAGGCGATGCGCACCGCGTTCTCCGCCTACCTCAGCAAAGCCCCCACGATGCTCGGCCTGTTCGTCTCGGTCGAGGACTGGCTCACCGATCACCGCTCCGTCGCGCTGGTCGGGCCGCCCGGCGACCCCGAGATCGCCGCGATGAAACGCGACCTGTGGACCGATGCTCCGCGACCGATGGTCATCATGCAGCGCAACGATGACACCATCGTTCCCCAGTTGTCGGACAAGCCGCAACAGGACGGGCGGCCCACCGCCTACGTCTGCCAGGCCTTCGCCTGTAGTGCCCCGGTCCACACCGCCGCCGATCTTCGCAGCACACTGGCCCAACCGCTCCCTGGCAGCGCCCCTTGACCTCCTTGGCACAACATAGTACGGTTGTGCGACGTCGCGCTGCCAGCAAGAGACCGCATCATGTCCGTGATCATCCTCCAACCGGAATCACTCCACCCTCACGGGGCATCCAACTTTGACCAATATTGCGCGCAGAACGCACCACAGACCAACAGAATTCGCACAAAACTGACCAAAACTGTCCACCCTGATCTCACGATCTTCAGCAATACGCTGGACTTCCTCGGTACAGTCGCCTGCAGAGAAAATTTCGTGGACATGCGGTCCGCTCAGACCTCCGGTCCGCGACCCCACCGCTATCCCGAGCGCTGATCCCACACCCGACGCACGCAGCAAGGAGACCACCAATGACCCATCAGACCATCATCCCGTCACTGCGCTACGAAGACTCCAACCGCGCCATCAGGTGGATGCAGGACACGTTCGGGTTCATCGAGCACTTCGTCGTCCGCAATGAGGACGGTCGGGTCGAACACGCTCAGATGGCGTTCCGCGGCTCACTGGTCATGCTCGGCGATGTCCAGGGCGACCTGCACGACCTCCCACACCGGCACGGCTCAATCAGCCTGACCGCCGAATCGGCCCAGCAGGTCGACCAGGTCTACGCCCAAGCAGTCGCCGCCGGCGTCAAGGTCATCCAACCGCTGACCGACACCGACTACGGCTCCCACGCCTTCACCGTTGAAGACTACGAAGGCAACCACTGGCACCTCGGCACCTACGACGCCCTGGCCCAGGAACAATAGGACCAGGAATTCATGACACGCCAGACCATCGTTCCAGCATTCCGAGCCAACGACGCCCAGGCGTTGATCGACTGGCTCCGCGATACGTTCGGCTTCGCCGAGCACCTGATCGTCCCCGACGGCGAGGGCGGCATCGCCCACGCGCAGCTCGAATGGCGCGGCAGCCTGGTCATGCTTGGCTCCGTCCGCGGCCACGCAGACTTCATGGACGTGACCGTCGGCAGGGCGTCGCTGAGCCTGACCGCCGAGTCCGCTGAGCAGGTCGACGATCTCTATCAGCGAGCGCAGGACGCCGGCGCACCGATCATCACGCCGCTCGAAGAGACCGACTACGGATCGCACGCCTTCACAACTCAAGACCCGGAGGGCAACTTCTGGCACTTCGGCACATACGACCCGCTGGCTCCCGAGGAGTAGGGCCCGTGTCCCTCGCGCCGCAACCCGAGCGTCCGGACATTGACGCCGGCTACGGCATCGGCGACCCGCAATACCCGTTCACGCCCATCGAGTGGGACGATGTGGTGCGCCGGCTCACTGAGTCGCGCAACTATTGGATCGCCACGACCAGAGCCTCGGGCCGCGCCCACTCGGTCCCCGTCTGGGGCGTCTGGGTGAACGACACGTTCTGGTTCTTCACCGGTCCCAAATCGTTGACCGGCAGCAATCTCGCGCGCAACGGCACAGCGGAGGTGCATCTCGAGAGCGGCGACGATGTCGTCTTGCTGTTCGGCGAGTTCGAGACCGTCACCGCACCGGAGACCGTGGCAAGCGCATATCAGGCCAAGTATGGAATGAGCGGCGACGGCAGCGAGACCGCCTACCGGTTACGCCTGTCAAAGGCCATTGCCTGGCGCGAGCACGACTTCCCCAGCAGCGCCACCCGCTGGCGCTTCTAGGTCCCGCGGAACTCCGCCGTACGGCGCTCGGTGAACGCCGCCACCCCTTCCTTCATGTCGTCGGTGTACGCCAGACGCTCGAAGTAGAGCTGTTCAATCCGCAGGCCCTCGTCCAGCGACGTCTGCATCCCGCGCACCGCCGCCGACTTGCACGCCCGCACCGCGAGCGGCCCGCTCCGATTGATGCGCTCCGCCATCGCCCGCGCGGCGTCCATTAGCTCGTCGGCCTCAACCACCTGATGCACCAATCCAATCTCGAGCGCCCGCTCCGCCGACAGCGGGTCGCCAGTCAGGATGATCTCCATCGCCCGGCTCTCCCCGAGCAGGCGCGGTAAACGTTGCGTACCGCCCCATCCTGGCAACAGTCCCAGCCCGACCTCGGGCTGCCCCATCTGCGCGCCGGCGGCCGCAATGCGGATGTCGCAGGCCAAGGCCACCTCGAGTCCGCCGCCGAAGGCATAACCATTGATCGCGGCGATCAGCGGCTTGGAGATGTACATCCCGCGCATAATCGACGGCGCAAGCTCGAACTGCTCCTTGGACGGCTCGTCCATCAGTGCTGGAATCATGTCGCGCAGGTCGGCGCCGGCCGAGAAAGCCCGGTCGCCGGCACCAGTGACGATCGCCACCCACGCCTCGTCGTCGTCCTTGAACCGCGAGCATGCTTCCGCGAACGCCGCGTACTGCTCCCGATCAAACGAGTTCAGCGCTTGCTGTCGGTCCAGAACAATCGTCGCGATCCGATCCGAGACTTCATACGTCACTGCCATAGTGGAGCTCCTTACCCACCGTGCTCAAAGATCCCGCGGCCAGTCTTGCGGCCCAGCCGACCGGCGGAGACCAGCCTCCTGAGGATCGTCGGCGGCGTCAGGTTCGGGTCGCCAATCTCGCGCTGCATGCTCTCGGCCACGTCGAGCAGGACGTCCAGGCCGACCAGGTCGGCCGTCGCCAGCGGACCCATCGAGTGTCCAAGCCCAAGCTGGCAGGCGCGGTCAATGTCCTCGGCCGTGGCCACGCCGGACTCCCACATGCGCAGCGCCTCCAGGCAGAACGGCACCAGCAGTCGGTTGACGATGAACGCGGGCGTGTCCTTAACCCGCACCGGTGTCTTGCCCGTCGCCTCGACGTATGCCCAGGCCGCATCAACCGCCTCGTCCGACGCCGTGAGCGGCACCACCACCTCAACCAGCGGCAAGACCTGCGCCGGATTGAAGTAATGCAGTCCGACCACGCGAGACGGATCCTGCATCCGCTCGGCGATCTCCTGGATCGAGAGGGAGGACGTGTTGGACGCGATGAACTTCGCCTCGGCGCAGACGGTTTCGAGCCGCTCGAAGATGCCTCGCTTGAGCTCAACGTTCTCGGAGACTGCCTCAATCACCCCGTCCGAACCTGCCAGCGATTCGAGGTCGCTGGACGTGGTCAGTGCCGCGATCGCGGCCGAACCCTGCTCGGCGCTGATCCGATCCCGCGAAACCAGACGTTCAACACCGCCCTCGATCACGCCTTGCGCGCGTTCCAACTGCCCGTCATCGACATCGACCAGCGTGACCTCGACCCCCGCCAACAGCGCCGTCTGCGCGATCCCCGAACCCATCGTGCCGCCGCCGAGCACGCCCAAACGCTTCAAGTCGGAAGTTGAATCAGACATCACATCCCCCCTTTGCGGGCCTGCGCATCAGCCCCGATGCAGGCTATCCGACACCGCGCAGACATCGGTTCGGGCCTTGCGACGCGCGCCGTTACGCTGATTGGGATATCAGCAACCCAACTACGTCACTGAGGAGCCCAGCATGACCCGACGCATTGGTATGGGATTCGACTGGCAGGGATCGATGGACCGCGAAACTGCACTCAAGCGAGCGCAGATCGCCGACGAAGTAGGGATCGACTCGCTCTGGGTCGCCGAGGCCTGGGGTCAGGACGCATTCACTACGCTCGTTCAGCTCGCCGAGCGGACCAGCAACGTGCAGGTCGCGACCGGGATCGTCAACATCTACTCGCGCACACCCGCCGCGCTGGCACAGCACTTCGCAACAATCGACGAGCTCTCCGAGGGCCGCGTGATCGTCGGCCTGGGCAACTCCGGACCGCAGGTGATCGAACACTTCCACGGCGTCCCCTTCCAGCCCGCCTTCAAGCGCATGCGTGAGACCGTCGAGATCATGAAGATCCTCTTCTCCGGCGAGCGCCTCAACTATGACGGCGACATCTTCAAGCTCCAGCGCGGCTTCACCCTTCGCTTCGACACCTACCGCAAGCAACTGCCGATCTACCTGGCCACCCTGAATCCCAAGTCGGTCAAGATGACCGCCGAGATCTCCGACGGCTGGCTGCCGATCATGATCCCGATGGACCGGCTCAAGGAAGAGATCGACCTGGTCAATGACTGGGTCCGTGAGGCCGGGAAGAGCCCCGCCGACTTCACGATCCGTGCGCCCGGCGGGGTCACTGTTGCCAATTCGCCCGAGGCGCAGTCCCGCGCCCGCGCCGGCCAGGCCGGCACGCTCGCCTTCTATTGCGCCCGCATGGGCGAGTTCTATTACCGCCAGCTCTCACGCCAGGGCTACGAGGACGAAGCCAACGCCGCTCGCCTCGCCTGGAAAGAGGGCGGGGGTGGTGCAGCCGCGCAATCCATCCCCGGCGAGATGCTCGAACAGTTCGGCTTCGTCGGCACGACTGAGGAGTGCGTCGAGCGACTCGAACAGGAACAGGCCGCTGGAGCCCAGCTCCATTCCGTCAACGTGATGGAAAGCGACCCCAACGAGTTCGCCAAAATCCTCGAAGCGCTCAAGGGCTAGCGCTCAGGCAGCCCATTCGATCCACCAGCCATGGGGTGACGACTTTGCCAGCAGTTGGCGGCTTCGCTTTCCGTTGACGAACCGAGTGATCGCCAGCGTCGGCTCCTGCGTGTCGTCAATGTCCTCGAGACGCAGTTCCAATGTGACCAGCCAGACCGGGCGCTCACGACTCGTCTCGGCGAGCGTCTGATAGATCCGCTCTCGACCGGCTGCGGGGAATTGATAGAGCGCCACCGTCGAGTACACGGTCAACGCCGCGTCGGCCGGGGTGTCGGCGATCATGGCCGGGAGCAGTTCGGCCGCGTCCCCGCCGCGCAGATCGATCGGCGAACGAGCAAGCTCTGCGGCTCCGTCGATCAGTCGCTGATGACGCTCCACGTGTTCCGGCCAGATCAGGGCGCGCAACCAGCGCAACTCCTCTTCCCGCTGCAGGTCGATCGGATTGAGGTCGATCCCGCCTCGGAACCAGACCAGGAGACGATCGGCCAGCTCCGGCATTGGCCCGCTGCCTCGCAACTCCGCCTCCAGCGCGACCCGAGCCTCTGGTGGGCCCCACGCCGCTTCTTCCCGACCCCCGCGCAAATAGCGGTAGCGATAGCGATCGACATTCAGATTCAGCCCAGCGCTCGCCCCGATGTCAATCAGTGCCAGCGGCAACCCGGATTCCTGCTGGACCATCGAGAATGCGGGCAGCAGGCAGGTGCAACGACGCACGACGTTGGTCTGCGTCCGGTGTGTGCGTATCAGCTCCAGAATCTCGTCTCGGTAAGTCAGACAGAAGTCTCTGAACGCGGGAAATGCCGGCTGCATCGGACGCTCGCGCCCGGAGACGATCGGATAGTGCGCGGCGAGTGGATGGTCCGCATATCCCCCGCCGCTGAGCAACAGATATTGCACCGCCGCGAAGAGCATGTTGGGTGCTGGCTGGCGCCGCCGTTTCTGAGCGGCTAGCTCGAGCAACTCGCGGTCCAGCGACACGCCGTAGGCGAGTTCCGCGTACATCGGCGAGGCAAGGTCGGGCGACTCGACGCGCGCGAAGCGGTGGAACACATCACGAAAATGCGCCACTCCCTCCGAGTCGAAGGGCGCATCCAAACCGCTCCGGGTTGACATGATCCGTGCGCTAGGCAGTCAGGAACTCGCCGAGTTTGGCCAGCACCGCTTCCGGCTCCTCCACCTGCGGCATGTGGCCCGAGGCCGAGAACATCGCCACCTCGGAGTTCGGAATCGCCCGGTTGAAGTCGTCCGCGTACTGCGGCGGAATCAGGCCGTCCGACGCGCCCCAGACGATCAACGTCGGCGAGGTCACCCGGTGAATCCGCTCCGACAACCGCTTGTCCGGAATTGGCCACATGAAACGCGCCGCGGTTTGCAGCATCTTGGCCCGCTCAACGGTCACCGTTCGCAGCTCGTCCGGGTCCTCGGGCGGCGGCGCGGTCATCATCTTCGCGCCAGGATGCTCCTGGTCGTGGAACAGGGCCGGCACCAGCTCGTTCGGCATCATCGCGAAGAAGTCCGCGACCGGGTAGTCGTCGTTCCAGAGCCCGGCCGGCGCAATCAGGACCAGCTTCGCCACGCGATTGGGTTGCATCGCCGCCACTTCGGCCGCGAACCAACCGCCCATCGAGTGGCCAACCACGATCACATCGTCCACGCCCATCGCGTCGAGGAAGTCCCAGTAGAAGTAGAAGACGTCGTGATGGTCCATCAGCCACTCGACGCCGGTTGAGTTGGCCGTACCGGGGAGTTTCGGCGCCAGCACCCGGTAGTGCTGTGAGAGTTGTTCCAGGAACGGGTCCCACATCAGTCCGCCGGCGCCGTGGATGAAGAGCAGGTCCGGACCCGAGCCTGCCTCCATGTAGCCGACGTTGAATCGTCCATTGACGAGCGAAACAGTCTTGTCTTCCATCCGGATACCTCCAGAAGAGCGCACTCAGAGCAGAGCCCGCTCAACAGACGGGCACAACAGAAGAGGCTATGAGTCTCCCTCAGTCAGTGTCAATCGACGGGTCCGCCGCCTCCAGACCATCGCTCCGGCCACGAGCAACAAGCCAAACAGCAATGTCCCGATGATCGCGCCGAGACTCGACTCGAACTGGCCGAGCACGAGGGTTAAGCCGGCCGCATACACGCCGACAACCCCGAAGAAGAGCTCCAGTCGGCGCTGCCGCAGCACACCGGCAACCACCAGCACCAGCGCCCAGACGATGCCAATCGCCGCAAGTTCTTCACTCTCAGCGGCCAACACCGCCGCCGCAGCAACACCGCCCGCCAACAGTGCCGATTCCCAGAAAGGCGTGAGCCAGTGATCGGCGAGCTGACCCAACCAGCGTGGCCCGGCCATCCCCAGCCCCGTCAGTTCCAGGGCGGTAAACAGCACGACGAGCGTCAGGCCAATCCTCGATCCATCACCGAGGTCCGAAAGACCACCGGCCAGGGCTCCCACGAGCAGCAACCCGGACGCGGGCAGCAACTCGATCCGATTGCGGCGGAACGCCCAGGCGGTAATCAGCCACCCGGCCAGCACCGACAACCAATCAATCAACGGCTCCGGCGATGCGCCGGCCAGGAGGAGAATCGCCAGTCCCAGGCCGAGGGAAGCCCCGAAGCGTCCCCACGGCTCCAGATCGGCGCCGAGCCAACGCTGCGAGTGTTCGAGCAGGAGTAGAGCCCCAACGCCTATGACGAGCACGGTTGCAAACGTGGCCCACAGCGCCCAGGCATCCAGGGCGCGCGGATCGCCGAACATGCCCGCGTCGAAGAGATCACCAGACACCGCAATCGCCACCGGCATCAGGCTCAGCGCCAGGGCCGCCAGAGAGACCGCAATCCGCGAGCGCACCAGGCGCGTCATCAGACCTCCGGTTAGCAGAACACTGAGGGCGATCAGCAGCCAGCCGATGGATTCCTGTCCGACATCGCCGGCTTCATCGAGCGCCCATCCAAGTCCAACCGCGATCAGCACCACAGCCGCTCCGGCGAACCCGTCCGCTAGCGCCCGCAGGTCAAGTGTGTGCGACCACCACGACAGCGTTGCCGTGACCACTCCGATGGCGAAGGGCAGCTCTATCCAGGCTCCGCCGTCATCGAACGTCAGCGCGGACAACATCAGTGCGCCGACCAGCACAACCGACACGCCGAGATAGGCGACCGCATCGGCAAGGCGGCTCGCTGACGAACGTGACCCCTGCGCCGATTCCCACGAACGGATAGCGTCGGCCGTGTCTTCGTCAATCAGTCCTGCGTCCGCCCAACGGCCCAGCACCGATTCCCAGTCGTTGCGGCCGAACCGAGACGCCATCCGCTTCCGCCTCCCAGGCGCACTCAGCCTAGAGTGATGCCATGCCAACCGGTGAGATCCCGCCGGAGATCGTCCGCGCCTATGACATCAGGGGGACGACGCCGGATCAGATCGATTCGGTCGTCGCCGAGCGCATCGGCAACGCGTTTGCACAGTGGTTGCTCGATCGCGGCGCCGGTTCGATGGTCGTCGGCCACGACATGCGGAACACGTCCTCCGAGTTGTACGAAGCGGCGGTCGCCGGCGCGTTGGCTGCCGGGATTGATACATGCGCCGCAGGACTCGCCCCAACGCCGGTGATCGGCTGGACCGTCGATCGCGACTGTCTCGGGGGCGGGCTGATAGTCACTGCCAGCCACAATCCGCCTGAGTTCAACGGCTTCAAGCTGCTTGCCGACGGAGCACAGCCATTGCTGCCCGAGGAGATCCAACACGTGGCCGGTCATCCGCGTCGGGTTGCGGTAGCGCCCGGATCGCGAACCGAGATCGACGCCGCCGGACCATACCTCGACATGCTCAATGAGCGGTTCAGAGGCGCCGCCGACATTCCTGTCGCGATCGATTGCGGCAATGGCGCGACGGCGGTCACGGCTCCGGTGGCTCTGACCAACACCGGCGCGCAGCTCCACGCGATCCGCACTGCGGCACGGCCGATACAGTCTGACGCCGCCGACCCGCAGAATCCGCAGACGATGCGCGAGCTGGCTCGCGTTGTGCGAGCACTCAGCGCCGATCTTGGCATCGGCTGGGACGGCGACGGCGACCGGATCGGCGTGGTCGACCATCGGGGACGCCGCTATGAGGCGGATTGGCTGACCGCGCTACTGGCGCGTCCGATGCTGGGCCGCTGTCCGGGGACGGAGGTGCTGCTCGACCTGAAGACGAGCAGCAGCGCGATCGACGACATCCGCCGACATGGCGGACGACCGCTCACGGCGAGGACCGGGTACTCGTTCTTTCGCCGCATGATGCGTGAGCAGCAACTCGCATTCGGCGGCGAGACCAGCGGCCACATCATGTTTGGGCCCGAATATCGGCCGGGCGAGCACGCCCCGTGGATCGACGACGGCCTCTACGCCGCCTGCGCGTTGCTCTCGTACCTCGCGGAGCGCGGGCGAACACTGGCCGAGGAGATGGC
Source organism: Chloroflexota bacterium (assembly GCA_028874365.1). Taxonomy (GTDB): domain Bacteria; phylum Chloroflexota; class Dehalococcoidia; order Bin125; family Bin125; genus Bin125. Next base: position 17,163 of record JAPPJZ010000008.1, on the reverse strand, counting down.
CGAGATCGAACCCCGGCCTATCTCACCAGAGCTACGCTTGCCCTGTCCCGATGGACAGAAGGCCGCAGTCGCCGGACAGATCGGCGACTGGTTCGCCGAGCGGCACCACGATGCGTTGATCGATCGCATCGACGGAGCGCGTGTCACGCTCGCCGACGGCTGGCTTCACGCTCGCGCGTCCAACACCGCTCCCGTGCTGAGTCTGCGTTTCGAGGCCGTGGACGAATCCGCCTATCGCCGTATCGCCGAGCAACTTCATTCGGCGCTGTCGCAGCACCCAGCCGTGTCGGACATCGAGCAGCTGCACGAACCCCCGATGATCGGTCCCCAGCCGCTCACTTGACGAAGACGACGACTCCCAACGACTCCGCCAACTCGTGGGTAGCGGAGCCGGGTCGCTCCTCCACGATCAATGTCACGCGAACCTCGTCGTTACGACCGCCCAGGGACAATTCCGCTTGCCGCACCGCTCGCATCTTGACCAGCGTGAACAGCGCTTGTTGCAGTTCATGCGCCTCCGCGCCGGCCGGGCGCACCTCGACGATCAGCGTCTCCGACTCGCCGATGAAGGCGGCGTCCGACTCATCGCCCGACGGGAACCAGCGTTCGGTGACGCCGACCGAGTCGGACGGGGCGTTGAGCGCGTCGCCGTTCGAGGCGGCCCACTCCTTGAGCGTTCGATGAGCCGAACTCTCCGGTGTGCCCGAACGCGACTTGGTCGGGGGCAGACCGAACGTGTAGATGCCCACCACGACCCAGTCGAACCCCTGAATCGCAGCCAGATCTCCCGCCGTCGCTCCGCCGAGCAACCCGCGCAGGTCGGGCGCATCCGGGTACATCTCCGACAGGCGCTGCTGCATCCCATCGGCGATCGAGTCAAGATCGACTTGCCGGACCTGGGCCGGGAACCGCTTTGCGGCCGCATCGCGATCAGCCAGCTCGCCCTTACGAGCGGACTTGGTCAGGAAGCGAAACAGGGTTCGTTGGAGGTCGATCTGGGAGATCTCGAGCGGCATGGCCGTAGGGTACTGATCGATGACATCACCGCCGATTCCGCGCGAGATCTTCCGGGCCTACGACATCCGCGGGCGGGCGCTGGGCGAGGGCGCGTTGCTGACCCCTGACCTGGCGTTTCGAATCGCAATGGCCTATGCCGAGCAGGTCGATTCGGCGGAGCGGATCGTGGTCGGCGGCGACAACCGACCGACCACACCAGCGCTCCAACAAGCCGCGATTGCGGGGTTGTTGGATGCCGGCCTGGACGTTGTGGACATCGGTCGAGCGCCATCGCCGCTGGTCTACTGGACCATCGCGCTGCTCACCCGGGAGCGTCCCACCGCCGGCATAGCCGTCACTGCTTCTCACAATCCAGCCGAGGACAACGGGATCAAGTTGCTCCACGCCGACGCGATGCCGTTCTCGCCGCAACAGATCCAGACAGTCGCCGAGCGTGTGGCCTCGGGCGTGTCGGTGGCTGAACGACAGGGAGACCGGAGCCTGTGGAGCCCGAGACCTTCCTACGTACGCAGCCTGGCGGAGGCGTTTCGGCTGCGACGTCCGCTGCGCGTCGCGATTGATCCCGGCAACGGCGTCGCCGCAGTGACGGCTGGAGCAGCGTTGCGGGCGATCGGCTGCGACGTGGTCGCGATCAACGATGACCCGGAAGAGACGGAGCCATCGCATCCTGCGGATCCGCAGCATGCGGCCAACGTCGCGCAGCTAGCCGAGTTTGTTGCCGACTCGAAGGCCGATCTGGGTTTCGCCTTCGACGGCGACGGTGATCGGCTCGGACTGGTTGACTCACGCGGTCGCCGCGCAGCGCCCGACCAGGTGCTGGCGCTGCTGGCGCAGAACTGGTTGAGCCAGCGTCCGGGCGCTGACATCCACATCGATGTCAAGACATCACAGGCCGTGGCCGATCACATCCAGCGACTTGGCGGCCAGGCCGTCCTGGGACCGGTCGGCCACTCGCTCGGCAAGTACGCCATGCAGGAGCGCGGTATTGACTTCGGCGGCGAGGCGTCCACCCATTACTACTACCGCGTCGACGACCCCCCGCACATCACCGACGACGCGGTGCGCACGGCCTGCCGCATTGCCCAGCTCGCAGCGGACGCTCCGCTTGAGCCCATCCTGGACGGCATTCCTCGCTACCCGATCTCCCCGGAAGTCAAGATCGAGTGCGCCGACGATCGCAAGCAGGTCGTCAGCGAGAACATCGCCAGAGCTGTCCAGCGCCGCTGGCCTGTCGACCTGACGGACGGCTCGCGCATCGACCTGTCAGAGCATGCGCCGGGCGCATGGTGCGTCATTCGCGCCTCAAACACGACTCCGTTCCTCACGGTGATCGTCGAGGCGCGCAGCGATCAGGCGTATGAATCGGCGCGTCAACTGACCGCTGAGATCCTCGCTGAACAGCGCCTCGATCCGGGGCCGCTACTCAGCCAGCCGCCGCTTGAGTGAGGTCCGGTCTGGCCAACTCGAAGATGTCGGCCAGCAGTTCGTATGAGCGCACTCGGGCGGCGAAATCGTACGTGATCGTCAGCACGATGAACTCGTCCACGTCGTAGGTCCGCGCGAGTTGCTCCAGCTTGTCTCGGACCTGCTCGGGCGAGCCGTGGATGCTGCGGTTCTGCATGTACGCGAGATAGTCCAGCTCGGGCTGCGAATAGGGGAAGTTGAGCGCCTCCTCGACCGAGGGAATGCCTCCGCGAGCGCCGCGATTGCCCTTGATCCGCCAGCACCAGCGGCTCCAGCACAGTTCCTCTGCTTCCTCGGCCGTCGGTGCCACCGTGACGGAGACGCCCAGCGACGCGCGCGGCTCGGAACTGACCGGTGAGGGTTGGAAGCGCTCGCGGTACTTGCGGACGACCTGCTCGCCGCCCTCGGGCGAGATGAAGTGGGCGAAACAGTGCGACCAGCCCAGCTCAGCCGCGACGTGACCGCCGTAGTGCGACGAGCCGAGCAGCCAGAGCTCGGGCATCGGCGCGCCGGGCGGGGCGGCGCGAACCTCGCGGTACTGATGATCGGGCGGCAGATCGTCGGCCAGCCAGCCGTAGAGGTCGAGCAACTGCTCGGGGAAGTGGTCGATGCCCAGCGCGCCGGGGCCGTGCACGAGCGCGCGTGCGGTGCGACCGTCGGAACCGGGGGCGCGGCCGACGCCGAGGTCGATTCGGCCGGGGAACTGGGTGGTCATGGTGCGGAAGTTCTCGGCCACCTTGAGCGAGCTGTAGTGGGGCAGCATGATCCCGCCCGAGCCGACGCGAATCTGTGAGGTGCGCCAGGCGACCTGGGGAATCAGGACCTCGGGGGAGGCGCAGGCGAGCGAGCCGGCGTTGTGATGCTCGGCCAACCAATAGCGGGAGTAGCCGAGACGGTCGCATACCTCCGCGAGCTCAAACGTCTCGGAAATCGCGGTGGCTGCGGTGCCGCCGTCGCGGATCGGAATCTGATCGAGGACGCCCAGCTTGATGTCGGAAGGCATGGGATGATCCTACAGTGGCGTTCAGGTCTTCAGCCCGACTTTTTTTCGCGGGTTCAGCGGGCACGAAGTCCAGTGTTTTACGGGAGATCGTGCGCTCAGGGCGTTCAGGTTCTTTCAGGTTCTTTCAGGTTCTTTCGGCCCTGTTCAGTGGGATCACGGGCCGAACGCGTTCGATTCTGTTCGGTTCTGTTCGGTTTTGTTCGTGGTCGTACTGCCCTGGTGCGCCTGGTTCGGGCGATGGTCGGAGCCGACTGGCATGCGGCGAGTTTTCTCTTCTGCGGCGGAAATCGGGACGAAGTCCAATGTATTGCTGGAGATCGTGTTGTTGGGGTGGACAGAGATGGACAATCCGGAACGAGTTTTGTCGGTTTTGGGCGATTCTCGCGGGCGGATTAGCGAGGCAACGGCAGACCCTCGCACGAGCGAGTGTCCAGGTTGCCGGGGCGCGATGGACATGTGAACCATCCCGGTCGGGGCGATACGTCGCACAAACGTACACCGTTCACGCAGGGGCTGTCGAGGGTCGGCGGAGGGTCGGAGTTGCCCAGATGACACGTTCGCGAGGCGCGGTTCGAGACTCATGGGCAGGGTCTAAGCTGAGAACTTGCCGCCGAACGCTGCGACGACGCAGTCCTGGAGATCGACATGCCCGACCCGTTGAACGTCCCGCTGGACAGCACGGCCGCAACCGCGGCCCGCGAGGCGTGGGAGCGGTTCCCCTCGATGCTCGGCACGAGTATCGCAACGCGGGGGATGTCGGCGGGCAACGCGACCGAGTGGGGTCTGGGCGGCGCGGTTCCTCAGAGCACGCTGCCACCGATCTCGCTCGGCGGCGGGATTCCCGACGCCGAGACACAGCCGCGCGCGGAACTGCTTGCGGCGATGGGGCGCGTGCTGGAACAGCCGGGTGACGCGGCGCTGGTCTATGGCGGCGCCCAGGGTTTCGAGCCGCTGCGGGACGAGATGGCTCAGTACTTCGCCCGAAACCACCCCGGTCAGCCTGACGCCGACTGGTACCTGCTGACCAACGGCGCCGCGGGCGCCATCGAAGCGATCTGCGCTTCCTTCCTCGACCCGGGCGATGTTGTCATTACTGAGATTCCGACCTTCGCCGGATCGCTGCGCACGATCCGCGGCAAACAGGCAAGTGTGGTCGGCGTCGGCATGGACGACGAAGGCATTCGGTTGGACGAGCTCGAGGCGACGATCGACCGGCTGGAGGCGGCCGGCGAACAGATCAAGCTGATCTATACGCAGCCGACGTTCCACAACCCGACCGGGCTGACGATGACGCTGCAGCGCAGGCTCGATCTGATCGAGGTGGCCGCGCGTCGGCAGATCCTGCTGATGGAGGATCATGCCTACTCGGAGCTGTACTTCGGCGAGCCGCCTCCGCCAACCCTCTCGGAGTTGACCGACGGCTGGGGCGTGCTCACGGTTGGCACCTTCTCCAAGGTGATCGCCACGGGATTGCGGGTCGGCTGGGTGCAGGCTCGGCCGGACTGGATCCAGGCGATGGTTCCGGCCCGCTTCGACATGGGCAACAGCCCGCTGTTGCACCGGATGCTGCACGAGTACATGGTGCGCGGGGACTTCCGCGAGCACGTCGAGCGGATGCGTCAGCTCTACGCCCTGAAGGCGAAGACGCTGGCCGGTGCGATCGAGCCGTACGGCGAGCCCTACTTCGACCTGATCGAGCCCTCGGGCGGGTTCTTCCTCTGGCTCAAGCTGCGCAACGGCCTGACCGGTGACGGTGTCCGCGACGCGGCCAGCGTCGATGGATTGAACTTCCCATCGGGCAAGCGCTTCTATCCCGGCGCGGATCCCGGGGACGACGGCGAGTCGATTCGGCTCGCGTACTCCTGGCCGCCGGCGACAACACTGGAGGAGGCCGCCGAACGGCTCGGACGCGCCTTCCACCGAGCCGCGAACGGCGGCTAGTCCGAGGCGGCCTCGGCAGGAGCCTCAAGGAACTCAGGGATGTCCTGGCCGGCGTCTTTGAACGCTTTGGCCAGCACGTCGTTGCGGCTGAAGGAGACGGCGCCACCGCCGGAGGCGACCCACTGCTGCGTGCCCTCAACCGAGGCGAGCTGGCCCTGGAACCTGGGCGCGACGTAGCGGGCGAACAGTTCGAACGAGCGGCGGATGCCTTCGCGGTTGGCCCACTCGTGGGCCAGCATCATCAGTCCGCCGAAGCCGCCCGAGTTCTCCTGCAGGGTCTCAATCGCCTTGATCGCGTCGTCCGGACTGCCGATGATCGCGCCGCCGGTTTCGACCGCGCCCTCCGGCGTCTCCGCCGTGCCGGGCAACACTGCCTGCAAGGTGTCGCGGAAGTAGTCGATCTGCCAGGCCCGCCAACCTTCACGGCACTCGTCGAAGGCCTGCTCGCGCGTTTCGGCGATGTACATCGGGATCACGAGCCGCCACTTGTTTCGGTCGACGGTCTGACCTTCGCGCTCGGCGACCTCCTCGACCTCGGTCCACTGACCCTCGAGGTTGGAGCGTCCGCCGGGCAGGTAGACGCCGATGCTGAGCATGCCCATGCCATACTTGCCGGCCATCTGGCGACCGGCCGGGGAGACGGTCGAGGCGACCGCCATTTCAAAGTGCGGCTTGGTGTAGGGCGAGACCTGGAGGCGGGCGTCGGTGAGCTCGAACCAGTCGGTCTTCATGTTGACCGGTCCGTCTTGCCTTAGCAGCGCGAGGATCGCTTGCAGCGACTCGTCCATGCGCTGTCGCTGATAGAGCGGATCAATGCCCATCATCGCCGCGTCCGAGGACAGCGCGCCCGGTCCGACACCCATCATCACGCGTCCGCGGGTCATGTGGTCGAGCTGGATCATCCGGTCGACGACCATCAGCGGATGGTGATAGGGCAGTGAGACGACCCCCGTGCCGAGGCGAATGTTGCTCGTGCGCTCGGCGGCGGCGGCGATGAAGACCTCGGGCGAGGCGATCAGCTCCCAGCCGGCCGAGTGATGCTCGCCGATCCAGGCTTCGTCGTAGCCGAGCTGATCGAGCCACTCGACCAACTCGAGGTCGCGGTGGATCGCCAGCGAGGGATTCTCGCCCACGCGGTGAAACGGCGCCATGAAGATGCCGAAGTCCATTCGTCCGTCCGATGCCATGTCGTCCTCCAGTTCGCCATCAGGTTGGTCGGCGTTACCTTGATCGCGAGTCTAACTACCGGTGGCAGGATTGAGTGGCAGGCAGCACGATGACCACGTCTCCGTATGTTCAGCGGCGCACGAGCCGCTTCGATCCGACAATCAACTGGCGAGACACATACGCCGAGCGGCTGGCCACTCCCGAGATGGCGGCGGCCCTGTTCAACTCGGGCGACCACCTCTGGATTCCGCCGGGACACGCATCGCTGCCGATTCTGGAGGCGCTGGTTGCTCGGAGCGACGAGCTCGAGGGCATCGAAGTGCGCGGCATCGTCGTGCCCGACGCTGGCTGGTTCACCGAGGAGATGATGAGCGCGTTCAGTGTCGCACCGCAGTTCGGCACGCTGTTCGATCGCGACGCGGTGAACGCCGGCATCGCCGACTATCACCCCTACTGGCTGGTCGGGATCCACAAGGCCTGGGACGCCGGACGCGAGGACGAAGCCTGGCCGATCGACGTGCTGCAGATCCGCTGCACGCCGCCCAACGATGCCGGATTCGTCTCGCTGGGCAGCTCGGTCTGGGATGGCGTGACATCGGCCAAGCGAGCAAAGACGGTGATCGCCGAGGTCAACGACAACGTGGTCGAGACGTTCGGCGACTCCTGGCTGCACGTCTCCGAGATCGACTGTTTCGTTCCGGCGGACACACCGGTGATGGTGAATCTTGAGTTCCCGGAGCCCAACCAGGTCGACCTGGGGCTGACCCACTACGTGTCGCAGCTCGTGCAGGACGGTGACACGATCCAGGTCGGCGTCGGCTCGCACTCGGGCGCGCTGGCGCGTTTGGGCGCGTTCGACGAGCGCGAGAACCTCTCCTACTTCGCCGAGCTGACGACCGAAGGCCTGGTTCCGCTGGTCGAGCGGGGGATCATCACGGGCAAGTACTCGAAGACGCATCCCGACAAGTTCGTCGCCACCGTGATCGGCAACACGCCCGATGAGATCGCCACGGTGCACCGCAACCCGGCCTTCGAGACGTACTCGATCGAGTATCTGCTCGACCCTCGGCAGATTGCGCGCAACGAGAACATCGTTGCGATCAACGGTGCGCTGACCGCCGATCTCAGTGGCCAACTCGGCGTACACACGATCGGGCCCCGTGTCTACGCCGGCGTCGGGGGACACCTGGCCTTCGCGTTGGGCGCCTATCTGGCGCCGAAGGGGCGCTCGGTGACTGTGCTGCCCTCGACCAGCCGCGACGGGACGATCTCGACGATCATGGCGCAGTTCGACCCGGGCCAGATTGTGACGGTGCCGCGAGACATCGCGGACACCGTCGTGACGGAGTACGGGATCGCGCGGCTACTGGGCAAGACAGTGCGTCAGCGGGCGGATGAATTGATCTCGGTGGCGCATCCCGACTTCCGCGCGGAGCTGCGCAAGGCGGCTCAGAAGCTGTTCTATCCGTAGTCGGGGGCGACCGTCGGGCGATGAGGCTCTACACGATCGGCTTCACCCGGAAGTCGGCCCGTGAGTTCTTTGAGGAACTGCTGGGACCATGCGGCGCGAAGCGCGTCATTGATGTGCGATTGCGACCGTCTTCACAGTTGGCCGGCTTTGCCAAGGTCTCGAAGTCAGACGGCGACTTCCAGTTCCTGCTCCAACGTCTGTGCGGCATGGACTATGTCCATGTTTCCGAGCTAGCGCCGTCGGACGAGCTGTTCAAGAGCTATCGGGCCGGCGACATGACGTGGGACGAGTACGCCGAGCGCTATCTCGGACTGCTGGCGGAGCGTCGGGTTGAACACGAACTGGAGCGAGCGCTGTTCGACGACGGGGTGCTGCTTTGCAGTGAGGACACGCCGGAACGATGCCATCGTCGGCTGGCGGCCGAGTACTTACAGCGGCGTTGGGGTGAGGTCGAGATCATCCACCTCTAGGAGCGGTCGCGGATCCATTCGCCGATGTGATCGATTGCCTGCTGGCCTTCGGGGAGCATGGGGGCGAACGCTTGCCAGACGTGGAACATGTCGTCCCAGATTTCTTCGACGACTTCGACGCCTGCCTCGCGCGCCCGGGCGGCGACTCGTTCCGTGTCCCTGCAGATCATCTCGACGGCTCCGGCCTGCAGGAGCAGGGGACAGATTCCGTCGTAGTCGGCGAAGACGGGGGAGAGCAACGGGTCGCTACGGTCGGCATCGCCGGCGTACATGGCGGCCCAGCCCTGAGAGGCCGTGATGGCGGTGGTGTTGTCGGGGATCGTCGGATCCTCGAGTCCGAATGCGGACAGCTCCTCGGGTCCGGCGGCGAGGTCGGCCCAGGGGGAGAGACCGATGCCGCCGGTGGGCATGCGCACGCCGCGCTCGCGGGCGGCGAGCAGCGTGGCCAGCATCAGGCCGCCGCCGGCCGAGTCGCCGCCGACAAACACCGCTTCCGCCTCGCCCGGCTCGACTGGTCCATTGGCCCAGATGTACTCGAGCCCGGTGATTGCGTCGTCAACGGCGGCCGGGAAGACGTGCTCCGGCGCCAGGCGATAGTCCAGGTTGAGCGCCACGCAGCCCGCCGCCCGACAGATGTCGGCGACCAGTCTGCGGTGCGTCCCGATCGATCCGAGCACGTAGCCGCCGCCGTGCACGTAGAGCAGGCGGCGATTGGGATCGGACTCGGGCAACACGGTCCACTCGCCGAGCACACCGTTGGCGTCAACCGCGGTGAGCGAGATATCGTCCTGCAGCGGGAAGCTGAAGCCCGCTTCCATCGCCGATCGCTGCTCCGCGATGCTCAGTTCCGTTCCGATCATGCTGTCGGCCTGAGACTTCATCGCTTCGACGACCTGGTGGTATTCCTCGGATGGCATGGCCTTCTCCTGCTTCCGGCCGCCGCGTGCGGCGACGCTACGCGTGTTGCCTGATGAACTCGCCGATCCGCTCGATCGCTTCCTGGCCCTCGGGCAGCATCGGCGCGTACAGGTGCCAGACGTGGAACATCTCGTCCCACACCTCCTCGACAACCTCGACGCCGGCAGCGCGGGCGCGTTCCGCGGCTCGCGTCGTGTCCGAGAGGAGCATCTCGGGACCGCCGACCTGCAGCAGTAGCGGGGGCAGCCCGGCGTAGTCGGCATAGAGCGGAGAGGCGAGCGGATTCTCGGCGTCGGCGCCGCCCAGATATTGAGCGGCCAAATGCTCGAGCATCGGCACGCTGCTCTTCTGCGGATCGTCATCCGCGAGCGAGGTGACCGACTCCCCGGTGTTCGCAAGATCCGTCCACGGGGAGATCGCGACGGCCGCGTTGGGCTGTTCGATGGCCTGGTCACGAGCGGCCAACAATGTGGCGAGCGTCAGTCCGCCGCCGGCCGAGTCTCCGGCGACGAACGTTGACTCGGGCTGACCGACGTCGTCGGGCCCATTCGCTCGAATGAACTTGAGGCCCGCGATGGCGTCGTCGACTGCGGCCGGGAAGGGATGCTCGGGTGCGAGGCGGTAGTCGAGGTTGAGGACCGCGCAGCGGCCGGCCCGAGCGATGTCTTCACAGAGGCGCCGATGCGTCAGTGGCGAGCCGAATACGTACCCGCCGCCATGGAAGTAGAGCACCCGCCGCTTCGGGTCCGACTCGGCCACCACAACCCACTCGCCGGCGACGCCGTTGGCATTGACGGGCGTCACGGTCGCCGCCGCTGTTGCCGGGAAGGCGTGCGACTCCATGTTTGCGCGCATCTGCTCGAGGGTTGGGGTGCCCTCGAGCGCAGGCCGGCTCGCGATCAGTTCCAGAACCTTCTGGAGCTCTTCCGACGCCATCGTCGGACTCCGTTCCCGCGGTGACGCCCAAGTGGTGCTCTAGGCGTGCTGGTTGATGAACTCGCCGATTCGGTTGACCGCTTGCTGGCCCTCGGGCAGCATCGGCGCGAACTGGTGCCAGACGTGGAACATCTCGTCCCAGACTTCCTCCACCACGTCGACCCCGGCCGCGCGGGCCTTCTCGGTCACCCGGGTCGTGTCGGAGAGCAGCACTTCCGCGTCGCCGACCTGCAGCAGCAGCGGCGGCAGTCCGGCGTAGTCGGCGTAGAGCGGCGAGGCGAGCGGGTCCGTGGCGTCGGCACCACCGAGATACTGCGCCGCCATGCCCTCGACCATGGCGTTGTCGGTGATCAAGGGGTCGATGCCCGCTCGAGTCTGGATCGTCTCGCCGGTGATTGCCAGATCCGTCCAGGCCGAGATGCCGATCGCCGCGTTGGGCTGATCGACGCCCTGCTCACGAGCCGTGAGCAGGGTGGCCAGGGTGAGGCCGCCGCCGGCCGAGTCGCCTGCGACGAAGGTCGATTCTGCCGCGCCCTCGCCGTGCGGGCCGTTCGACTGGATGAACTTGAGCCCTTCAATCGCATCCTCGACCGCGGCGGGGAAGGGATGCTCTGGCGCGAGGCGGTAGTCGAGGTTGAGCACGGCGCAGCCGCCGGCGCGAGCGATGTCCTCGCACAGCCGTCGGTGGGTGACCGCGGAACCGATTACATAGCCGCCGCCGTGGACATAGAGGAGTCGGCGATTCGGGTCGGACTCGGGGACGGTGACCCACTCGCCGGGTACGCCGTTGGCTTCAACCGGCGTCACGGTCGCGGCCTCGGTGGCCGGGAATGATCCCGCCTCCATGCCAGCACGCATCTCTTCGAGCGTGGGATTGCCGGCGCCGAGCGGTCGCTCCGCCATCAGTGCGAGTACCTTCTGCAGTTCTTCGGATGCCATCTGAATCAGTCCTGTCCGTGTTGCTGGATTCTGTCGCAACGCAGGCTAGCGACATTCGTGCGCGATACTGCGAACATTCCGATCTCGTTCGGTCCAAGTTCCCGGGAAGTCCACGATGCGCATCCTCGCTCCGCCCAACGCCACCACGCTCGCCGGCAAGATTGACGCCGTCAAACAACTGGAAGCGGACGGCTTCGCGGGGGCGTTCCTGCCGTCGATGGCGCACGACGCGATGACCGTGCTGGCGCTGGCGGCGGGCGAAACCTCCGAGATCGAACTGGGCACCTACGTGATCCCGACCTACACGCGCCATCCGGTCGCGATGGCGCAGCAGGCCCTGGCCGTCAATGCCGCGGCCGGCGGCCGCTTCACGCTCGGCCTGGGCCTCTCGCACGAGGTCGTGATCAAGGACTCCTGGGGACTCGACTTCAGCAGCGTCGTGCGGCACATGCGTGAATACCTGGAGATCCTCGTCCCCCTGATGCGCGGCGAGGTCGTGCATCACTCCGGTGCAGCGTTCGAGGTGCACTCGCAGGTCGAACTTCCGGACTGTGAACCGCCGCCCGTGATCGTCGCCGCGCTGGGACCACAGATGCTGCGCGTGACCGGACGTCTGGCCGATGGCACCGCGCTCTGGCTGGCCGGCCCGAAGTGGATTGAGGAGGTCGTCATCCCGGAAATGAGCGGCGCCGCCAGCGAAGCGGGCAAGCCCGAGCCGCGCGTGATCGCCGGGGTTCCGATATCGGTGACCGCCGACCCCGACGGTACTCGCGAGCGCATCTCGAAGGCATACGCGATGTACAACACGCTGCCGTCCTACCAACGCGTGATCCAGGGGTCCGGCGCCGACGACCCGGCCGGCGTCTCAATCGTGGGCAGCGAGGAGGAGGTTGAGCGCGAACTCCTGCGCTGGCGGGAGATTGGCGTGACCGACTTCTACGCCGCATTCGAAGGGGTCGACGCCGAGGAGCGCCAGCGAACCCGCGAGTTCATCGCGGCGCTGGCGCCGAGCCTCTAGCCTGCCTCCAGCCCAACTCACATTCAAGGAGTGGATCATGGCCGTCTTTCTCGAAGTTCGACACCGCATCAAGCCGATCACCAACACCGCCTTCGACCTGTTCGTCGACTTCTACGCCGACACCGTTATGCCGGCCATGGAGCGCCACGGCATCGACCTGTTCGGCGCCTGGAAGGTGACCGGCGGCGAGATGGGCTGGGACCTGTCGATCCACCGATACGAGAGCATGGCCCACGCCGAGGAATGCCTCAACTCATTGGGCCAGGACACAGCGCTCTGGTCGGCGGTCGACAAACTGCGCGGCGAGATTGAGATCGAGGAGGTGACGAAGTTCGCCAACACGGTCTCGTACGGCACGGAGGAGCGGTTGCAGGCCGCGCTCGACGCCAACCCGGACCAGCCGCGCCAGTACATGCTCGCCGTTCTGCAGACGGCGACCGGCGGACTGCTGCCCGCGATCAAGACGATCGGCGGCCTGGTCGACACGATGGACGGCACCGGCGCCCTGCAGCTGGCGACCGCCTACGCCTCGCGCATTGGCCGAACCGGGGAGCTGACCGACCTCTGGATTATGCCCCAGGGCCCGGGGGTGATGATGGACTACCAGCCAGGAGACCCGCTGAAGGACATCATCGGTCCGCTGCGAGAGCACGCCCCCGAAGAAGACCTGTACTTCCTCAACCCGCTGCCCTACTCCAAGCTGCAGTAGCGCTCTGGCTACGTCACCATCCGACGCACGATCTCGTAGGTCAGCTCGACGCCCATGTTGAAGTTTTCGAGCGTCATGTGCTCGTCGTTGCCGTGGAAGCCGGCGGCTTCCTCGGGACTGAGCAGCACAGGGATGAAGCCGTAGGCGGGGATGCCCTGCTGGCGCAGGAACCGGTTGTCGGTGCCGCCGACGCAGGTCGATGGCACGACGGTGGCGTCCTCGACCGCATCGTTGACGACCGTCTCAATGGTGCGATAGAGCTCGGTGTCCCAATCGACCTCGACCGGCTGCTCCTGGTCCCAGCCTGAGAACTCGACCTCGATCCGATCGTCGTCGATTACGTCGATCACCTGCTGGCGCCAGTCCTCGCGATCCTGGCCGGGCAGCAGGCGGCAATCGATCGTCGCTTCCGACTTGGCCGGAATCACGTTGGCCTTGATCCCGCTGTTGATCATCGTCACGTTCAGCGTGTTGATGAACATCGCGTGCGTGCCGGGGTGATCGATGACGTGCGCGCTCAACTCCTCCGCGTCCTTGATTGGCGGGATGTGGCCCTCCTCGATCAGCCGGTCGAGCCAGACCTGGGTCGAGGGTGTGATCGTGACGGGCCGCTCCCAAGCGGCCAGCTTGTGCAGCGCGTTGACGAGGTGCACGGCCGAGTTGTCGTAGTGCGGTCGCGAACCGTGTCCGGGCGTGCCTATCGAGGTCAGCTTGAGCCAGCAGATGTCCTTCTCATTGGTTGCGACCGAGAAGATGTTGGCTTCCTCGCCCATCAACTGAGTCGAGCCGGAACCGCCCTCGGACAGCTCGAACTCGACATCGACGAGGTCTGGGCGGTTCTTGCAGAGCCACTCCATGCCCCAGACCGAACCGGCCTCTTCGTCGGGGACGCCGCAGAAGACGAGGTCGCGGGTTAAGGGGGCGTCGGTGCGCTTGAGCAGCAGCATCGTCATCAGATGCATGATCCCGCAGCCCTTCATGTCGACGGTGCCGCGGCCGTAGATCTTGCCGTCCTCGATGTAGCCCTCAAACGCCGGCTTGGTCCAGTACTCCTCCTCGACCGGGACGACATCCAGGTGGTTGCAGAGCATCATCGGCCGCTTGGAGCCGTCCCCGCGCAGCCAGGCAAAGATCGCTTCCCGGTTGGGCTGAATCTCGACGTATTCGACCTCCATCCCCGCCTCGGACAGGATCTTGCCCATCCAACGAGCCGCCGGCTTTTCGTTGCCGGGCGGGTTGGTGGTGTCGATCTGGAGGTAGTTGACGAAGTAGTCGAGGGCTTCGTCGAAGATCGGTTGCCAGTTGATTGTGCCGTTGGTGGTCATCTGAACGTCTCCATCGACTCTCAGCGGTACTGTGACTCAGGTTAACTCTCGATCCAAATGCCCCCGGAAGGTGGACGCCTCCGCTACGATACGGAACATATGAGCCAGACCGCTACTTCATCCTCTGTCCTCGACGCGTTTCACCCGATGGTCCGGGACTGGTTCGTCGATCGCTTTGGCGAACCGACGTTTGCGCAGGAAGACGGCTGGCCGGCGATCCGGACGGGGGATGACTGCCTGATCGCCGCTCCGACGGGGTCGGGCAAGACGCTGACTGCGTTCCTGGCGGGGATCGATGAGTTGATCAGGGAGGGTGAGGGCGGCGAGTTACCCGACGAGGTACGGATTCTCTACATTTCGCCGCTCAAGGCGCTCTCCAACGACATCCGCCGCAACCTCGAGGAACCGCTGACCGAGATACGGCAGTTGGCCGACGAGCGCGGTGTCGAGTTGCCCCGGATTCGCATGGGACTGCGCACGGGCGATACGACGCAGGCCGAACGGCAGGCGATCGTCAAGCGGCCGCCGCAGATCCTGATCACGACGCCGGAGTCGCTCTACCTGATGCTGACGGCGAAGCGTTCGCGGGAGATCCTGCGCACGGTTCGCACGGTGATCGTTGACGAAATTCACGCCGTCGTGCGCGACAAACGCGGCTCGCACCTCTCGCTGACGCTGGCGCGGCTCGACCATGTCGCAGAGCAGCGCCCGACCCGCATCGGCCTCTCGGCCACGCAGAAACCGATGAGCGAGATCGCCTCCTTTCTGACCGGTCTGGACGAGTCGGGGCAGCCATTGCCCTGCCGCATCCTCGATCTCGGCCACCGGCGCGAACTCAAGCTCTGGATTGAGACCACGGACGCGCCGCTGCAGGCGCTGGCCACGCACGAACACTGGGGCGCGGTCTACGACCGATTGGCCGAGCTGATCCTGCAGCATCGGACGACCTTGATCTTCGTCAACCGACGCTCGCTGGCCGAACGCGTGGCGCACGAGCTGGGCATTCGCGTGGGCAAGGAACACGTCTCCGGACACCACGGCTCGCTCTCCAAGGAGCGCCGCCATGTGATGGAGCAGCGGCTCAAGTCGGGCGACCTGAAGGCGGTCGTGGCGACGGCCTCGCTGGAACTGGGCATCGACATCGGCTCGGTCGATCTGGTCTGTCAGATCGGCTCGCCGCGGCGGATTGCCACGTTCCTCCAACGGGTCGGACGCTCGGGTCACGCGCTGGGGCTGATCCCACATGGCGCGCTGTTGCCGACGGCGCTGGACGAGCTGATCGAGTGCGCGGCGATGGTGCGCGCGGTCGAGCGCGGTGACCTCGACCGCATTTGCCAGCCCAAGGCGCCCATCGAGGTGTTGGCGCAGCAGATCGTCGCTGAGACCGCGTCGGAAGAGGAATGGCGGGAAGATGAGCTCTACGCGATGATGCGCCGTGCCGCGCCATACGGCCAACTTGAACGTTTCGCCTTTGACGAGACGGTCGAGATGCTCGCCACGGGCATCGGCGAGGGCGGCGGGCGCTCCAATCCGCTGCTGCATCGCGACCGGATCAACGGCGTCGTCAAGCCGCGCCGCGCGGCGCGGATGACGGCGATCCTCAACGGCGGCACGATCCCCGAAACCGGCGATTACCGCGTGATCAAGGAGCCCGAAGGCGCGTTCATCGGCACGGTCAACGAGGACTTCGCGATCGAAACGGCCGCCGGCGACATCTTCCTGCTGGGCAGCACCTCGTGGAGGATTCGCCGGGTCGAGAACAAGGGCATCGTCCGAGTCGAGGACGCGCACGGCGCACCGCCGACGATCCCCTTCTGGCTGGGCGAAGCGCCGGGCCGCAGCATCGAGCTTTCCGCAGCCGTGGGCGAGCTGAGGCGCGAGATCGGCGCGATGGCCGACGATCCAGAGTCTGCATCACGCTTCCTCCAACGCGAGTGCCACATGCAAGCGATCGCAGCCGAGCAAATGGTCGAGTACCTGGCCGAGGCTCAGGAATCGCTGCAGGTGATGCCCTCGGACACCGACGTCGTCTTCGAGCGCTTCTTCGACGAATCCGGCGGGCAGCAGCTGGTCGTGCACGCGCCGTTCGGATCGGGCGTCAACCGCGCCTGGGGACTCGCGCTGCGCAAGCGATTCTGCGTCCGCTTCGATTTTGAGCTGCAGGCCGCGGCCAACGAGGAGGGCATCCTGCTCTCTCTGGGTCCAACTCAGTCATTTCCGCTGGAGGAGGCGTTCGAGTACCTCAAGTCCGACAACGCGGAACAGTCGCTGCGCCAGGCCGTGCTCTATGCGCCATTCTGGAACACCCGCTGGCGTTGGGCCGCGACTCGGGCGCTGGCCGTCCCCCGACGCCGGGGGGCAAAGGAAGTGCCGCCTTACCTGCAGCGGATGATCGCCGACGACCTGCTGGCGGCTGTCTTCCCTGCCCAGGTCGGTTGCCAGGAGAACCTGGCCGGACCGCTCGAGGTTCCCGACCACCCGCTGATCGCCCAGACCATGGACGACTGCCTGCACGAGGCTGTGGATACCGACGCGCTGATCGGCGTGCTGGAGCGGATCGAACGCGGCGAGATTCGGCTCCACGCCCGCGACACAGTGACGCCGTCGGGCATGGCGCAAAGCATCATCAACATCAACCCCTTCGGCTTCCTCGACGATGCACCGCTAGAAGAGCGCCGTGCCCGCGCGGTGATGACCCGGCACACGCTGCCCAACGAGCAGCGCGACCTGGGCAAGCTCGACATCGACGCGATCGAGCGCGTCCAGGACGAGGCCTTCCCACCGA
>JAPPJZ010000055.1 GCA_028874365.1 Chloroflexota bacterium | reverse complement strand
GGTGGTCCGGGACGGCTCCGTCATCACCCAGGACGGGAGGACGTACGAGCTGCTGGAGCTAAGCGACGGCACCTGGCTCGCGACGCCGGGCGCGCCGCCGCCAGCAAGCGGCGACCAGACAGTCAGCCTTCCCGGCGGCCAGACCGTCACGCTGAGGCGAACGTCAAGCGGCACGTTCACTTACAACGGCAATCCGGTTTCGAGCGGGAGCCAGATCACGGTCGGCGGGAACCGGTACCGCCTGACGCAGGCTTCGGACGGCCGGTGGTCGGCGGCGACCGTGAGCGACCCGGGCACCATCGACACCGGCGGGGTCGCGGGGCCGACCCAGACGGACGAGGTCAACACGTTCACAGATGGCCGGTTCGACGACGATCTAACAACGGACCCCGACCTCAACACCTACGGCGTCCAACTTTCGACACGGGGCGAGCAACCCGCCGATGCCGACGACCGAGGAACGAAGATCGTCCCGCAACGATCGGGTGCTAGCCATGTGGAGTTCCCGGTGTACGACCTCATGCAGGAAAGCCTTGTCACGCGGGAACGGACCTATGTCGAGGCCGCCAAGGCCAAGCTGCAGGAGATTGTGGACATCATCCGCCTCAACAAGGAGCTGTATGTCCGCGATGCCCGGGACCCGGACGATCACATCGCCGACGTGGGGACTGAAGGTGCCCCCGGACTCTGGCGGCAAGCCGAGATGGCCGTGGGGAAGATATTCGGACTTACTGATTTTGCGACAGACGAAATGGACGGCATATTGGGCAGCGACCCGTGGAGCGGCCTGACTCTCGATGCGGACGAAGTAGACGATGTTATTGCGGCACTGCAGGACGCCATCGCGGTGCTCTCCGATGTCGCCAGGTTCGGACGCGAGTACGAAGAGCAGATCGACACTATCAACAAGGGCGCTGATGGCGCTGTGGGCGGCGGCGACGACTCGGACCATGACGCAGCGGACTTCTTCAATGGCCTGATGTCCAGGATCCGCTTCGGGTCGACCGCGTCGACCCGTTTCGGCGCGTACGTCGTCAAGAATGCGGATGCTGACGACGCAGCGTCGGATGCCGCACGGGGAGGGTGGACCAAGGGCGTGTTCGCGTACACGCCGAGCGACGCTCCCCTGGCCGCGGACATCCCCGACCGGGGCGAGGCCACGTACCGAGGCAGCACCGTGGCCGTGTCTGAAGTCGATGCGGCGAACAGGAAGGGCGCGACACTCTACGCCGGGAATATCGAACTCGTGGCGAGCTTCACGAGGAAGAACGTCAAGGGCACGATCACGGAACTGAAGGACGAGAGCGGTCGGACGTGGGTGTATAACGACGGATTCGGCAACGAGGATGTAAGGTCTCTCGTGCTTCCTGACGCCGCGCTTTCGACAACCGCCGGCGAGACAGGATTCTACCAGGAGACATCCACTCCAGCCGATGCGATAGCGACGGCCATCTTCGCGGACACCAGCCTTCCGAATGCTACTGCGGATTCGGCGACATTCCGGGTCCAGCTTGTCGAGGATGCCGGCGAAGCGCTCGGCGTGTGGGAGGCTTTCAGCCTGGAGGGTGCCTTCGGAGCGACGAGAACCGGCACCGTGTCCAAGCCAACGCTGCCGAGAGAAGCCGACAGGGGAGGCGGTGCCACGAGCGGCTCGATCCACTACATCACGAACGGTACCCCCGGCACCGGCACCGGCGGGCCGATTACGCCGAACACGGAAGAGAGCACTTTCAGCCTTACCAGGGAAGTTCTGGAGATCGCTACCGACACAGGGATCATCAGCGACGAGGAATTCAAGAGGGACTTCACCGGCCTGGAGCTTACGGACCTATATCGCAGGTCGCGTACCGTAAGGGCCGGCAGCACGTTCGTGAGCGAAGCGCGAACCCAAATCTCTAGGCTGCGGACCGGCTTGGCCGATGACAATTTTTCGCCTAGGGCGGGTACCGCGGGAACCATCCTTGGTACCGTCCTTGGCATCACCGGCGTAACGCTAGCTACGGACGACAGGAGCACTGTAAGCAGCGAGATCGGCAGAACTCTTAGCGCACTCGGGAGTGCCTCCGCGCTCCAGCGAGCGTTGGCCACCGACGGCTTCTTTGAAGACAGTTCCATCGAGTGGGACACTGACGAAGCCCGCCAGGTCTTCTCCGAGAAGAGATGGGACTTCAAGTACGACTTCGGGCACAACAAGTACACGCGCTTCGGGGTATGGTCCCAGATCGCGCCTGACAATGCGGCTGGCAACGTGGACGGAACCGATACCGATGACGATTCCACACCGGCCCACGGTTCCTTCGCGTACAGCCCCCTCACTCCAGCGGCGGCGGACAACGTGAGCGGGCTGACATTCGCCGCGACGTACGAGGGAAGGACCCTGGCGGTGAACCAGAGCACCGGAGACCTGTATGCGGGCCAGTTCATCCTGCAGGTCAATTGGGCGGCCGACACTGCTCCATCGGTACGGACCACCATCACGGACCTCAGGGGCGTCCGAGGCACGAGCGCCTACTTCAAGTACGGCACCAAGGACGTCAAGTCGATCTTCTTCACCGGGCTTACGGGTACTGCGGGGACCCTTGGCGGCACCCCGGTCATGAGGGTCCGGTACCGAGACAGTTCGCAGGACACAACCGCACCTAGCGAAATCACGGCCGCGATGGCCGGAGTGTTCGTTATGGACCCGGACTTCAGGGACGAGCCGGTCGGCGTGCTCGGAACCTGGAGCATCACGGATACGGGAACCACGGTCGATGATTACTCCGCCTCGTTCGGAGCGGAGCTGAAGCCCTAACGTTCCGGCTCCGGCTATTGCCTGCGGCGGGTGGGTCCGAGACCGGATCCGCCCGCTTGCTCGGTTCGGGCTCCTGAACACGGTTCGGCCGATCGCGGAGCGGCGCACGAATGGATAGGGTTGCGCACGCAGCGCTGTCGCCGGCGCTGCGGGAGTTCGGCAGTGTTGCCCTTCCCCGCTGCCAGCAGCCGGCGACCGACCCGATGCGCAGGTCACATGAGGGTTGATCCCCCCTTGACGAATCACGCGGGAGTCACAGTGGTTGGCGCCGCTTCTGAGGCCATGGTGAGTCTAGCGGCGACCGGAGCCCGGCTCGATGGTCGACCGCAAGGCTCGGGCATCGGACGCGGTGTCACGGTCGAGGGCCTGTTCGCCCTTGTCTCTGACTTGCCTCCTACGGAACATTGCCGTCCGGCGAACAGCCCCGCAGGAGCGGAACGGTCGCAACGCTAGGACGCTTCCGGTCCGGCCGCAGCTGGATCGGAAGATGGCCGCGCCGTGGACGAGTTTGCCGAGAACAAACCGTGCCAGCAGCTGCTGGCGACCCACGCTTGTCCAGGCGGCTGGTGGGGCCGCGCGGGTCGGCGGTGACGCCAGAGAGCATGCTCGCGACGCACCGCCAGCACACGTTGCAGCGGCTGCACGACGGCGCATTGCGTGTCAAGACGTCGAGGCGTAAAGAGAGCGACAGAGCGACTCGTTCGAGCACTGGAGTCTCTGGTGCGGAGCGACTAATCGAGAGAAGGCATGTGAGAGGAGACCCTCCCGCCCAGTTCTGCGACCGCCAGGGGGGATGACATGCCCCGGGCGACTCGACTGATCTTGCCCTTCGGGAGGGAACTCATCCTGAAGGTGCCGGGGCACACCATACGTTGTCGGCGGCGCACGAGAGCATTGTCTCTGGATGGCCGGTCCGTGCTAGACGCCAAACACAGGGCAGCTGTCCGTACCGTCAAACGCCTCCGTCCGTCAGACCGCGGCAACAGGGAGCGCTGTCGGGCTGTCGCGTGATCAGGCCGCCATTCTGGTCGGAGTGAAGCCAGGGGCTTCCGGACGATTCCCGGGGCGACTGACCCGAGATTGCAACCGCCGTCGCGGATCTTCGTCATCCGCCGCCCAACCAACACTGGAGGACGTTTATGCCGCTCGACCCAGCGGCCATCTCGGACCACAGACTCCAGAGGCCTCGGGCGCGACCTGTCACCTCACTCGCCCGAGCTGTCCCGCACGTACCGTGGACGCTTCGGAATTGAAACGGTCCGGTCAGGCATGACCTGGTCCGCTCGCACCCCGTCCAGCGCAGCACTACCCAGATCTGTAGGTCCTGATGCGCTTCCCGAGGTCTCTCGTCTCGGATTCTTGGCCAGGCGAGGGACTCTTCGGCACTCGATGACCGGCGGCCTCTGAAGCTAGCCAGCTGCTCGAAGCCCTCCACGGTGCGGCACCGCTGCACGTCCAGGAGAGTCCGCGCTCGGACGCGGAACGCCTTCGCGACGTCCCAGCCGGTCCAGCCCCGACCGTTCGCATCCCACAAGCGGAAGGTCTGGCACGCCGCACCTTCTTGCCGCTCCAAAGCTTGTCGATCGTTCTCTCGCGGTTCGTCCGCGCCAGCCACGCGATCGATCGGATCCCGACCGGGCACGCGTTCCGCGAACTGGCATGACCCGAAGCTGGTGGAACGCAAGCCGCCTGAAGCATCGGGACCGGCCATGCGCTCCGTGCAATCCTTTTGCCGCAGTGGGACAAGCCGGCGTTTCCAGAGGACCGGCTGCGGCGGTGTCGCTCGCCGTTCGTCAGTGCCGTGCTCGGACGCCAATGACCCGGGGGGCCAAGGAGGCTTGAGTCTTCCGCCCAGCGGGCTGGCACGCCGCGGCCGATTAGAATAGGCCGCGGCCGGAATCGCAAGATTACCAGCTTTGAACGAACGCGCCACCCCCGTTAGCTCCAGACCGGGCCGGAACCCGCGACGCCCGCGAGTCGTTTCAGCCCAGGTGAGCGAAGTACGCGAACGACTGTGGGTGCAGCAAGCGGCTTGAAGGAGCCTCGGACCGTATGGGGCGACCGGTCGAAGCGGGGGGCCCTCAATGGGCCCTCCCCGCATGCTTCCGTTCTAAGGTTGGAGGTCCGCTCCAAAGGAGCCTTGGAAATCGATCGGATCAGCGATCCTCCAACGGCCAAGCACTCCAAGCGGCCCTTCGTTGTGACTGTCGCCTACGAATACCCCTTCGAAGCTTCCGTTGGCCGCTACCGCCGCATCCTGCTGCCCGTTCCTGTAGCCAATGTCAACCGAGAGGCTGCTTCCCGTGAACGCACCGCCTGTACCGACCGTAACTGCAGGGAAGAAGATCGTGCGAACGTCCTTGTCGTCATGCTGAAGGTAAGCGGAGGTGCCGGAAACGCCTCGCAGGTCCGTGATGCTCGATGTCAGCGAACCGCCGCCGTCTCCATTGTCATTCCAGTTGACGGTCAGGTCGATCGTGCCTCGATAGAGGTTCCCGTTGTCCTCGTCAACCGCGACGGTGGTGCCGCGGTAGTCGGCGATGAATGTCAAGCCCGTTCCGCCCTCCTGTTCGAGGAAGCTGTAAGCGAGCGTGCCCGTGTCGATCGTGTCGCCAGTGCTCGTAAGACTGTCTGTCGCGAGATCAGGTGCCTTCTGGGACCAGACGCCGAACCGAGTGTACCGGGTGCGATCCATTCGAAGTGTGAAGTCGAGATTCCTGGTCGTGGCCGCGATGAGGGTATCGATCTGCTGGTCGGTGTAGGTGAGACTCGAGAAGACTCCGCCGGACTCCTGCTCTGACTTGAACCTGCTCCTGCTGGAAAGTGCAGTATTGACGTCACTGAGCGCCCTCAACCAGTCGGCCTCGTCAGTGTCATTGTCTCCATCCCAGTCGCTGGCCCAAATGGGAACGAAATTGGCACCGATCTGGTTGAGGGCCGCCTCGGCATTGGTTTGGAAACTGGGATCGATTGCGACGATATTATTGGCCGAATCAGCAGTGAGACCGACATTGCTTTTCGCGAGTTCCGCTCTCCACCTGCTGACCAATGTCCTGGCGTTGGCCGCGAAACCCGGTCCCCTCACCGTTCTCGTGCCTGGGCTGTACAAAGACGTCAACGTGTAGATGAGATTTCCGGTGTCGTTGTTGGCACCAAGATCTCCGGGAGGGTCTCCCAGATTGACTCTCGTCAGCGTGAAGGTATTGTCCTCTTCGTTTGCCGTGATTGCAGCTGCGAAACTGGTAGTACCGATGTATACCACCCGGGTGGCGGCTTCGACCCCGTCGCCGCGGTCGGTGAAATTCGGAAGAGTCGGCTTGGTCACGGTGCCGGATCTTGGCGCGCCGAACGAGCCCTCCAGATTGAATGCTTCCCATACGCCGAGCGCCTCGGTCGCCTCGTCGAGCAGCTGGACCTCGAACATGACGCTGGAGGCGTCGGCGGGGTCGCTGTCGGTCTCGTCCCGCAGGTTGCGATCGAATGCGAGGGTTGCCGGATTTGTTGCTGAGACGGTGGCCTCGTAGAAGCCTGTCTGAGCGGCTTGCTGCCGTGTCGCCTTGGGCAGCGTGATCGACTTGACGACCTCGTCTCGGAACGAACGCGAGCTCTCGAACTTCCATGCACCGCCGTCTTCGTCTTTCAGGGCGGTGACTGTGCCGTTCACCTCGCCCTTGGCGAAGCTGGCGATCAATTCGATCTTGCCCGCGTACAGGACCGGGGAGCTTGCAGTGGTGGTGTCGATCGCAACGGTATCGCCTTGGAAGCGGGCCTGGCCGCGCGAGGGGATGTCTCCGGAACTCGGGCCATCAAGGGGCGTGTAGGCGATCACGCCTGTGTCCCATTCGATGGTCGAGCCCGACTGCGCCGCATGTTGGAGGTTAGTAGGAGGATCCCCAGAAGGAGTACCCCCGTCGTACTTCTTCCGGTACGCGTACACTCCGAATCGCGTGCCGTTGGTCGACCCGAACCGGATCTTCGACATCGTGCCCGTAAAGAAATCGTCCGCATCGAAGTCCGTGCTGCCTGCAGTGTTCTTTTCGGCGATTGCGTCCTCGAATTCCCGTTCGAACGCCTCAACGTCCGACAAGCCGCTGATGGCATCCTGGAGCGCCGCGATGATGTCGTCCACTTCGTCGGCATCGACCCTGGACCCGGCGGGATTTCCGCCCAGCGGGTTGTCGGCCTTCGTCTGGCCGAAGATCCTCGCGACGGCAGTCTCGGCGTCGTCCCACAGGCCGTTGTCGCCGTCGCTCCCGATATGGTCGTCCGGGTCCACGTCTTCCGCGGCGTACAGCGGCTTGTTGAGCTGGATCACGCTGATGATCTCCTCGAGCTTTGCCTTGGCGGTTTCCGCGTACGTGAGTTCCTGCGAAACCAATCCCCGCCCCACGAGGCCGTAGACCGGGAAGTCCGGCAGGTCTGCCGGTCGATTCCCGTCAGCGTCGTTGGGATATTGGGTGGTGTCGGCATTGATGCTCGCGGGAATCATGCTTGTTCCGCGGGTGGTCACGGCAGACCTGCCGCGCCTGCGGAATCGCACTCCGTACGGGTTGTCGGCGTCTGTTCCGAAGCGACTCTCGGTGAAGGTATCCACCTCGTCCGTCTGCGTCGGTCCGCCGACCGTCCCCGGGTTCACGGGCCCTGCCGTCACGGCCGTGGCAGACCACACGCCCTGGGCGTTCCGGTTCAATCGGTAGTCCACGCCGCTTACCCTGATCACCCGGCCGTCCGTTACGGCCGCATTCTCGTAGGTGTACGTGCCGTCGTCCCTTCTCGTCAGGGTGATGCTCCGGCCGCTGCCCGGCAGGCTCACGGTCTGATCGCCTGATGCCGGCGGCGGCGCGCCTGGCGTCGCGAGCCAGGTGCCGTCGCTCAGCCGCAGCAGCTCGTACGTCCTCCCGTCCTGGGTGATGACGGAGCCGTCCCGGACCACC